>CAYSRJ010000073.1:0-3159 GCA_964433545.1 uncultured Spirochaetota bacterium | reverse complement strand
AGGACAGGAGATTCTCATTCTTCAAACCGGGGTTCGATTCCCCGTAGCGCTAATGAGGGGGTAATAAACCCGAAAGGTGGTCGAAGCTCAACGGTCACCTTTTTATCTGGTTTGATTACGACCTCCGTTACCAGAGACTGTACGAGGAGCTCTCTTTCCCCAGTATCTGATTCCTCAAAGGATCGAACAAAATCTTTCAGATAATCTCCTACCCCTTCGGCATTAACTGTCTCTTTTTGAATGGCACTGACCTTATCCTCGATCTCCCAGAGCCGCCCCTGAAGTTCCTGTTCTTTCTCGCCATACCCGTCGATCTGGGCATTGATGTAGCTCACCGACTGGGGAGTAAGCTCATTATTCAGCAGCCATCTCGATAATTTTGCTTTCTCCTTCTCAAACAGCTCCATCTCCTTCATGATCCTTTTCTTTTCTTCCCCCAGCTCCGGCAGTTTTGACCTGTTGTGAGCCACGTAATCCCGCATCAGTTCCGTGATCACATCCTGCCTTTCCGATAGTTTTCCGATCTCTTTGATCACACTCTGTTCAAGTATATCTGCTCTGATATAGCCCTGATCGCAGCTTTGAAAGTTATACCGGTTGTTGCACTCGTAGTATTTGAATCTCCTTTTGGACTCCGCTCCAGGATAGTTCACATGCATTGGTGATCCGCACTTCCCGCATCTGACCAAGCCGGTCAAATAGTTCGGGCCCCTGAGCTGCCGGGTCTGATGGTTCCTCTGCTTCAGCGTCTCCTGCGCTATATCAAAAACGTCTTTCTCAATAATCGGCGTATGTGTTCCTTCTGCCATCTCCCCTCCCCATCTTACATATCCGGCATAAATTGGATTGGTGATGATATTGTGTATCGTATTCCCTTTCCACATCTTGCCCTTTCGGGGCTTGATTTCTAATCTATTCAGTTCCCTGCTAATACTGACTACTCCCATGTTCTTTTTGAGGTACAAATCGAAGATCATCCGTACCAGATCCGCTTCTTTCCTGTTTATAACCAATTTGCTTTTAACTATTTTATACCCGTATGGAGCCTGCCCGTTCCACAATCCCTGTTTCAATCTTTTTATCATCCCGAACTTTGTTCTTTGGCTGATCAACTCACGCTCATACTGAGCAAATGAGCCGAATTGATGAAACATTAACCGGCCTTCTGGCCTTGTGGTATCAATGAGCTCTGTACAGGATTTAAATCCGATGTCGTAGCTGTTCAATTCAGCAACGACGTCTATTAGGTCCTTCAGACTTCGTGATAACCTGTCTATCTTATAGACCAGAACAGTATCAAATCTCTTCAAAGAACCGTCAAATAAAAGTCTTTTCAAAGCTGGACGATTTTTACTACCGGCAGAATACCCATCATCAACATAAACTTTATACATAATCCAACCTTGACCTTTCGCATGTGCTCTTAACCTTTCTTCTTGAGCAGGTAGAGAGTATCCTTCTTTTGCCTGCTCCTCCTTTGAAACCCGTGTGTAGATCGCACATCTCACGATTTAGACTACCACCACTTGCATTTTTATTTTAACCCAACTTCGCCAAATTTGGATTAAAAACAGCTGATTTTGTATATTTTTATAGTCTCTGAATTTATAACTCAAGCTATTCTATGAATTAATTTTACTTTCTTTCAAATATTCCATTGTAGTGACACACATACTGTTTTTCTCTTGACATACCACCGACCCTATGGTATATTGAGCACATGTATGTAAAAAAAGTAAGAAAAAGAAACGGCAAAACTCAAAAGGTATACGAGTATATACACCTGGTGGAAAACGTCAGGACCGAGAAAGGGCCCCGGCAACGGCTCATACTCAATCTGGGAAACCTGGATATATATCCTACCCAGTACAAGGCGTTTGCGAAGAGGGTTGAGGATATACTGACGGGTCAGAGGAGTTTTCTTGATTTAGATGTGAATCTTGAGAAGCAGGCGAGGTTGGCAGCGGAGAAGATATTCAGGAAACAGGCGAAGGAGATAGGTGAAAGGGAAGAAACGGACTATCAGAGGGTAGATGTTAATTCTCTTGAGAGCGAGACGCACAGGAGTCTTGGGCCGGAATATGTGTGTCATAGTGTATGGGAAGAGTTAAAGATGGATGATTTTTTAAGTCGGCAGGGGATAAGTAAGAATGTGGCGCCGCTGATGGAGGCGTTAGTGATAGGGAGACTCATAGATCCTGGGAGTGAGTTATATACGAAGGAGTGGGCAGAGGGGCGGTCGGCGTTATATGAACTGGCGGGGAATCCTTTACGGCCATCGTTAAACTCGTACTATCGGGTAGGGGACCGGTTATACAGGATAAAAGAGGGACTTGAGAAGCATTTATCGGGGGTGGAGAGGGATCTTTTTTCACTATCGGAGAAGATATTTTTCTTTGATTTAACGAATACGTACTTTGAGGGGCAGGGTGCAAAGAATGAGAAGGCGCACTATGGGCGATCGAAGGAGAAGAGGGATGACTGCAAGCTGGTGACATTAGGGTTAATTGTTGACGAGTGTGGTTTTTCGAAGTACAGTCAGCTATTTGCGGGGAACCAGTTTGAGGGGGAGACATTGGAGGGGATGATTAAAGGTCTTGAGAGACATGTACCTGATAGAACAAAGGATAAGACGATAGTAGTGGATGCAGGGATAGCGACGAAAGAGAATATAGGGTGGCTGAAGGAGAAGGGGTATCATTATGTGGTGGTGAACAGGGGCAAGGTACCGTTTGAAGAGGAGTACGGTGGGATGGAGGTGATCAGGGAGGATGCGGGGAGAGGGATAAAAGTGGAAGTGAAGAGGTATGAGCATGAGGGTGAGGCCTATATATTGTGCAGGAGTGAGAGTAAAGCGGCGAAAGAGACGGGCATGCGCACGAGGGTAGAGGAGCTATTTTTAGGGCGATTGGAATATTACAAAAGAGGGCTCAACCTAGCGAATCGTACGAAGAAGTATCGGAAGGTGTTGGAGCTTATAGGGAAGCTTAAAGAGAAGTATCCGAAGGCATCGAAGTTATACGAAGTGGATGTTAGGCCTGAAAGTGGGAAGGACGCGAGTGACCCGAGTATTCGAGCTATAGAGATTGTATGGGATAAGAAGGCTGGATTGTATGAAGAAGAGACTGGTCGGGAAGGGAGCTATGTACTCAGGACAGA
>CAYSRJ010000072.1:0-3536 GCA_964433545.1 uncultured Spirochaetota bacterium | reverse complement strand
CCCAAGTTCACCAAAACTTACAGAATTGGGCCGATTTGCGGGTGCTGAGACGCTGCTGCACGCATGGAAATGCACGGAAATCGGGCAAAATGGGGATGTAGTGACACACACATAATATTTCTCTTGACAGTTCCTGCCGGCTGTGCTATCCTTCTCACCATGTTCATCAAGAAAGTCAAAAAACGCAACGGCCGAACCCAAAAACTCTACGAGTACCTGCAGCTGGTGGAAAGCGTGAGAACGGACAAAGGACCCCGGCAGCGACTGGTGCTGAACTTGGGCAACCTCCAGATCGAGCCCGCCCAGTACCCGGTCTTTGCCCGGCGGATCGAAGATATCCTCACCGGTCAGAAGAGCCTGGTGGAGCTGGACAAAGCTTTGGAGCGAAGCGCCCGGGAGGCTGCCAGAAAGATCTTCAAAAAACAGTCCGAACAGCTGGAGGAGAAGCAGGCAAGTGATTTTCAAAACGTGGACCTCAACTCCCTGGAAATTGAATCGCCTCGCAGCCTGGGGCCTGAGTATCTGTGCCACTCGGTGTGGAAGGAGCTGGGGATGAAGGAGTTCTTTGAGAAGCAGGAGGTGTCGGCCAACGTGACACCGCTGCTGGAAGCGCTGGTGGTGGGGCGGCTGGTGGATGCGGGCAGCGAACGATACACCAAGGGGTGGGCGGAGAAGCGAAGCGCGTTGTATGAGCTTGTCGGAGCTCCGTTACGCAATTCACTAAACTCCTACTACCGCTCGGGGGATACCCTGTATGGTTTGAAGAAACAGCTGGAAGAGCATCTATGCAACACGGAGAAGGAGTTGTTCTGGCTTTCGGAAACGCTGTTCTTCCTCGATCTGACCAACAGCTACTTTGAGGGCGAGGCGGCCGGGAATCCCAAGGCGCTGTGGGGGCGCAGCAAGGAGAAGCGCAATGACTGTAAGCTGGTGACCCTGGGGCTGATCGTGGATGAGTCAGGCTTTGCCAAGTACAGTGAGCTTTTTCCCGGCAACCAGTATGAGGCCGAAACCCTGGCCGGGATGGTCCGGTCCTTGGAGAAGCATCTGGAACCGGGCTGTGATCGCACGATCGTGATTGACGCCGGGATTGCCACGGAAGAGAACCTGAAGTGGTTGAAGGAAAAGCACTATCACTACATCGCGGTGAACCGGGGCAAGGCGCCGTTTGCCAAGGAGTTCTCGGGGATGAAGGTGCTTACCGAGGATGAGAAGAAAGGTGTGAAGATCGAGGTCAAGCGGTTCATCCAGGAGCAGGAAGTGTATCTGCTGTGCCGCAGCGAGAAGAAAATCCAGAAAGAGCGGAGCATGCGCACCCGGGTGGAGCAGCTTTTTACAGAACGGCTTGAGTATTACAGGGCGGGGCTGAACGTCCCGCACCGCACCAAGAGGTACGGCAAAGCGGTGGAGTTGGTGGGAAAGCTGAAAGAGAAATACCCTCGGGCGGCGAAGCTCTACGAGGTGGAGGTGAAGCCGGAAGCGGATAAGCCGGCTACGGACAAGAGCCTGAAAGCGGTCGATATAGTATGGAAGAAAAAGGAAGGCAAGTACGATCGTGAGACGACCCAGGAGGGTAGCTACGTGTTGAGGACCGACCGCCTGGATCTGGAGGATGAGGAGATCTGGGGCATCTACACGATGCTGGGACAAATAGAGTACGCTTTTATGTGCATGAAATCTTCTCTGGGCCTGAGACCGAACTTTCATCAGAAAGAGGACAGGGTGGACACGCACATGTTCATCTCAGTGGTGGCCTATCATCTGCTGCATGCGATCGAGAGCCGCTTGCGGGCCGGTGGGGATCGGAGGAAGTGGCCGACGGTGTGCAACGTTCTCAGGACCCACGAACGGATGACGATCGGTTACAGGGTGAAGGAGGATGATGGCGGCATCGGTCAGAAGTATGTGCGGGTGAACTCGAGGCTGGAACCGGAGCATCAGGAGATCTACCGGATGTTCGGGCTCTCCGGCGTGCCGCTGCCGCGGCGGAGGCTGGCATACAATCGGTAGTGACCAACATTCAAAAATAATTTCCTGTGCCGTAGGGATATACCATTAGGGATGGTGAACTTGGGTTAAATCATGAAAGCGATTCAGATACAGAAAAACGGCGGGCCCGAGGTCATGGCAGTGGCCGAGCTGACCGAACCGGAGGCCGCCGCCGGACAGGCGGTAGTCAAGGTCGAGGCGGCGGGGGTCAACTTCATCGATGTGTATCAGCGCAACGGACTGTACCCCGTGCAGCTGCCCTACGTCCTGGGTATGGAGGGCTCGGGAACCGTGAGCCGGATCGGTTTGGGGGTCGATACCCTGGCTGTGGGTGATCGGGTGGCCTGGGCCGGAGGGCCGGGGTCCTATGCAGAGTACGTGGCCGTGCCGGCGGACAAGCTGGTGAAAGTTCCCGAGGCGGTCGGTTTTCCCGAAGCTGCTGCGGCGATGCTCCAGGGTATGACCGCCCACTACCTGGCCGTGGACACCTATCCGATCAAGAAGGGGGATACCGTGCTGATCCATGCCGCAGCCGGCGGGGTGGGGCAGCTGCTGGTCCAGGTGGCCAAGCACAGGGGAGCCCGCGTGCTGGCCACCGTTTCCACCGAAGCCAAGGCCGAGCTGGCCCGCAAAGCCGGGGCCGACCAGGTGATCCTCTACAGCCAGACGGATTTCGTGGAGGAGGTCAAAGATCTGACCCAAGGCGCCGGCGTCAACGCCGTCTACGACGGTGTAGGCCGGACCACCTTCCTCAAGAGCCTGGACTGCCTGAGCCGGCGGGGGATGCTGGTCAGCTTCGGCCAGTCCAGCGGCAAGATCGAGCCGATCGAGCCGGCCATCCTGGGCGCAAAAGGCTCCCTCTACCTGACCCGGCCCTCCCTGTTTCACTACGTAGCGGATCGGGCCAGCCTGGAGAGACGAGCCTCGGAGGTTTTGGGCTGGATCGCCGCGGGCGCGCTGGTCCTGCACATCGGAGACAGGATACCCCTGGCCGAGGCGGCCGAGGCCCACCGCCGCCTGGAGGCCCGGAAAACCTCAGGCAAGGTGCTGCTGCTTCCCTAGGCCCTCGGGCTAAATATTCCGGATGACCGAGGCGATGTATTCGAGCTGTCGCTTTTGCGCCAGAAGCACCTCATGGGGCAGCTCGATCGAGCGGGAGTAAACGTCGACAACTACGGGAAAGCGGGAATCCTCCGACAGCGGCCCTCCCCAGTTTGCCCGGGAGTAGTCGATACCCTTGCGCAGATTCCGTTCCCGGAAGCAGCTCAATCGGTGCAGCGGCGGATAACAGTCGACGGTAGGAATTCCGGCCGCTGTCAGCCTGCGGCGGAACTCCTCCCCGGTGATGCCGGAAAACTCGGCCGGATCGAACAGGAAAGGATAGACGTAGTACCCGAGCTCCTCCGTTCCGGGGGTGGGTTCCATCACCCGGATGCCCCCTATCGCGTTCAGCTTCCCGGTCAGATAGCGGGCATTGGCGTTTCGCAGGCGGTGCTGTTCGGGAAATCGCCTCAACTGCGCCCGCAGAACCGCGGCGTTGAACTCCG
>CAYSRJ010000071.1:0-3679 GCA_964433545.1 uncultured Spirochaetota bacterium | reverse complement strand
CCTGACTTTAAATCAAGGCTCGTTACATCGTATCCTAAATCCTTCTCATGAATGTCGTAAACCTGGCATCCCTTGCTCTTTTCGTGGTCCATCACGATCTTCATTGCGATTGCCTCGGTTTCCAGGTTCGGCCTTATACGACGAACATCCGGCGCCTCTCGTTCGGGATGTGGAACTACGATAACGCTCGCGATCCTTTCAACGGCCTGGAGTGAAAGGGATCGCTGCCGCTCAAGCTCCTCCCTGCGCCGCTCCCGGCGTTCCATCAGTTCGGCATGACGGTTCTCGGCCTGTGCTAACCGTCCATCTGCTCCGGCAATTCCCCTTTCCTTAGCCTCGTTCGCCTTGCCTATCTCCTCATCCACACGCTGTAAAAGCTCTGTAAGCGACAGCTCAACGTGCTCGGCGATGCGTTCAACCTCATCAACTCGTTCCTTTCGCGTCTCTTCCAGAAAAGGCTGAAGGGCGTGCTCATGCAGCCATGTTCCGATCTCCGAGATATTCGCCATTTCTGGGATATCGGTCGATAGTTCCACAGGAGAGAAGTTGCCGAGCATACCTGGTTCGCGAAGGTGTATACTGCCATCTGTGGACTGCTCTACAGCGAACATACGTTCGTGAACATTGAGCCCGAGTCCATCCACAACACGCGCACGGTAAAAATCGATCCTTGACGGTTGATCATGCTGGAGTGAGTAGAAACAGGCTCCCCTGGAGAACGTTTCCTGGGCCAAATGGAGAATGTGCCGCCGAATAGCCTCAAATAATGGATGTCCCGGCGTGACCCACTCCAGATTGTTATTCTCTGCGGTATCCCGATCAGTCGAGCATCGAGGATATTTATTTGCCAAGGAAGAAAGCTTCCATTCCGGTTCGCGTTCGTAGCGGTGCAATACCGGCGGGGTCCGGGATGGTTCAAACGAATGCTGTATACGCTCAATAAATCTTATATTAAACGGGACATATTCGGAAGCCTCTCGTATAAAACGTGCAATTGTCTCCGGCACAATCCGCCGTTCTTGTGCAAGGGCTCGGCGTTCTACAAGCATGTTCAAGTTGAGCTTCTTTGAGGCTAATCCTTCTAATGCATTCCGGCAGATAGCACGGAAACGTTCCTCATCGACGTTTGAAAGCAACCGCTCTTCGAGGTCCGCATCGCCGAGCTTCCCGGCGTAGTAATCGCGTAAGATTCGTTCTACATGTGATGATGGGAGGACCTCTCCTACAACATTAAAAACCGCATCATCGTTAAGAGCATCGCGAATTTCCTGCAGCTTATCAAGGAGGCGTTGGAGCACATGGCCCTCAATGGTATTTGAAGCAACAAAATTAAATATAAGGCAGTCTTTTTTTTGGCCGTAGCGGTGAATTCGGCCCATCCGCTGCTCAAGGCGATTTGGGTTCCAAGGTATGTCATAGTTAAAGAGAATATTGCAGACCTGAAGATTGATTCCTTCGCCAGCTGCCTCAGTTGCTACAAGGACCTGAATAGTCCCTTCACGGAATTGCTGTTCCGTATACAGGCGCGTACCTGCTTCATTACGGGAGCCCGGTTTCATGCCGCCATGTATACAGCCAATATCAAAACCCCATTTTTTAAGTTTATCCATAAGGTAGTCGAGGGTATCTTTGAACTCGGTGAATATAAGGAGGCGCTTTTCTCGATTGTCAAAGAAACCCTCCTCCTGGAGAAGAGCCTTGAGTTTGGTGAGCTTTGCTTCAACACCCGATTCTTCGACTGCTTGAGCCTGTTCGGCAAGTTGACGCAGCTCTGTGATCTCTTCACGAATATATTCGGCATTGGCGGTTAACGTAATTGCTTCAAGCGTCTTCTCGAGACGCTCGCGCTCATCCTCTTCCATCTCTTCGAGCTCTTCCGGGTCGGGAAGCTCCGGCGGGGCAAGCTGAACAAGTTCCCGGGCATGCTGCAGGCCATCTTCGAGCCTTCTTGCACGATTATCCAGGCTATGCCTCATGGCATAAACGCTGGAAGCCAGCCTCCGCTGATATAGGGACATGAGGAAACCCACCGCCCGTGCGCGGGGATTGTCACCTTGCGATGCGGCTTTCGCGCTTTGCCGTTTGACAAACCTTGTGACATCTTTATAAAGGTCGAATTCCAGGCCGTCTATTTGGAAATTGACCGTATGGGTAATTCGTTTGGTAAAGATCTTCTTGGCAGTCCAAGTACCATCAGAGCTTTGTTCCGGGAAATATACCATCGCCTCCTTGGTGCGTCTGAGATAGAACGGTGCGCGACGACGGTCCATGGCCTGGTTAATAGACTTTACATCTGCGTAGGCATCGTTATCGAGTAGCTGTAAGAATAAAGCGAAATTTTTAGGATCGCCTTTATGCGGAGTTGCCGTCAACAGCAGAAGATGATCCGATGTATCCCGCACCAGTTCACCGAGCGCATACCTTGCCGTCTTTCGGGCTGGCGGCGTCCATGACATCCTGTGAGCCTCGTCTATTACCACTAAATCCCAGTGTACCTGTTTAAGGCCAGGCAGTATCTCCTCTCGCTTGGCAAGATCAAGGGACGTGATGACTTTTTTCTGTTCAATCCATTGATTTACACCGAATTGGTCCCTGATATCACCCCCCTTGAGTACCAGAAACTTCTCGTCAAATTTCTCTTTAAGCTCACGCTGCCATTGAAAGGACAGATTGGCAGGGCAGATAACGAGAACTCGTTCAACGAGTCCACGAAGCTGCAGTTCACGCATGAGAAGGCCGGCCATGATGGTTTTACCGGCCCCGGCATCGTCCGCTAACAGGAACCGAACTCGGGCGAGCTTCAGCAGGTAATCGTAAACAGCCTCAAGCTGATGCGGCAGGGGATCGACACGGGAGATCGAAAGGCCGAAATAAGGGTCGTACTCGTATGCAATACCGAAGGAATAGGCCTGAAGCCCTAATCGGAGAAGCCTTCCATCGCCATTGTAAGTAAATTCCGAGTCAAGTACTGTTAGGTCGTCTATGTCTTTAGCGGTAAGCGTCACCTTCCTGAAACGCTCTGACCGCGTACCTACGAGGCCTAGGGACCAGGTGCCGTCACCATCCTCTTTTACCGTCTCAACGCGCATAGGCTCGTTGAACAGAGAGCCCGTAAGTACTTGGCCTTCTCGTATGTTTATCTCTTGTGCCATGTCGACATTACACTCGGGCAATGTTCTTATTTATACTTTTCCAAGAATTATGGTGACATCATAAATATTTCTTTCGATGCATTATTTTCATATTATTATACATTTAAACTCTTTCCGCAGGTAAAAAATATACTTTTTCCTCATTATTTAATAACGATTTTTAGGGAAACTTATTTCTGCTCTTCGATGTACTTAGCAGTCAACTCTTTCATTTTCTCTATAATGCCTTCAAGTTGCCTCAAGTTATGAATACATTCTCTGCATAGTTTAGCCTGTTCATTTGTAAGATTCCTGGTGACCGTTTTCCCCTTAACTTTACGGGTCCAAACATTATATGGACGGCCTTTTTATCCTTTGCGCAATAACAGTATGGTTTTCCACACTTACAGTATACTGTGGTTATACTTCCTGTGCAAATATATCCAATCAGCGCAAGCTGATCTCTAAGTTTTTAATATTGCTCAGGAAATTACTCTTTTTTCCCCATAGAATGCTTGACCCACAACATAAAACCATCACTTCTGCGG
>CAYSRJ010000070.1:0-4768 GCA_964433545.1 uncultured Spirochaetota bacterium | reverse complement strand
AGGATCTAGTGCCGCGAGGTTTGGGGGTTCGAGTCCCCCCTCTCGCAATTATCCTCCCATATCTGCCGGGGGAAAACTCACAAAAAAACACCGTGTAAATACCCATTCAATCATCACTAAAATGAAAAATCAGAACAAAAAAATATTTATTATAGACAATAATACTAGTATATTAACGCTAATGAAAATTTTGTCTGTAATGGAGAACCTTTTACCGCAGTAAAAACTCTTCCTGGCACCTAATACTAAATCATAAAAAACCGGCTTATTTCAAGATAATCATCAAAACCGTGCGGCCAGGTTTGAGCGTAATAAAACGCCTGTACTGCAAAGGTAGCATATGTACTGCAAAAGCAGCATATAAAGGAGAAGATGTAAATGAGTAAAAAAGGAAAAACAATCATATGGGTATTGCTGTTACTGATCATAGGCATGCTCTTCGTCAATATGTATCTCAATCTGGGAGAAACCAAAATCAAAGATGAAACTTCAGGAGCGGCCGTTTCCAGACCGTACCTTCAGCGGGAAGATATCAATAGAAAGATCGAAGAAGAGCTCAACAGAGGAGAGACCGATAAAATCATTGCCATCTATACGGAAATCACGGGTGATCCGACGCTTTCCAGAATAATAATGAGCTATTCCATTATATATGATATTCCCACCTCACTCCTGTTTGCGATTATCAGCGCAGAGAGCAACTTCAACCCCCGCGCGGTCAATAAGAACTCCAACCGCACATATGATTACGGCCTGATGTCCCTGAACAGCAGAACCTTCAAAGGCTATTCGAAGGCACAGTTGCTCGAGGTCGATACTAATCTCCGTCTCGGCTGCGAGTTTCTCGTCAAACTGAAAAAACGGTATAAAACGTGGGGTGAGTCAGTTATTCACTATAACGGTCTGTATACGAAAGGAGCGGGTTCATACATGGTAAAGGTAATGGAACAGGAACGTGAATATGAAAAATCATTTAATGAGAAAATTTGGGCCGTTGAAGAAAAGATGTCAAATGAAACCCGGCATCAAAAAACACCTGAAAAAAGACCCTGGTTTTTCCTCTTCCGGGTTTAATACTGCTGCGCCAATTGATCAGTTTTCATCGAGTGCTGAAAGATCCTGCACTATATCATATCTCAATCCGGTAACAGGGTCATGAGAATCCTGTTTATTCCGACAATATAAAAAACCAACCAGGCAGTCTGGTATTCATCTGCTTCCGTAGAGTATTGTACATATTGAATACCTAAAACTGAAAATCATCCGGTTTGTGATACATTGTACTCTTGGTGATTTCCGCTCCCACACCAACTGTATAACAGGAGCTGCGTTAATGGCATTCGACGAGCTACACGATGAAGCACTGAACAGAACATATCAACAGTACACACAGGCCCTGCACACACAGGAAAAAACAAACGCACTGTACAGCGGTGTGAAAGAGATTCTTTCCCATCTCCGCGTGTATAAATACGATCCAGAAAAATTCAAAGAGAAATCCCAAGTTTCCCTGAATGAACTTCAAAACCTGCTGGATCGCTATTACTACAACGACAGGGAATTCCAGGAACGGCTCATGTTTGAAGCAAAGGCGTATGTCATTGAACTGGAAAATGAGTAAGTATGTACTCCGATGCACCGAATTGCACGGGAGGCATCGCCTGCCGGCAGTGCGTAGCACGGGGAGTATACTGTACCGCTTTTTTGTCCTCGGAAAGGGAGCGAAACAAAATAACCTTGACTTCGGTGGAAAATTCATAGTACCCTACATTTGTCAACGATTCGAAGGCGGGAATAGCTCAGTGGTAGAGCGCCACCTTGCCAAGGTGGATGTCGCGGGTTCAAGTCCCGTTTCCCGCTCATTTTTTCACTGTCTTGAGTATTTCTTCGTTTAAACTGCCAACTGCACAAAATCATCGCAAATACACACTCCTCCAGCAAGTACGCCTTCGCAAAACTATTTAGCTTTTCGGTACAATAACAGTATCTTTACACGTAAGCAGTTTTGGAATATTAATGGCACAGGTGCACTGTGAAAAATCCGGCACACAAATTCTCAAAAGACAAGAAAGGGAGTGCATGCAGTTTGAAAAGGTGATTACAAAGGAAAAGAATGCAAAAATAAGCATACAGGTAACAGTGGACAAATTATCGGTTAAAGACACGGAGGAATCGGTTATCAAGGATTATGAAAGAAACGCGAAGCTTCCCGGGTTTCGAAAGGGCAAAGTACCGAGAACTCTTATCCTTCAGCGTTTTGCTCAAAGCATAAAAAACGAAACAGTGAGCGAGATACTCTCGAAGTCACTTTCTCAAATTCTGAAAGAATCCGAGTACAAACCGATAGCGGATCCGACTATCACCCAGATGGGAGAACTCGCCGGCGAAGACAATTTTTCGTTCAGCGCTGAATGCGATATCATGCCCGAGATAAAACTTACGGAATACAAACAGATAGAGTCCGATAAGTACATCTACGACATCACCGATAAGGCCGTAATCGATGAGCTCGAAGCCCTCCGGGAACGGTTTGCAACTCTTATGAGCATTGACGGCAAGGCGAAGATGGGCGACTACGTGGTCATCGACTACGAGGAAATTTCCGAAGAAAACGGGGAGAAGAAGGAAAACCAGACGATCTTACTCGATAAAAAGGATGATCAGCTTGCCAAACAGCTCATCGGTATGGCAAAGGGGGACGAGAAAGATATAGAGCTGGTTCATGAGAACGAAGACGAAAATGAGAAAAAATTAAAACGTACTGTAACACTGCACATACGGGTAAATGAAGTAAAACAGAAACAGCTTCCTGAACTTGATGATAATTTTGCCCAGGATATAAGCGATGTGAAGACGCTGAAAGAGCTCGAAGCGAAGATACGGGCGGATATCAAAGAAAATGCAGAGAAGCTTTCTGACCAGAAAACCAAAGACGAATTGCTGAAGAAGGTTATCGAAAAAACTGAGTTCGATATCCCGAAAACAATGGTCGAAAATGAAATCGACCGCATTTTGGGTGATATTGCCTATTCATACAGAATCGACATGGAAAAACTCAAGCAGGATGGTAAAAAATACGACGAATACAGGAAAAACCTGATGCCGCGCGCTGTCGACAATCTCAAACAGGATCTCGTGCTGAATGAAATTGCGAAGAAGGAGAAGATTACCATCACTGACAAAGAGACCGATGACGAAATACGGAAATATGCGGAAAGTCAGAAAAAAAGCTTCGAATCGGTGAAAAAACAACTTGAAGACGCCGGAAGCATAGACGGGATACGGTTCAGATTACAGATCAGCGGGGCGCTTGACTTTATCTATAAAAATGCAAAGCTGGAAAAAGAGAAACACATTACATACCGGGAGGAAACAAACTGATGGCACTTGTACCCATGGTGGTTGAGCAATCGAGCCGGGGCGAGAGGGCATACGATATATACTCACGATTATTGAAGGACCGGATCATTTTTATTGATTCGGAGATAGGGGATGTTACATCGAACCTCATAATAGCCCAGCTTCTATTCCTCGAGGGTGAGGACCCTGAAAGAGACATCTTTCTCTACATCAACAGCCCGGGAGGCCTTATTACGGCAGGGCTCGCCATATACGATACCATGCAGTACGTGAAGCCCGATGTGTCTACAATATGCATCGGACAGGCGGCGAGTATGGCGGCTGTACTTCTCACCGCAGGGGCGAAGGGAAAACGGTATGCGCTTCCAAACGCGCGGCTCATGCTGCATCAACCCCTTGGGGGCGCGCAGGGACAGGCAACTGATATAGAAATTGCCGCAAAGGAGATCGTCCGCAATAGAGAGCTGATTGAGGATATTCTCGTGAAGCACACAGGGCAGGATAGAAAGAGGATTCACGCTGATGCTGACCGGGATTTCTACATGAATGCGCAGGAGGCGGTGGAATACGGCCTTATCGACGAGGTTCTTGTCAGGCATACCCAGGATTCGGACACTCAGGATTCGGAATGAGATATTTTAAGCCCCGGATCGAAACATCCTGCAATCCTCGCCGATACACATACTTCTCTAAAAGCACTCATTGAGGCATCTTGAAGACGGACCATTTCGAAAAAGGTTTCCTCAAAATATAGTATCAGGCTGCTTTCTGCGCAAAAAGGATGGAAAAACTCTCTATTGTTTTGGTGGTTGCGCCACGGGGATGTGCTGTGATATAATGGGGTGTAGTGCAATTGCACCCTGCGGTGGTTTAAAGCAGTATTAATGTTTATGTCAATACGGATATTCTGCCGTTAATAGTAAAAAAGGAGTATGAGAGCGAATGATCAAGTACCCCGATGTGGAAAAGAAGGTCTGTTCTTTCTGCGGGAAAGATCAGAACAAGGTAAGAAAGATGGTCGCCGGGCCCGGCGGCGTATTCATATGTGATGAATGCGTTGAGCTCTGCAGCGACATCATGTTCGGTGAAGAAAAGACTGTAACCCCCTTTACACTTGAAAATCTGCCGAAACCGGCTGAAATAAAGGACTTTCTCGATCAATACGTTATTGGCCAGGAATATGCTAAAAAATTTCTGTCTGTTGCTGTATACAATCATTACAGGAGAATCAACCACCTGAACACCAGGGACAAGGATGATGTGGAGCTCGAGAAAAGCAATGTCCTTCTTATCGGACCGACCGGAAGCGGTAAAACACTTATTGCGCAGACACTTGCGCGTAAGCTCAACGTCCCCTTCACTATTGCCGATGCGACGACACTCACCGAAGCCGGCTATGTCGGTGAGG
>CAYSRJ010000069.1:0-5283 GCA_964433545.1 uncultured Spirochaetota bacterium | reverse complement strand
TGTCCCTGGCGGGATATGTCCCTGGCGGGATATGCCACTTCGCGGCTGATCCTTGGCAGAACCGGGTATCAAATAGTTACTTTAATCGAAGTTACTTAAAAGAAAAATCTTTCTGCAGAAATTCGTGGTGAAGCTGATGGTGCATGCAGGTGCTTTTTCTTTGCGAAAAAGATAGGCAAAGAGTATAGTTCAGGCAGGTGCCCGTAACACTGTCGTTATGGACGCTTGCCTGTTCTATTTTAAGGACATGGGTAAAGTAATGAAATACGCTTACATCCGGGTACCGGTATGAATGATTCGGTTATTCTTGAAATTAAAAAGATCTCCAAAAGCTTCTCCGGAGTCTCGGTTTTAACTGACGTTGATTTTGATTTGAAATGTGGGGAATTGCATGCAATTGTAGGGGAGAACGGTGCGGGAAAATCAACTTTAATAAAAATTCTTTCAGGTGCTTATGAGCGTGATGATGGTGAGATAATTTTTAATGGTAAATCATACGAAAATCTTACACCGAAAAAAGCGCATGAACTGGGAATCTTTACCATTTATCAGGAGAGAAATCTAATTCCCCATCTCAGTGTGGGTGAGAATCTTCTCCTCGGTAATGAACCGATAGGCCGCATCGGTATCGTTCGATGGAAACAGACCTTTGAACAGGCCGAGGAAATACTGAAAAGGCTGAATCTCAAGTTAAATCCTCAACAAACTGTTTCGATGCTGGGAAGCGCCGAACAGCAGGCCGTCGAGATTGCAAAGGCTTTATACCGGAATGTCCAGATCGTCATCATGGACGAGCCAACCGCCAGCCTGACTCGGGCGGAGATCGATAACCTCTTCAGTATTATACGGCAACTGAAAAAAAGAGGAGTTGCCGTTATATATATATCGCACAGGCTCGACGAGATTTTCGCCATTGCAGATCGGGTAACAGTTTTGAGGGACGGTCTGAAAGTTATGGAACATGCGGTTTCTGACATAAACAAGGACATGCTGGTCAAAGCGATGGTAGGAGAAGAGCTTTCCATCACCCATATTGAGGACAAAGGTATGGGTGAGGTTTTGTATGAAGCAAGATCGATTTCACGCGCAGGTTCATTTAAGGACATAAACCTGATACTGCACAGGGGTGAGATAGTAGGCATCGCCGGTATGGTCGGGTCCGGTCGTACCGAGGTGGTGCGGGCGATGGCGGGTATCGACGAGATTGATAGTGGTATGCTGTTGCTCAATGGTAAAGAGTTACATGGTAGACCTCTCGATAGTTTCATCAATAGAGGGATTTGTTTTGTCCCCGAGGATCGTGACAGTATAGGTCTGATTTCATGCCTGAGTGTTGCCGGAAATACAACGCTCGCAAGCCTGCAGAAGATAAGTCATGGGCCTTTTTTAAATTTGCTATATGAGAACGAGCTCTCCAGTACCTTCGTAAAGACTCTCGATATTCAGGCGAAGTCGATACACCAGGAGGTGATGTATCTAAGTGGAGGAAACCGGCAAAAGGTGATGGTCGCAAAATGGCTGTGCAGGGGTATTGAAGTTTTTATTATGGATGAACCCACACAGGGAGTCGATGTCGGCGCCAGGGAGGAAATCCATCGTATTATGAAAGATCTGGTTAACGAAGGTAAGACAATACTGATGGTTTCCTCCGACCTTGATGAGATTATGAACATGAGCCATAGAATTGCTGTTATGAAGGAGGGGGTTATAGTCGCTGTTCTTCGAACAGCGAAAACGACAAGAGAGGAGGTGCTTTCCATTGCAATCGGGCAATCAACGAGTAAAGACTGATCGCTTTGCAGGTCTTAAACGAATCATCAATTTTCAGCAGTGGGGAATAATTTTTATTCTTATACTTCTCATAATTGTGCTCGGCATTTCATCCCCTGTATTTCTTTCGGAAAGAAATATCAGAAACATACTGCAGCAGATTTCGACACTTGGAATACTTTCCATGGGTATGACCATTCTGATGATTTCCGGAGGCATCGATTTATCGGTAGGATCTTCTATTTCTGTCGTTGCTGTTATAGTGGGAAAACTATTAAAGGCAGGCACACCGGTCGGCTTCACGATTGTTGTTGGTTTGCTTGTTGGAAGTTTTATCGGATTGATAAACGGACTGCTCGCTTCACATACACGGGCACATCCGTTCATTCTTACACTCGGCACCATGACCCTTCTTCAGGGTGTCGCAATAATCATAACGGAAGGCTATCCAATAACAGACCTGGGTAAGAAGTTCGAGTATATCGGGGGCGCTGTTATATGGAAGATACCGTTTATTGTCATCCTTTTCTTTGCCGTAATGCTCATCTGTTTTTTTATTTTAAAGTATACGCGGCTTGGAAGAAAGGCGTATGCGATAGGAGGAAATGAATATACGACCTACCTCGCCGGCATAAAGGTAAATTGTTTAAGATAATTTTTTATGTAATAGCAGGTTTTCTTGCCGGTTTTGCCTCACTGGTTCTTTCATCAAGAATAAGCTCCGCTATACCGACTATGGGCGCAGGTTTCGAGCTTCAGAGTATCGGAGCCGTGGTGATAGGCGGTACGCCGCTTGATGGCGGAAGAGGAAGTGTCTGGGGTACGCTCACCGGTGTTCTTCTGCTCGGTATCATAGCAAACGGTCTCAACCTCCTCCACGTCGAAGCAAGCTGGCAGTACGTTGTAACCGGGTTCGTTATCATTATTGCGGTGATAATCCATGAACACCGCGCCCGCTAATATATTTTCGGTATAGCCCACACTTACATGTCATGGAAAATATACCGACAACCGGCGATATTACTCGCAGTTTTGAATAAAGCTGCTTAAAAATCGTTCAAGATTCCTATTGCCGCGCGAATGCCGCTCGCCCAGGCGGCGATGATGCCGCGGCTTGTCCCGGCTCCGTCGCCTATCGCATACACGTCCTCGGCTGCCTGAAAGTAATCGTCTAAAAACTGCGGTTTGTTTGCGTAGAGCTTGATCTCCGGGTAATATATGATAGTCGATGGATGCATTACACCCGGCACGATCGTATCGAGAAGCTTCATCGATTTCCATATCACACGGAGTATCTTTGCCGGCATTGCAAGGCTGATGTCTCCGGGAGTACTGCTCCTTAGTGTGGGCTCGAAATCGTAAAGGTCTTTATTGAAGCTTTCCTCCTTCGACCGTTTGCCCAACCGAAAATCGCCGACCCTCTGCATAATCGGCTTTCCGCCGCCCATGAGCATTACCACCTGTCCCAGCATTTCACCGTAGGTGTGCCCGCTTGCAAGCGGCTGTGTGAGACCGACGGTTTTCAGCAGCGCGAAATTGACCAGGCCGATCCCGTTTCTCTTCTCCGAAAAGGCGTGGCCGTTTACGCTGAAATAGTGCGTACCTGATTGGCTCTGGTACTTCTCCTTCACCACAAAGGCCTTGCCGCTGTTCGTGCAGAAGGTGCGTGCCCTATCAGGGAAGAGAAACTTGGGATCATAGTAGTCGCGCACGATTGGATAGTACTCCTCGCGGGTTTCGATACGGACCCCGATATCGACAATGTTGTCAACGTAGGGGATATCGAGTTTGTCCATGATCGTCTGCAGAAAACTGAATCCCTGTCGTCCGGGAGCGAGGATCAGTTTCTTATAGGATATTTCACGTTTATCCGTAATGGCGACATACCGTTCTGCATCGATGTCTTTCATTGTTTCACGAAGAGAAACCTCTATATCACGTGTTTGTATTTGGGCCATCAGCTCATTGATAAGAACAATACCTCCGTCTGTGCCCAAGTGAGACTGCTTAATCTCAATTAATTCGACACCGAGTCGTTGGGCCCGCTGCTTGTAAATGGCAATATTGTGCTTCGGCATAATCCGGGGATGAAGATGCTCTTTAACGAGTGTTATCATCTCATCCGCTTTTTTCCTGTCCCAGTATTCGCGCGGAAATCCGATGGGGAACGTGAAATTCATTTTACAGTCGTTTCGAAGCCCGCCGGTTGTCATCCCCTCTTTGTCGAGGAGGAGTATTTTAATCCCCGGATGCCGGTCGGATAGGTGAAATGCAGCGCCCAGCCCTGCAGGGCCGGTTCCGACGATGAGACAGTCGAATGTGTCCATACCGTAAGATATAATTGGCGGTATAGATTCGTCAAAAAAGATACGAAAAAAAAGAATAATTTTAGAACATATACTTTTCCAAAGTATCATGTAACTGTATTTTATGGAGGGCTCCCTATTTTTGTTTGCTTGACTTTATACGGGCATGGTATATAATGCCGCCGAGTGATTTGTGGACAAATAAAGCGTATGTGACGGGGGCATTTTTAGGAGGCGAAGCGTCCGGGTAACAAGAGTATTTTTTTTCAGCTGTCGTGCGCGTATGCTCGCGATTCACGTATCATAGAACAGAACAGATAAGGAAAAGCCTGAATGCGGAATATTATCTGGCACTATCCTGAAACTATGGATGAAACTCGTGATCTTATACAACGGGATGGGACTATTCCTCATGGAGGAGGGACAGGAATACTGAGAATGAGTATGCGCAAGGTACGCGGCCTTATCGACCTTTCCGGCCTCAGGCTCGATTATTACCAAAAAAAGAGTAGTACTGTTTATATGGGAGCTGCCATGACTTTCAACAAAGTGGCTTCACACACCGATCGGGAATCGATCCTCAATAGAGCGCTCAGATTTTCGGCTTCGACTCCACTCAGAAATAGAATTACAGTGGGCGGCAGTGTCGCGCTTTTTCCCATATGGTCGGACATTATGGGCCCGCTCATCGCGCTCGATGCAGAGGTCTCACTCATTGGAATGCATGAGAGCCGGGTTCCCGTTGTGCGTTACATTACGGAGCCTGACCTGAGGAAAGGAACATTGATAACAGAAATCTCACTGAAAGATGAAGAATGGGTGTCCTATTATTACAGGGAAACCCGAACCGTTTTCGATTATCCTGCCTTTACGGTTACTGTTCTTCTCCGAAAAAAGGAGGAGCTAATCGATGATATGAGAGTCGTGCTGGTCGGCTGCAGAGGAAAGTTCCGACGATTCACCGATATAGAGCGGAAAGTGAAGGGGATGAAACTGTCTGAAGTGAATGCTCATGAGCTGTGGAATTCTGTACGGGTGGATTTCAACGGCAGGAAGTTTCTGAGTGGTGAATATTTGAAATACATTGCCGGTGTTCAGGTCGAGCGGGGCCTGGAGCGGGTGCTGGTATGAAGCGGCGTAATCCTCCCCGGAGAATGTCCTTGACAGGATGTATCCTTGACAGGATGTATCCTTGACAGGATGTATC
>CAYSRJ010000068.1:0-6922 GCA_964433545.1 uncultured Spirochaetota bacterium | reverse complement strand
GAAATTTCTCTTGATGTCGTTTAAATTTCAAAAGTGGACTATTTTCATCGAATTTAAAAAAGCGGACTCTAAAATAAAATCATAAAGAATTTTATTCGACACTCGAAAGCCTGCACGTTCAACCTGTAATTCTTTAACAAGTATAATGTCCCCCTTATCTTACCGGACGCAAAGTATCTGAATCACTGATAATAGCTGTCGCCGCAGCTTGTATGCCGTGTTATTGTTACTATGAACTTCAAATAATATTCGAATGGATACATATATGACGAACAGGATTCAGTATGATGCAGCAGTAATCGGTGCGGGCCAGGGAGGCGTACCGCTTGCAATGGCCCTTGCACATGCGGGCAGAAAAACGGCGCTCATAGAAAGGGAGCATGTAGGCGGAACGTGCGTCAATGAGGGGTGCACCCCGACCAAGACTATGATCGCAAGCGCGCGGGTTTCGTATCTCACAAACCGGTCGCAAGACTACGGAATAAATACAGAACAGACCGCCGTTTATATGAAAGAAATCAGAAAAAGAAAGCGCGATATCGTTGAAAGCTTCAGAAACGGGAGCCTGAAACGCATACAGGATACCGAGGGGCTCGACTTCTATATGGGGACCGCCTCCTTCTCAGGAAAGAAAGAGCTGTACATCGATATGAATGACGGTCAGCCGGTTTCGCTGACCGCTGAAAATATCTTCATCAATACCGGAGCACGGCCCTCTGTACCGGATATCAAAGGGATAGATTCCGTCGGCTTTCTCGATTCCACCTCCATAATGGAGCTTGATACGGTGCCGGAGCATCTTATCATCATCGGCGGAGGATACATCGGACTGGAATTCGGCCAGATGTTCAGGCGTTTCGGCAGCAGGGTCACCATAATACACCGCGGTCCCCAGCTTCTTATGCGAGAGGACCCGGACATAGCGGAAGAGGTGCGAAAGGTTCTCACAGGGGACGGCATCGAGGTGCTTCTCAATACCAACCCGGTCGCAGTATCGGGAGACTTATCGCTACAGGTAACCGTATCAGCGAAGCCGGAAGAAACAAATCAGGGGAAAGCCATTACCGGCTCCCATCTGCTCGCAGCAGCCGGGAGAGTACCGGCAACCGATATCCTTCATCCCGAAAAGTCGGGCATAGAAACTGATAATCGAGGTTTCATTCGGGTAAACGAACGCCTGGAGACAAACGTTGAAGGAATATTCGCTATCGGAGATGTGAAGGGCGGTCCCGCCTTCACCCATATTTCATACGACGATTATAGAATAGTGTTTGCCAATCTCATGGAAGGCGGAAAAAGAACCATTCACGACCGGCCTGTCCCCTATACCCTCTTCACAGACCCTCAGTTAGGGCGCGTTGGCCTGAGCGAAAAGGAGGCACGGGCAGCCGGTAAGAATATTCGGGTTGCGAAGATGCCGATGAACTGGGTGGCCCGGGCGCTGGAAACCGATGAGAGCCGTGGTTTCATGAAAGCCGTGGTGGATGCCGAGACCAACCGTATTCTGGGCGCTGCCGTGCTCGGCATTGAAGGCGGAGAGATCATGGCTATGCTGCAGGTCGCGATGATGGGCGGGCTTCCCTACACCGCGCTCAGGGATGCCGTGTTCGCCCACCCGACGCTTGCCGAATCGCTCAACAACATCTTTTTCAGCTTCGAGGACTAAACCTTTTATCTTAAATTGCACATCTTACTTCGATTCCCGTTGAACCAACGCACTCCTTGACGAAAATATTAGCACTTAATATAATGTGACGAACGGTGCAAGCACCTGATCAATCCAGTTGAGCGGATACAACCCCAGCTTACAAGTCGCGGAGAACATGTCGCTTGACGGCGGCAATAAGTTTAATAATGGTCGGTTCACTGTACTTCCAGTCAATCGGGAAGGCTAGAAAGTCATCAGGTAGTGTCATTATCAGGACGCGAAGCGTCCAGGGAATAAATCAATGCCCACAGGTACAGAAACAGCAGGTGCAACCATACCAGGGGCCGGCGACAAAGGGAAGAGGCGCCTCTCATCGCGGCCGGCCTGTTTCCTGCTGGGCAGGCTTGGCCTTATCATTCTGCTGGCAGGTCTTCTTTTGGCTGCATGGAATGGACAAACAGTCGTTGTTATCCTGCTTGGTTTGACACTCTCAGCTGCGGGAATAGCCAGGCTGTGGAGTCGGTTTTCTCTGGTAGGTGTCGGTTGCGAGCGCATGGTGAGTGAGATGCGTGTTTTCCCCGGCGAACACATCGAGCTAACACTGCGGCTCATCAATCGCAAGCTGCTCCCGCTTCCCTGGATTCAATTGAACGACGAGATACCACTCAGCTTCTACCCCGATGTTCCGCTTTCACCAGGCAATAGACCCGGATTTGGTTTTCTGAGCAAATCGGCGGCAATGCTCTGGTACACGAAAGCAAGCTGGAAAGAGCGCCTCTGTTGCCGTAAACGAGGCTATTACCAGTTGGGTCCAATAAGGCTGACTTCCGGCGATATTTTCGGCTTTTATCCCCGCTCCGTCACCGAACCAATTATGGACCATGTCGTCGTGTATCCAAAAATATTCCATATCACGCATCTTAACATACCATCATTGTATCCTATTGGTGAAACGACCGCCGAGCGGCGGATATTCGAGGACCCCATACGGGTCAGTGGGATACGCGACTACACTCCACACGACAGCCTCCGTCATATACACTGGAAAGCGACAGCTCGCCGTCAAGAACTGCAGGTGAAGGTCTTTGAGCCCACCACAACGTCGAAGGGGGCGATTTTTCTCGCGCTCGACAGCTTCATTGCGGAGAATGAAAACGAGATCAATAGCGAGGAAGAGTTTGAGATGAGTATCAGTATTGCTGCTTCCCTGGCAAGCCATCTTATTGAGCACCACAGCTCGGTAGGACTGTTTGTCAACTCATGCCTGGCAGATTCCGGACAGCCGGCCACGCTGTTACCCGCAAGCGGCACTGGCCATCTGGTCGAGATTCTGGAAGCCCTTGCCAAAGTTACCTCCTCAGTCAGCAGTCCATTCGAGGAATTCCTGCAGGCTGAGAGAACCGCGTTACCCTGGGGAACCACTCTTATTTTTATCCTTTATCGTCCTTCTGTGCGGCTTGCGGAGCTACTTGTAGGCCTGAAAGAAAGCGGACACAAAATGCTGGTTCTTCAAGTTGGTGATGAAGAAGAAGGTCAACTTCCAGGCGCAATCGCCATGCGCCGAGTCAGGCAACCTGGAGATCTTGCCGTCATCGGTACAGAGGAAAACGGATGAAGCTTGATTGGAAGCGAGGCATTCTATATCTTGCCGTAATGGGCATGGAGGCCTGCTGGCTGTATGTCCTGATAGCCCTGTTAAATAACAAAGCAGCTGGCGATCACCTTTCCATCGCCGGAATACTGGCCCTGTATCCGGCTTCTCTCTTCTTCAACAGATTGCTGGGGCGATTGAGATGGCCCCGAGCTTGCCTGCTGGGTGTGAGCTGGCTGGGTTGGGTAATTGGCATGCTGCTTATTGTAAAGGTGCAGCTATACGCCGACATACCGCTCTCAGAATCAGCCTGGCTCCTCTCGATACCACAGTCAATAGTTCATGTGATCTATAGCCTCAAACCGGAATTTCTCATTCTTCTGAGCACCGGCATTATCTGGTGGTTGGGCCAACGGCTTTCCTCTCGCGATGTCAGCTTCCCGATGATGCTCAGAAAATTCCAGTTCGGGCTTATCATGCTCGTGCTGATATTTTTTGCAGGTTCCCGGATAGACGCCGTTCCAGACAATCAGGTTTCCGCAGCCCTGATCTTTTTTCTGTTCGCCCTATTTGGCATATCAGTGGCGCATGCTTTTGAGAATACCAGGTTTTCCGGACAGAATCGATGGCCCTGGTCAGGGCTTTTGCTTATCAGTATAAGCCTTATTCTTCTTATGGGTTTTCTTATTACTCTCATGGTAACACCTGAGTTACTACAGCTACTCTGGACACCCTTCAAATGGGCCTGGGGACTGATTTGTGGACTGATTCTGAAAGTGATCCAGTTTCTGGCCGGACTTTTTCCGCAGTCAGAGCCTGGAAAACTGCCGCCTGTACTGAGCATGCCGCCGATAAATCCTGAACAGGGTAAGCCTCTGGCTATACCGAAGTGGCTGCGAAGCAGTCTCCTTTTTACAATAGGCGTTTTCTGTATAGGAATGGTTCTCCTTGCCCTGTGGCGTATCACATCCGACATATTTTACTGGCTGCGTCACAAGCTGGCCGACATGGCCGATGCTGAGATCGAGCCAATGCCCGGTGCATTCAAAACAGATTTTTTTCGACTATTGAAGTACCTGTTTTTCAGACTGCTTAAATTGAGGTTTTTTTTCCGCTTGAGAAATAAAGAGGGAGCAGTATCTCCTGAGGTGGTCTCAATACGCAAGATTTACCGGCAGCTGCTTCACTGGGCAGCAGAGCATGGCTGCCCCCGGCATATTTCGCAGACTCCGTACGAGTACTGCCGCACCCTGGAAAGCCTTCTCCCGGATGCAACTATAGACCTGAATTTCATTACGCAGCAATACGTCATGGCACGCTACGGTGTTTTACTCCCGACGGGAGACACGCTGAATAACCTGAGCCGGTCCTGGCATAGAATAAAACAAACTCGCCTGAAGAGAGCATCTGCCGAGCTGTCTTCCGGCAAGGAGGAAAGTTAACGTGAGCAAATCAGAGTCGGAAATAAAACCTGCGATGTCGATTATACAGCTGGCAGCAAAAAGATTGGTGAACAATGTTGGTGAGGTAATTGTGGGCAAGAAAGAGACCATTGAGCTCGTTTTGGTAGCTTTACTCTGCGAGGGACATATACTAATTGAAGATGTGCCGGGCATAGGGAAGACGATGCTCGCCAAGGCCATTGCCCGATCGCTGGACTGCAGTTTCAAAAGGATACAGTCGACCCCGGACCTGCTTCCTTCAGATATAACCGGGATCCACTTTTATAATCAGAAAACCTCCGAGTTCGAATTTCGACCGGGCCCGATCATGGCCAACATTGTGTTGGTTGATGAAATAAATCGAGCCACTCCGAGGACACAGTCAAGTCTGCTGGAGTGCATGCAGGAAAGGCAGGTGACCGTGGACCTGGAGACAATGCCGCTGCCACGGCCCTTTCTGGTTATTGCAACACAAAATCCTGTTGAGCTGGAAGGTACTTTCCCCCTGCCTGAGGCACAGCTTGACCGCTTCTTGCTCCGGATTGGGCTGGGTTATCCTACTAAGGATGAGGAAGGAACGATTCTGTCTCGATTCCAGCGCTCCAATCCTCTGGACAGCTTGACCAGCGTACTAAAAACCGATGAGTTGCTGAAGATTCAAGAATTATCCGGTCAGATGTACGTTGCGGAATCGGTTAATAATTACGTTACTGCCATCACCAGAGCTTCGCGGAGTCATGAAGATATTAAACTGGGCGCGAGCCCGCGTGCCTCATTGGGCCTTTACCATGCCTCTCAGGCTCTGGCAGCTATTCGAGGGCGAAACTACGTGATACCGGATGATGTTAAGCACCTCGCAGTCCCTGCTCTGGCCCATCGTCTTATTGTCAAGACAGAAGCACGATTAAGGGGACGGTCCGCTGAGAGCATACTAAGCAAAATAGTATCTACTGTGCCAGTACCTGTAGAGGATCAATCCTGAACATAAAAACCTGTTGGGCCTTTAATACGTTTCTGAATAACGGGAGATAGCCATTTTCAAGCAATTCAAAGTTACATGGGAATAAAAATTATTTCACCAAAAGAGTTTATCGACGGCTACTCGAAAGTGTGACCAGCCCCCTCCTCAATCCTGTACAGCATTTCACCCGCATTATCCACGTATAAAACACCCTCGTGCTCCCGATTTTTATATGAATCAGGATCGATATCACCGGGGGTCAAATATCCGAGGTTGATCTTTCTGCAGAGCCGTTCGGGGATGGAGGTGGCCAGAACCACTTGAATGCGGGGCTCTTCTCTCCCATTCTCATAGGTGCCGACCCCCTTCACATGGGTCGAGTGTGCGAGCACTGCTTTCGGAATATGCCTGAAAGAGTCCATCCGTGAGAGGAAGTAATCGCGCACATGATAGCCGACATCCTCGATCTGTTTTCCCCAGGTATAGGATATTTGTTTCACATGCTTTCCGTAGATAATCAGTGTGCCATCTTCGGCAACGACCGGCTCGAGCTTGTACATCACCTTGCCCGCAGTCCACAGCTCCTCATACATGTCCGCGGCCCTGCCAACCACGAGATTGAACGGTCTTGTTTTGTATACGATATGAAGCTGTGAGGACAGGTCAGCAGCAGCCTCCCACGACTCATCCGTCTCTCCTGCATAGAGCCCAGCAAGCCTGTTGTCTGCGGTCACCACCATGGAGATACAGTATATTTTCACCGGCACAAACTGTGCTGCCCTGGAAAGGAGCTCTCGAATCGGTGTACGCTTTTTTCCTATTATATTCATGCAGGTTATAACGGCGCCGAGCCAGTGAAAAAAATGCAAAAACTGCCCGCCCGATATGCCGGGGAACAGGTACTTGTACCCCCCTGAAAACCCGACCACCTCATGGGGGAACACAGGGCCGAGAATGAGAACGAGGTCGTAATCGAATATTGCCCTATTTATCGTGACATCAATCGCTTCCCGAAAGAGGCCGCCGGTAATTCTTTCTATCTCCTGTGCGCTGAGCTGTCCGATTCTCCTGAAGGTATCGGGGCTCTGCCATCGATGGTTAAAAAAATCGCTCTTACTGAATACTGTATTCTTATCCCTCTGTGTAATCCCGTAGAGGTCTAAGATTTCTCCTTCTTTGAGAGGCCTGTGCGTTCCAAGGGAAATCATATAATCCACTCGTGCCGCATAACGATTCAGTATATCATGGACCGATCTTATCATCATGGGAAGCGGCGCGGT
>CAYSRJ010000067.1:0-6951 GCA_964433545.1 uncultured Spirochaetota bacterium | reverse complement strand
GTACCAAGGGCACAGGTACCAGAAATTTTAAGCTCAACTGACTTATTATGTTACAATTTTATATCATTAATGTTCCGCAGGTATACATGCCGCAGGTATACATTCTATAGGTAAAAACCATTAGGCGGTTTGAAACTTTTACGTTTGAAAGTTCACCTGCCTATAATTTATACTGCTTATTATCAATTCATAATCCGCCCGGCTGAATAAGCCTCACGGGCTACCAACCACTTGTCGGGCCGGATGCGGCAGCTGTTTTCATCGTGTCTATTTAATCTTGATTTCCCTGCTGCTTTCCCACAAACCGTGGATATTGCAGTACGACACTGCAAGAAAAACACCCGGCTTATCTATCTTCAAAGACGTCACGGCACAGGGATGCGTATACACAGGACCCTGGTTTGGTCCTTCCGCTGATTCGCCGTGCGCTGTAAAATCGAACCGTCCGACCTGAAACGGGAACTTTGCCCCTTCAGGCTTGAAATACAGAGAAATCCAGCGTATATGATGCTCCGTTGCATTCGGATGTGCGACTTCCTTACCAACGCATACCTGAACGTCAAAGTTCTGTCCGGCGGGAACTTCATCCGGACAATCGATAACGGGAACATGCTTCTCCTGTTTCCAATCTGCCTTCTGTATTACATCTTTAAACTCCGCCATGTGCATCCCTCCTGAAAATTAATTTATTAAAAACTACGTCAGAAGATTTCAATTGTCAATAGCTGTTTGCAGCCCATTACGCCCGGACCTCCTGAAGCAGAAACATACATTTCAAATAACCCTGACCGTGATTTCATTGACTGTGAGATATTCTGAAGAGTACATTGGAGCGGGGAGACTGTTTATGAAGCGTCTTTTCAGTACAAAAACTATTAAGCCCGCACAGAAGTATCCAGACCACGAAATCGGACGCTTTAAACCGTTTCTTGATTTCCTGCGTGGAAAGAAGGTTTATCTCGCTCTATCAGGCGGTGGTCTTCCCCTTGTATGCCATATTGCGATACTGCGTTTCATTGAAACCTACAATATATCTGTTGAAAAAATTTTCGGTGTTTCTGCCGGGGCAGTCATCGGCGGTTTTTTTTCAGCGGGAATAGGCGCATCCCAGCTCAGGGAAGTGGCATTATCCCTAAAAAATCCGGACGAACTCTTCGGGAGAGGCTCCAGGCACATGCTGCTCAGGGCTTTGAAGGCCGAGCTGTATTCACTGTTTACAAAGGAGGGCGCCATCAATTCCTCCATCTACGACGGCAGAAAGCTTGAAAGGTACGTTGAACAAACCTTTATCGAGTTTCTTGGCAAAGCACCACTATTCAGAGACCTGCACCAATACTATGCCGCCGTAGCATTCAACATCGGAACAGGAAATGCGCTTGATACGAGTGAAAAAGCTGTTTTCTCACCGGATAGAACACCCGATGTTTCTGTCAAAGACGCAATCGTCGCCTCCATGTCAATACCCGGTGTCCTGCCGCCGAAAAAAATCGGCAACAATTACTATATGGACGGGGGTATCGCTGAGCATCTTCCGATTATTTCCGCGTTCGAGGACTGGCTGGAAGAGAAAAGACGAGGAAGGAAAAAACTGGTTATCATTGCCGTTGACCTCGGGTATCTCGGTGAAAAACTCAGAAACAAAACAGAAATAAAAATGCACGATATGCTCACCTATGCATTCAATGTTCGGGGTAAAATGATAACACAGCTCAGCCTGCTTCGTGCCCATAAACCCAAAGAGGGAAGCTTTGTCGTTCTTCTAAAACCACGCTGCTACAACATAGGACTAACCGAATTCGATAAGATTCCCGGTGTATTGGACGCGTCGTACAAGAGAATACTCGAACAGCTTGAGGGAGATAATTTTCTTAAAGAAACCGAAGAGGATCTGGAGAAGGCAGAGAGAATGCTCGGAATAAACGAGAAAATATAGGTTCGTTTCAAGGCATGAGCGCCAGATATATGGGAGCGGGTACAATCCCATCAGTGTGGTTCAAGTGTTTCTTTATACTCAGGGGGAGACTGTTTAATAAGCGCCTCGACTGTTTTCAGTATCCGTCCTCTGTCTTCCTCGCCCAGCTCTATCCTCTTCATCAGGCGGGTAATAAAGGGTTTGACAAACTGCTCCATCCTCTGTGTCTTTTTCTCATAGTCTGTCCTCTGGTCCATCATCATAACAGTAACGGGTAAAAGCCACATGTAGGAGCCAACCTCCTGAAAACCAAGTTTCTTGTACATTGAAATATACTTCTTCTCGTCTGAAAAAACATCGAGGAACACGCGCTCTGAAATTTCCGATTTTGCGAACAGATACGCGAGCGTCATCAGGCCGAGGGGGATTATACTTCCCCGCTCTTCCTTGAGAACTGCCAGCCGGTCAATTTCGACACATCGTTTGCCCTTTTTGAATTTATGCAGATCGAAATGTTCTTCTATCGGCAGCCCGGGTGTCATTCTGTCGGTTATACAGGAAACAGTTCCAACCGGATGCAGCCCTTTGTAGGCAAGCAGGAGAAATGCCTTTTCATCCGTTTCTCTGCGAATGGTTTCTTCAAGATATCCCTTTTCACCGATAAGGATCTTCCTCTGCAGAAAAAAAACATCTTCTATTTCCCTTTCATTCTTTGCGCGGACAAAATAAATCCGGTTTGTCTCCGCTTTTGAAAGCGGAAGACATACCGAAAATGTTGTACCCCTGCTCACTTTGCTCTCAACGGTAACCCTGCCGCCCATATTTTGAATTATCTGATATACAATACTCAGGCCCAACCCCGTGCCCCTGCCCGGGTCTTTTGTCGTGAAGAAAGGATTGAAAATATCCTCTACATACTTTTCCTCAATTCCCTTTCCCGTATCACTTACGAGTATCAACGCACTTCCACTTCCCTGCCGTGCTTCAAGAGTGAGGGTGCCTTTGCCGTTCATTGCCTGCACTGCATTGATAATAAGATTCAGAAACACCTGCTGAAGCTCGTTTGCATTTGCCTCTATCATCGGAATTTCGTCATAGTACTTCCTGATTTTTATTTTCTCGAAGTTCATTCCTCTCTTAGCAAGTTTCAGTGAAACTTCCATTACATCGGTGACGTTAACGCTCGCCGGTTCCTGTTTCTCTCTCCGGGAATAGTTGGTCAGATCCTTGATAATGTCTGCGGCATTCTGTGCATAGTTAATGATATCCCTGGTGTACTCTTTAACCTTCGGATTCGATTCCGCTTCTTCGAGTACGATTTCAGCAGTCCCGATGATACCGTATAGCGGATTGTTGATCTCATGCGCAATTCCGGACGCGAGCGTCCCGATACCGGCAAGCTTTTCAGATTGAATCAGTTCCTTCTGCAATCGCTTCTGCTGGGTGATATCCTGGAAGAATTCAAGAAAGATCCTGTCTGACCCGGCAGGGACGCTTATAGGATAAAAATGGATGGAAAAGGTCATTTCCGTTGTTTCGTCGACCCGCTCGATATTGAATGGTAGCTGTGCGTGGAGAGAATCCTGAGCCATGCAGTTTTCGCACGGCTTGTTTCTTCCAAAAAACACATGATAGCACTTTGTTCCTATAAGACTGTCAAAGGATTTTTTAAAATACCTTGTGGCTGCATAATTGACTGTAATGATATTGTGGTTGATATCCTGAATCGATATCGGGGTAGTAATTCCATCAAAAAAGGCTTCCAGCTTGTTCTTGCTTATAATGAGCTCTTTGTTCATATTCTGCACCCGCTTCTGCTGCCTCTTCAACTTCTCGAATGAGATGGCATTTTCGAGTGCAACCGAACACTGCCCGGCGAGAATTTCGAGTGTCTCTATATCGAATTGATCGTAGTACTCATTGTTCTTCCTCATTCCCAGGCAGAGAAACCCGTTCAGCTTGTCCTTGAACTTGAGAGGGAGTATGTAGCTCGGCCGGAATTCACGCAATCCCTCCGAGATTTGGACAACCATACTTTCATCAAGTCCCGGTTTGTGCAGGCCGCCGTTTTTCTTTAAAAGTGTTTTCACAATGAGCGAGGTCCTGTGTATCACAAAATTTTTAACATCGGCAGTGTCGAAATCAATACCTGAACAGGCGACCAATCTGTAATTCCTCGATGTATAATCGAGTACCATCATGAATGCCCATTCCAGGTTAAATGTCTCTACTACCTTGCGAACTGTCGAATCTCCGAGCAGTGTGAGCTCTACGACGGTCGTGAGACTTTCCGAGAAGCTCCTCAGGCTCCTGTAGTAGTCCATCCGTTTTCCAAAATAGAGTTTTTCAATAATTGAGAGCGTTCCCGTTCTCAGCGGCTGGAAAACCACGGCTGCAACCATACCAAGGAAGAGAGACAGGAGAAAAGAATACTCAAACCGCACGTTTCTCATAACCTTGGATGAAACCCAGAAAATTCCATAGAAGATGAATGCACTTATTATCACGAGCACGAAATATAGTATCGCTCTTATGACAAATGCCGAATAGTGGACGAGTCTGTACCTGTAAATTGCGTAAAAAATGACAAACGCATTTATAGTCGAGGTAAACAGGTCGAAGGGGTAACGCCCGATCGGCTCATACAGGTTAAGTGCAACACCCAGCAGCATTACACTTGCGCCGAAAAGGGGCAGACGTAATTTTCTTTTGATATACTCATTCTTTGTTTTATACAGCTCACGCAGCAGCATGCCAATACAAAAGATAAGAAACAGATAGCTCAGAACATACGCCATGGGGGCGCCTCTTCCGAGCTTGTAATAAAACTGGTCGCTTTCAAACCACGCCTGAGAAACGATGTAGCCCTTGAAATTCATGAACAGGAGAAACAGGTATATAACGTAGCCGACGTAAATTACAATGCTGTAGCTCCTGTTCTTGGATTCAAAAAGATCGAGCACTGAGTGAACCATGAATATGGGAACTCCGAGCATGCCGATAAGCATAATACGGTTCCACACAAGTGGATTCGCTAGCGAGGTATTTGCATGCATCATGAAAGAGCCGAAGCCCCAGTCGGCCATGAGAATCATATACAGGATAAACGGCCAGTGAATCTTCTCGCCGTCCCGCCGGTAGAGACCGAATACGGTAAAAAGCACGTAGAGAACGGATGATATTCCGGGGACAAAAGTTGAGATATTAAACAACATACGCGTGGTCAATTTTATAATAAATATTTATTCTATTTAAACTATCCAATTCGGTCACAAACAACTATTATTCTGATTATCAAAACATTGAAAAAAGCACGATTTGTTGTATACTATATTATATGATGACAATTACACTTTGCGCAACTGGTTTTATTGCCCTTGCTTTGTTTGACCTGGTTCAAATATATAACAAAAAAACGCTTTCAGCTATTTTTTCAATTATCGGATACGCAAGCATAGTATCCACAGTCATTTTTCTCATTTCCACGCATAAAATAACCTACTCGATTGAAACAGGGTTTGCCTTGTTTACTCTAATAATTAAGATAACAGGAGCGGCATTCTTCTTCATCCTCCTGCTGTACACCAACCTTATTGAAATAGGCCTGAAATCGCCTTATTCAAACAGCGGCAAGAGATATGCACTGAGCGCTGGAACCTACGGACTGGTACGGCATCCCGGCTTTCTGTGGTTCTTTTTTTCGTTGATACTTCTGGTCTTGATATATAAGGATATTGAATTCACACTGTTTTCAGCACTCATCATCGCAATGAATTTTATTCTTATTCTTATTGAAGATATTATTTTATTCCCAAGGCTATTCAATAACTACCAGGAATATAAAAAATCAGTTCCTTTCATCGTTCCCGGGATACGTAAAATACTGCGGTTGAGAAGGACCACCTATGTCCGGTAATATCAAGGGCAAAATACTTATCGTTGATGATGACCCGTCAATCAGAAAAGTTGTGGGGATCAACCTGGAAAAAGGGGGGTTCGGGGTTGAAGTATCACCGTCGGGAACGGAGGCTCTCAAACTGCTGGAAAACGGTTCGTATATGCCGGACTGTATACTTTTAGACATCAGAATGCCCGAATTATCGGGGATCGACGTCCTGGAAACCGTTAAGAAAAGTTACCCACTCATATCCGTTATTATGCTTACCGCCCAGACAGACCTCGAGGTTGCAGTTGATACGATGAAAAAAGGCGCCTTCGATTACATCGTAAAACCGGTTCGCCGCTTTCAGCTCGTGGAGATTATAAAAAGAGCTCTCCGCTACAGGGAAATGCAGCTTGAAAACGAGAGGCTTGCGCGTGAAAACAGGGAGTACCAGCTGTCACTCGAAAAAAAAGTCGCTGAAAGAACCAAAGAGCTTATACACGCATATAAAAAACTAAAAAATGCCAACCTTGAGACGGTTAAGATACTGGCAGAGACTATCGAGGCGAAAGATCCGTATACGAGGGGGCACTGCAACAGGGTGCGGCTTCTCTCGTCGGAAATCGCCCGGCATACGGGTATGGATCACGACAGGATAGAAGTGCTCGAGTACGGCGCCCTTCTCCACGATATTGGTAAGATCGGTATAACCGAATCGCTCCTGCACAAAAACGGCAGCCTTACGGAAGAGGAGAGGAGGGCTTTTCAACGGCACCCCACCATCGGCGAAAATATTTTAAAAACCGTGGAATTCTTCAAACAGTGTCTCTTTATCGTTCGAAACCACCATGAATGGTACAACGGCAACGGATATCCTGACGGACTCACAGGAGATGAAACCGGCCTATCTGCGCGTATCGTCTCTATTTCAGACGCTTTCGACGCAATGACCTCAACGAGGCCGTACAGAAAGGCACTCTCCTTCGATTTTGCCCTTTCAGAACTGGAGAGGGAGAAAGGAAGCCAGTTCGATCCCCGGCTTGTCGACATTTTCATTAACAAGGAAGTATATGCTACCCTCCCCCCTGTCGGTGAATACTCCAGCAGCCTTGTATAATATGAAAGATTAAACCGGCCAGCCTGGCAGTGTACACTA
>CAYSRJ010000066.1:0-7001 GCA_964433545.1 uncultured Spirochaetota bacterium | reverse complement strand
ATAATGGTCGGTTTTAGGTTCTACCTCAATAATCCGATTATAATAACCTATCAATTGCTCTCATTGTTCCAGATTTCGAAAAACTGGAAGAGTATACCCGTGAAACGGGTATCGAGTACCGTTCGAATGACAAACTTCTCGATCATTCGACGGTGAAAAACCTGTACAGAACGGAGATAAAATCACTCATATTCGTTTCCAAAATGAAATTATTCTACGTACCGGCGATCCAACCGGACAAACCCCTCCTCGATTCTTACAAGACGTCTCAAACACGAGGATAATCGACCTACACCATGTAAATTGTTGTTTTAAGTTTTTCGTTCATGCCATGGGCACTTCACGGGATCAACTGGAAAAGATACGTGCTCCAACGCGAATAAGCTCTCCTGGAGTGGAGTGTATCGCAGAGTCGTCAGATCGTATGAGAAAGAGTTAGAAAATATCAAGATGGAGCAAAAGGCCGCTTGAATTTTATCATATTGGATCCACGTCCATCCCAAGCCAGCCGTGAATGCTGGTTACATACTTACTATAGCCGGTTGACAAAGATATCAATGTGGAAATTATGGAAAAGGAAAAATAACACATTCGGCCTCCCTCACTGCCACTGAAGCGACGAGGCCTTGAAAACCACCCACACATTCATACCCGGGAGAAGATCGAGCAAACGTGCTGCCTTTCGGGTGATGCTGCAGATCAGCGACAGGTTCGAAACCTGTACATCGAGCCTGACACGCTCGGAGTGTTCGAAAGTGTACATGTGCATCAGTCGACCTGAGAGAATGTTCTGGGCAGACACGTGGTTCGGACGCTCGGTGGTAATAATGATATTTGCAGGATCAAGGAGTGCAATGTGCTGCTCCCCTGCGGGTCGAAGAGCCACAATACACTGACCGTCCGAAAGCCGTGTACTCCATAAACCATCCGGGGCCGGCGACCATGCCCCTGCGATGAAGTTTTCCTCGGCCGAGCCCATGAGTCGTCCCTCATGCATCTTCATGATCTCGTCGCTCACTTCATGGAGCCATATAAGGTCATGGGTCGCTATGATAATGGTAGTCTTGTACTTCCTTCGAACTTCCCCGATTGTTTCTTTAATGTGCTGAGCGCTCTCCCGGTCGACACTTGCGGTCGGCTCATCGAGAATCAACACGGCAGGTTTGAGAACAAGCCGTGCTGCAAGGGCGATGCGTTGAGCCTCACCGCCGGAGAGCTCCGACCATTTTCGATGTACAAATGCAACGGGATCGAGGCCAACCATTCGCAGCGATTCATGGACTCTCTCCTGAATGTTATTCCTGATACCCCGCACCCGAAGGCCATACGCGATGTTTTCAAAAACCGATCGCTTTAATAGATAAGTCTCCTGAAGGAGCATGGTGACTGTTGAGCCCTTGATCCGATCTTCATTCGTTTCAGCACTATCATCTGAAAGGACATCCCTGTTGAATCGAATCGTGCCTTCGTCCTGTTTGTCAATGAATGCGAGAATCCTGAGCAACGTGCTCTTTCCGCTCCCGTTCGGTCCGACGATTCCATAAGAAGTGCCCTGTTCTATTTTGAGATATGGTATATCGAGGACAAAACTCTCGCCATTGCTTCGCTTGAGGTCTTTGATTTCATAAAGTATGGGGTTATTCATAACCTGCGAAACCGTCATATCTTTCGTTTAATAATCTGCAATATCCAGTTTATCACAAAGGCAAAAAGTAAAAGCACCAGGCCGAGCGCGATTCCCATAGCAAACTGACCCTTTCCTGTTTCCAGAGCTATAGCTGTTGTTATTGTTCTCGTATGCCACTTTATATTTCCACCAATCATCATGGAAACGCCGACTTCCCCTATTGCTCTTCCATAGGCTGCAATAGCGGCTGCAATAACTCCGTACCTGGATTCGTAAAGAGCTGTGACCGCCGTTCGCTTTTTGCCGGCACCAAGTGTTAAAACCGTCCTCCTGAACCGAACGTCCAGATTGGATACCGCCGTCGCTATCAGAGCAATGACTATCGGAAGGATGAGTATGGTCTGGGCGATCCCGATGCCGGGTATGGTAAAGAGAAGACCGAGCCTTCCCAGGGGCCCTCTCCTTGAAATCAGTACGTATACAAAAAGACCAACAACGACGGTAGGCAGTGCGAGAAGTGTATCCACCACTGCATGGATCTGCCTCTTGCCTGGAAATTGGTAGTATCCAAGCAGAAAGCCAAGAGGAATTCCGATCACGAGGGCTGCCATTATTGAGATTGAAGATATCCTCAAAGTTGTAAAAACCGCAGAGTAGGTCTCAGGATCCCCTCGAACAAGGAGCTTGATCGCCGTAGCGAATCCTTCTGCAATGTACCCCATACTTACCGCGCATTAGGGATAAAGAGTTTTTTTCCGAGCATGGTGAAATTCCCGATGAGCTTCTGTGTTTTATCGGAGGTAATCCACTCTATGAACTTCAGTGCATAGCCGTATTTGACCGATGGACATTTCTCCCGGTTTACTGCGATCACGCTGTACTGATTTTTCAACCCTTCATCTCCTTCAACGAGGATGATGAGAGGCGGATTGCCGCCGTTGTTCACTTCATATTTAATGTATGTGCCACGGTCGGTGAGGGTATATGCATCCCTTTCTTCGGCAATGGTGATGGTTGCGAGCATGCCCTGACCTGTCTGGATGTACCAGTTTTGTCGATCAGGAATTCCGAGCCCAGCAGCTTTCCAGAGACTGGTTTCTTTTTTATTAGTCCCCGAATCGTCACCCCTGCTTGCAAAAAAGGCACCTTTTTTTAAGATTCGATTGAGCGCATCATCAACCGATTTTCCCTTTATTCCGGCTGGATCGGTCCTGGGGCCTATTATGACGAAGTCGTTGTACATGATCTCGCGACGGTCTGTACCATAGCCGTCGTTTACGAATTTCATCTCTGCGCTCGGGGCATGAACCATGAGAATATCAACGTCGCAGTTCATCCCGAGGGCAAGCGCCTTCCCCGTACCAACAGCTACCCATTGAAGCTCAATCCCTGCGTCACGCTGAAAAACAGGGGCAAGGTAATCGAGAAGGCCCGTATTGTCCGTGCTCGTTGTCGTGGCCATTCGAAGCACCGGTTCTTCAGCAAAACCCGTAACCGGAAAGAGAGCCAGAGCGCCCGCGAGCAACAGTAAGAAGAAAGCTGCACACAGTTTTTGCATGTCATTTCTCCTTAAAATTACCATTTTTTGGATAAAGAATCCTACCTGTTTGCCTGCTGCTGTATCCCGCCATAGCAGCAAGCAGCTCGAAAAAAGTCCTGGACTTGACAAATTCTATAAAAATTTGAACGTTTTCCTCGAAATAGCTATCCTTGTACACCACCATGTCAAACCGCTCTTCGAAGAGCTTTGTGAATTTAAGTTTGAAGTACCGAGCCACAGATTCGACAGCCACACCCACATCCGCCTTTCCACCAAGGATAGCGCTCGCCACATTGAAATGGGTGTTGACCTGTTCGTCATACCCTTCAATGCCCTCTTTCCTTATACCCTCTTCAACGATCATACTGTCTACCCGGAGCCGAACGCCGGACCCGGACTGTCTGTTGATAAACCTGAGTTTTTTAGATACGATCTCCTCAAACGAGCGCACCTGCTCCTCTCTGGATATAAATCCGATCGTCCTGTAAAAAAGATTTATCACTGCAAGATCATCCGGGTTATCAAAAAGTTCATGTATAGTGGAAAAATTATAGTCGTCCGCTTCATGATCGTAGAGATGGCTCAGAGCAATATGGCAGAAGGATTTTTTTAAGAGACGGAGCCCTTCTCCGCTCCCAACGCTTGCTGAAAAGAGAACAAAGTCGTGATGAAGGGAGTGAAAAATCCCCTGAAGCGGGTAGATGACAGGATCGTCGGAACCTGCAACGAGCAGGATGTTCTTTGCAAGTGCAAATTCGGTCGAAAACTTTTTTAAGGTATTGGTCGCCTTTCGACGTAAAAATCCTTCCAGATCCTTTTTCGGGAAAAGCCACTTGCCGGTTACCTTCGTACAGGGAATCTTTCCCTCCTGTGCGAGTGCATAGACCTTCTTTTCATTGATGTCGAGAAGTCTCGAGACCTCGCGTGTAGAGATGAACTGGGTTTCAGAGAATCCGTTATCACTATGCATATACGTTAGAATATGTTATAAATTGTTAATATTTTCAATAATAAAATAATTTTTTGAATATAATAATTTATAATACTTTAAAAATCTCGTCAATAATAATTTTGAGTTAATTTCGAGTTGTGAAGCGTCTCGTCAATATGTTTGATTTTCTATGCACGGTATACGCAGTAAATGGAATGGGGTGGAAATTACGGGACTTGAATATGTCCTTAGAAACAGATTTCAATGGTGGTACTTTCATTTATGCTCTTTGCCAGCAAATGGATCTCGTGGGACCTCGTTACCTTTCCAGTAAAGCTCGTTATTATTTTCATAGTATCATTTGTTGTGATACCCCTTATGCACACGTATCAGCTTTAACAAACCAGAGATCAGAAAGTGTATGCAATAGCCTCATACGTCTCTGGAAAACAGCAGGCATTCCCGATTTCTTGCAAATGGACAATTACCTCTCCTTCCGGGGAAGCTTGATCAGACCAAATGCAGTCGGTAAAATAATCCGCCTCTGCCTCCTTCACGGTGTTACTCCAGTATTTATCCCCGTAAAAGAACCATGGAGAAACGGTATCGTTGAACACTTTAACTGTACTATGCAAAACGCTATTCTCCACACAGGAGAGTATACAAACGTCAGAGAAGTACAGAAGGCCGCAGATAACTTTTGTGAAATACACAATACCACCATAGTACCCAACAGGGTATGACACCAATCCAACGTATGGAATATTTACAGTACCCATTTACCCTTTTAGATAAAGAGTTTGTTTTACCAAAAGAACGTCTCCCCCTTAATAGTGGAGAGATTCATGTCATACGTTTCATCAGAAGTAATCTAAAGTTTAACATATTCGGCTTATCTTTTTCATTACCTGAAGAAACACAATACGAATACATTAAAGGAATAATTGTTACTGATGAGCATCGCCTAAAAATTTTCAAAGATCAAGAATATATCACCGAGTTCCAATTTCCTTTGTATTAGTCAATATGTACACGATGTTATGCGAATAATTATTAACTAAACATCATGAACTTCCCCATGGGGAAGTTTGTAATCGATGTAGTGCGAATACCAGTACTACTAAAAAGTGTCGTCGATGTTGTGCTATTTATGATTTACGTTCTGATTGCTATTATCAAAAAACGCCTTAAATTACATCTTAGTTTTTACACTATTTTGCAGATTTTCAGTGTTGCTATCTTTGAGCAATTGCCTATTAAACAAGTGCTTACAGATTCTAACATAGCAAACCAAATGGCCAATTCTTGTAACCAATTAGTATTATTTGAATTATGATGGGACATTAGTTATATTGTTTATGTGCTGAGAAAAATTTCATAAAAGGAGTAACGCGATGAAGGTGGAAGTTGATGAGGATATCTGTGTAGGAACCGGCAACTGTGTGGATACCTGCCCCGAGGTGTTCGAGCTCGTCGACGGCATCTCCAAAATAAAAGTGGACGTTGTTCCGGGAGAAGCTGAACAAAAAGTGAAAAGAGCCGTTGATGAATGTCCCGTAAGCGCCATATCGATTGTTGAAGAATAGTTATCTATGCTTTGGACATGATCTCGGCGCCGGGCGCATCTGAAAAAAGATCTATGGTTTTATTCGTACAGAGAGATAATCGTACTCATTGGGAATATGAATCCGGTATTAAAATTTTACTCCCCTATGAGAGAAAACACTCTTTTAATCAGCCCTGCGAGCTCTTTTGATCGCTTGTAATTCAAATCAAGATCCCTTCCGGTCGGAGCCCCTTTGAATTCAACAGGGTCGAGAAACTCCCATTCGAGTTTTTCCGTTAGCTTCTCGAGCTCCTTTTGTGCGCCGCCAGACCAGCCGTAGGAGCCAAAACGAAAAACCTTTTTATGCAGTACCTTTTTCCGTGCAAGATCGTCGAGTACATGCGCGAGAGGCGGGAACATCTTGTACTCGTAGGTCGGCATACCCAGGATGAGGCCTGTGGATTTCCAGGCAGAGGATAAAATAAAAGACACGTGGTCTTCGGGAACCCGATGAGAGGTGATTCTGATATCTTCAGATTTCACAGCATCTATGGCATAATTTACAGCGATTTCAGTGTTCCCGTACATGCTTCCCCAGATAATTGTAAGATACTCCCGCGCATAGGGCAGGATGCTGTCAGTCGCACCAAAAACTCGTAAAAGATCATCCATGAAGAGATAGCCGATCACGGTAATGGTTTCTTAATCTTAGCGTTAATAATCATTGCAAATACGAGTATTTACGTTCCTTTTCTTGTAAGAGCTTTTCTAACATCAAAGAATATCAAAAAATAGTATTTTTTCATTTTGAAAATCTTTTCTTGTAAAACTTCTCTCGGTCCTCAAAACAAGAGGATTCTTAAGAATTTTTTTATATAATAGTAGTCTAATTTCTTTTCCTTACTGGAACCAATAATATATTACTGATCACTATGTATGGAGTCTTGAAGTATAATGATACAGGAACAAGCAATTATTCATGTATTGAAATTCTCCAAAAGAATCTATTGAAATATTAGTGTATATTGATTATAATATCAATATAATCTTCACTATGAATACGGTATTAATGATGGAGAAGGCTGAGTTAATAAACCGCATTATTGAGCTTCAGCGGAAGGTGGACAGAGCCCGGCAACAATACGAGCTTGACGCCTGGATGAGCTTGCCCCTTACCATTGCTCAACTTAAAAGCCTGTTTTTCATTAGAAATCAAGGCAGCACTAACTCAGGGACGCTGGCAGCAGCACTGGGTGTTACCCCAACCAACACTACAGGCATAGTAGACCGGCTGGTGAAGCAGGGTCTGGTGAGCCGCACCGAGAATCCCAAAAACCGCCGCATGCTGTTACTTCGG
>CAYSRJ010000065.1:0-7989 GCA_964433545.1 uncultured Spirochaetota bacterium | reverse complement strand
GTGCAAGGTTTTTTGAGGGTTTTGTGCAAAACCCTTGCACTATTCTACACGAAAACCTAATTTATTTCATTATAATAAAACAAATTACGACTTATTCAGGAAACCCTAAGATAGCTGCAGATGCTTTCGGTTATTATTGAACGTAACCATTATGCTGCAGGGGAGCGGTATTATTTGGATGCGAATCGCCGAATTACCGGTTACACGGGCCCTGTTTCGATTCCCCTGTGCTTTTTTTCAAGCCGGTCTATTTCACGGGGAAAGATTGCCTTGATCTTTTCCCGCACGAAGGGGATATCTTCGGGGCTCGTCAGGTCGAGCACATCCTCGCACACGTAGTATACGAGAAACTCCTGTCCCCGCTGTAAAAGCTCCATAACCGCATCGGGGAGCTCGTACTCACCCGGCTTTCCCGCCCTTCTGGGTGCATGACGTGTAATACTGCCGCATGCATCGACGATATCGGGTGTAAAACACCAGAGGTTCATGCTCGTCAGGATACGGTTTTTCACCACTGCCCGGTGATTACCCTCCGTGTAGAGACGGTCGGTTGTTTCATATTTCCCGGGATCGGGGGCCTTTTCAACGATATCTTTCAGTTTCCCGTCCCGGGTTCCGATAACGGCATAGGTTTTGATCCGATCCCTTGTGCGCTCGTTGAAGCCTCTGATGTCGTATCCTGCAAGGGCAGAAAAGTTTTCCGGCGTTTGCATAAGCATACCAACTGCATTCGCCGAGTAGTTGTTATCGCCGTTCAGTAGAATGAACCTCGTATCCCCGATGAACTCCCGCGCGGCGTACAGGGCGTGGGCTGTTCCGTCAGCAGTCTCCTGGCAGGAGTAGGATATCTCAACCTCCGGAAATAGGAGTTTGCCGTATTTTTCGTAGTACGGTCTGAAGAATGTATCATCGGGCTTGATGACGAGGTTGATGCGTTCTACACCGCTTTGGGCGAGGTTTAGTATCTGGTAGTCGAGGAAGGAAAAATTTTCGAACCGAAGCGCCATCTTCTCGCCCCTGCGAACCGCACCAAGTTCTTCGGCGTCTTCAACGTAGCGTTCGATATTTTTTTGCATCCTGGATGCACTTCCCGCTGCAAGCACCACAGCCCTATCGACCATGCCCCTTCCTCCGTCTGGCGACATGTCAGAAACCCTTCAAGGTTTCTATACGCGCTCCACTGCATGCTGGATATTCGTCAAACTGCGCCTTTCCCCTGAATTCCGGGTAGCGGTCGAGGTAGCGCTTTTCCCACGCCCTTGCGAAATCCTCGGCAGAACCGGTGGAACCTTTTTTCGGGACGACCGCGTAACAGCTCCCCCCGAACCCGGCGCCGAAACCAGTAGACCCTATCGCACCTAAATCAATGGCGATACGCACGAGCCGGTCTATCTCCGGTTCGATGTTTTTCAGGTATTTTTTTGAAAGCTCGTGAGACGCCGTTATGAGCTCACCGAAACGTTCGATACCAGTATTCGTGCCGGGTTTTCTGGCGGTTTTTTCGCCTGTTTCTCCGCCGGCCATCCTGCCTGTTTTCCGGCGGGCTTTTTCATCTGCCGCGCCGCTTTTCTTTCGGCCGGCAGTCCCCAGGCAGGAGACTGCCTTTTTGATAAGGAACTCTTCAGCATAGAACTGAAAGACTCTGTCTGAAAGCTCTTTATCCCCGGTAGAGTACAGAACATCATCCTGTGCGGCCTTCGCTCTATTTTCGGGATCGAGCTCTGTGTAGAAATCACGGAGCAGTGAAAACCGGGTCCCGTGGATACGGTTCAGCGTCTCCACGGCGCATACAGCCAGAGCGGACAGCCTGTTATACTTTTTCATCGCTTCCTTCGTTTTCTGGGCCTTCTTTCCAGAGTATGAAACGACGACGTTATGATCCTTGAAAATATTCAAGCTTTTCAAAACTTCAGTCGGGCAGTACCGACATAAAAGCAGCCGGTTTCTTTCACCAAGCAGAATAGCCGTATGGTCTTCAGACCCGCCGAACGTCCCGACGCCCTTATCTCCCTTCAAGTCGCCGAAATCCAGGCCGTTCTCATAATGTGCGATATACATTGAAAGGGCGAGGGTGAAATCATCCACTCCCTCCTGGCCGAGCCTGATGCCGGCTTTCTGGCCGTTTTGCAGGATGAGGTTCTTGAAATCCGCTCTTTCGAGAAGGCCGCCCGCAGCGGTGAATATGAAAAAGTCTGTTATCACCTTTGCAGAAGACCCCGATGTGCCGCCCCCGAACGGAACATCCCCGATGAAAACAGCCTTCACATCCCTGAGAGGCGGAAGGCCTGCGTCCCTGAGGTTTCTCGAAAGTCGCTCGACGACCCTCCGGGTGTACTCACCGCCGACACCGCTTTGAAGCACAACCGGATCATACCCGTTTATCTTGAGAACCGTATTGCTGAGAGCCGGATCGGCATTGACTAGCTCTGACGCGCCGTCTTCTGCAGGCAGCGCAATGGCGAAAAAATTTTTCGGTCCGGTAAGCAGTAATGTCGTCCCACCCTGGTAGTCCGTATGCTTCCCTAAAAGCTCCACCCTGTTGGGAACAGAAACGAGAATTGGCTTCTTCCATGCCGCCTGTTCGCCAAACCGTTTCTGAAAGAGGTCTGCAACCTTTTGCAGGTTTCGCTCCTTTTCCCGGATGATGCGCGGGTAGTCGTCGAAAAGCCTGGTGAAATATTCCGCCTTCCTGTCGAATTGAGTTATTTCTTTTACCATACCGCATTCATCTCGTGTATATTTTCCGCAGTGCGGAGTTCCAAAAACCCATGCGTACCATAGCTAAAATCTGTAAAACACACACACGGTTGAAAAAAATATTGTATGCAGTCGGGGAGGAAAATTCAAGTGAAACAGGGCATCTACCGCTGCTGCCGGCCCTTTTTCGCCGTGCCTGCCGTGGTTTTTGTTTTGAAAAAATGGGTATGTTCCAGATGGTTGCATATGCAACTAGTTTGACAGTACCTGTTTTTTAAAAAAAGAAACCCAATGGGATGAAGGTTTTGTTTATCGGCGTACAAATCTCGTCCCTGTCATGTCTCAAGCTATTCGCCTTATTCATCCAGTGGAAAAATCACACGCTTCATTCTTCAACCCGGTAGTAGGGACGTATGTCAGTATCCTCAGCCGTGGAAATGGAGACGAGCAGCCCGTGCTTCATCTTGTAGAGATACAGCTCGCGAATGGGGAGACCATCGGAAGGGGACGTGTACAAAGCACGTATGTAGAAGGAGCCGCCGGACGGTTCGCCGCCGGACACTTCACCGGATTGCGGGAGCACTTCCTGCACCTGGAATGGAAATGTCTTTACTTCTTTCTCACCTGTTCTGGTATTAAACAGTATCACCTCGTGCCGGTCCTTTTTCTGATAGTAAAGAAACCGGTCATCCGGACTTGCTGCGAGCAGGCGAACGGGATTATCTTCACGGGTGAGCTCCGAGAGCACCTGCCCCGGCTTTTTATGCTTGATCTGGAAAATTCTATTGTCTTTCACGATATAAAAGGTGAAGTTCGATATCATGCCGGTTGTGTTTTCCGTATTGAAGGAGAGAAAATACATGATGTCACCTGACGGCAGGTTGACGATGCGGACCGCTCCTTTCTCTATGATGGCTGCAGTGCTTCCATCTTCAGAAAAAAGAGGCCTGCCGATGAATCCCCGGGAAAGTTCTATTTTTTCGTTGTTGCTTTCCCTGAAAAGCGAGAGTCTTCCCTCTTTTGCGTAGAGGACGGTTTTGCCGTTCGGTGCTTTTACAGCAAAGTCGATGCCCCGGTCGATTACCACATCCTCCCGGGAAATCCACCTGACTACCCCGAGGGTAAGCAGGCCGTCGATCATATCCGTATAAAAAACGCTTCCATCCCTGAAAAACCCCACATCACGAAAATCATGCCCGTTGAAAATTCTCCTGATCCGTGCTTCGCTGTTTGAAATGAGGTACAGGGCCTGCTTGTCCTTTCCCCTTTTTTCTACTGAAACAACGAGGTTGTTGTCATAATGGATTGCGGTGTCAAGGAAGTAGCCGCCGGTGTCGAACCGCAGCCGTGTGCTGTATCCGGTATCCACGTTTCTCGTAACCAGAAAATCGTTTCCCTCGATCAGTGAGTGGTAGTTGATCGTCGATCGGTCTCTGGAAACAACAGGTAAAAGGTAAATCTTTTCCTGTGGTTTTTGCAGGAGAGTTATCTTCTCGGTCGCCGGATTGTACAGATATATCTCATATGTTCTGAGAACCGCCTCGAGTGTCGGGTTTTTATACCGGACAAAGAGGAGTTTGCCGCTGTTCATAGTCTGCCAGCGGTAGCAGAGGTCGTACATTTCTCCGGCAAATAAATTGATGACAGGAAAACACATAACAGCTATAATGGTAAGCGTTAAAAGGAGGGCTCTGACGGGGGCCCGCACTGTGCGTTTTGCTTTTGAATATCCGGCGGTTATCCGGCCGTTCGCGTCGGAAGGGGCGGCAAGTTTTCGTGACTCGATTTTTTTTGAGGCCGGCTTTGGGATATTATATTTAAAGAAGAATAGCATCTCAGCTAGTAGTATACTATACTATATATATCTGTGTCGAGTGGTAAATGAAAGGTAATGGAGCCGGATCTTAACGCCATACGAATCGTTCTCGTGGAGCCGCAGGGCTCCTTCAACATCGGAAGTGTCGCCCGAATAATGAAGAATATGGGGCTCAGCACGCTTGCGCTTGTGAGGCCGGTTGATTTTCGAAACGACGAAGCGTACAGGGCGGCTGTCGGTGCGAAAGAGATACTCGAAAAGGCGCATGTTTACGGCAGCCTGCAGGAGGCTGTTCGAGACACCAATCTTGTTATAGGCACAACCCGTCGGAGCGGCAAACTGCGGCGGGTGTGCTGCAGTGTAGAAGAGCTTCCGGAGAGGATATTTCAAACATACGGTACCGTGTCGATACTGTTCGGCAGGGAAAAAAGCGGGCTGACAAACCCGGAGGCAGATATATGCAATATGCTTGTGAGCATTCCGGCTGATAAAAACTTTCCTTCACTCAATCTCTCACATGCAGTTGCGGTTGTCTGCTATACACTTTTTACAAGCGCGGTTGTATACCGTATTCCCTATATATCGAAACCTGCTGCCAATGCGGAGATTGAGGGTCTTCTGGATTATGTATATTCGGTTTTTGCAGACATCGGGTTTTTTTCAAAGGGCGCGCCGAACTATGTAATTTCTCTTTTCAGAAAGATATTCGGCAGGGCACTCTTGAGTGAGGAAGAGGTCCAAAACCTCACCTTTATTTTTCATAGACTCCATGGGCTTACAAAGGAAAAGAGCAATACCCGGCAGAATATTTAAAAAAACAAAATACGAAAAAATGCAAATTGTAAAAAAGGTATTTCGAACAATCCTTCTCATTTTTTTTGTATGGATTTGCTATGCGCTTCTACCTGTACAAAACTTTATCGGGCAGGCGTATGCCGAAAAGGATGAGTATTATACCTCGAGTGAAGAGTTTTTACCGCTTGGTGCAGAACTCGGGAACGAGGGGGAGGGTATAGACCCTTCCTTCCTTGAAGATGATAGCCTGATTCACAGCGCAGGACTTGCCGGCATAAAGTTCCTCAAGGATGAGCGGCGTTTTGTTTTCTCAATAAAAGCGCAGAATCCGGGTGAGCTCGAGGGAAAACAGCTGAAGTACGATCTCATTTTGCTTAATTTTCCGCCGAGAGTAGTGCTCACTCTCTACGGTGTAACGACCGATGAGAAGATATTTCGGTTTTTCAAGAACCTGGATGTACGGGGAATCGTGCGAAACCCGTTCGCGGACCGGTACTTTTCCGAATACGTGCTGTTTTTTGAAGATTGGATTAAGGCTACCGGGTCTTACGACAGCGGGGGTGCCAGGTTCATGCTCGATTACTCCTTTACCCAACCTGAGTACACCCATGGATTTGGTATCAGAATTGCCGACACAAAAATCGACCCGCTCAACCACATTATAGAGATCAAAAGAGAACTTACAAAGTACGGACTCGAGAATCATCTTCTTATTGCCTCTGATGAAGAAACGGTTGTTCTGGAATCACCCTTTTTCAAAACGAGGGATGAAGCTATTCAATATATGGAAAAACTCGAAAGTTTCGGATATAATGGAAAGCTCGCACTCAGGGGATACCAGAGCTTCCCGAAGCCCCATAGATTCGATGTTGTATCTGAGGTTGTTATCACTGGTGAGGATGATGTTGCACTCAGGAACATCGTATACAGCGAGCTTACTCCCGGCAAGATATATCCTCTGGACTATTCTGAAATTCATCTCATCACGAAGGAACTGTTCAGCCCAACGGTACAGAACGATGAGAGTGCAATCGCCGAGTATTACTACAAACTCAGCGAGATCTATATGAACTACGAGACGGACGAAAAGAAAGAAAAGAACATGGCATATGCGGCAGCGGAGAAGCTCCTCGAGATAATATATTTCAAATACCCAAAATCCGATAAGGCTGATGATGCACTCTGGGAAACTGCCAACATCATACGAGAATTCGGTGTTGCTGATGTTCTGAGCGAGGAGGAGTGCTACCGGAAGATTATCAATGAGTATCACGATAGTATATTCGTCGATGAATCGAAAAATCGTCTAAAAGATTTTAAAACCGATGCAATTAAAAGCCGCAGTTAGAGTCCGGGAAAACTTCAGAATCCTGTATAATCATTCTCTGTAAGATAATTCTGTCAGAAGGAATAGTTGGAAACAACGGTATAAGGAACAGTAACATGAAGCGTATCTTCCTGATTGGCGCCATTATTTTACTGTCCTGCCACGCCCTCATGGCTAAAACCCCGCAACCTTTTTCGCGTAAAACCGAACCGACGCCGGTGATATCAGCCGACTTTTTATCTTCATTTCAACTACAGTACAGTGCGCTTGAGGAACTCTACAGGTTTAATATACCCCTTTACGGCACTGCGGCCGTTACCTATGAACAGGATTCACTGCAGAGCGTATTCTCGGTTGAGTTTTACGATACCCTTGCCCCGGGTAATATATACATAAAGGGCGGTTCCGATTTCTCATACATGAAGATCGGTTACTACAGAGAAAACTGGGGTCCGGGCCGGTCGGTAAGCGTGATAAACAAGCTCAATCCGCGTAACACCAGGTACCCGTCCAACATGTTCTACCGAAATATCAGGAGCCCCAGCCCGCTTTTTACCCTGTCGCTCGGGGATGGTGAATTTGTTTCTCAAGCTGCGGTATCTCTCAGGGAGGATGATATTGAATCTGTGGACGATGCATTGATCGGCCTGCAATTGTTTACTCAAAAGTCTGATGCCACGGTCGGTATCGGTATGATACGGTATGCGGGGTATCCGCCGCCGCTTTTTTTCCTTAAAGCCGGGATTGAGGAGGATCGAAACAACGCCTGGTTCGAGGCGGGCTGGCACTACAATAAAGAGAGGCCCGACAGGGTCGATCTTGTTATCGGGGCAATGCAGGAGTTTGATAGAGCCTCGGTTACCGGAGAATTCATCCTCCAGAGCGCGAATCCTCTGTTCTTTCTACAGGAGAATTTTATTCTCGAAGAACCTCTATCCTTTACCATCGGAGGATTTATATATTTGCCTACGTTCAGCTCGGCGCTCAATGCATATTTTACCGTTGCTTTTGCCGAGAGCGCGTCGCTGGATTTAGGGACCTTTCTCTTTTTCGGAAAAGAGGGGAGTTTCTTTTCGCGGTCCAGTGGAGATGATAATAATAATTCCGTGTATCTACGGCTTCATTTTGCTGTAGCACCGCCTGATAAGAAATGACTGTGCAGTGTGAGGGGGCATGTTTTCCGAACGCCTTACGTCTTGATACTACCGACGATGAAGGCGACGGAGATTAACCGGCGGAATGGGTTTTATCGATGGAACTTTTGTTAAAAGATTGTTCATAGTACTACAGCGAAACTTTTACTTAAAAAGACATTTTAAGTGCGTTTTACCATGTTTATGGGCTTATTTATTGC
>CAYSRJ010000064.1:0-8083 GCA_964433545.1 uncultured Spirochaetota bacterium | reverse complement strand
GGGGATGTATCCCAAGGGGATGTATCCCAAGGGGATGTATCCCGGGGGGATGTATCCCGGGGGGATGTATCCTGTCAAGGATCGGCCGCGAAACGGCTAGCACCGCTTCCAGGTAACTTGGATCAAGTTGCCTAGAAGAGCTTCTTCAGGCCCTCCTTCGCCTTTTCTTCGAGCTTCTGCTTCTCTTCCTGAGCCTTCTTATCGGCTTCTATCCGCTTTTTCTCCGCTTCCTGTTCCAACTTTTCCTGTTGTTTTTTTACTGCTTCCTCGGCCATCTTCTGAAGCCGCTTCTTTTCGGCTTCTATCCTGTTTTCTATTTCATCTCGCTTTTTTTCGATTGCCTTCTGCTGCGCTTCGACCAATTCCTGTGCTTCTGAAATTTTTGAATCGATGTCCTTTTGACGATCGTCTATGAGCTGCTTCAGCTGCCGGATATACGGGTCGGTCTCTTCACGAACCTTCCGTTCGAGCTCATCCCTTGCCCTTTTAATCTCTTCGGACAAAATATCCCTCAACCGGTCTGCAATGACATTGTCAAGATTACTCTGCACTGTAAATCGAAGCTCATCGGAGATGTACTTCAGTGAAGCTTCGAATGTAATTTCATCAATCGACTCTGCGATCGATCTGCTCAGCTTGTAGATGTAGTCGGGGATGTCCCCTGGCCTGTCGGAAAAGTTAAACCGGACCTCCTGTGCTCTGAAGGCAATTTGCGACTCGAAATCAGACCCGGTCATGCTGAGTGATGATTCGATAAACCCCTGTCCGCTGTCAAGCTCGCGCGGGAGGAGCGCAAAATCGGTGAGTGAAATATTTCTCATCGGGAGGCTGTCGAAATTCAGGGTGAAGAGCTCTTTCCCGGTATTCCCGCGATAATCGAGCGTGCCCGTAAATACGATGCCTGCGCTGTCTTTTCTCGTTCCCCTGACTTCAAATGTGGTCGGGCGGCCGATGAGGCTCTGATCGTTTACAATGTCCCTGATATTGCCTGCAATGACTGTTTGGTCGGATAGTTTGCCTGAGAGGGCTACGTTTTTGATCCAGAATGCAGGGAGCACTTCCGGTGCGACGAATTGAATATCCTGGCCTTTGAGCCGGGGCGGCTTCTTTTTCTTCGGCACGGTCTTGCGAAATTTTCCCGTGTAGTACCGTACCTTTCCGATGATAGAGGCTATTTTCTCATACTTTGCGATTATCCGTTCGCCGAACAGAAGTTTCGCGACATTATCTGTCGTTATGTCCGGGAGTTTGGCAAGAGCGAGAACCGCTTCGTAATCCTCGTCAATCCATGATGCAATTTGATCATCAATCTGCGCTATATGTGCGGTTTCAGCTTTGAAATCTCTGGACATCTGTGTGACTTCTTTGCCGTACGCCTGCACACGCTTATAGTCCTTTTCGATTGTATCGAGGCTGCCCTGAAGCTCCTTGATGGTTCTGAGTTTGTCGGGCCGGATAGAACTGATCTCGTTTTGAATCTCTTTGAGCTCGTTTTTCCCGGGCAGCCCGGAGACTCTTTGTTCCCACTCGCTGTATTTATTTTCATACTCATCGATGAGGGAGTCAATCCTGTCGGGAGTCTGAAGGTTGACCGATTTCCAGATGTCGTCGATATTGATTTTTCCCGTGAGCTGGTTGATATTGAACACGGGTATATGTGATTTTTCCTGCTCGAGGCCGCTTTCTATTTTCTGCACCAGTTTAGATTTTTCCTTTGGCTCGATCTTTCTTTTCGGAAGCTTCCCGTCTGTTTCCCTGTCCGTGTTGAGTCGAATATCCTGGGCCTCCAGATTTTCGATGATAAATTTCTTTTTCAGGAGCGGTCCGAAGGCGATATCAAAGGTACAGGATCCGGTTTCAAACATATTCTTCCAGGTGTTGTCGGGATCGGTCACCTGAAGATTGTCCCAGTGCATCCGAAGTCCTAATAATGAGAAATCCACCCCATTAAAATCAACTCTGGCGCCGTTGATCCTGCTTCCGAGCGACTCCATACGCTTTTCAAGAAATTCGTCGGTAAAAATAAGCCACGCCGCGACGAAAATCCCTGTGACAACAACGAGAAGAATGATACCTGATTTTCTCATAGTTACCCCGCCAGATTTTTTACCCTGTTAAACCATCTCACCAGAGCCGAACCCCGCAGCATCTGTATGATCTTCCACCTCTGTATCCTGGGTTCGTACTTTTGTTTGTATGCAATAATGAATTTTTTCACTGCTATGTACAGTGGGATAAGGAGGACAATCGAGATGATTAAGCTTCCCATGACCACTGTATTGTTGAACCGGGTATAGGGAACGATTTTGGTGGTGTAGAGGGTGGTCCAGAAACTTCGAAGCGGCTCAACATCGGCCAGGATAAAGTAGCCGAGAGAATGTATGAATGGGTCGATCAGATAGGCGATGAAACGAAAGAGTACGATGGCGAAAATAACCGAGGCCAGGTTTACATTGAGCACAAGGATACATACGATGACCGGTGCCGCGAGCAGGGTTTTAAACCCGATAAATCCAAGCATCATGCCGAATATAAAGCCGCCTGCAATCTGGAACGGCGCGGCTGATGACCGGAGAAGCTTCACGAGTTTGCTGATGAGCTTCAGAATGAGCATGTATCCACCCCCGCCTAAGCGCTTTTACAGCGATTTTAGCAATAATTGTGCATTTCATCAATATTTTTTAATCTGGCTCATACTGCACCCCTTATTCGGGTGTCAGTATTTCTGCATCCGATTCCTGCGGTACACCTGCAGCATTCGCTTCATCGGTATCTATATGCATCTCGAGCGCGGATGTATCGGTTATCCTGACGAGAACATTTTCAACTATGGTCGTTCTGTCGCCCTTCAGCCGTACATTAACGACATCTCTATTTTTCAGCTTGTACTGTTTGCCGTCATGGGGAGTCATGTGGATATGCCGCCAAGCACGTATTACTCCTTTTTCGAGTTCTATCGAACCTCCTGGCCCTTCCATAAATATGCCCGGCGTGTTTTCGATCACACCTGATTCCCGCACAGGTGCCTGTATGCCGAGCTTGAACTGATCGGTACCGGAGATTTCAACCTGGGAATCAGAGCGGGGGGGGCCGAGAACACGTACACGCTCGATCGCTCCTTTTGGTCCCTTCAGTACAACGGTCTCTTTTGCCGCGTATTGACCCGGCTGCAAGAGGTCCTTCCATTTTATCAATTCATAACCTGTACCGAACAGGCGCTGAACATGATCATCTGTGAGGTGTACATGGCGGTTAGAGATCCTGCAGGTGACAAAACCAAGCACTTCTCCTGCAGCGGTTTTTTCTATCATGCGGCAGGAAAGCTTTGGAAACCTTTTAACCTGTTCGACAGCCCTGGCTATTCTCTGCCTGACAAGATCGCTGTACTCCTCCCTGTACTGGCTGAATCTGTCAAGAAATGCATCTATATCGCTGATGTAGCGGGGGGCAAGTCCGTTGAGAGCAATTGCAACTACATTTCCCCGGCACTGATCGCATGTGCACCCGCCCATGTTCCGTATCAGTTCATCGACGTTCTCTTCAACGAGTATTTCCATAACGTTAATGGGGTCAAAGCTGGAGGAGAGTGGGCGCCGCAGAGCCGAGATCCGGCGGAGAGACTGAAGTTTGAGCGCTTCATCGATCTGTTCCTGCGTACAGATTTCCTGGTCTACAAGGATTTCACCAAGCGGGGCGAAAATGTCCAGATGCGCCTCCATCGCGCGCTCGAGCTGGTCTCTTTGTACGTATCCGAGCTCGAGGAGGATCTGGCCGATTGAATTGGATTTGAATTGCATGTCGCGCTGTTTATGAAGGGCTGTTGCCACCTGGGAGGCTTTTCGAAAATCTGAGTCAACAATGACTTCGCCGAGGCGAAGATGTACATCGACACCGATCAACTTTTTCTTTCTTTTCAGCGCGGTAGCAAGCTCTTCTTCTTTAAGTTTTTTTTCAGATAAGAGAAGGGATCCAAGCCTGTTATCATTCTGCATGCCCATGGTAAACCTCCCATTGTTGAGAAATGAAGTTCATGAACAGTAAGTATACTTCATTTTGAGAGAAAATGCTTCAATTCATTTTCAGGGAGGGGCTTGCTGAAGTAGTAGCCCTGTGCCATATCGCATCCGAGGCGGCAGAGCACTGCAAGCTGAGCTTTGTTTTCCACACCTTCGGCGACCACGTGAAGATCAAGGCTATGCGCCATTGCAATAATCGCTTTCACGATTGCCGTATCTTCGGGGTCTGTTGTAATGTTGGATAAAAATGAGCTGTCTATTTTTAAAAGGTCAGCCGGCACGTATTTCAAGTAACTCAATGTGGCATATCCTGTTCCAAAATCGTCGATCGCGAGCTGTATTCCCATGCTTTTTATTATTTTGATTTTATCGATCAGGTCTTTTGTGCTATTCAGTGTATTGCTCTCAGAAATTTCCAGGGTGAGCAGTGACGGATTGAGGCCAGTGCTTCCAAGAACGGAGGAAACCTTTTGGATAAAATCCGGCCTCTGGATCTGACAGACCGATATATTTACTGCCACCCTGACCGGCCGGGTCGAACACCACCGCGCGGCATGGACGCAGGCCTTTCGAAGAACAAGTTCTCCCAGTTTGTCGATGATACCGCTTTTTTCCGCAGCCGGTATGAACTGATCGGGTGAAAGAATGCCGATGTCGGGGTGGTTCCATCGCACAAGCGATTCAACACTGACCGTATCTCCGGAAAGAAGGTCAATCTGGGGTTGAAAGAGAATGGTGAATTCCTCCCTTTCAAGGGCCTTCTTTATATTCATTTCATGCACAGGATGAAGTATGAGGTCGGCATTTATGTCAGGTGTAAAAAAGCGGTACCTCTGCCCACCATTGGCTTTTGCTCTGTACATGGCAGTGTCTGCGTTTTTAACCAGAGACTTTGGTTCATTTCCATCGGATGGAAAGAGGCTGATGCCGACACTTGTTTTAACATAATACTCCCGCTCCGCGAGCTGAACAGGTTCACCGACAGTTTCGAGTATACGGCCTGCAACGATAGCTGCATCCCGTTCATGGGTGATCTCACTCAGGATGACACCGAATTCATCACCCCCAAGACGCGCTGCAGTTTCACTTTCCCGTATACACTTTGTTATTCGTTCGGCCGTTGCAATCAACAGGAGATCGCCGGCGCTGTGACCGAGTGTGTCATTGACCTTCTTGAAGCCGTCCAGATCCAGAAAAAGAACAGCCATATTCTTTCCTGTTCTTCTTGCTTGAGCTACAGATTGAACGAGCCGGTCGAAAAAAAGAGACCGGTTCGGTAATCGTGTCAATGGATCGTGATAGGCGAGGTATCTCTCGAGTTTTCTGGTTTTTTCAAGTGAGCAAATAATTCTGTTTCTTTCGATAGCGTTTCGAACAATTCTGGTGAACAGAAACCGGTCGATTCTGCCGTGTATAAGATAATCCTGGGCACCGGCCTGAACCGCGCGAATTGCGATATCCTCGTTCTGGATACTGGTGAGAATAACTACTGGCAGGTTCGTATATTCCCTGTAGCGGCGGAATGCTTCAATACCGGACTCGCTGTCTGTAGAGATATCTATAAGGAGAATATTCACGCGGGACCGCTGTTTTTTTTCAGCTTCTTTTTCGGGTATAAACTCAAAGGGTTCGGCTTCTCGGTCACCAACAGAAACAAGTTTTTTTAGGGAATGCATTTTTTCTGGACGACCCACGAAGAGAATGTGCGGTGAAGATTCCTGCAGGGATACATCCTGCAAGGATACATCCTGCAGGGATTGGTCCTGCAAGGGTGCATCGGATAAATCCTGAATGGATACATCCTGAATGGGTACATCCTTTTCTCTATCGAGAACAACAGGTTTCTCTGAAATGGCCGACATCAGTTTCTCCCGATCAGGCTGTGCGCAGGCCGTTTTAAGCAGCGTAATTCGGCATTGCGCTATGATTCTATTATCGTTCATACATGAATAAACATGAGGGAACGGGACATTTCTATGAATTAAAATACAGTGATTTTTTTCAGTATTTTTGTTACAGTATAATACGCCGGTTTAAACCTGCCGGCCCTGTTAGAATATGATCACCGGAAATAAATTCAAGAGTATGTCTATAATACAGGGGTTGAAAGTGATAAAACTCGGATGGTTGGTGCTGATATTAGGCCTGGTGTTCCCCTGCTTCTTTTTTTTACCGACGCAGACGGGTTTTGCGTTTGTTTTACGGACAGGAGATATGATCATCATCGGAGGGGATGAGGTTATTGATGAGGATCTCTTTGTTGCCGGAAATGAGATAATAATCAACGGAACAGTCAAGGGCGATCTCTATGCAGCGGCACGGGTAATCGCGGTGAACGGCCATGTGCGGGACAGTGCTACTCTTGCAGGAAACAGAATAGATGTTTCCGGCCGGATCGGCGGTTCCCTTCGCGCTGTAGGCGACTCTGTTACAGTACAGGGTTCGATCGGCAAGGACCTGGTGCTTGCTTCTCGTGATGTTATGGTAAATGCGGGCTCGGTTGTAAGCGGAGATATGCTGGCAGGAGCAATGAATGCTGCGATCGACGGCCCTGTGAAAGGCTATGCCCTGATAGGAGCGCGTAGTATCACTGTCAACAACAGCATTGGGCAGGATGCAACGTTTAGCGCTCGGTTTCTGACGCTTACAAAGAATGCTGTCATCGGCGGGAATCTTACCTACTACAGCACAAACGAAGCCAGTATCGACTCAGGCGCTTTGATTGTAGGAAAACTGAAACATTCGATTCCTCAGACGCAATTTGATATCAGAAAAATTTTTCCTTTTATGGTTATGGCCGGCATAGCAGGAAAGATAGCGGCTTTTTTTATGGGACTTGCTGTTGGGCTTGTTTTCATACTGCTTGCGCCCGGGCTGCTCAATTCTCTTGCAGACGCAATAAGACGAAAAACAGGAGCCTGCGCAGGGTGGGGGGCGCTTATGCTCTTTGCCGTACCGATAGGCGTTATTATTGCCTTCAGCACGATAATCGGTATAATACTCGGAGTAATTGCGCTGTTTATATACCTGGTTGCAGTCTATCTTGGTCAGATAGCTGCGGGGCTTTTGATTGGAAAGATGATACTTGGGCGTTTTGATATGCATGAGAGCCCACAGGCGCTGTTCGGTATTTTTACTCTTGGTTATTTTATTATCAGGCTTTTCAGATTTATACCGGTTGCCGGATATTTGATTTTCATCGCAGCAGCAGTGTTCGGGCTTGGTGCGGCTTTTGTGACAGTCCTTGAAAAAAGACAGACAGCTGGAAAGGTGAGCTGAATGGAGACAATCATGATAATGGACAGTATCCCTGTGCATCTGACGGTTGAGGATGTTCTTACATCCATGCAGATGGCCGGCAGGAAACATTCTTTTCAAAATATTATTCAAGAACTTATTGATGCGGCGGTTCAAGTGGCCAAGCCTAAGGTGATGTACAAGGTCTCCTATATAGAGAATCAAAACGAGGACAGCATCACCATCGACGGGGTGGTTTTTAAAAGCCCGATTCTCAAAATGAATCTTGAAAATGCCGAACGGATTTTTCCCTATATCGCAACGGCTGGGCGTGAACTCGAGGAGATTCCGGTCTCAACGAATGACATCATGCGCGAATATTGTCTTGATATCGTCAAGGAGACGATACTCGAGGGAGCCCTCCGTTACTTTGAAAAACAGCTGGGCCGAGAGTATGCCCTCGGGAAAATGGCGCATATGAATCCGGGTTCGCTTAGTGAATGGCCGATTTCTCAGCAGGAACCTTTATTTTCATTGTTCGGAGATGTTGAGGCGATTGTCGGTGTTCGGCTCACCGAAAGCTTTTTAATGGATCCTGTTAAATCGGTTTCAGGTGTATATTTTCCAGCGGAAATAGATTTTAAGAGCTGTATGCTGTGCACCAGGCATCCATGCAGCAAGAGAAGGGCTGATTATGACCCCAAAATGGCGAAAAAGTATTCAGTGAAATAAACAACTGTCCGTATCCTGCAAATTTACCGATTTAGAGGTGGCCAAAGTTACTTCACGGCCGGTCCTTGACAGGATACATCCCCTTGGGATACATCCCC
>CAYSRJ010000063.1:7366-9958 GCA_964433545.1 uncultured Spirochaetota bacterium | reverse complement strand
TAACACCGATGTTAAATTTCCTAAAATCACCGATTTAATTTTTCCGGTTTGTAGATAATACAAATTGGTCGTGAATTTATGAATGCTCTTGATTTCAATTGCAATTTGGGGCGTCTGTTTGTATAATCGTCAATAGTAATTTGTCCATCAGGTATGCTGAATTAATAATCATACTCTACATTGGTAAATGTTTTTGAGTATCCCGAGTTCGAAGTAAAAAGGAATAACATATTATCTCATGACGAGGAGGACAGTATGAAAAAGATGAAAGGCGCCGGAATATTTCTTGCGCAGTTTCTGGGAGACAGTGAACCGTTTAACTCCATAACGGGTATTGCGAAATGGGCTGCAGGTATCGGTTACAAGGGGATTCAGGTTCCCACCTGGGACGCGAGGGCGTTCGACCTAGATAAAGCAGCCGAATCGAAGACCTACTGCGACGAGTATAAGGGTATGCTCAAGGAAGTGGGTATCGAAGTGACGGAGTTAGCCTCTCATATACAGGGCCAGGTGATGGCTATGCATCAGGCATACGAAATAATGTTCGAGGGTTTTTATCCAGAAGGCATGAAGGACAAACAGCGGGCTGAGTGGGCTGCCGAACAGATGAAAAAAAGCATAACCGCTTCCGTTAACATGGAAACAACAGCCATCCCGGTGATGTCCGGCGGATTCGCCTGGCATATGGTGTACCCGTGGCCGCAGAGGCCTGCAGGAATTATAGACGAAGCGTTCACCGAGCTCGCGCGCCGCTGGAAACCGGTGCTTGACATGGCAAAGGACAACGGTGTCGTGTTCGCGTACGAGCTTCATCCGGGTTCAGACGTATACGACGGGGCAACCTACGAGATGTTTTTAGACAAGGTCGGCAACCATCCCGCAGCCTGCATTAACTACGACCCGAGCCATTTTTTGCTTCAGCAGTTGGATTACCTGCACTTTATTCAGCTGTACGGCGATCGGATAAAGGCTTTTCATGTGAAGGATGCGGAGTTCAATCCAGACGGCAGGGTCGGCGTATACGGCGGGTACCAGTCGTGGGCGGACAGGGCAGGACGGTTCCGGTCTCTCGGCGACGGGCAGGTCAACTTCAACAGGGTGTTCACCCTGCTTACGGAAGCGGGGTACACGGGCTGGGCGGTGCTCGAGTGGGAGTGCGCGGTCAAGAGTCCGGAGCAGGGAGCTCGCGAGGGAGCGCCGTTTATAGAGAGGCATATCATCGAGGCAACCGAGGTGGCGTTCGATGATTTTATAGGCGGGAAGTCCGATAAAAAGACAAATAGAAGGATACTCGGATTCGAGTGACCGTATCCCGTGGATAATGCCAAACATATAAAATGATGGATACCGAATGTGAACCTGAAATAAAAATAAGGTTCTTGAGTATTTAATATTACTGAAACTGAAGGAGGCATATATGAAGGCGTGGAAACGAAAGCTTCGAATGGGAATGGTTGGCGGCGGGCAGGGGGCATTTATCGGCGCGGTTCACCGTATTGCTGCAGCTATGGATCAGCAGATAGAGCTCGTTGCAGGCTGTTTTTCGAGGGATTATGACAATACGCGGACAACGGGCAAAGAGCTGTACCTCGATCCGGACAGGTTGTACAAAACTTATGCAGATATGGCGCATGCCGAGGCCGAGCTTCCCGAAGATAAACGGATCGACTTTGTATCGATCGTCACTCCCAATAACGTGCATTTTCCCGTTGCAAAGACCTTTTTAGAGGCCGGGTTTAACGTTGTATGCGACAAGCCGATGACCTACACCCTCGATGAAGCGAAAGAGCTCGTGAAGCTCGTCGAGAAGACCGGACTTATTTTTGTGCTTACTCATAACTACACCGGAAATCCTCTCGTGCGGTATGCACGAGAGCTTTTCAAATCCGGCAAGATGGGCACTATTCGAAAGGTGATCGTCGAATACCTGCAGGAGTTTCTCAGTTTTCCCCATGAGAAGGTGGGCATGAAGCAGGCGAAGTGGCGGGTGGATCCTGCTCAAGCAGGTATAGGCGGCACGCTCGGAGATATCGGCACGCACAGCCTCAACCTTTTAGAGTACATAAGCTGTGACCCGGTCGCTCAGCTCTGCGCGGATAAATCCACATTTCTGCCTGACCGGAAGCTTGACGAGGATGTGAACATGCTCCTCAGGCTCAAGGGCGGCGGCAAGGGTGTACTCACGATTAGCCAGGTGGCGACCGGCGAGGAGAACGGCCTGAAGCTGCGTATCTATGCCTCGGAGGGGGCAATCTCCTGGGCTCAGGAGAACCCCAATTACCTGGAGGTCTATCATTTCGGAAAGCCTCGTGAAATATACTCGCGGGGAAGCGGGTACCTGAGCGATGTCGCGGCAGAGGTCACCAGGATTCCCGTCGGTCACCCTGAAGGGTACCTGGAGGCGTTTGCCAATATCTATCTTGGTGCCGCAGAGGCGATACAGCGGCGCATAGAAGGGAAACCGATGAAGGTCGAGGAGTACAAATTCCCAACCGTGTATGACGGGCTCAGGGGCATGGAGTTTATCTACAAAACCGTTGAATCCTGCGACAAGGGGTCTGTATGGGTTGACCTGTAAAGGCCTTGGTCAGA
>CAYSRJ010000063.1:0-7266 GCA_964433545.1 uncultured Spirochaetota bacterium | reverse complement strand
GATTTCCTGCCGCCCGGGTACAGGCTCGGGCTGAAGGAAGAAGAGTACGATGCGGGTGAGCGCGGGTTTTTTTGTGAGCGCTGGCTTGCATCGGTGACGAAAGCGGACAACAGAATCGGCCCGGAGGATGAGGGCCTTTCGTACCTGGATATCGAGGGCAAGGATATCCTTCTTATTGATGCGGTCCGGGTGTGCGGAAAAACCGTCATGGGAGAGGCGTATGCGAAGACCCATACAGGCCTGAACAGGCTTGTGAAGATATACGATTTCGGTTCGCGGATACATTACCACCTCCACCAGATGCAGCACGACGCGGAAAAGGTCGGAAAGAACGCAAAAGAAGAGGCCTACTATTTTCTTGAAGATGTTGATCCCGGGCCTCACCCCGAAACCTTTTTCGGGGTTCATCCCTATCTCGTCGACCAGGGGAAGCAGATCGAAACTCTCCTGCCCTACCTGGTGGATTGGAACAGCAATCTCATCCTCAAACACTCACGCGCCTACCTGAACGTTCAGGGAGAGGGGTTTCATCTACCCTCCGGTGTGCTCCACGCGCCGGGAACTGCACTCACTTTAGAGCTCCAGGAGGATTCAGATGTGTTTGCCATGCTCCAGGCCAAAGTCAATAACCGCTTGACGCCCAAGGAGCTGCTGTTCAAGGATGTGGCGGAGGAAGACAGGGATCGGTTAGGGGAGCGCGCTGTGCTCGAGCAGTGCGACTGGGAGATAAACGGCGACCCCTACTTCTATGAGAATCGGCATCTCGAACCCGTATTGGTCGAGGAAACGAAGCAGGATGGCGGGTATGAGGAGTGGATATACTACAACACCGAGAAATTCAGCGGGAAAAAACTGACTCTGAAACCGGGCGGAAGCTTCAACAGCAGGGACAACGGTGTGTACAATATACTTGTGTGGCGGGGGAGAGGAACGGTTGAGGGTCATTCGGTTGAAGGCGGTGTCTTCGGCTCGGACGAGCTGCTCGTCACCCATCAGAAGTCGGTCGACGGGTTTATTATCAAGAATACGGGCAGGCAGGACCTTATTTTATTTAAATTTTTCGGGCCTGACATAAACAGAGATATCCCCTACATAAAAAAGTATACCCGCTAGCCGTCGTTAGTATTGTCGAAAATACAGGGCATTATCCGGACACTTTGCGTCCGGATAATCTCTGTTTAAGTGCAGATAAGTATGGTGTCACCATAATTTTCTTGACATTGGGTGTAATAGTGGTATGATTTTTTTCGGGTTTTCATTGAAGGACAAAACCCGATAGTTGAATCCCTGCAGGGCAAATGGGATAATACAAGTTAAATCCAGGAAAAATTCGTGGATGACCTCAGAAATTGAAATCAGGCGTTATTAAATACTCCAACCTTTTTTATCACATCACAAAGAAAACCGAAGCCGTATGCCTGTATTGGATAAAATATTGTGCCGGAGCCGTTGTATGAGTCTACAGAAAACAGGCAGGTCCAGAAAACTGTATGAACGGGCATTGAAGTCGATTCCCGGCGGCGCTTCGAGCGCCTCGAGGACCCCGCTCGAGGGGTATGACCCGTACCCGATTTTTATCGATAGAGCGGAAGGTTCGAAGCTCTACGATGTCGACGGGAACGAGTATATCGATTACCTTCAGGCGCTCGGCCCGATGTTCGCCGGGCATGCCAATCCGCGGATAATCGATTTCGTTTCCCGACAGATAAAAAACGGCTCAACCTACGGCCTGCCGTTCGAGCTCCAGATCGAGGTCGCGGAAAAGCTCATACGCCATGTGCCCGGTTTTGAGAAGGTCAGCTTTATGAACTCCGGCAGTGAAGTTGTGCAGGAGGTCATGCGGTTGGCGAGGGCGTATACGGAAAGAAAGCTGATCGTCAAGTATGAAGGAAACTACCACGGCTGGCTCGACAGCGTGGCTCTGAGTGTGCATACTCCGCTTAATAACGCGGGGCCCGCCCAGCAGCCGAGCAAAATTGCGATCGGGGCGGGTATACCGGAGTCGGCGTATGAGGATATACTGGTGATTCCCTGGAATGACCTTCCGGTGCTCGAAAAGGCCCTCGAGACGTACGGGAACCGCATCGCAGGAATACTCGTCGACCCATGTATGTGCAATTCGGGCATAATTCCTCCTGTTGAGGGATATTTAGAGGCGCTGCGTGAGCTTACGCTGCAAAATGGAATCGTGCTCATTTTCGATGAGGTGATCACCGGCTTCAGGCTCGGCCTCAACAGCGCGCAGGGGAAGTTCGGTGTAACACCGGACCTGACAACCCTTGCAAAGGCGGTCGGCGGAGGGTTTCCCGTTGCAGTATACGGGGGCAGGGCGGAGATTATGGATCTCATCGCAAACGGCACGGTTTTCAGGGCCGGCACACTGAACGCCAACCGCGCCGTAATGGCAGCCGCATACGCGACGCTCGAATTTTTAGAGGAGAACGACGGGAGCGTGTACGATCGTGTGTACCGGCTTGGCGAACGGCTCATGGATGGGATACAGGAGACGGTTAAGAGGCTTCAGATAGACGCCATCGTGCAGGGTTTCGGGACGATGTTTCAGGTGCACTTTACCCCTCTCAAGGAGTTTCGAAACTACCGCGATGCCGTTACATCGGACTTTGAGAAATACATCGTTTTTAGAAACAGGCTTCTCGAACAGGGCGTTTTTCTCAGGCCTATGCACTGGGGAGAGATATATGTGTCGGCCGCGCACAGCGATGACGATATAGATAAAACGCTCGTAGCGATCGATCGTGTCCTGACCGGGATGAAAAAAGAGGGAATTTTTTGATGTACTGGCGTTAAACTACCGGAAAGGAGGTGGGGAAGGGCACAACGTGTAATTCCGGAGCTTTTGATGCTCTGTATTAAAAAAATATTTATGGAAAGGAGCATTGCAATGAGAAAGAAAATGTTGGTTTCACTGCTTGTGCTCGGTGTGTTTTTGCTGACAAGCTTCGGGCTTGCTTTTTCCGCGGACAGTTACACGCTGAGGTTCAACTCGGTGAGCGGTCCCAATGAACCGCAGTACCTGTCGATGAAAAAGTTTGCCGAGGTGGTCGGGAATCTGAGCGGCGGCAAAATCGTCGTTAAGACCTTCCATTCGGGTCAGCTTGCAGATCAGAAAACCGGTATTCTGGGGGTAATGAGAGGATCTCTTGAAATGACGTCTGATGCAAGCCCGTCCTGGTTTGCCGATCTTGCGAACTATCCCGAGATAGGCGTGCTCGAGGTTGCCTACCTGTACAGGGATATCGATCACATGTACCGGATATTGACGGGTCCTGTCGGCAGGAAGTACTGGGACACACTCGCATCGAAGTCGAATATCAGAGTGCTCGATGTATGGTACCTCGGCACACGTGAGCTCGACCTTACGAAGAAAGCGGGCGTCGTGCGGACACCTGCAGACCTCAAGGGCATAAAGCTCAGAATGCCGAATGCCGAGGCATGGCTCGATGTCGGAAGGGCGCTCGGCGCAAACCCGACCCCTCTCGGGTTCGGCGAGGTGTATATGGGGCTCAAGACCGGGACCATTGAAGGCCAGGACAACCCCGTTCCAACAGATAATTCCGAGAAGTTCTATGAGGTTACCCACTACATAGTGCTGACCGACCATATGATCGGTTACATCACGCCTATTATCAACGAAAAGCTGTGGCAGGGCATGCCCGATGATTACAAGGTGTACATGAAGACCGCGATGCGGGTTGCCCGGTTCTACCAGAACGAGATGGTGCTCGAGCAGGAGACATCGCTTCTGGGCAAGTTCACGAAGGATTACGGTATGGAGATCATCGTGCCGGACAAAAAAGCCTTCATGGAGCATGCCGCAGAGTACTACAGCCAGAAGAAGTTCGAGAACAGATGGGGTGCAGGAATGTATAAGAAGCTCCAGAATATGGATTAAACGAAGCTCTGTAGTATAGAGAATGCCCTGAAGAGATCTGTTGGCAATAGGGGTGGATTTTTTAACCCGGACGGGTTTTATATCATCTGCCCCTTCAGGGCATTCACCTTTTTTCAGTCGGGCATAATGGGAATGTTTCGAGGCCGGCGTTCAAACCTGTTTTTTAAAAATTCTTTCAAGTTTCGATGCGGAGAAAAAAAGTGAAGCGCGTCTATAACAGGATTTTCGATTTCTTTGAGATACATCTTCCCGTTTTTGTTCTGCTTCTTCTCGTTGCCACCGTGACTGTGCAGGTCTTTTCACGCTATGTTCTCGATCGCCCCCTGCCCAAGTTTTTCGAGCTTTCAATCTACAGCTTCGTATGGTCGATATACCTGGGTGCGGCGCTCGCCAAACGGTATGATAAACATATACGGTTCGATATACTGTATAAAAAGTTCTCGAAGAACACGAGGCTGGTGATAGATGTGTTTTTTGACATTTTAACCAGTGTCGTGTTTTTATTCGTTCTCTACCCGAGTATTAAATACTCCATTATGAACTACTCGATAAAAGCATCGTCTCTGCGGGTTCCCTGGACATACCTTCTGGTCTGCTTTCCGCTGTTCACCCTGTTGATTCTCATACACAACATCCAGGCCGTTATCAGGAACATTCGTCTTTTAATGGGCCACAGTGTGCCGGAAAAGGAGGCTCTGCCGTGGCTGTAGCTGTCTGGTTTATCGTATTCGCCGCCGTGTTTGCGCTTGGCTATCCCATTGCGTTTGGAATGTTCATAAGCTCGGTTTTGTACCTGATTATCGCAAAGGTAAGTCTTTTTACCGTTATGGACGTAATGGTCATTGCGTTCGAGAACAAGTTTGTTCTTCTCTCCGTGCCGCTTTTTATATTCACAGCAAAGGTCATGAACGCGAGCCGTCTCACCGACAGGCTCTTTGATTTTGCCAAGGTTGTAGTCGGTCCTCTCAAAGGGGGGCTGGGCCATGTCAATATCGTTGCGAGCATTATATTCGCCGGCATGTCGGGGTCCGAAATCGCGGATGTCGCGGGCCTCGGAGCGGTTGAAATCAAGGCAATGAAGGATGCCGGGTACGACGGTCCGTTCAGCTGTGCGGTCACCTGCGCGTCAGCAACAATCGGGCCTATCATTCCGCCGAGTATTCCGATGGTCATTTATTCGATGCTGTCCGGCGCTTCCGTGGGATACCTGTTTTTAGGGGGTATTGTCCCGGGGTTGATACTCGGTGCATCCATAATGCTGCTCGTCTTTATCCTTGCCATCAAGAGGGACTATCCGTCCGGAAAGTGGGTCAGTTTCAAACAGTTCATGATCGTCACCGGCAGGTCTGTTTTTGTGATCCTTGCGCCGGTCATCCTTCTTGGTGGAATATATAGCGGCATCTTTACACCGACCGAGGCAGCGGCAGTTGTTGCGGTGTATGTGCTTGTTCTTTCTATTATCGTGTACCGCAGCGTGGGAATGAAAGAGCTGTACAAGGTGTTCATAGATTCAGCGGTCAGCACGGGGTTTGTAAGCTTTATTATGGCCAGCTCTTTTATTTTCGGCTATGTGGTGGCGCGGGAAGAGATACCGGCAATGATAACAAAAGGCTTTATCAGCCTTGGCCTTATGAACAGTAGATGGACCGTTCTTCTCGCACTGAACATCCTCTTTCTTATTCTCGGCTGTTTCATCGATGTTTCTGCCATTCTCCTCATCGTGGTCCCGATTGTTCTTCCGCTTGTCCAGGCGGCAGGTATCGACCTCGTGCATTTCGGCGTTGTTACCGTATTAAATCTGATGATCGCGCTGGATACACCGCCGTATGGAGAAACCACGTTTATTACGAGCGCCATCAGCGGGACACCTCTGCCCGATGTGATACGGGAGATGATAAAGTTCGTTGCATTCGAGCTGCTCGCGCTGTTTATCATTACCTATATCCCGGATACCGTGCTCTGGATACCGCGTATGGCCGGGTACCAGGGGTAGATGGGTCTGGATATTGTGTTTCAATGAGCTGTACTGATTGCATATTTTTTTTATCGATGTACAGTTTGGAGGTTTCCCATGAAGAGAGAAGACAGAAATATTATCGATTCAATGTATAACTCACTTTCCACTCAGGTGCGAGAACGGGTTGATCAGGTTGTCGATAAAATTGTTTCGGCAAAACAAAAGGGTGAAAAAATAGCCGTTGTTACCGGCAGCGGCCCGAATATACATGAAGGGGTCAGCACGCTTATTGCCGAACTTATTGAAAAAAAGATTATTGATGGTGTCATTACGAGCTCCGCGGTTGTTGCTCATGAAATGGCGGGAAGCCTCGACCGTGTAAAACGGGTGAGCGGAGCATCGCTCGATATGGATAAAGATTTCCTTCCGCGCGGAGGTGTTTTCGAAATAACGCTTCTCGATGAGGCGGTGCTCGATTCTCTGAAAAAAGAGATGATCATCGATACCGCTCTTATCGAACGGGTGAAGAAGGCAAAAGGGGACGTCATAATAAAGGCTGCCGGTAATATGGCCTACCCTGTCGGGCTCAGAACCGAGCGTGTCGCGATGGAAGTCGAGGCGCTTTCAAGGATGGCGGGGAGGCCGTTTGAGCTCATTGCAGGGCTCGGCGCTGACAGGCGGACAATGCTCGGCGCGGGTGCGGCGAACGGTGTACCGGTTGTTGTGTCCGTTCCCCAGCTTGTCGGCGGCGGCATGGTAGGGCTTGCAGTTTCCGACAGCATACCGGTCAAACAGCGGTCGCGTATTGTCGCTGAGATTCTGTCGGAGGCTTCGGTTATTATAGAGTCAGGCATCGCACTGTCCCAGGAGATACACGACGGCCCCTTTGAAACATATACCGGGCACGGTATATGGACTGCATGGGACGGAGGATTTACGTATTCGCTCGAGGGCAGGACCCTCGTCCGTATTGACCTTGATGCGAACCTCCGGAAGGTGTGGGAGATGGAACGTGAGGAAGGCGGGGTGCAGGAGAAGGTCGACCGGGGCCTGCCGAAGACAAAGACATTGAAGGTGCCGTTCAGAATGGAGATGTCAGGGTTTGCGCGCCTCGAGGGCAGTATACCGGTTGTCGGGGATATCGGAGTGATATGGCCGATTATCGCTGTACGGGTGAGTGATGCGCTTTCCACGGAGCTTGATTTTATCTCCTTTCCGCAGGAATCTGGGAAAGGAAAAGAGATGCGTGATTGGATCGTCGATACTGTGGCCATTTTGGACCTGCAGAAGATGAGAAATGGGGTTAGGAAGTGGCGTAGCCGCTTCGCGGCCGATCCTTGGCGGGATACATCCCCCCGGGATACATCCCCCCGGGATACATCCCCCCGGGACTGGA
>CAYSRJ010000062.1:0-10213 GCA_964433545.1 uncultured Spirochaetota bacterium | reverse complement strand
CGACCTGTTCGGAGGAGGATATGGGGCAGATTGCGGATGCAATCGAAAAGGTGATCACAGGATACTCGTGACCGAACTCATCATCGAACAGTCCTTATGCAGGCTGAAAAACAGATACAGTATTCGGCCTATCTGTTGTCAGGCCCACAAGACAGGCCCTTCAGAAAAATAATTGTTTCGAAAACTGTCAATCATGGTACACTGATAGTACACACCAGGACATAAACAATACCAAACATTCAGGAGGCTCTTATGGCTATTACCCTGTTGTCCACAATCAAGGATTCACTACTCGAGGATTTCTTTCCAAAAGAGTGGGATCTCGCGAAAATCGACAAATGCTGCAGTCACAAACCCGATGCAATCCTCAAAAGAGAGAAGTGGTGGCATAATAATTACTCCGTCGTGCCATGCGATACCGTTGCCGATTTCGATATGATGATGGGCCATGAAATAGCGCTCGAGATTAAAAAGGCAAAGGATGAAGGAAGGGAGATTGTATTTATACTGCCGGTCGGCCCGATGGGTATGTACAGATGGGTCGTGTTCTTTATACAGAAGTGGAATGTTGACTGCGGGCATGTGCATGGGTTCAACATGGATGAGTGGAGCGATTCTGAAGGAAATACCCTGCCGAAGACAAATTCAGGCGCTTTCCAGTACGCAATGGAGCATGCGCTCTACGATCCGCTCGGCAAGTTAACTGTACCGGAAAAACAGCGTCACTTTGCCACCAGCGAGAGCCTCCCGCAGTATCATGAGCAGATATCGGATTTACAGGATACGGGCGCGAAACTCGTTGTGGTCTACGGTATAGGGAGGGTTTTCCATATTGCGTTCTGGGAGCCGCATTTCGCCGGTGAGTTTTCATCCGAAAACGAGTGGAAGGCGCAGACACACCGCATTGCGGCAAAACTCCACCCACTGACAATAGAGCAGAACGCAATTACCAGTTTCAAGAGCAGGACAACGCTCGTTCCTGCACGGGCGAACACTATCGGCCCGGGACTTTTTCTCAAGGCTGATTATGCGATAGGCGGTGCGGACGGAGCCTTTGGCCGCGGTATGCTCTGGCAGGGCATGAGCCTGTGGGTTACCCTGAAATACGGTCCGGACATCTGGGTCCCCTCGAGTTTCATGCCCACGCTCCCCGGTGTGCTCTTCTTCGTAAAGGAGTTAGCGGGTCCGCTTGAACCGGAGCTAAATTAAAAGCGGCGACTTCGCGGCCGATCCCTGCCGGGACTTAGTATTAAAGATATCTTGATTGAAGCAACTCAGACGTGGCGACTTCGTGGCCGATCCCTGGCGGGACTTAGTATCAAATATATCTTGATAAAAGCAACTTAGAAGAGACTTTATCTATTCGACATTGGGCGGATTTTTCGTTATTATTAACGAAATAATACAGTAAGGGGAAGCAATGGAATACAAAGTAAAAGATACGAGTTTGGCGGACAGGGGCAAAATGCATATAGAGTGGGCAGAATCAAGAATGCCTGTGCTCATGTATTTGAGAGATAAGTTTAGCAGTCAGAAGCCGCTGAAAGGGCAGAGAATAGCAGGGTGTCTCCATGTAACCAAGGAGACTGCAGTGCTCGTTAAAACACTTGTCATTGCCGGAGCGGAAGTTTCATGGTCAGGATGCAACCCCCTCTCTACAAAGGACGATATCGCTGCCGCACTCGCTGTCGAGGGTTTTCCGATATTTGCATGGCATGGAATGACAGTTGAGGAGTTTTACTGGGCAATCGAAAAAACGATTGAAATTAAGCCTACGCTGACGCTTGACGACGGAGCCGACCTCATAAACACGATACATCAGAAACATAGGGATCTCGCAAAAGAGATCATAGCGGGAACCGAGGAAACGACAACCGGGGTGCATCGGCTGCGCGCTATGGAGAAGGCCGGCGCTCTTTTGTATCCGGTGATTGCGGTCAACGATGCCGAGACGAAATGGGATTTTGACAATGTGTATGGCACCGGGCAATCGTCGATAGACGGTATCTTACGCGCCACATCAATACTGCTTGCCGGCAAGAAGTTCGTTGTCGCGGGATACGGACACTGCGGCAGAGGAACGGCATTCAGAGCACGGGGTATGGGGAGCCATGTAATTGTGGCTGAAATTCGTCCCACACAGGCACTGAAAGCAGTGCTCGACGGATTCGAAGTCATGCCTATGGATGAAGCTGCGGCAATCGGTGATATTTTCATTACCGCAACGGGTATGAAGGATGTGATCGTCGGACGGCATTTTGAAAAGATGAAAGACGGTGCTGTTGTATGCAATACCGGCCACTACGATGTGGAAATCAACCTGGATGATCTGCAGGAGCTATCAAAAGAAAAAAAAGAGGTAAGACCGAATAACGAGGAGTATACGCTCACAGATGGACGTAAAATCTTTGTGCTTGCCAAGGGAAGACTCGTTAATCTGGCGGCTGCGGAAGGCCATCCGTCAGAAGTTATGGATATGAGCTTTGCAAATCAGTTCCTTTCACTCATCAGATGTGCGCGGGAGGGTAAAAATCTCGATCTGCGGGTACACGATATTCCCGTAGAACAGGATCAGGAGCTCGCCCGGCTCAAACTTGAAACGATGGGTAAAAAAATCGATGTACTGACGAATGATCAAATAATTTACCGGGATGATTATACGGCAGGCACGTAATACCGCCGGTGAGCGGACACAACCCCTGTTACTCTCAATTTTCTGTTCCTGCAACAGTGAAGAATTTGCTTTTTTTTCCAGAGACCTCTATATATACGGAGAATGTATTGTTTCTCAAACGCATTGATATCCATGGATTTAAAACTTTCGCCGATAAAACGAGACTCGAGTTTAAACCAGGAGTTACGGTCATAGTCGGCCCGAACGGGTGCGGGAAGAGCAATATTGTCGACGCCATCCGATGGGTTCTTGGGGAGTCGAACGCCCGTTCTCTGCGCGGTGAAATCATGGAAGATATTATTTTTTCAGGATCAGAAGAAAGAAAACCGCTCGGAATGGCTGAAGTTGGAATTACCATCGTGAACGACGATAACCTTCTCCCCATCGAATACTCCGAGGTTGAAGTGCGGAGGAGGCTGTACAGATCCGGCGAGAGCGAATTCTTCATTAATAAAAATAATGTGCGGCTTAAGGATATTCACGACCTTTTCGCGGACACGGGTATAGGAAAAACTGCATATTCGATAATGGAACAGGGTAATATAGACCTTATTCTCAGCAATAAACCTGAAGAGAGGATGATCATCTTTGAAGAAGCTGCGGGAATAACCCGGTATAAAAACCGTATCAGGGAATCGTATAAAAAGCTGTCGGCCGCAGATGAAAACCTCATCAGGCTCAACCTTATCATCAGTGAAGTTGAAAAGGAGTATAAAAACCTTGAGACACAGGCGCAAAAAGCTGTTGCATACAGGTCGCTGAGGAAAGAGGAGGTTGAGATTGAAACCGCCTACAATTACATGCGGGTTCAGGAACTGAACAGGGTTCTGAATAACAACAGGACAAAGCATACGTTAATGACCGGTTTGAAAACGGAGCATGACAGCAAGATAAACAATCTGAACGATGTTATCAAGAACAATATTGAGAAGGTTCGTAGCCTGGAATCTGAAATTTCTGAAGTGAAGAATGAGATCTATAAGCATGAAGCCGAGCTTGAAACCATCAGCCTGAGAATTGCTCACATTACCGAAAGAATGCAGGAAATAGACACAGAGATGGCAAAAAAAGAACAGCTCATGCAGCAGTCGCGTGAAAGGAAAGATGGTCTTGTCGGGCGATTGAAACAGCTGGAAAAACAGAAGGAGGAGCTTGACGCGCTGATTCTATCGCAGGACGAGAAACTTACAGGATATACAGAAGAGATAAAAAAGCTGGAGGTGTCGATACAGAAAAATACTGAAGAAGCGGTGCAAAATAATGGAAAGATAAACGCCGTTGAAACAGAACTCCTGAGTCTGAGAAGTGAACTGAAGGGGGTTATCAATAAACTGCTTGAAGAAATCGATACTGCGAAGCTCGGACTTGTCGGGAATGAGAAGAGAAAAAATGATCTTCTTATAAGAATTGATCGAGCGTTTCAGAAACTGCAGACCATCCTGAGGCATCATGTGACAAAGCTGAAAGACCTGGAGTACGCAGGCGGCCGATCCTCTTTCGATATACTCGTTGGTTCTTTGCAGGAGGAGACAGAAGCCGCTCAACAACAGCTGAATGAGCTAAAGTCCGATATAGACAACGTTACTGATATTCAGGATGAGTTGAGCCATGTGCTTTTCGGTAAAGAGAGCCAGCATTCCAAGAAGGAACAGATCGAGGATTCAATTGACGAACTGCACAACAGGACCGAGATCTTACGTGGGGACAATGCACGAATCGATGATGAGCTCAAGAGAATTCGAGATAAAAAGGAGAAGTTCGAGGGAATTGCGAACGACATACGGCTGGACCTGGCCAGAAACAGAGAAAAGGCATATCATCATGCCGAAAACATAAATCAACTCCGAATCGAGATTGAACGGAGTGAGGAGACTCTTCAGGATATTGCGTTTGATTTAAAATCCCTGAAAGAGCGTAAAAAAGGATTCCATGGCGATATCGATGCTCTCGACCGGGAGCTTGAGAAGGTTGAAGCGGATAAGTCGAAACTTCACGAGCAAACCAGAACGCAGAACAGACGCATAGATGAACTTCTTGCCGCGGTTACAAAGGATGAAACCAGACTGGAGACACTTCAGGATAAAAAGGCGAAGATTTCCAGTGACATAGAAAGCCTGGAAATCAAAAGCGCAGAACTGTCATCAAAGATCGAGACCTTGTGTGAAAGTTTCAGGGACCGTTATAGTGTGTCCCTCGATCTGTACGAACCGGAAACGGCCCTGGATCGTGTAAATGTACAGGAAAAACGCGAATCTGTTAGAAGCCGGATAGAGGCATTGGGCCAGGTGAATATGCTTGCTATTGAGGAATTCAGCGAGGTGAAGAAGAGGTTCGAGTATCTTACGGACCAGCGGGAGGACCTCGAGAAGGCAAAAAATGACCTTCATGGAATCGTCGCCAATACACTTACGTCATCGAAAGAACTATTCATGGAGAGCTTTTCAAGAATCAAGGTTGATTTCAACAATATTTTTCAACGGTTGTTCAGCGGCGGCAGAACCGAACTTTTTCTTACGAATGAGGCGAATATCTTTGAAACGGGCATTGAGATAATGGCATGCCCACCCGGGAAGTCCCTGAAAAAAAGATCTCTTCTTTCGGGTGGGGAAAAAAGCCTTACAGCGGTATCTCTTCTATTTTCCATTTTTATGGTCAAACCGAGCCCATTCTGCTTGCTTGACGAGGTCGATCATGACCTCGATGAAGAGAATATTATCAGATTCCTCAAGCTGCTGAAGGAGTTTACCGATACGACGCAATTCATAATAATCACCCATAACAGAAGGACCATTGAGTTCGCTGACGTTATCTACGGGATTACATCCGAACAAGCCGGCGTCTCGAAGATAGTTTCGCTGGAGATGGTTGAAAATGCAGTGGAATGAAGTTTTGTCACCCCTGCGGGAGAATACACGCATCATCGTCATCGGTGCACTTGGCGTGATTGTTCTTTCAGCCGCAATCGGCTTCATTGCAGGTACGAGACAAAAAGCTAAAAAAGCTTCTCGCCGAACGTTTCAGGAAGAGCGGTTGTCCTCAGAGGTCGGAGGGTTCTCCGGAGGTGTTGGAGAGATTCCGATCCCAGACCCCATTATTCCAAAAAACACGGATTCATCCGGTTTCATACTGTACAATGACAGGTACTTAACTATTCTGAACAACACGGAAATGGATCCCGGTAAGCTCTCTGATCTGTTCAGCGAAAAGGGGCTTTCGGTGGATGTCAAACCTTTTATTTTCAAAGGCGAGGAGATGGATATTCTGACCGACAGCGAAGATATCATCGAACCCTGAAAATCGGATCGCTGAATAGCATGGATGGTATACGTATGCGTTTTACGTATGTACACATGATAAAACTGCTTATTTTAACATCCCTGCCCATCTTTTTTCTGACCCCGCTTTTTGCCGACAACAGTGATTTTTTTATCAGCAGTGGAGAAACGAATAGAGATATCACGGTTTCGTTAAAGAACGATTTTCGAATAACTCTCGAGGGAAAGGGATGGTACTTAAACAGGTACCAGCGCAACAGTCTTTCCTTTAGATTGAGAACCATTAAAACAGACCGAACCGTCTTTCTGATTGCGCCACTTCGTGAGGGGGCTTCCTATCTGCTTTTCAGCCATCTCAATGCAGACGTATATGTAACGGTACATGTGGTTGCTGTGGGCAAGACAGCGCCGGCGATTGGAGAAGAGAAAGGCGATAAGGCAGTTCCAGGTTTAAGAGGGGGAGAAGGGAGCGGACAGGCAGTATCCAGAGGGCAGAAGGAGGAGGGCGGCGGGGAGAAAGAATCCGGGGTGAAGAAGCAGGTAAACGAAACCGCAGTATCGAAGGGCCAGGGGAAATCAGCCGCCAGGGAAAGTAAAAAAAGTGGGGCTGATAGTAAACCCGGGGAGAAACAGGCGGAAAAACAGCCGCTTTTAAAAAACAAGGTGTATTATATCGATAAAAACAGTCAGACGGTTGAAGTGCCGACACAGGATGAAAACGACCTTTACAGGGACGCCGTTAAAGCAATTAAGAACAATGAATACCGTATTGCCACCGAAAAACTGACGAAGTATCTTTCCTCCTGTTCGGTATGCAGGTATTCTGCAGCGGCCAGGATGGCACTCGCTGATATTTACATGGAGCAGAAAGAGTATGACAAAGCGCTGCAGAATCTGGATACCCTGACCGGAGTACCAAAGACACTGCAGAAGAACGTGTATCTGAAGAAGGCTGAGATATATTCGATCACCGGTGATTTGCAAAACGCCGGACTCTCTTACAAAAAGGCATACGAAACAGATCAAAATGATATCGAAATACTCGAGAAGCTGGGGAATATATATTATCAGAATGGCAGATATGAGGATGCGCTCGATACGTATGAGGAAGGTATTGCACATGGCCTCGTAAACGACGAAATACTTTTTCGAACTGCTTCGATTTACGACCAACCCGGGCCGCGGAAAAATATAGAAAAGGCCTATCGTTACTACAGGAAACTGGTCGATACCTTCGAGACCTCCCGGTACAGGATGCGTTCTTTGGAACGGGTTCGATTTTTCGAAAAAAATTTTTACAACTACCGCTGAAAGTTACCTTCCTGTAACCGCTCAACTGTCCCTTTCTGGAAAGTGCGTCACATGTTCTTCCGTTATCGTTACGGCTATATCATCTCGATAAAATCGTTTGACATGTCCGGATGCTTCTTTTATCTTCTTGATTCGGACTGACGGCCCGGTTTTTTCATACACCGTTATTTTTATATAAAACGGGAGGCAGTACAATGCTTCAATCTCTCGGTGACAGGCTTTCGCAGATCCTGAAAAAGGTAAAGGGATGGGGAAGTTTGAACGAAGGCAATGTCAAAGAAGGCCTTCGTGATATCAAATTAGCCCTTCTCGAAGCGGATGTGAACTATAAGGTGGTGAAAGAGTTCATTGACGGTGTCACTGTAGAGGCTCTTGGAGAGAAGGTGTTAAAGAGCGTCACTCCTGTGCAGCAGTTTACAAAAATCGTTCATGATTATCTCGTCAAAATACTAGGGGAAGATGCGAAGGAACTTGCAGTCCGAAGCGGTGGGCTTTCGATTCTAATGCTCTGCGGCCTCCAGGGGTCGGGAAAAACAACGACTGCAGTCAAACTCGCACGCCATCTGGGGAAAAACTTCAATAAAAAACCTCTTATCGTTGCAGCGGATATTTACAGACCTGCGGCAATCGAACAACTCAGGCTTCTTGCTGACAGAAGCGGTTATGAGACTTTTATCGAACCGGATGATAAACCGATATCAATCTGCGCCAATGCAGTTGCGTATGCAAAAGAGCAGGGATTCGGTGCGGTCGTTATCGATACTGCTGGACGGTTGGAAATTGATGAAGAGATGATGAATGAACTTGGAGAGATAAAGCACGCAGTTTCTCCCGATGAAATACTTCTTGTCGCCGATGCCGCAACAGGACAGGTTGCAGTCACCGTTGCGAAGGGGTTTGATGAACGTCTTGGTATCACAGGGTTGATACTTTCACGCATGGACTCCGATGCACGTGGCGGCGCTGCGCTTTCCATGTCATTTATAACCGGAAAATTTATTAAGTTTATCGGAACCGGTGAGAAGGTAGAAGATTTCGAGCGTTTTTACCCCGAGAGAATTGCCGGCAGGATACTGAACAGGGGTGATATTGTTTCACTTGTTGAAAAGGTACAGGGTGATTTTGATCTTGATAAGGCTAAAAAGCTTGAAAAGAAAATCAAGAAAGACACCTTTGATCTGAACGATTTTCTTGATCAGCTTAAAAAGCTGCAGAGTATGGGGCCTCTTGAAAATATTCTCGGGATGATTCCCGGTATTTCAAAGAAGGCAAATCTTCAGGTTGATCCGCGCGAATTGAAGCACGCAGAGGCGATAATCAGCAGCATGACGCTACACGAGCGGGCTCACTACAAGGTTATGAATGGAAGCAGAAGAAAGAGGGTTGCACTGGGGAGCGGAACATCTGTATACGAGGTCAACAGGCTTCTGAAAAATTTTGAGGCGATGAAAAAAATGATGAAACGGTTCAAGAAGGGAGGTGGTATGAAGGGCGGTTCTATTTCATCGCTGATGCAGGGCCTTTCAGTGTAATTCGTATTTCTTTTCTTATTTACACAGCAGGTAATGCGGGTTTATATTATGTGATGCGGGTTGTTCAGCCGAACTTATCGGACCGTATATCTGAAAAATCAGGAGGAGCACATTTGTGAGTGTGAAGATCCGTTTAACGCGAATGGGAACAAAAAAGCGCCCCTATTACAGAGTGGTGGCCATGGATTCGAGAAAAAAACGCGATGGGGCATATTTGGATAACCTCGGTATGTACCACCCCCTAGAAACGGGCGAAGGTGAAGTCGCGCTTAATGAAGAGAAGATCAGGAAATGGATCGGTAAAGGCGCAAGGCCATCCCATACTGTTAAAGTTCTGATGAATAAAAAGGGAATTCAGTTAAAATAGGAACAGTAATTGCACATTACCTGCAGGGGGGAGGAAGAATCGAATGAGAGAGAAGGAATTCCTCTTGTATATCATCAAGGCATTGGTCGATGAACCTGATGAAGTTGAAATTCACGTTGTCGAGGGTGAGAAATCAACGATATTTGAATTGAAAGTTGCATCCTCGGATATAGGCAAGGTAATCGGAAAAAACGGAAGAATAGCCAAAGCGATTCGAACCATTCTGAATGCAGCCATTGCAAAGTCCGGAAAAAGGATCAGCCTGGATATACTGGGCTGAGTATTCCTGGGTATTCCAATTCAGGTTCTCTTATTTAAGATATATCCCATGTTATACTCCAGTCTTGAAATGCATCTTCCTGCCGGGTTTTCTGGTACTGATCTCCGGGTCTGAATGAAAACAGGTGATAAGAAAGAAACCATGAGGACTGACTACCTGATCATCGGAAAGGTCCTGCGCCCCTTCGGCGTGCATGGTGAGATAAAGGTCCTGCCCATCACTGACCGCCTGGACAGGTTCAGGGATCTCGAATTCATATTCCTGAGGCGGGATAGGAGTTTTTTAAAATTTGATGTTGAGGCTGTTCGTTTGATGAGTGGGTACGCCCAGTTGAAGCTCAAGGGATACGACGAACGGAATGATGTAGACGCGCTCCGTGGGAAATTTCTATATATCGACCGGGAAAATGCGGTAAAGATTGAAGAGGATAGCTACTACTACTATGATATTTTAGGCTGCAGCGTGATAACACTGGAGGGCAAGCTGCTCGGCAGGGTATTCGACATTCAGAATGCAGGCAGCAACGACGTATATTTTGTGCGATCTCAAAACTCCGAAAACGGAGAGTTTCTCATCCCGGCGATCAGTGATGTAGTAAAAGAAATAGATATTGCAAAGAAAGAGATCGTTATCCGGATGGTCGATGGATTGTTATAAAAAGTGACGGAGTCACTTCGCGGTCGAGTGTTAGAAATATCTTAATCAAAGTAACGTAGAAATGGCGGCTTTGCGGCCAATCCCTGGCAGGATACATCCCCCCGGGATACATCCCCC
>CAYSRJ010000061.1:0-13886 GCA_964433545.1 uncultured Spirochaetota bacterium | reverse complement strand
CAGGGATACATCCCGATGAGAAATTGCACCGCTTCTAAGGTTCTGCTATTTTATTTCTGCGCCAATGACTACTGAAGCGAGTACATCGACAGGAAGAAGAACGATGTCGACTCTCCTGTTGTTTCCCCTGCCTTTGTCCGTACTGTTGCTGTCGATCGGCTGATACTTGCCGAGGCCCATGGCTATGATTCTGCCGGGGCTGAGATTTGAATTGTCGAGAATGAATCGCACAACAACGGCTCCCCGTACACTCGAAAGCTCCCAGTTTGTCGGATATTTTTTCTTCAGAGCGGGAGTGACGATCGGTTTGCTGTCGGCATTGCCGATTACTCCGACAAAGTATCCGCCCAGGTCATTGAGAAGTGATGCAATTTTTTTCAGTATCACTTTTCCTTCAGGGTTGATTTCAACACTGCCGGTGTTGAACATATAGGTGCTCACGATGTCGATTGTCAAACCGAGTGTTCCTTTAAAAATGCGGACATCTCCCCTCTCTATCTCGTCCTTCAATACCTCCTGTATCCGTTTCATGGCAATATCCATGAGCTGTGCTGCTTCCTGCTGTATACCCTCATACATAGTGAGGGTTTGATGCAGTTCCTGGTTTTCCCCCTCCAGATCGTTCACTTTTCTTTCATAGAGGGAATTTTCGATTTTTAGCTGTTCCGCATCCTTCTCAGCCTGACTTTTTTTGCTTTTTAACTGTTCCAGCTCATACTTCACCTGCTCAAGCTCCCTCTTTGTCCGGTCGAGCTCTTCTTGTTTTGCCTCTATATTACTTTCGAGCTGCACGATTTTTGCATCTTTTGCCTGCAATGATTCTTCGACCGTTTTTGAGACAATCGAGGGTTCTTCAGGTTCAATCCCGTATTTTTTCATCTCGGCAACCCATTTGTCGATCTGAGCCTGCATGTCGGCGACCTGTTTCTCCAGTTTTTGCTTGTCGGCCTTTAAATCGGTAATCTGTTTCTGCTGTTCATCGTTTCTCGCTTTTAGATCAGAATTTTCTGATTTCAGATCAGAGTTTTGAGATTGAAGGGTATCAACTTGTGAATTGCAGTCGTCCAGTTTACCCTGAAGCTCCTTGTTCCCTCCTGCATACATAACAAAAGACGGAATAAGCATAACCAGTACAATCAAAAAAAGCGGGTACATTGATATTTTCTTATTTCCTTTCATTTCTCCGTTACCTCCATTTATTGAGCTGAATTTATTATATCTTTTTTCAAAGAAATGTCAATACTGCTAAGAATTTATTTAAGAAATTGCTGAAATAATTTTTTCCATTTCTTTTACCCTGCTGCAGTGCACCATTGGTAATAATTTATATAAAGATAAAAATTGCAATAAACTCATTGAACCGTTTAAATAGATATGTTACAATTGCGAAACCTGGATGGATGAAGAACTGTGGGGCTGCTGATGAAGAAGTATCATTTTTTCTGTTTTATATGCATGATCTGCTTTTTTTTTATACCTGCTGCCGGAGTGACGGCAGACGGCAGTTTTACATTCAGAAGCTACTACCCCTCGAGCTCATCCTTCAGCTATAAGAATCTCTACCTGTACTACAGGCTTTATTCCGCTCCATCTGAAAATGTAACGATGAATGTATCTCTTGTTAAAGGCTCCGGCGAAAGCGGCTATTTTCCGGTAGGTTTTTTCACGGATTCGGGAACCGGCCTCTATGAAAACGGCAGTTATTACGTTCTTTTTAAAGATCGTTTCAAGATGAACCGGATTATCCTTGGTAATTATTATCCGAAATTCGGACAGGGGATCCTGTATGGTGGTTCTTTTCCGATTATTCTATCAAATCCGTACTATGACCTGGCGCGCTACCGCGACGCTATCTATCCGGCCGGCTCGCCGTCGAAGAGCGTTGTTCTGGAGGGGATCACCCTCGAGTACGAGCGGTATCTGTTCAAGCTGCGGCCGTTTATCAGCGTGAACAGGTTCGACTGTACTGCCGGGGAAAGCAGCTACTACCAGTACAACGACAACGACTCTGATGGAATAATAAACGAGGATGATGGCGACAACTTTACAGGCAAAGAGGACGCGTTTCCTGATACCTACTCCTGCAAAAACAATATATTTTCAGCTGTGCGGGACGATCCGGATTATGGGATTGCGAGTGACCGCGAAAAGAGAAACAATCTGTCGGAATTTGTCAGCGGACTGAATCTTTCTTCAAAAACCGAGCTGTTCAAGGCGGGGTGCACCGTAAGCTTTTCTCGCTACAACAGGCTCGTTGACCCGTACTACAACTTTGACGCGGGCGAGGATGACAAGACATCGTTTTATTTCAGAGGGAAGCAGTACTGGTCGGCGAATACCTATTTCAAGTTGTACCGGCCGCTTGAAATATTCGGTGAAATCGCAGGCACCTTTTACCGGAGCCTCTCCTATTACGAGGAGTTCAATGGGGATTTCATATCAGCGGTCGGGTTTTCGGGTGGTGCGCGAAAAAAGATTCGGAACACAGGTGTTATTCTCTGGGGGCAGTACCTTCCCGCGACACTCGTCAACCCGCACGGCCAGGAATATCCAGAAGGAATCAACAATATTGCCGGCTGTCTCGCCGGCGTGCAGTACGGGAAGAACCAAAGGCGATTCGTTCACTGGCTGTACGCATACAGCGAGCTTTCTTCAACGGAGTACTCAGGGGATCTCGAGACCGGGCTGTCGTACGCGCAGAGGATCGGTGTTCCGCTTACCGATTCTCTTGATATCAGGCTGAAGCAGACCACAGAAATAATCGATCATTACTACTATGCACCGGATTCGCTTTCATGGAAACTGTCATCGAAATTTTCTCTGAGGCATGCACTTGCAGACCGGCTTTCTTTGCAGTACACACTGGAAAACAGATTCGGCGGTCCCTTTGAAATCCGTGCATATACAGGTACAGGTATTTCGTCTGCCCTGCTGTACAGGGATAAAAGGAAATCTTCCTCTGTTGAGCTTATCTATTACAATACCGATTCAAGCAGGTTCGCAAGCCTCTACCCCTATGAGAGGTCTCTTGACAGATGGTCCTTCATACCGTCTGCCCTGAACGGAACCGGACTTGCTGGGTCTTTTTTGTTCACAAAAGACTTCTTCCCGAATTTTTCCGCAGGTGCGAAACTCAGGTATTGCTTCGATTTCGTGGATATGGACGACAGGTATTTGACCATGTATATTATGAACCGGTACTCGTTCTAGTACTGCCATGAAAGGAATTGATATGCCCCTTGTGACAAGCAGTAATATACTCCAGGATGCGTATAAATACCACTATGCGGTAGGAGCTTTCAATGCGCATAACCTGGAGACGGCGCATGCTATTATCGATGCCGCTGAAGATGAAAGCGCGCCTGTTATCGTGCAGGTGAGCATGGGAACACTCAGGTATGCGGGGACCGAGGAAGCGGCCGGAATAGTCAAAACAAAAGCCGAACAGGCAAGTGTTCCGGTGGTGCTCCATCTCGATCACGGAAAGGATATCGGTGTATGCATACGCTGTTTGAGGGCAGGATTTACATCCCTTATGTTCGACGGGACGGACATTCATCTGAACAGGTATATCCAGGAGAGCGGGGATAGTACTCCTGATTTTGAGACCATCTACGAAAAGGTGCAGTCGAGGGATGCCTTTGAAGAAAATGTCAGGGCAACGGCACGGGTTGCCGAGCTCTCCCATGCGTGCGGTATTCCTGTTGAAGCTGAGCTCGGAAAGATACCGCGTATTCCGGAACTAAAAGCATCGATTGAGAAATCTGACGATTCTGCAGAAATACCTGCGTTATTCAAGGCTCGTACCCGAACGCTGTATGCACAGACCGAGTTGGTCGAGGAGTTTATACGCCGTACGGACTGCGATTCTCTCGCTGTTGCATGCGGTAGTATACACGGTATGCGAGAGGCTGTTCAGCCGCTTGATCTTGCTCATCTCGAAAAGCTTTCGACTAGAGCGGGAATTCCGCTCGTTCTGCACGGATCATCAGGGGTCGTAAGATCGGCCGAAGATGCGCGTGTGTGCGGGATATCGCTCGCGAAGAACGAGGGGGGAATCAAGGAGGCGGTCGAGTATGGTATATCAAAGGTCAATGTATCAACAGTACTGCAGGCGACCTTCATTACAGCTCTGCGTAGGGCCTTGACTGACAACCCGCTGGAAACCGATATGCGAAAACTGTTTCCACGTGCGACTAAAGCGCTCAGTGATCGGGTGAGATTCTTTATACAGCTGTTCGGCTCATCAGGAAAGGCCGGATAGTGCAATGAATCTTGATGGAACATGAATAGACCGTATTGCCCGGGGGTAGAAAAATCCCCCTGGACATTGTGGATTTCAAAAAAACCTTTAACCGGTGGGTTTTTTTTGTAATTGCACAATCAACCCCGGGTTTGTACAGGCAGTCCTGTGTGAGCTTATAGCGTCCGATTTAAATCAGGACTGAAATTTAAAATGAAATGGAGGAGTACATGGTAAAAATCAAGGCAGCGATACTCGGTGCAACAGGAATGGTGGGGCAGCGTTTTATCGAGGCCCTCATCGACCATCCGTATTTCGAGATTGGCGCACTCGCCGCTTCGGCAGGCAGGGGAGGAGTACGGTACGAGGATACAGAGCGCTGGAAGCTCGTTACACCCCTTCCAAAGGAAATCGGCGATATGCGGATGATTACGATCGATATTGAAGAGATAAAGAAAACTGGTGTGAGAATCGTCTTTTCCGCACTTCCATCGGATGTCGCTGTAGGGCTTGAAAGAGAACTCGCAGAAGCAGGAATCGCTGTTTTTTCAAACACCGCGAGCCACAGGATGGATAATGATGTGCCGCTCCTTATCCCGGAGGTGAATCATGAAACAATCGATATGATCGAAGGGAAAAAAGGCTTTATCGTCACAAACGCGAACTGCAGCACCACCGGACTTGTTCTTCCCCTGAAGGTTGTTGCCCTGCTCGGGATAAAGAGAGTCGTCGTTGCCACGTACCAGGCTGTTTCTGGAGCCGGGTACCCAGGTGTCCCTTCGCTGGATATTATGGGTAACGTTATCCCATTCATTAAGGGTGAAGAGGAAAAGATGGGGAAGGAAGCTGTGAAGATACTTGGGAAGTTTGATGCTGCATCAAAGAGGGTGGCTAATGCGTCATTCAAGCTTCATGCGAGCTGTGTGAGGATACCGGCCATTGACGGTCACTTCGAGGCAGCCGAGGTGGAGGTCGAAAAAGCTGTTGATGAGGATGAAGTGATAGGTCTTTTCGAGAATTTTTCATCGCCGCCGGCTGTACAGGACCTTCCCACTGCGCCGGAAAGGCCGATCATTTACCGACATGAACCGGACAGGCCCCAGCACAGGTACGATGTCAATGCAGGCGAGCCTGTGGACAGGGCATGGGGTATGGCGGTGAGTGTCGGACGGGTGCGCGTTATAGAAAACTGGGTCCGGTTTATGGTTATATCCCACAATACAAGGAGAGGCGCGGCTCCCGGCTCGATTCTCAATGCTGAGCTTGCATATAAGAAGGGATATCTGGGTTAACAGTAAAGTGACGGTAGTTATTGCGATTACCCCGGAAAGTCAGTGAAAAACATTATATATTTAGATGATCTGAAAACCGTATATTCGGTCTGCAAAGCACCCCGCTGTTTATCGGTAGGCATTGCGATATCATTAGTTGCTGTTCAAGAGTAAATCACCGTATATTCGTTTAAGATGTCCTTTGGATAATCATACCGATACCCGGCCCTGTTAAACCCTGGCTATGGGTATTTAAAACCACCGGAGGCTCTGATGAGCAGGTTGATCGCTGTTGTTGACGACGAAACGGATATTACCAGTCTTGTTTCTCTCCATCTCAGAAAGTCGAATTTCAAAGTGAAGGAGTTTCATGACGCGGAAGGGTTTCTTGTGTCTGTTAAAAAAGAAGTGCCCGATCTGTTGATTCTGGATCTGATGCTTCCCGATGCAGATGGGATTGAAATCTGCAAGCGTCTCAAAAATGATGAAAAGCACAGGATGATTCCCATCATTATGCTCACCGCAAAAGCGGAGGAAACGGACAAGATAATCGGTCTCGAATTAGGGGCGGACGACTACGTGACCAAGCCGTTTTCACCAAAAGAGCTCGTTTCGCGCGTTAAGGCGGTACTCAGGAGGGTGGAAAAGAGAGAGGAGACAGCCCTGCTTCGTGTAGGAGACTTTTTAGAAATAGACAGCCAGCGGTACACCGTCGCTGTTTATGGAGAAAAAATAGAGCTTACGATAACAGAGTTTAGGATTCTGCAGCTTCTCACCTCGAAGCCCGGATGGGTGTTTTCGCGCGACAATATACTCGAATGGCTCTGGGGCAGTGAGAAATATGTGATAGACAGGACAATCGACGTGCATATCAGGCATTTACGGCAGAAGCTCGGAACATACGGACAAATCATTAAAAATGTTCGGAGTGTGGGATATAAACTCGAGGTATGAAGAATCCTCTGCTCCTCAAAATATTTGCGGGAGCCTGTTATCGGGAATCGATATTTACCAGAATCGGGCCGATAAATATGTAATCGGTTTTATGCTATGAAGAATTCTCTATTTCTCAAGATATTTGCGGGATTTCTGTTCATAACCATTCTACTGTCTACCTATTTTCTATTCTTTGGGTTCAGAACAATAAAAAATCAATACATCGAAACTTTGTCGCAGGACCTCGAACACCTGGGGTATCCGCTTCTTTTAACGCTGCTCCCCTATTTTGAGAACAGGAAGTACGAGGATTTAAACGGTTTGGTGAACGAGATAGGTAAACAAGTAGAAAAACGGATAACACTTATTGCTTCTGACGGTACAGTGGTGGCGGATTCGGAAAAGGACCCAGCCGGAATGGAAAACCACCGAAACAGGCCGGAAGTAATAACCGCATTTAATGGAGATGTCGGAAGGGCTCTCCGATACAGCAGTACCATGAACGCCCAGATGCTCTATGTCGCGATTCCCATAAGAAAAAACGAAACGGTCATCGGCGTATTGCGGTTGAGTATCTATCTGAAAAGTATCGGCGGGTTGCTGAATAATCTCAGGTTAAGGATATTTCTTATTTCGATCGTGATTATCGTAATATCTCTGATCGCTGCCCTGTTTTTTTCAAGAAAAATCGTCAAGCCGATACGGCAGTTGATTTTAGGTACGAAACGTGTCGCAGACGGTGATTTTGATGCGAAGATACGATTAAAGAGCAGGAATGAGTTAAAGGAGCTTGCTGATAACTACAACTACATGACCGCCCAGTTGAAAAAGTATATGAAGGAGCTCTCTTTTCAGAAAGAGGAATTGAACCATATCATTTCTTCAATGGAACCCGGGCTCGTCGTTCTGGACAGGGAAGGCAGAGTTGTGCTTAGTAACAGGAGTGTTCAGCGGAAAACCGGAAAAGATCTTGCAAGAGGTGCATATTTCATGGAAGCCTTCAGTGAAACTGAAATTATAGAGCTGGTGCAAAAAGTTATGACTGAGAATGTCTCGGTTCGGGACGAGATACAAATCGGCGGTATTTATTACCAGATAACTGCTTCCCCGATTGCAGCGATTCAGGAGATTGTCCTTATTTTTCACGATATTACGGATATTAAAAACCTCGAACGGATAAAAAGGGATTTTGTGGCAAACGTATCCCATGAGTTAAGAACCCCCCTTACGGCGATCAAGGGGTATGCCGAAACGATTGAAGAGGTGGATGAAGAAAACAGGCAGTATCTCGAAATTATTAAACGGCATACGGACCGGCTTATAAGTATTGTCGCGGATTTGCTCACCCTGTCAGGTCTTGAAGAAAAAGGCCTTGAACTGCAAATTGAGAGCGTAGACATCAAAATGCTGCTGCATACTATAACAAAGATGTTTGATGCGCGTATTTCAAAAAAGGGACTTGACATCGAGTATAACATTCCTGAGGAACTTCCACCTGTTCGCGGTGACTCCATTAAACTTGAACAGGTTTTTATAAATCTCATCGACAATGCGCTGAAGTATACGGAAAACGGGAAGATACGTATTGAAGCTGTTCAGAGCACTGGAGGCGTCGATGTTGTGGTTGAGGATACGGGCATCGGTATTCCTGAAAAGCACCTTCCTCGAATATTCGAGCGGTTTTACACTGTAGACAAGTCCCATTCGCGAAGACTCGGCGGTACGGGCCTCGGCCTCTCGATAGTTAAGCATATCGTCCTGTTGCATAATGGCAGCATCGATGTTGAAAGCAGCAGAGGCAAAGGAACAACGTTCAGGGTCCGATTGCCGGCATACGCCCAACCCTATGTTTAGACCCTCTTTTTTTCTCAGTTAACATCGTTTTAACATTTTTCAGGAGCATCCTCTTTCAGTAAAACACACCAACTATCTTATATCAAAGTCACATTTAATTCAACCCTTTATCGTCCCCCCTTGTTTTATTGTACCTGTTCAGCTGCAATTGTATCCTTTAACGGAAATTTAACATTGGTTTAATAAAACTTTAAAAAATAATCTTTTTTTTATATCCAATAAATAAGCTTTGGAGTAAGGAAATGGTAAAAAAGATTGCTGTATTTACAGTGATGTTACTGGCATTAGCAGGTATGCTGTTTGCCAGTGGAAGTAAAGAGGTAAAGTCAAAGTCTGCCGAAACTCCCGCTGCAGAAAAAACTGTTGGTGAATTGTTGGGAGCAGGAGCAACATTTCCGTATCCTTTTTACTCAAAAATGTTTGATGTTTATTATTTAAAAACCGGGGTAAAAGTAAACTATCAGGCAATTGGATCAGGCGGAGGTATCCGTCAGCTTCTCAGTAAAACAGTTGATTTTGGCGGTACCGATGCGTTTATGAGTGATGATGATCTTGCAAAAGCAGAGGGAGAAGTTCTCCATGTACCGACATGTATGGGTGCTGTAACAGTAACATACAATCTTAATGGAGCTCCAACTCTCAATTTTACTTCTGAAATTATTGCTGAAATCTTTCTTGGAGAGATTGTTCATTGGAATGATCCCCGGATTCAGAAAGTAAACAGCGGGATATCACTTCCTGAACAGAAAATAGTTGTAGCTCACCGATCTGACGGCAGCGGAACTACTTTCATATTCAGTGACTACCTTGCAAAGGTAAGTCCGAAATGGAAAGCACGTGTTGGACGGGGGAAGTCTCTTAACTGGCCTGTAGGCTTGGGGGGGAAAGGTAATCCCGGTGTTGCAGGTATTGTAAAGCAAACGCCCGGTGCAATCGGATACGTTGAGCTCATCTATGCGCTTCAGAACAATATGCCGGTAGGAAATATTGAGAATAAATCCGGTAATTTTGTAAAGCCGTCAATTGAAAGTGTAAGTAAAGCAGCAAATGTAAGTTTACCTGCTGATACGCGTGTCTCCATAACAAATACCGAAGCTTCTGGCGGATATCCTATCAGTGGTTTCACCTGGTTGATTTTCTACAAAGAGCAGAACTATGACGACAGAAGCCTGGATAGGGTAAAAGAACTTTTGAAACTTGTTTGGTTTGCCGAACATGAAGGTCAGCAATATGCTGAACCATTACACTATGCACCGCTTCCCGCTGCAGCTGTAAAAAAAGCAGAAGTAATTATAAACAGCGTAACATACAACGGGAAATCTGTAGATTTTAAATAAAATACATAACACACCGTGGGCTTTGCCCATGGGTGAGTGTTCAGAGACAAAATAAATAATGAATAAAGATATAATTACTGAAAAGGTATTCAAGGGTTTCCTTAAACTTACCGGGATCGTTGTTTTAATAATTCCGTCGCTTTTATTAATGACTCTTGTTTTTCGATCCATCCCTGCAATCCGGACCTATGGTTTAGGTTTTATTTTCGGACAAACATGGGATCCGGTTCGAGAGGTATATGGAGCATTACCCTTCCTCACAGGAACACTTATAACAAGTTTTATTGCCTTGATGATTGCTTTTCCGTTTTCATTTTCTGTTGCACTTGTATTAAGTGAGTATATGAAAGACGGAATAGCTAAAACTGTTTTAAAAAGTGCGGTCGAACTGCTTGCGGGGATACCATCTGTTATATATGGCTTTTGGGGGCTTTTAGTACTTGTTCCGCTGATCAGAAAGCTGGAACTGGCAACGGGAATTCCTCCCTATGGGGTAAGTATTCTATCTGCATCAATAATTTTAGCTGTTATGATTATTCCCTATGCCTCAACGATGGCAAGAGAGGTTATGAGTATGGTTCCCGGGGATATTAAAGAAGCTGCCTATTCTCTTGGAGGAACTCACTGGGAAGTTATCAGGAGAGTCATTGTTCCCTTTTCAAGCTCAGGTATCTTCGCCGGAATACTTCTTGCTCTCGGCAGAGCTCTTGGAGAGACAATGGCGGTAACTATGGTTATAGGGAATACAAACAAGCTCTCTCTCAATATTTTTGCACCCGGAAACACTATGGCTTCAGTTTTAGCAAATGAATTTACCGAAGCTGTAAGCTCCCTGTATCTGTCATCGCTCATCGAGCTGGGCCTGCTTCTGTTTGTAGTAACCGCAATAATAAATTTCATAGGGAGGTTTATAATAAAGCGGTTTGAAATAAAGGATACAAACGAATGAGTGGAGAAACTCAAAGAAAACTAAATACTGCCTATCTTGCAGAGATTCTTGGAGATGAGAAATCTATTAGAAAGAGGATTTTCAAAAATAAGCTTTCGGGCATAATTATATTCTCTATTTCATTCATGGTTGTGATACCGCTTGGTTTTATTCTATTTTACCTTCTTGTCAACGGAGTATCCTCTATAAGTTTGGATTTTATTACGAAATTGCCAAAACCTGTTGGGGAGAGTGGAGGGGGAATTCTTAATGCTCTTGTCGGATCCGGTATCATTTTGATTATTGCTCTCATTCTGTCTGTTCCTCTTGCTATTTTTGGAGGTATCTTTATATCCGAGTTTCCGGATTCCTGGCTTTCATACTGCATACGGCTGAGTACCGATATTCTTCAGGGTACACCATCCATTGTTATCGGTATTTTTGCATGGGTAATAGCCGTTGTCCCTCCGGGCCATTTTTCAGCACTATCCGGGAGTATTGCCCTTGGAATTATGGTAGTTCCTCTTGTTCTTAAATCCACGGAAGAGACTCTTAAACGAATACCTCATGAACTTCGGGAGGCAGCTATTTCGCTGGGAGTTCCCTATCACAGGGTTATCCTCAAGGTGGTTGTTCCCACCGGGATCAAAGGAATATTTAATGGAATACTCCTTGGAAGTACAAGAATTTCAGGTGAAACAGCCCCGCTCCTTTTTACTGCTTTTGGAAGCCCTTTTATGAACGTGCGTATAGGAAAACCAATGAGTGCTCTTCCTTTGGTTATATATACCTATGCAACAAGTCCATATGATGAATGGCATAAGTTAGCCTGGGGAGCTTCGCTTTTGCTTATTCTTATTGTATTTGTCATAAATATGATAGCGCGACTCTTTGTATCAAAAAAAGAAGGTAGGTAATGGGGAAAGAAACTATCGCTGATGTAAATTCGAAAGTTTCTGCAGCTGGGAGGAGAAACTCACTCTTACAGGTGGAAAATTTTAACGCATTTTTCTATGATAAGAAAATTATTAATGATATAAATTTGTCTGTTGAGAAGAACAGAGTTGTTTCTATTATGGGTCCTTCCGGCTGCGGAAAAACGACTTTTATCAGATGCATTAATCGAATGCACGAAATGAGTCCTGGAGGAACAACAAGCGGTAAAATCCTGCTTAACGGCGAAGATATAAATCGGTTAAATACCATTATGGTAAGGAGGAAAATCGGAATGGTCTTTCAAAGACCAAATCCGTTTCCTAATATGACAATTTATGAAAATGTTATAGCTGGATATTTGTTAAACGGGATAAGAATTTCGCGGAAACTATCAAATGATATTGTTGAAGATTCTCTTTCAAAAGCAGCTCTCTGGGATGAGGTAAAAGGCAGCCTCAATAAGAGAGGTACCTATCTTTCGGGAGGACAACAGCAGCGACTTTGTATAGCCCGTGCGCTGGCAATGAATCCGGAGATTCTTTTGCTTGATGAACCTACATCAGCTCTCGACCCGAAAGCTACAGCGAGAATTGAGGAACTTGTTGTACAGCTAAAAGAGAATGTGACTATCTTACTGGTAACGCACAATATAGCCCAGGCAGCACGGGTATCGGATTATACAGCGTTTATGTTTCTGGGTGAATTAGTGGAATATGGTACAACCAAGGAACTTTTTACTGTTCCAAAGGATAAAAGGACCGAAGAGTATCTTACAGGGAAATTTGGTTAGGAAAGAATATGCTACACGAAAAAATAGACGAATTAAAACATGACATTATTGCGTACGCACAGCATGTAGAAGAAATGCTTTTAAAAAGCATGGATGGCCTTGTTTCTCGGAATGAAGAAGAACTTACAACGGTTATTGAGGTGGACGAACCGGTCGCGAATGAGAGGGAGCTTTTAATTGATGATGTATGTATAACCCTTATCGCGAAGTATGAACCGAGAGCGGTCGATTTACGCAACACCCTCATGATTTTAAAAATAAATAATGATCTTGAGAGAATGGGTGATCATGCGGTGAATATTTCGGAAAGTGCTCTATATTTGATAAAGCGGGCTCCCGTAAAACCCCTGGTAGATTTACCAAGAATGTCTGAAATTGTAACGGCTATGATGAAAAGGTGTGTTAATGCATTCATTGAGAGTAATTCTAAAGAAGCAGAAGCGATACGTCTGGAAGATGATAAAGTTGACCAGTTGAGGGATCAAATACTCCGGGAGCTTATCACCTATATGAGTGCCGACTCAGCTACAATAAAGCGTTCAATCCATCTTTTAAGAATAGGCACCAACCTTGAAAGAGTTGCCGACCTTATCACAAATATCTGTGAAGATATCATCTTTACTGTGGAAGGCAGAGTAGCAAAACATCGTCACGACTAAGATTAAAAGAAAATGCGGGGTGCTACGGCAGGTTTCTTTCCACTGTGATGGTGAATCATTATGCAGACTTCTTTATCCAGTATCGCAACTTCCTGAATGAATTTCATAGTTCTATCATCCTTAAGATGCTTTATCCTCTCGCCGGCCTTTCCACGAACATATGCGAGGATGTCATCTATATTGACAGGGCCGGGGTGGTCAAGCACCACCTGGAGGATGACTGAGAGAAGGGTATAGCGTAATTCATTTGTGTTTGTGTATTGTCATTGCTATCTTATAAAGGTTGCTGAAGCAAAGCCGGAGTGAAATGATGTGCGGAGGGTTTTGATGAACAAGGATCCAGAAAAATCCGTCGAGGAGATTCTGTCGAAAAGAACGGACCAGCTTATGGATACGTCGTTTGATTGTGTATGCGGGAGACGGCATAAAATCCCCATGAAGTATCTTTCAATAAAGAAGGGAGCTGTTGAAGAAGTTGCAGACACCCTTCCCGATCTCGGCATATCGGGAAACGGCGGCCTTGTATATGACAGGAAGCTCGAGGCCGGTGTCGTGAAGGGGATTAAACAGGTATTGACTGGCAGGGGACTTGGCCTCACCGATTATCCGGTGGGTGATGGGAAAGAGAAAATTCCACCCGAGATCGACCGCGCGGTTTCGCTTTCGAAACGTATCGATAAAAAGATCGATTATCTCGTGTCTGTCGGTTCGGGTGTTGTCAGTGACCTCACGAAAAAGGCCTCCGACCTGCTCGGTCTTCCCTGTATACTCGTTGCCACTGCCCCGTCGATGAACGGATACACGTCGTCCATGGCTGCACTTACCGAAAAAGGCGTCAAAAAGACGCTTTTAGTCCGCCCTGCCGCCGGTATCTTTGCGGATGTCTCGGTTTTGCAGGAGGCTCCGGTCGCCATGGTACGCTCGGGTCTCGG
>CAYSRJ010000060.1:0-15094 GCA_964433545.1 uncultured Spirochaetota bacterium | reverse complement strand
GGGGGATGTATCCCAGGAGGATGTATCCTGTCAAGGATCGGCCGCGAAGTCGCCACTTTTGTTTACTGGCAGAGAATATTTGAATACATTTGTGTATACAGTGAAATTATGTCAGGGGACAGTGTATGGACTCAAAAGAAAGAGTGGCTGCCGCGATTAACAGGGAGGAGCCCGACAGGGTGCCTGTCGCCCTCTGGGGAAGCTACTATACATTGAACGACGGGCTTTACTTAAACACACTCAAGCATCTTAACCTGGGCGATCCTCTTCCTCCCTTCAGGCGCTACATGCCGAGAAACTCAAACTACTATGATGACAGAATACTCGACAGGCTCGAAACGGATGTACGGTATGTGTGGTCGGGTTTTACCGATCTGGGCGGAGCGCGGATGGACGGAGACAGAAGAGATGCCTGGGGTGTCGAGTGGGTGAGAAGCGGTCCGCATATCACCAGTGCGGGCGCCCCACTTACAGACGCAACATTGGACGAAGTAGCGGAATACGCATGGCCGGACCCTGAAAAATATCTCGATTTCGATCTGATGAAACAAAGGATCACCCTGCTGAAAAAGGAGTATCCGAACCGTGCAATTGGTGCTCGAGCGGTAAACTCCTACGGCCCTTTCGAACAGGCGGCTGAGCTCAGGGGAAGAGAAAAATTCTACATGGACATGGTCATGGATCCGAAGCTTTCACAGCTCATCGTCGATAAATGTACCGATGTCATTGTTCGGGCCCAGGAAATCTATCTTAATATTGTGGGAAGAGACCTCGATTTCTTTGAAATACCGGGTGATGATTACGGCGGCACACAGGATCTCATGATCTCGCCGGCTATGTTCGATTCCATGTTCAAGCCCGCCCTCAAGAGGATTATCGACTCGGTAAAGGATTTTAATCCGAAGCTCCCGGTCGCTTTTCATTCGGACGGAGCGATTACAAAGATCATCCCCGGACTCGTGGAAACTGGGGTTGATATTCTAAACCCGCTTGAACCGCTGCCTGCCATGGATTGGGTTTCTGTGAAAAAGCAGTTCGGTGACAGGCTGTGTTTTATGGGTGGCGTCGATCTGAAGGAAGCCCTTACCGGCACATCGCAGGATGTCGATGAAGACGTGAAGCGATGCATCCGCACGTTCGGCCAGGGGGGTGGGTATATTCTCACCTCTGCAAATCATATGCAGGTTGATATTCCACCGGGAAATGTTGTTACTATGTTCGAAAGCGCAAAGAAGTTCGGAGTGTATCCGCTCAGCCCGTAGCTGGCTCTGATGTGGATGCGTACCTCGGATAAACGCGCGGTAGAAAGAATTGCGTATTTTCGGTACTATTCTTCTTCGCGGTAACCCCGTTTTTTCCTGATAAAGTCGTAGTACAGCTCCCACTTGTAGCAGCTTTCTTCCTGCATCTCGAACCGGGCGATATCTTCATTGAGTACAATCTGAAAGAACGTATTCTGCTCTGTGGATCTTCCCCGTATCTCCTCGAAACGGAAAACCTTGACGTCGCTGCTGTTTATGAAGAGCAGGCCGGTGTCGGTTAAAAAAAGCCTTCCCTTTCCAGCTTCCTCCAGTTTCGGGTACTGCGGTTCATGAAAGAAGATAACAATTTTGGACAAGAGGTAGACCGTTTCGCCGGCAAGTGCAGGGTGTTCGATATCCGGTTTCATCGGCACTATCTCTGCATCACGAAACATGGTATCGGAATATTCCTTTATCGGATGCCATGTATCTGATCCTTTTTCCCGCATATAGCAGGCGAGGTTTACCTCCCACTCCATACCGCAGTTGGAGCAGGCAAGAAACTTCCCTTCTTTTTCCTCGAGTGCTTCTATTTCCCTGCAGGAAGGACATCGCCACAAAAGCCGGGTCAGCCCATCGGCGGGGTTTTTGCCACGAATGTTATCGACTTTGGTGAAATTGTCGTTGTTGAAGATTCCTTTCTGGACGTAGTCGATAATCTCCTCATCCGGTACCTTTCGGTCGAACTGAACCGGTTTGGAGAAGTAAATGGTGATCGGGCTCTTCCTCCTTCTGTTTGCCCAGCGCGGATAGGCTTTGTAGTTACCATTCGATACGACGGTTACGAGCGGGACGTTGAGAAGCTTGACGAGTTTTGCCGTCGATTTAAGGATGGGGAGGGTTTCTCCATCCCAGTTTCGTCCGCCTTCCGGGTAAATGACGAGCGGGTGACCCTGCCGAACGAGGTGAATTGCATACTTGATTGATTTAAAATCTACAAATCCTTTTTTACGTGGGAATGCACCCATTGCCCACATGAATCGCCGCATAAGGGGTTTTCTGAAAAACTCGTTAGATGCCATCTGAAATAAAGGACGGTTGATGATTGCGCCGATGAAAAAAGGGTCGAGGAGATGGCTGTGATTTGCCATCATGAGGTACGGGCCTTTTTTCGGAAGATTCTCAACACCAAAACCGTGCAATTTGAAATACCAGGCATAAAATGGCCGCACAAATATAAGAATAAAATGATAGAAGAACAGCTTCGGGGTTTTGAATAAATCAAGCATTAAAAACTCCTGTAATTTTCTATTGGAATAAAACGATCTATACTCCTTAACAATCAGGCACGCGGGCTCCGGGTCTTAAAAAAAGGTACCGTTTCATGATTGGCATCCCGGCTAACATATATATTTTTATGGTTTTGAAACAAGTAAAAAAACATGCAAATTGCTTGACCGGAGACAAACGACATGTATAATTTGTGACTGAACGGTCAGTCATTATATTTGGAGGGTTCATGCAGGCAACAGAAGAAGAATTACGAAAGCACAAGAAACGGGTTATGATAATGAGTGCCGCGCTCAAGGTTTTTTCCATCAAAGGGTACAGTCCTACGGTGCTCGAGGAGATTGCAGATGAAGCCGGGATTGCAAAGGGAACCCTGTACCTCTATTTCAAGGATAAGGAAGATTTGTACTACAGTACGGTTATGTATGTGGTTGAAAACCTGGAGCAGACTATCAAGCGTGAGATGTATGAAGAAATGCCCCCTCTTGAGGCGCTTAAAAAATTGTCGGTCCTCACAATCAGGTTTTTTGCGCAGAACAGGGCTTTTATCAATATGTATATACTAATTCTACACAACAATCTCGTTAGAAATTTCAAACGGCTGTTTGAGGGTCTTCTTAAAAAGGAAAAAGAGCTCTATGATTTTGAGTCACGAATCATAGAACACGGGAAGGCGGATGGAGTGCTGAATAAAAAACTAGCAACCGAAGATGTTGTCGATAGTTTTCACGGCATCATATCACAAACGATTTCACGGATGTTTTTTTTGGAAAAAGGCAGGGTAATAGATCCCGATGGCAAGGCGAAGTCGGTGATGAACATCTTTCTCAACGGCGTTGGTGCGAGATGAAGCCGGGGGAAAATGCCGCAACCGTCAGGAGGAGGCGGAGTATGAGGGCTGACAGAGCGAATGCATGCGTTTTGAAAACAATCTTGAGACCTGTTTTGATTACAGTATTTGGAAAAACAATTTTTGCGCGAATCAAACTGTTTCGAAACGGGTCTTGCAGGTTTGTTAAACGTGCAGTTTTTATGAAACGACTGCTCTTATATACCGCGATCGACGTTTTTTTTGTTTTTTTGTTTATCAACACCACGCATGCTGAAACGATTACCCTGACGCTCGAGGAGGCAATCGGCCTGGGGTTGAAGAACAGCTCTACCATAAGAGCAAAGGCGCTCTCCATTGCATCTGCACAGGCAGGGGTGCATTCTGCAAAATCAGCGATGTACCCGGGTGTGTCGGTATCCGCTTCATGGACACACCTCTTCAATCAGCCGAAAACTCCGGATATGACCGTGGATATCGGCATGGGCCCTATTGAAATCCCGGGGAGCTATGCTGGCCCATCGGATCCTGTGAGCCTATCGGCGAATCTAATCCAGTCCATTTACACCTTCGGGAGGATATCAGACGGCGTACGCATGGCAGAAGAATCGCTGAAGATGGCAAGGCTCGACCTGGAAGAGGAAAAACGCTCCCTCATCGTAAAAATACAGCGCGCCTTTTACGGGTATATCCTGGCCAAAGAAGTGGTTACAGTGCAGAATGAAACACTCGCGCAAAAGAGGGATGCGCTTGATATTGCAAAGAAGCGATTCGCTGCGGGTCTGAGTCCCGATTATGAGGTGCTCAGCGCTGAATCGGACCTGGAGAGCTTTAAACCGGAAGTAATATCTGCGGAGAATGAAGTGAAGTTTGCGCTTCTTGCGGTAAAAGACCTGTTAGGCATCACGGATGAGGGGGAGTACGATATCGAGCTCATTGGCGAGCTGAAACCAGAGTATCTTGAGTTTCATGAAAATCGGCTCATTGAAGAAGCTGTTGGAAAAAATTACGATATCCAGCAGATGGCGGCACAAATCAATCTTGCAGATTATTCACAATCGTTGAAAAAACATGAAAAGAGACCGACAATAGGCGGGTTCGCGAACTATACGGTAAATAGCAGTTATGATTCAACGACCGGTGAAAATAAGTACTGGGGAAAGGATTCATGGGACGGCGACCTTTCTGTCGGAATTCTGGTGCAGATGCAGCTTACCTCCCTCTTCCCATGGAGCGGGGAGAATGCATCTGAAAAAAAAGCCTCATTTGATCTCGAGGCGCTCCGGACGACGAAGGGGTCGGTAGAAAGCGGCATACGGCTCAATATTAAGAACATTCTGTTGAAACTTGAAAAGGAGAAGGCGAAGATCGCGTCCACAGTGAAGGGGGTAGAGCTTGCAAAGAAACTCTACGGGTCCGCCCAGAAGAGGTATGAAAACGGACTCATCTCGAATACAGAGCTCAAGGATGCGCAGATACGTCTCAACAATGCAAAGCTCGGGTACCTTCAGTCGGTGTTTAACTACAAAAGCGCAGTATTCGATCTCGAAGACGTGGTGGGCATTGATCATTTTGAATGAGCGTGCGGGTTATGAAAAATATCCTTTTCGGAGGCCTTTATGAGAAAGGGTGTTAAAACGGTTGTAATACTTTTTGTGATTCTCGTCGTTGTTGCGGGGCTCGGAGCTGTTGCCTACTACCGCTACAGGGAAAAGATCGAGCTTCTTGCGGGCGGACGATTCGGACACGGAAAAACGGAGGAAGTGGCTACAGCTACTCCTGTGGCGGTATATGAGGTGAGGACAGGGGCGATAGCCGAATCCCTTGTTCTCAATGGTGAGGTTGTGCCTGTTGCAGAGGTTAATATCTTTTCAACGGTGCCGGGCAAGGTGAAGGAGATTCCCGTGAAAGAGGGACAGAGGGTGTCCAAAGATACGGTTCTCGCATATATAGACAGGAGTGAAGCGGGGCTTACTTTTGCGCCGACACCTGTTAAATCAACGATAAACGGTATTGTAAAGGAAGTCATGATCGAAATCGGCGCATATATCACTCCACAGGTCCCGCTCTTTCAGATTATCGATATGGATACCGTCGAAGTGGTTGTGCACGTGCCGGAAAGGGACATATACAGGGTAAAAAGAGGGCTTGAAGCACAGGTTCATATCATCTCATACTCCGACCGGACATTCAAGGGCAGGGTCGAGCTGCTCAGTCCTGTTGTCGATCCGGTTTCAAGATCGAGAGAAGTACGTATCCGTATCAAGAATCAAAGCCATATGCTCAAACCGGGTATGTTCGGTGAGTGCAGAATTATTGTTCGTAAAAAAGAAAATGCAACCATCATTCCGCGTGCTTCGGTTATCGAGAGAAACAAAAAAGAGGTTGTCTTCATCGTCAAAGAAGGCAGGGCAATACAGGTGCAGCCTGAATTTGATATCTATGAGGGGAACAGAGTTTCTGTTAAAAAAGGGATTGAACCCGGGACCAGGGTTATCGTGATCGGCCAGCAGAATGTTGACAACGGTGATGAGGTCAAGGTTACGGAGGTAATCGATGAAGCTTTCTGACCTTTCTGTTAACAGGCCGGTTACTACGATGGTTGTGTATCTTGCGATCATAGTGCTTGGTATTTTCTCTCTCGGCAGGCTTGCGATCGATCTCATACCCGACATTTCCTATCCGGTTATCACTATTTTCTCGACGTATTCGGGTGTCGCCCCGGAAGAGGTTGAAGAAAACCTTACAAAGGTGATTGAAAATGCAGCGGCATCCGCAAGCAATGTAAAGAAGATCACGTCGAAATCCAGGGAGGGACAGGCGCAGGTTGTTGTTGAGTATGAGTGGGGCACCGATATGGGAGAAGCGGCCGCCGAGCTGCGGGAAAAGCTCGATCTTGTACGCGATTTTCTCCCCGATGAGGCAACACAGCCGGTACTCTTCAAATTTGATCCCTCGATGATTCCAGTCATGGTTCTCGTGGTCGAGGGCAAGAGAGATTTAAAAAGCCTCCGTTACAACGCAGACAACAACATAAAAACAAATCTAGAGCAGATCGACGGTGTGGCGAATGTCATGGTCTGGGGAGGTCATCAGCGCCAGGTGCATGTGGACCTTGACCGCACTTTGCTCGCATCCTACGGCCTGACGGTTGATCAGGTGATAAACAGCATCAGGGCTGAGCATGTTAATGTCACAGGAGGGAGTATTGATGAGGGAGGGCTGACATACGCGCTTCGCACGGTCGGTAAATTCAAGAGCATTGAAGAGATCGAAGGAGTCGTTGTCGACAACAAGCGCGGTGTTCCCGTATTTCTCAAGGATGTCGCAAGAGTATATGACGGATATGTAGATGAAAATATGGACGCCAAGCTCGGGCGCCATGATGCGATTATCATGGTAATACAGAAACAGTCGGGAACGAACACGGTGAAGATTGCGAAGCTTATAGAAAAGAAGCTTACAGTCATCCAGGAGGCGCTGCCCTCGGATATGAAGATAGAAAAGTTTTATTCACCTGCTGATTTTATCATTGAGTCCATCAACAATGTATGGCAGGTGGCCCTTATCGGGGGAATTTTTGCGGTAATTGTTATTTTTATTTTTCTGAGAAACCTGTCTACAACACTCATTATATCCGTGTCGATCCCCCTGTCGATCATTACGACCTTTATATTTATGTACTTTTTCGACCTGACCATCAACATGATGTCACTCGGCGGGCTTGCTCTGGGTATAGGCATGCTTGTCGATAATTCGATTGTCGTTCTGGAAAATATCTTCCGATACAGAGAGTTCGGCGCCAAACCGCTCGAGGCGTCGAAACTCGGTTCACAGGAGATGTCGAATGCCATCATTGCATCGACCCTGACGACTATTGCCGTGTTCCTGCCGCTCGTGCTTTTTATCAAGGGGCTTGCGAGCGAGCTGTTCAAGGACCTCGCATTCACCGTGGCATTCTCACTTCTCTCCTCTCTTATTGTTGCCCTGACAATAATCCCCATGCTCACGAGCCGTGTCAAAAAAGTCATTGTTAAAAGGCGAGCGGAGTCCCTGCGGGACATCGAAGGAGAGCTTCGTTCACGCGGTCGGGTGATGCGCTTTGTCGACAGAAACTACAGCGGTGTTTTAAACTGGGCGCTGGATCATAGATTTCTTTTTGTCGGTATGGTGTTTGCCGTGCTCGTGGCAAGCGTTCTGCTCGTTCGTGTCATAGGTGTGGAGTTCATGCCCCAATCGGATGAGAGTTTTATTCAGATGGAGATCAAGATGCCGGTTGGAACACAGATCGATATCACGAGAAAAACGGTTGATCGGATATACGGAATCATCGAGCAGAAGGTTCCGGAGCGAAAAATAACCTTCATGCAGGTGGGGAGAACAGGCGAGGAGCAGGGGGTCGCGTCTCCTGACCGTGCTGAAATATGGATGACCCTTGTTGATGCCGGCAAACGGAAGCGAAGTGACAAAGAGATCATAGATTTTTTGAGAAAGGCGGTACATGATATTCCGGGCGCAACGGTGCGGTTTTCAACAGGCGGTGGTCCGACCGGAACAGGCGGAAATCTCAGCGTTGCGCTTTCAGGATACAGCCTTCAGCAGGGCTCTGAGCTCGCACAGAAGCTCAAGGCAATCATGGAAAAGATCGGAAATGTGAACGATGTCCGTATATCGCGGGAGGAGGGGCTGCCTGAATACAGAATAACTATCGACAGAGACAGGGCGGCACAGTATGGTATCAGTGCCTATCAGGTGGGACAGGCGGTTAACCACGCATTTGCAGGTGAGGATGTGGCCAAGGTTATTTTCGGCGGAGAAGAGGTCGGTATGCTCGTCAGGCTGCAGGAGTCGGATCGTGTTTCAACCGCCGATCTGGACCTCATATCGGTGATGAGCCCGATCGGGGTACAGGTGCCCCTTTCCGGTATTGCCCGCATCGAAAAAGGATTCGGGCCGGCTATGATTGAACGGGAAGGCCAGCAGAGGGTTGTGTACGTCAATGCGCGAGTGCAGGGCGATGTAAAGGGTGCTGTCGATGCTATAAAGGCCAAGGTCCAAAAACTCGTCATACCTCCCGGGTTCAACGTAAAGTACGGCGGGTCCTGGGAGAACCTCAAGGAAGTGGTACAGGACCTTGTCCTGGTTATGCTGCTTTCCATTGTGCTCGTATATCTCATTATGGCCGCACTCTTCGAATCCTTTATGGACCCCTTTATCATTATGTTTACCCTTCCCATGACCTTTATAGGGGTCGTGTGGATACATATCATAACCGGAACCACATTCAGCGCGATATCGGGAATCGGCGTGGTTATGCTTGCAGGAATTGTGGTGAACAACGGGATCATACTTGTCGACTATACGAATTTGCTTAGAAAGCGTGGCTATGAGCTCATCGAAGCAGTGCGTCTTGCAGGCAGAACGAGGCTGCGGCCGATACTGATGACCATGCTTACAACCGTGCTCGGGCTTATGCCAATGGCTTTTGCATTGGGGTCCGGTAGCGAGATGCGCTCGCCCATGGCAAAAACGGTAATAGGGGGGCTTCTGGTGTCCACGGTTTTTACACTCGTACTGATACCCGTCCTGTACGCAATGTTTGAAACGGGAAGGCTGAAGCGGGCAAAGAAGAAGGCCGGCAGGGAACAGTTGAAACAGGCTGGAAAGAGGGCGGATTCGGTATCATAAAATTATGGGGACATAATAAACATAAATGACGTTACTCAGACGTGGCATATCCCGCCAGGGACATACGTCCTTGACAGGATGTATCATTTCATGACCGAGTATCTGTAAGTAACTTTACGAGAAGTTACTCAGAAGGGCGGAAAAACAATGAGAGAAAACAGAGTAATGGTGCATATTGTCTATGACCGCGCTATTGACGAAGAGCTCGATGAAACGCTGAGTGCTCTTGACATTCAGTACTATACGAAGTGGAAGGATGTGTCGGGTGTTGGACGAAACGACCCCCATCTTGGCGACCATGTTTGGCCCGGGTTAAACAACGTGCTCATGATTGTCATCGATAATGAGAAAAAAGATATTCTGCTCGAAAGGGTGCGATCCCTCCAATCTTCCTTTGCATCGGTCGGACTGCGCGCCTTCGTCGTCCCGGTTCTCGAGACGGTATAGGCACGATGTATATAGTGTAATAAACAGATTTTGTGCGTACCATGGGGCTCGAGGATCAGCGATGCAGGGAGTGAGCATGCTCACTGACGCAGGTACATTGTTCGGCTGCGTGCGTTTTGGTTGTGTGCGGCCCGACTGCATGTTGCAATAATTTAAGAAATGTGTGATTATCAAAGAATTTCTTGACATAGTTTTATGGCGTAGTATAATTGGAGAGCAAAATAGCATATATTTGAAAGACGCCTGGATGGATGGGATTCGTTTTATTCCCTGTTTTGCCAAAAAATCGTGGCTGCGGTAGTATTTTAATCATGCTGAAAATTAAATTTTATCTGTTAATTATCGATCAAGAGCATTATTCAGTGACAGGGGAAAGGCAGGTTCGCGCTCTGACCAATAGTGGCGATACTTGTGGAGTTTCATCACACTCTTTTCCATTTGGGTTTATGGTGCCGGTGTGGTTCCCATGTTCAGGTGAGTAAACCATAGAGGGGCCAATTCAGGGAATTATACCAAAAACTGAATTTTGAAGTTGACGGGATCGGATATGACATTAGTGTATTAAAGTAGGGAAGTAGCTTTATAGAGATGCCTCATTCATTTTTTGTGGCATCACTTCAAGATCTCAACCAAAGGAGGAAAAGCTCATGCAGAAAAGGTCAAAGGTACTTATCGCCGCGGTGGCTGTGGCTGCAGCTGTGGTATTCATCTTTGTTGTCGCTTCTCACGAGCCCGTGAAGCTGTACGCCGCGGGGGAAATGGGCAAGGTTGGAGGTACGGTAAAGGTTCTCGCCGTCTGGGGAGGCCAGGAGCTTGACGTGTTCAACGAAATGGCTAAGTCCTTCGAGGAAGCAACGGGAATAGATGTGCAATACGAGGGGAGTCGGGACATCAACGCGATCCTGACTACCAGGGTGCAGGCCGGGAATCCCCCCGAAATCGCCGTGCTGCCCGGGCCGGGAAAGATGGCAGAGTTTGCCAGGGCAGGTAAGCTGGTGGACCTGAGCACTGTTCTGGACATGGGCCGTATCCGAAACGATTACGCCCAGGGCTGGCTGGACATGGGAACCGTGGATGGTAAGCTGGTGGGCGTATTCGCCAAGGTGGCCATCAAGGGCCTGGTCTGGTACAATCCCAAAGTCCTGGAACGTGAGGGCATAAGGGTTCCGCCCGAATCCGCAGAGCAGATGATGAGCATCGCGGAGAAGCTCGTACGCCAGGGGAAAACCCCGTGGTCCATAGGGCTGGAGAGCGGCGCGGCGAGCGGCTGGGTGGGCACCGACTGGCTTGAGAATATCTTTCTCAGGCTCAACGGTCCGAACAAGTACAGAGACTGGTATGAGGGGAAACTCTCCTGGACGTCACCAGAGATCAGGGAAGCCTGGGAAACCTGGGGACAGATAGTGGCGAACCCGAAGATGGTGTACGGCGGGAAGCAGTACGTACTGTCCACCAATTTCGGGCAGGCGGTTGCCCCACTGTTCCTCAATCCGCCGGGCGCGTACTTCCATATGCAGGCAAGCTTCATCCAGGGATTCATCAAGGACCAGTTTCCCGACCTGAAGCCGGGGGAGGACTTCAACTTCTTCGGATTTCCTCCCATCAAGCCTCAGTACAAGGATGCGATTGAGGCGGCAGGCGACCTGGTGGGAATGTTCAGAGACACTCCTCAGGCCCGGTCTTTCATCCGGTACCTCACCACACCGGAGGCTCAATCCTACTGGACCAGCGGTACAGGCGCTCTCTCGGCTGACAGGAACCTGTCTCTGGTGTTCTATCCCGATGTGCTCAGCAAGCAGGCAGCGAAGATCCTCCAGAAGGCAGAAATCGTAGTCTTCGACGCATCCGATATGATGCCCGGTGAAATGAACAACGCCTTCTGGTCCGCCATAATGGACTACGTTCAGAACCCCGACAGGCTGGACAGCATTCTGAGGAATCTGGAGAGAACGAGACAGCAGGCCTACTGAGACACCGGACGGATAATAGGCGAGAGAATCCTGTCCCACAGGGACAGGATTCTCCAGCACCAGTCCGTGTGGATGTTTTACCCCGACCTGTAAAAGGCTTGTGAAAATACCGCGGCAGTCTCGTTCACAATATTGAGGAAAGAATGTAATGATAGTGGGAAGCGCTCTCCTCGCGATGGTGGCGGTATTCGGCGTTCCCGCCGGACTCACCCTGTACATTTTTCTGGCTGAAAAGGCCGTATCCAGATTGAGCTTCCACCGGCAGAAGAGAGTCCGCCCCTGGCTGTGGGTGGCGCCGGGGCTTATCTTACTGACTGTTTTTCTCCTATATCCGGTAATCAACACCATGATCATGAGCCTGATGAACGAGGATTCCTCCCGGTTCGTGGGTCTTTTGAACTACTTGCGTATCTTCACCGAGAGGGATATGCTCATCGTCCTGCGAAACAACCTGCTGTGGCTTGTGTTCTTCACCCTGGTGACGGTTACCCTTGGCCTGCTAATCGCCGTGCTCTCCGACCGGGTGAAGTACGAATCCGTGGCCAAGGCATTAATCTTTCTCCCGATGGCCATCTCCTTCGTTGCCGCCGGAGTGATATGGAAGTTTATGTACGAATTCAAGCCCAAGGGCACGCCTCAGATCGGTACTGTGAATGCTGTGATGACCTCTCTTTTTCCCTCCTTCGAGCCGCAGGCATGGCTCTTCAACCCCAGGATCAATAACTGGGCGCTCATCGTGGTGGGCATATGGATGTGGACCGGCTTCGCTATGGTCATCCTCTCTGCGAGCATTAAGGGTGTGCCAAAGGAGATCGTGGAAGCAGCGCGAATCGACGGAGCCAAAGAGTTACAGGTCTTCTTCCGGGTGACCCTTCCACTCATCAAGCCCACCATTGTGGTGGTCACCACTACCATGATCATCAACGTGCTTAAGATCTTCGATATCGTGTACATAATGACCAACGGAATACTGGGCACGGAGGTAATCGCGAACCGGATGTACAAGGAAATGTTCAATTTCCTGAACTTCGGCATGGCGAGCGCCCTTGCGGTGATCTTGCTCGTCGCCATCATACCCGTAATGCTTATAAACATCAAGCGATTCGGACAGAGGAGAGGTAAGCGATGAGAGGAAGGAGAGGAGCACCAGGTAAAGTACCATCTTTTAAGAAGCTGCCGACCCTTCATAGATGGAACAACCTGTCCGGCAGGCTTGTGCTCTTCGTGAGGAGGAGCCCCCTTCACCTTATCCTGATCGTAATCTGCATAATCTGGCTTGTTCCCACCACAGGCCTCCTCATCAGCTCCTTCAGACCACGGTCGCTTATACTCACCACCGGATGGTGGAATGCTTTCACCTTCCCGTACAGGTTTACCATGGAGAACTACCTGCATGTCGTACAGCGAGCCAACATGGGAAGGAGCTTCTTCAACAGTCTTATGATCGCCATACCGGCGACAGTGATGCCCATACTGGTGGCGGCCTTCGCCGCCTACGCATTCGCATGGATGCGCTTTCCGGGAAGGGACACTCTCTTTCTGATGATCATCGGGCTACTGGTGGTGCCCCTCCAGATGACCCTCATCCCCATACTCAGGCTCTTCAACAGGCTGCATCTCACTGGTACCTTCGCCGGTATATGGATCGCCCACACCGCCTACGGCCTTCCCTTCGCCATCTATCTTCTCAGGAATTTCATCGGAGGGATACCGGAGGATCTGCTCGAATCGGCCTTCCTTGACGGGGCGTCTCACTTTCAGATATTTTACCGTATGGTCCTTCCCATATCCGTGCCCGCGATCGCCTCCCTGGCAATCTTTCAGTTCATGTGGGTGTGGAACGATTTGCTGGTGGCTCTCATCTACCTGGGTGGTACCCCTGATGTGGCACCCATGACCGTGACCATCTCAAACCTGGTCAACTCCTACGGAGGTGGCTGGGAGTTTCTCACCTCGGCGGCGTTCATCTCCATGATCCTCCCCCTGGTGGTGTTCTTCTCCCTGCAGCGCTACTTCATACGGGGGATACTGGCGGGCTCCATCAAAGGCTGATGTCTTCAAAGGCTGGGAACCGGTTTTCCAGCGGCTCATTCCAGGATGGACATTTTAGAACCTCAATCATGCAATAGTTACATTATATTCCTTGCTACAGAGTTGAGTAACAGGTATGTGCGGCGATATGGGGTACAGGCTGTGCTGTTTATACATGTTCTGTTCACTTTGCAAAAAAATGTGAGTATTAAAGCGTTTTTCGTTATAGTATAGAGCGTTGTCTAATTGCTAAGAAAAATAGCATATATTTGAGTCCCCATGCGGGGCAACCGTTGCCGGTATGCCATCTGCTGGTTTCTTGTAGATGTTTCAATCCACACCCCCTTGTGGGGGGTGACCATGCAGCGATTCATACACACATTCAAGTTGATCGGTTTCAATCCACACCCCCTTGTGGGGGGTGACGACCAATTCAATTTCTATCTAAATGGCCGTATTGAGTTTCAATCCACACCCCCTTGTGGGGGGTGACGTGTGTTGAAAACAACGCAGACCAACGCAGATAACATGTTTCAATCCACACCCCCTTGTGGGGGGTGACAATAACGATCCTTAACACAGGACGGTTAGTCGTAGTTTCAATCCACACCCCCTTGTGGGGGGTGACAGGGTTATTTTTAAGGAGTGAGAGATGACAATAAAAGTTTCAATCCACACCCCCTTGTGGGGGGTGACGAGGAAGCTTTAGATAATGTAAAGGCCGCAATAAAAGTTTCAATCCACACCCCCTTGTGGGGGGTGACAAAAGGTAGAGTGCCGGATTCTTGTGCACGGGGAGTTTCAATCCACACCCCCTTGTGGGGGGTGACCACCCACCGTGGGATTGATCTTCCAACCATGGCAAGGTTTCAATCCACACCCCCTTGTGGGGGGTGACGGACCCAGGCCGAAGATGAATTAGCATCTAGATTGTTTCAATCCACACCCCCTTGTGGGGGGTGACTGAAATACATATTATTAATAATCATTTACACAATGTTTCAATCCACACCCCCTTGTGGGGGGTGACACGATACAGAAATACAATCAGCCGGAAATATTCACGTTTCAATCCACACCCCCTTGTGGGGGGTGACACCAATCAAAGACGATAATCCTGCCGAGGGTGCACGTTTCAATCCACACCCCCTTGTGGGGGGTGACGCATCTTCGTGACCGTTATATTGTATTTCAATTAAAGTTTCAATCCACACCCCCTTGTGGGGGGTGACCGTACCGCCGGATGTAACGGCTATGATTTTCTGGCTTGTTTCAATCCACACCCCCTTGTGGGGGGTGACCAAAACCGACACACAGAAATCGCGTCATCTGAGTGTTTCAATCCACACCCCCTTGTGGGGGGTGACCTAGGACTTTGACTGTTGATGCTGAGAGTGATAGTTTCAATCCACACCCCCTTGTGGGGGGTGACTATGGCCGGGAGGGTAAAAATTATCAAAAGGATTTGTTTCAATCCACACCCCCTTGTGGGGGGTGACATTTAATGCCTTGTTGTTTACCGATAGATAATTGCGTTTCAATCCACACCCCCTTGTGGGGGGTGACAATAAAGGATATTACTTTCCCATAATAACTTC
>CAYSRJ010000059.1:0-15255 GCA_964433545.1 uncultured Spirochaetota bacterium | reverse complement strand
CGCTCCCACATTTCGGACATACCAAAGGGTCCACCTCATAGACTTTCTGAATAAGTCTCGCCCAGCTCCGTCTTCGCGCTTTGTTTGTTACGCTCTGAATCTCGATATCAGGGAGTTTATCAGTTGTCTTTTTGGGTCTTGCTCTGTACCCATATTTTACAAGGCTGCCGTCTTTGACGGCCTTACCCTTTGTCCTGTTGGAATAACCCATAATAGCGTATTAAATGTTTGTGCTTGGGAGGGATGTGCTGCGTCAACTCTGCGATGAAATTACCTGCCTTGAAGAGTTTTATGTTTTCTTTCCAGTAGTCATTGTAGTTCGTCTTGTAAATGATTGTGCCATTTGAACGTGCATAGAGGATTTTCTGTAACGACACGGGATGTACTTGACAGCACCTTCGGCCTTACAATGTACTGGCTAAGATTCACCCGTGCTTTCCGGTTTGAGGCGGGAATTGGGACGGAGTTATCCACCGAAAACCCGGAATGGTTCCAGGAAAGAATTTTTAATGCGAAACTGCAGTCGAGCAATCCCCTGTCAACGAACAGCTTTATTACTCGCCTCCTGAAAATCTCGATGAGCTTTGCGGTATCTGTAATAGGGGTGTGATGGAAAGAGCCCGCCTCGTCGATTCCTCCTTCCAAAACAATACAGTGGTAGTGTGGATTCCATCTCATCAGGTCGCCAAACGACTGGTATGAAACAACAATCCCAGTTTTTACTACGGCGATTTTGTATGGATCATAGGGCACCTTCGGCGTTGCCAATACTATCATTAATTATTATATCTCAAGGAAAAATTATAGCAAATCTTAGTAAAATATAAAAAAGGAAATATTTATTGATATGCCCTACAAGGGTAAGATTTTTCAAAAATTATGACACGTTTATTCCCCATACAACTCAGTAATAAGACACCTTAATTGAAAGGCGCCCTTTGATGATAATTCATCAATCTTATTTTGAAGCCTTTTCTTGTTAATTGTCCTGATTTGATCTGTTGCTATTTCAACATCTTTTTGACTACATTTCGTCTGGATTCTACTCCTCCATTTGGGATGAAGTTTTGTCGTTAATGGACATACAACAACAGTATCTAAATACTTGTTCATTTCAGTTTTGCTGACAACTACAACAGGTCTGACTTTTTTCAATTCCCCTCCAATAGTAGGATTGAGATCAGCATAATAAACCTCATAGCGTTTGATCTTCATTTTAATCAATACCATCATTAACAGTTACATCGAAGTCAGACCAATCTTCTTTTTCTTTAGCCATTTCTCTAAAAGTATCTTCCCATGATAATTTATTATCTGGAATATCCGATTTTATCAATATGCCCCCATCTTTTTCTATAATTGTTAAATGGTCATGTAAATGATATTTCTTTATCAGTTTACTTGGCAGCCTTAAACCTTTTGAATTGCCTATTTTGATTAATTTAGCTTCCATTATTTATTGTCTCCTCAAAACAACTTTATGTAATTATTGTAATTACATATTTCTTTACTATCAAGAAAAAATTTAATTTGGTGATTTATCTTTTGGTGTATCATACTTTACTGATTTAACCAGATCAAGAATCTTGGGTGCATGGGCCAAAGCAAAGCCGATCCGTGAGCGGCAGGAGCATATATTGTCTTTATGCATACATCCGCAGACGACGGGTGCAGAGAGAGTACTATTAGCAAGAAGGAAATGTTATTGGATTTGTAACATAGGGGATTAAAGAAGGCGCCGAAAAATTTAACAATATCTCACCAAATAATCTTGCTATCTCACTATTCTTGATTTAAATTTGCTTTCACTATGAGAAATGCTTTACTAATCTATCCTGAATTCTCGGCATTTGGATTCTGGAATTACAAAGACGTTGCGAAATTAGCGGGAGCCAAATGCCCCGCTGCACCACTCGGAATGATTACATTAGGGGCACTTCTCCCTAAAGAGTGGGACATCAAGCTGCTCGACATGAACGCAGCTGAGTTGCATGATTCAGATATAGACTGGGCTGACCTTGTATTTATAGGCGGGATGCTCCCTCAGCAAATCAATTTTCTTAAACTCATCGATCGAGTCCATTCTCGAGGAAAAAAGGTTGTTGCGGGAGGCCCTGACCCAACTTCACAGCCAAAAATTTATGAAAAAGCTGATTATCTGGTCTTGGGTGAAGCTGAGGATACCATCATACCATTTCTGGAGGCTCTCGCAAAGGGAGTTGAAAGGGGGACCTTTCTACCTCCTCGAAATAAACCTGATATTACCAGAAGCCCTGTTCCAAAGTTCGATTTGCTCAATTTTAAGGATTATCTGACAGTCGGTATACAGTTTACACGCGGTTGTCCGTTTAACTGCGAGTTTTGTGATATTATCGAACTTTATGGAAGAACACCACGTACAAAAACTGCGGAGCAAATTATCTCTGAACTTGATGCATTGTATCGGGCTGGATACAGAGGTTCTGTGGAATTTGTGGATGATAATTTTATCGGGAACAAGAAAAAGGTAAAGGAAATTCTCTTTGCTGTTCGTGAGTGGTCTGAATCTAACAATTATCCTTTCTATTTTGGAACAGAGGCCTCGATTAATCTTGCAGATGATGAAGAGCTTCTTAGATTGATGCAGGAAGTGGATTTCAGGTATGTATTCATCGGTATAGAATCTGTTGACGATAACGTACTTAAATCGACTCAGAAAAAGCAAAATGTCAACAGAAAAATATGTGATGATCTTCATAAAATATACCATTACGGAATGTTCGTAAGTGGTGGTTTTATCATCGGTTTTGATGATGAAACCAGTGAAATGGCAAGGCTGATTGAAAAAACAGTTACTGATGGAAAGATATGTATAGCGATGGTCGGTTTACTGTATGCGCTACCCAATACGCAGCTTACCCGTAGATTGATAAGGGAACAGAGATTTTTTGATAATTCAAGCCAGTTGGATGTGAACGATATTACTATTGATCAATCTACCAGTGGACTCAATTTTATCACTAAAAGACCAAGGAATGAGATTATTAATGATTTTACTTACATTCTTAAAAAGATATATTCACACAAGAGTTACTTCGATAGGTGTTTGAAGCTGGCGAAGGTTCTGAATGTGAAAAGAAAAAGCAAACCTTCGTTTACCGGAAACTTGAAAAATATAATTGCATTTTTCAGACTGATTAATAAGCTTGGATTGAAGCCGCCTGCTTGTTATTATTTTTGGAGAAATATCTTTATTGTTCTATTGATCAACCCATCTGCCCTTGTAGAAGAATGCAACCTCATGGCAATGTTCATTCATTTTCGAAAACAGACAGAATTTATCATTGACCTTATGACAGCGAAACAAAAAAGTAGTAGTATCAAGAATTCTGTATCATGAGTGCCAACACCCCCTGTCACTTTATGAGCCTTTTCCGCATCCCCCTGATTGAGGTTCCGATGACGGATTTTGTTGCCCCCCACACGATCTCTCCTGTGATGATCTCCTGAATGGAAAGTGGTGTTGCGAGCATCGCGTCGAATGTCTTCCGGTAGTACATCCGCACGTAGGATGCGAAGGTGGTCTCGAAGAAGGCATTGTACATAATGTTGATAGCCACCAGTGCAGGAGCAATGTACCCGATGTAGGATATGGCGCTACCCCTGTAAACGATGCTGCCGACGAGAGTTCCGAGCCCGGCACCGAAAGCGAAGAGGTAAAAAAGCGGTTCGAGCAGGGGCGGAAGAAAGTTGATCGTCCAGCTCCAGCATTGCGAGCCGAAGATCGCACCCTCCGGTACAAAACTTCCTGCTGATCGTGTGGAAAAGCGAATCCCTTTCCTTGCAGTAAATGATTAGCCGTCGGCCCAGATTCTCGTTGTTGAACCGCTCGGAGCTGACCCACTCTATAAGAATCGAGAAGCTTCACCAGGCACTGGACATCTTCGTCCAACGATACTGTCCTGTTGAAGCACAGTATGGTATATCCTACGAGAAGTGGAGACTCGGGAAGGAGGGATAGTCCGGAAAGTCGCTCCCATGAAAAAGACCATGTACAGCCTCTACTTCCTCGCCGGGCTTCTAAAGGCATCGAACCGACGCTACCGGGAGCTCATCTCAACTTTCGACGATCCAAGCCAGGGAGTGAAACATCTCAAGAAAATATCAAAGACCGTGAGATCAGAAAACCGCCCCTACAAGGGATTCAACTTCTACCGTGCCGACGATAAGAAGCTGTTTGAAGTCCTGGCACGAGGGGAATTCAACATCAATGGCCTATACAATAAATACCTTCGCGTGTACTTCCCCGATAAAAGCAGCAGCGCAATTTCCCGGATAATTAAACGGGTTCATGGCATTATTAAACGTGTTGCTCACACATATAAATACTATCTGACGAAACTCGGCAAGGCTGTTATTACAGCAGGCCTTGCCATAAAAGAAATGTTTGTTATACCTGAATTATCAGTAACCAGGCTCCAATGTCGTTAATTTTTTCTTGCCATATTAGCAAGAAATTGGCGATTAAGATACTAATCATCTATTATATCACAAATGTGATAAAATAGATGAAAATTACATTAATGAGCTAAAAATAGCTGTAGATTATTATTAGTACTCATGATACGCTTGGATAGCCTCTTACTTAGAAGCGGCTTACGTCCCTGACAGGATGTATCATTTCGCGACCGGGTATCTGTAAGTAACTTCGCGAGAAGTTACTTAAAAGACGAATGCAATAACCGTCTTTAATATATAGATAGAAAACATAAGTATCTCATTAAATCTATTTGATAAGGAGTAATGAAATGGCAAAACAAAATAAATCCTCTCCTGTAACTCTTAAAGCCGATCTCAGTAAGCCACCATCAAGGGCGCTTTGGCTGGTGAAATGGCTTCTTCTCTTTCCGCATTGTATTGTGCTTGCACTTCTATGGGCAGCCTACGTCATTGTAGGTATAATAGCGTTTTTCGCGATCCTGTTTACTGGCAGTTTTCCACGCAAACTGTTTAATTTTAATGCAGGGGTACTTCGCTGGAGCTGGAGGGTCGGATTCTACGGTTACTGGATTCTCGGCACAGATGAGTATCCGCCTTTCTCGCTGAAAACTGTTGAGGGCTACCCTGCTGATCTTGAGATAGAATACCCTGAAAGGCTCTCCCGGGGGCTGATATTTGTAAAATGGCTTCTCGCGGTACCCCACTATCTGTGCTTGACACCGCTCATGGGATGGGGTATCTGGCACTATACCAGTGATGCAGAAGCACCGGTTATTGGGCTTATCTTGATCCTCATGGTTATCATTGCATTTGTGCTGCTTTTCACAAAGAAGTACAACGAGGACATATTCAAACTGAACACAGGCATAGTCAGATGGTCGTTCCGGGTACTGGCATACATCGGACTTATGACAGACCAATACCCTCCTTTCAAGCTCTGGGAATAAATCTATTACGATACGCTGAGGTAAAGATATTTGGCTTACAATAATCATTAAAAGGCTCAGTATGTTAAATGTTTCCTCAGTATCAATAACAAGATTGAATTAATATATAAAAAAATTAAGAATTGCAGGAAGGTAAAGGAGGAGACAATCATGGCGAATGGAGGAAAAAGTAATAGTGGTACAGGTATAGCGGGTGCAGTTTATTTTATGGGTTTAATTGCAGCAGCAGTCTACTATATCCAAAATGCAGTTTCTTTTGGCATGGGGGTGCTGGGTTTCTTAAAAGCTCTGGTCTGGCCGGCTTTCCTGGTCTACAATTTACTTGAGTTTCTAAAAATGTAGTATTTTCTCTGATCCGTTCCCTATTCTGTAAGTCAAGATATGACGATTTTCCATGACAAGGTGGAAAAAAATGAATTCGGACAGAAAGACCGCAATAATTGTGGAAGCATTATTTCTAATCTCGACAGCTACGTTTATGATAGGTGATTCAGGACTTATAGAATCTATTATAGATGGTCCAGATTATCTTATTAATGTTTCTGAAAATAAAACCCAGGTGATAATAGGATTGCTCATTGCGTTTATTGATGGCATTGCAATTGTTGGTATTGCAGTTTTTATGTTTCCTATGGCTTTTAATTAAAGGTGTAAAGGATCAACCGCGGGATGACCATGCTCCAGCATCTCCCTGAGTACAACCCGTACCGAAGGGATGGGGACTTCGTTTTCGAACGAGACCTCGGTGGGCAACTTCTCCGAGACTTAAAGCGACGCGGAGGGCGGCTGGGGCCGGTGAGCAGGGGGGGAATCCGGGTAGGGTTGCAACGGGTTTTGGTTGGACGGACGGCTTTCGGCAGCCCCCGCCGCAACTGAACTTGGGTTGTTTGCCAGCTTGAAAAGTATCGGGTCTCACCTCTACGATCTGCGATGTGAGAGCCCGCATGGAGGAGGTACCAATGAAAACAGTAATGACAGCAATGATAGTAGTCACACTCCTTACACCATTGACGGTTTGTGGGCAGGAGAACCCAACTCCGAGTGTAAGCCTCCACCTGGCAGCCCTTCAGGGGAATATTGAAGCCATTCGACAGCACATTGAGGCCGGTTCGAACCTGAATGAAAAAGATGTGTATGGGTCTACTCCCCTGATTGTTGCAACAACATTTGGCAAGACCGCAGCGGCAAGACTCTTGATCGAGGCCGGGGCTGATTTAAGCATCAGAAACAACGATGGGTCAACTCCGCTTCATATTGCCGCTTTCTTTTGCCGAACAGAGATCGTCAAGGCCCTGCTTGACAAAGGTGCTGACAAGTATTTAAGGAACAACGCCGGATCTACTGCGTTTGATTCCGTTGCAGCTCCTTTCGATGATGTCAGAGGATTCTACGACAGCATTGGACAGGCCCTTGGGCCACTGGGATTGAAACTGGACTACGAGCGGATAAAAATGACTCGTCCCAGGATTGCGGAGATGCTGCGACCTCGGCTTGAGGATCTCGCAGCGGTCGATTACACACCGCTGCCAGGGGATGACTGGGAGGTGTCTGCGCCCGCAGAGCAGGGACTGGATCCGATGCTTGTGGCGGAGCTCTATCTCGATGCGGCTGAAATGGAGACACTCTATGGGCTGCTGGTGATTAAGAACGGCTATCTTATCGCTGAAGGGTATTTCAATAATGGGGGGGTTGAGCAGTTGTCCGGCCGGCAATCGGCGACGAAGAGTTATGCCTCGGCATTGGTCGGGATTGCGCTGGATCAGGGCTGCCTGTCGAGCGTGGATCAGAAGATGATGGATTTCTTCCCGGAGTTTGCCGGACAGATAATTGATCCGAGAAAGGAGCAGATCACGATCCGGGACATGCTGCAGATGCGTGCCGGATATCCCGATGAGCAGCGCACGCCTCCCTATTTTAATATTCTCTTTTTGAGCAGCAACTTGCACTGGCTGCCTCACCTGGTTGACTTCCCTCTGGTAAGCGACCCGGGGACCGGGTTCAATTACAGCAATCTGACGTCCCATATCCTGGGGATCATCGTGGCACGGGCGTGTAATACAGATCTTAAGTCATACGCTCAGGAGCATCTTTTCTCCCCGATTGACGCGGAAGTGGGCGGTTGGACCGCCGATGCGGATAACTACAACTTCGGCAGCATGGAAATCTACGTTACGGCCCGTGACATGGCAAAGTTCGGCCTGTTATATCTCCACCACGGGGAATACGAGGGGAACCGGGTCCTTTCAGACGCCTGGGTCAGTGAATCCCTGCAAACGTATTCGGAGGGTATGTATGACAATGAATGGCGAAACGAAGCAAGCAACTACCCGGGCCCTTACCTTCGCGACATCGGGTATGGCTATCAGTGGTGGTCCGCCAGGGCAGGCGACCATCATTTCAACCTCGCGTGGGGGCATGGCGGGAACCTGATTATCTTGCTGGATGAGCTCAACATGATTGTAGTCACTACCGCAGATCCGTTGCACGAGCTACCGGGGGATGCAGGATGGAAATACGAAGGGGCGATCATAAATCTGGTGGGCAAGTTCATCAAATCCTTACCGAGGGAGTGACGAGCAGGCCAGAGTAATGTTCCGGCTGGCTAATGCCGCCGGTGAGTGGCATGTTCTCCGTGTCAAGTCGAAGGCTTGCAAGCGGGGGTTATGTCCGCTCGACTGTACTTGTTGATAGGTACTGGTGTTTGCACCGGCGGCATTAGCCAGACGCTAAGCGTCCGGATAATAACTCGTTGGAGCCGGCTTTACTATCGCTCGGTTATCGTCTGACTTTGTGAAAGACAGATTAGCTGGTTTCTATCATTGGGATTATCTTCAGTGTCTTGATCAGGCTGTCCTGGTTGCTAGCTCGAATGATATCAGCATGGAAGAGATTGAGAGGTGGACATATCTCACTAATTATCTTACATTTTTACATTTACCATAAAAATTGCTATAAATCTTTCAGAGAGATATAATAATCAACAATAAGATTTACAATTCTAATCCTCTTAGACGAAATCTAGCAATATTTTCTTGAGATAAAATGATAAGGAAGGCAAGCTATGGAAGGAAAAATTCTCTATTTTGATACTCCTGGAAAGATCAATACCGACAGTACTCTGGAGGCTGCCCGTCAGAGGGCGGATGAACTCAAAATCAAGCAGATCGTCCTCGCTTCAACCCATGGATACACCGCCAAACGGGCTGCAGAGGTGTTTCAAGGGATGGATGTTGATATCATAGCAGTCTCCATCTGTGCCAGCTTCGATGAAGAGGGTTGGACAATGACTCGAAAGGAAAGGGAAGAGCTTGAGAAGCGAGGCATTACGGTCATTACAAGCTTGCATTCATTGGGCGATGATGTTAGCGAGGCCTTTGGTGGGTCGGCTCCAAACAGGGTCATTCGTGAGACTCTCTACAGGTTTTGCCAGGGTATGAAGGTTGCAGTGGAGGTTGCCCTTATGGCCGCGGATGCAGGTGTTTTAGATATCTTACATGAGGTGATTGCCATCGGAGGTACCAGTGATGGAGCGGATACTGCAATTGTCCTCAAACCGGCCTATGCGCGGAAATTTAAAGATATGGAGATCAGAGAGATCATAGCTAAACCCAGGCAAGGAGGTTAGGATTAACCTCTAACCAAACCACAGTGCCGGGAGTTTCCCCACTCCTTTTTTAAATCTTATAAAAACATTAATTTGTATAGTAGGAGATGTCAAACATGTATGGAATAGGTGGCATGTTTTATTCAGGTACGGGAGAATACCGGGGAAATTCAGAGGGGTCCGAAAATGAAGCACAACATATACAATATCCACCTGTACTGGTTCTTCAGAAATCGGATCAAGGGAAAAATTCAGCCGTGGTATAATCCCTGTGTATGGTGTCGTTTGTTGTTTTTCGGCTCCTTTCGAAGCCAACATTTCGAACCCTGGTTCACGCCGTCTCCACGATGGATATTTCCCTGTTCAGCTGGGACAGGGCATTTTCCATTATTTCTATCCGTTCACAGGCGATCTCTCTGCTCCTGTCCAGTGTGAGATGTCCAGCAGCGCGGTCTTTGTACTCGGTAATGAGCTGAGAGACGTCGATAAGCGTTCGCGCTCCTTTCCAGAAAAAAGCGCCGATGGCAAGCCGAGTCATGCCGGTCATGCCCAGAGAATCGAGGATATCCGCATCATGAAGCATTTTTGCCTCTTTTGAGACCGGATTCCCCTCGGGTATGTGGTTCAGTATTGCCTCTTTTACAAGCGCGATTTTTCCTGGTCTGAAACCCACTTCGTGTAGGATGGCTTCCGCTTTTTCCGCAGACTGAAGCTGGTGGGGCTCGGCGAGTATGATATCGTGAAGATAGGTTGCTGCATAGAGAACCTCATCATCGTAGCTGTTTTCAAGCTGTTTTGCCAGATGGTATACTCTGTTAACATGGTCGAATCCACGGGCAAGCCTTCCTGCACACATATCTTTCGCATACTGAAGAATGATGTGTCTCATTGCGTTCTCCCCATTTCCAACACCCGGTTCGATGTCTCCCGGCGTTTTTATACTGTTTACAAAGTATTGAATCCCGATACAAAATAATTGATTTTTTTTTAAATTAACAGTCATTTATTAGTTCCTGGTACAGCAAGTATTGATTACATTATTGGAAAAAATACCGGATTGCGCATCAATGTACGGCTGGCGGTTTTTCTTCCTGTTTTTAAAAACCATACGGTACGTGTTCTTCCGGCCTTCGGCTGTCAGAATGGGCTCGCGGTATAGTTGCAATACAGAAACACTTATCAGCGAGCCCGATCTGTTTTTACTTTTTATAATTGCAAATTCACTTGCTTATTTTCAATAAAAAACTGAATGGGCAGGGTACTGAACCTGGTATGAAGATATTCGATACATTACAGGGTAGAAAAGTTGAGTTCGAGCCGATAGACGACAAAAAGATCGGTATCTATCTGTGCGGCCCCACTGTGTATGATTACGGGCATCTCGGCCATGGAAGATCGGCGGTCGTTTTTGATCTGCTCAGACGCTATCTCATGTACAGAGGGTATGATGTCACCTTCGTGCGGAACTGGACGGATATCGATGACAAAACCATCGAAAGGGCAAACAAAGAAGGGATGACCGTACGGGAGATGACCGAGCGGTTTATCGGAATATATGAGGAGGATTACGCCCGTCTCAATATTTTGGAGCCTGATTTTGCGCCGAAACCGACAGACCACATCGATGAAATAATCGTTTTTATTAAAAAGCTGTTTGACAACAATCATGCCTATACCCTGGAAGACGGTGTGTATTTCGATATCTCGACTTTCCCGGAATACGGAAGGTTGAGCGGCCAGTCGCTTGCAGACCTCAGAAGCGGCGCGCGAATTGAGGTCGATGAGTCGAAGAGGAACCCGGGTGATTTTGCCCTGTGGAAGTTCGAAAAGCCGGGCGAACCGTCCTGGCCGAGCCCGTGGGGGAAAGGGAGGCCGGGCTGGCATATTGAATGTTCGGTTATGAGCATTCATTATCTCGGAGAGGAGTTTGATCTCCACTGCGGCGGGCAGGACCTCACCTTTCCCCATCATGAGGATGAAATCGCTCAGACCCGTGGTGCAGGATACAGGTTTGCGCGGCACTGGATGCATAACGGGTTTTTGAATATCGACAACGAGAAGATGAGCAAATCACTGGGGAATTTTTTTACCCTCCGTGAAATATTCAAGAAATACGACCCTCTCACAGTGCGTTTTTTTCTTTTGTCCGCCCATTACAAGGCGCCTTTGAACTTCAGCCTTGAAAATCTCGACCATGCGCAGCATACACTCAACCGTATAAGCGATTTTATTCTCCGTGTTTCGGAAGCTGCAGAGTCCGGTGGAGAAAATGGGGCTGAAAACCGGATGCGCGGCGTGGAAAGCGACCCGGTACACGTGCTTATCGAGAGGACAGGGGATGAGTTTGAGAGTGGCATGGATGATGATCTAAATATCTCGAAAGCTCTTGCATCAATTTCTCTTTTTATCAGAGATATAAATACGTCTCTCGAGAGAGGTGAGCTTTCTGCGGCCGATGCCTGCGCGGTGCTCGATTTTATAAAAGATATAGATTCTGTGCTGGGAGTTTTTACCTTCGAGCGGGAGATGCTGCCCGAGGAGATTGAAACGCTGATTCGGGAAAGGGAGGAGGCACGCAAACACAGGGACTACGCACGCGCTGATGAGATACGGCAGAAACTCCTCGAGCGTGGAGTGGTGCTCGAGGACACAAAAGAGGGGACCCGGTGGAAGTTCGTGAAAGAGTCCGGACAAGGATGAAGCCTAATGCACGCCACTTCTTTAATGAACGTCAAATACCCTGAATGCTGAGCTCGAGCTCTTTTAGCACACTCCGGTCCGGTTCTTCCCTGTATTTTTTTTCAAGGGATTTGAGCGCGCTTTTTGTCCTGAGCCTCCCGAGGGCCCACGCGGCGCTGATGCGTAAAACCGGGTGCTCGTGGCTGAGAAACTCTTCAAGAATGGCCTCGGCCTTTTTGTATTCCAGGCACCCGAGCGCCAGCACTGCGTTTTTTTCAATTGCCTGGCGCCTGCGTATGCCTATCTGGTTGTTCCGGAATCGTGCCTGCCACTGTGCATCACTCATGCCCAGAAGATCGATGATGGTGATGTCCTGCCCTACATAGCCGACACTGTGCTTCTCTGCGTTCGGTTCGAGTGAGCTGTTGAAGGGGCATATATCGATACAGCTGCTGCATCCATAGAGTCTGTTGCCCCATTGAGCGCGAAGGTCCCTCGGTACGGACATGAGATTTTCCGACATATACTGGAAGCAGCGGTTGACATCAACAACTCCGTCAGCGATAATGGCGCCTGTGGGACAGGTATCGATGCATGCGCGGCAGGATCCGCAAATGGAAAAATCGGGATGTCGGAGCTCTGGGGTTTGAAAGTCCGAAACCTCGATGTCGGTTACAGCTTCTCCCATGACAAAGAAGGAGCCAATATTCCTGCTTACAACAACGCAGTTTTTACCGATGCTCCCGAGCCTCGAAAAATTAAAAAGCGCCTTTTCCGGAATCGAGGTGTAATTCGAGAGCACCCTGCTCTGTATCCGTTTCCCGGTGTATGCCTGCAGGGAATCGATCAGGGCTGTAAGCCTCATCTTCAAGTACCCGTAGTTGTTTCTCCAACTAAATCGTGCGATTCTTCCCCGTCCGGGATCGTCACAGAACGTTTCATCTGTAAAGTAGTACTTGGCGGCAAGGATGATACTCTTCACCCAGGTTCCATATGATTTATAGGAATATGCGAAAGCGGTTTTCTCGGGGGTCCACCGGTAGCTTTCCGGAATATATCCTGCAGAAAGAGTTCTGAGTGTATGACGGAGGGGGCTGGAGAGGTCGACGGGAGGAATGACGGCAACCGCATCGATGCCATCGGAATATTTTGTACATAATTCGGTCAGATCCTGCAGTTTCATATCTATTCCATCGCTGAACCGCAAGCACTAAAATACAGGGCAGCGTATGTATTAATATACGGCAGGCATGAATATTAATCAAAAAATTGCAGGATACATATGCGCTTATATAAAAAAACGAATGCCGATAAGAGCGGCCGGGATAAGCGGGATTACGAGGAGATTTGTCAGTATCCATGCGGCATTCGCCAGATCGTTGTTTAGTGAGAATAGTTTTGCAAGAATAACGGCCATGATCGCAGAAGGCATGAGAGACTGGAGGAGTACAACCCCTGCAGGCAGGCTGTTTTCCATTCTGAAATATCCGAAGAGAAGAAGCAGAAGAGTGCCTGTCAGCGGGGTGTAGCAAAACTTTACAAGGGCAATGAGAAGTGCGTGTTTAACGTACTTAAGGGATTTTTTAAAGTTGAGTCCCATTCCGATTGCAATCGAGGAGCCTGCCACCAGTATGTATGTGGCGTAGTGTGACGCGATGGTGTTCACAATTGCCGGTCTCTGCAGCCCTGACAGGTTCAGCAGCATTCCAAGTGTCATAGATGAAATCGGTACCACGCTTACCGGGTCCCGGGCAAGCTCGATGAGAGCGTATTTAACCCCGACCTTTCTTTTACCTGATAAAATACTTGCGGTGGGAAAACCGATGAGATAGAACACCGGAAGAAACAGTGCCATTAACCAGCTCCCCAGGTAGAGGCCCTCATCTCCGAAAAAGAGCAGGCAGAGAAAATTCCCGAGCGTGTACCCATTGTTGGAAAACATCGAACATGCAATGATACTCCCCTTTTCACCGGGAGTCGATTTCAGCAGCCTCGCAATGATGAGGGCCGGGATAATCGCAAAAAGCTGCATGCCGGTAAGCAGAAACGGTAGCGAGGCGAATCGGGCGTTCTGTATTTCGAGCGACCACAGAGCATTGATAGTGATGATCGGCGAGAGAAATATGACGATATATCGGGACAGCTCTCTGCTGTAGGCGTCCAATCCCCTGAAGCGCAGTTTGAGGGCGTATCCGGAAAAGAGAAATCCGTAAATGAGTACAATAAAGATGATGAAACTCGCTGATATCTGGTACAATGAGAGACCTTCCCTATCCGGTTATGCTTGCGATACTTTTTTCATAGGGCGAATTGATGATTCCATTTTCGGTAATAATACCGGTAATATACGACGCCGGTGTTACGTCGAATGCGGGGTTGTACACGTTGATATCGGCCGGAGCGGTCTGTTTGCCGAAGCCTCGTATCACCTCCTCTTTCCCCCTCTCTTCAATCGGTATTTCGCTTCCTGAGGACGTGTTCACATCGATAGTCGATACCGGTGCTGCGACATAGAAGGGGATATCGAATTCCTTGGCCAGCACCGCAACGCCGAGAGTGCCGATCTTGTTTGCCGTATCGCCGTTTGCGGCTATCCGGTCGGCGCCGACAATAACCATATCCACCTTTTTCTGCTGCATAACGCTTGCTGCCATGTTGTCCGTGATGAGTGTTGCTGGTATGCCGGCTTCTAGAAGCTCCCACGCGGTAATGCGCGCACCCTGCAGAAGTGGCCGTGTCTCGTCGACGAATACGTGAATTGAAAGTCCGTCCTCGTGCGCCTTGAACATTGGAGCGAGGGCGGTCCCGTACATCGCTGTTGCGAGTCCGCCTGCATTACAATGGGTGAGGAGCGAACACCCCTCTGTTATAAGTGCCCTGCCGTTTTTTCCTATTGCCCGGCAGATGCGGTTATCCTCATCGATCATCGATACCGCCTCTTTCAGGATGATGTCCTTCAGATCATTGACCACACGGTCGGAATTACGGGACAACAGGTTTTTCATCCGCTCAATAGCCCAGAAGAGATTGACCGCGGTCGGCCTCGAGGAGCCCATGTAATTGCACACCTCATCGAAACGCTTCATGAAACCCTCTGACCCCCCGGCTAAATCGCGTATACCCAGATAGATGCCGAACGCGGCCGCAATCCCGATTGCAGGTGCCCCCCGTATCTTCAGCTTTTTGATTGCCTCCCACATCTGCTCCTTTGTATCGATGGTAATAAACTTCTTTTGCACAGGGAGTCTGGTCTGGTCGATGATGCGGACTCTTCTATTTTCCCATGCAATGGTCTGCACCGGCATATGAAACTCCGTTTTTGTTTTGTACGCATATGATACTAGCGGGACGGCGTGAATTCCAGCAATAATTTGAAGAGAAGCCTGATTTCAAGATAATTTTTACTGTGTCCGCTCCGGTGATTTTATGCTGTGTAAAATTGAAAATTTACTGTATGAAAGAATTCGGATGACACTGTCCGCACACGGTCGAATGAGAGCACGCTCACCTTTTTCGCTGTTGATCCGAACGTACATTCATGTCGTA
>CAYSRJ010000058.1:7371-16244 GCA_964433545.1 uncultured Spirochaetota bacterium | reverse complement strand
GTGTCGTACATGGGTTGCAATACGCTCTTTCGGGTATTTTAAAATACTCAAAAATCCATTTTGATTGTAACCCGTCTTCCCGTATTTGCAATAAAAAGACCTGCATACATCTGCAGGTCTTTTTAAATTTGGTGCTGTCTTGTAGAGCTATCCCAATTAAAACAGAGATACACGGCTCTTAATAATCGCTATCCGGATGCTTTTCGTCCGAATAACACCGCAGGTGTGCTGCATTGCGACATCACAGATCCACCAGAAAATCATTAGTCGAACACATCCTCCAATCCAAATGCGGATGCAACGTACTTGACACCGTCAACAGTGATCGTGCCGCTTACGGTAACAGTGGACTCGGATGTATCCATATTGGTCGCAGATAACGTAACATCGAATGATACTGTCGACACGGAAGCATCTGTCCCGGTAAACGTAAGCGCCCCGCTTATGGTGAAGGTTCCCGATGTCCCGGAATATGAGTAAGTTATTGTCATCGTACCGTTAATAGTGATATCGTAATAATAATCTTCATAATTCGTGAATACCACAGTGATCGTTCCCGATGACTGATCTCCCGCGACTGTGACTGTACAACCGCTTCCTGGATATGTTCCCGGAATGGGATCTGTAGGATCGGCATATTCCATCACCTCTGAACTGAAAACGGCCCCCATCATTTCTCCGAAATTATCTACCGTCTGCTGGGAAGGCGTTGCGGCCTTTTCCGCATTATCACAGCCAAAAACAAATAAAAACACAGCTACGGCGATAAAAAATACTAATACTCCCTTTTTTGCTTTTTTCATAGTAATCTCCTTCTAGATTTATTCAATAGACAAATTATACAATATCATGAATAATTGTCAATCAAAAATATAGCTTTATAGACCAGCAAATGTCCGAAAATAACTTATAGTCAATTATCTTAAGATAATTTTTCAATTATATGGTACAATACTGGTAATTCGTACAGTCAGCTGAAAGGAGGTACCTGTTTTGGCAAAGGTACTTGTTGTATATCAGTCCAAGTGGGGAAACACGAAAATAGTGGCCGAAAAAATTGCAGAAGGGCTGAACAAGGCCCCGGGGATCGAATCAGCCGTCGGCACGGTAAAAGAAGTCAAAACCGATCGGCTCGTCGACTCAGACGCAATTCTGATCGGCTCCCCAAATCATTTCGGTCAGGCAACAGGCGGCACAAAAAAGTTCATAAGCCGGCTTGCAAAACTCCAGTTGAATGCAAAAGGCATCGCTTTTTTCGACACCTTTCTCGGAAAAGACTATGAGAAAGGGGTGAAAAAGATGGAAAAGCACGCAGCAGCAACGCTTGCAGAGATGGAGATACTGGCACCCGGACTCTCGATACGGGTGGAAGGGATGAAGGGCCCGATTGCCGAAGGAGAACTGCCGAAATGCGCAGATTTCGGTGCTAAAATAGCCGCCCGCCTAAGCAGTTGAAAAGATATACGGTGCTTTTTCGTTACACAAACCGAACTGCCATCTGGTTGACGAACGGCCTGTTTTCGCATTCCATATCGCTACCGTTCAGTGTTAATGCGGTATTTAGACCCTGCGAAGCACGTAAAAAACGTATCCATAACTGCCTTCTGCCTGTTCGAAGATTTCAATCTCCTTGAGGGTCTCGCAGGCAAAGTCCCTGACAGAGGGGTCTTCGTGGTCGGCAAGGGCTTGTGCCCGCTGTTCGAGAATATCGTAGTAGCCATCCACCCACGTTTTTTCGGGTAGCTTATGTGTCGCGAGCACCTCGTACCCCGCTTCCTGAGCGACCTTGATATTTTGTTGAACGGACCGCATATCCGGGTATCCGGACGTGAAAAAATCCTGCACTGCATCCGGCACCTTCTGGCGCAGCCATGATAGCTCGCTTATGACTGCAAAACCGTTTTGATTAATGGCAGACGCCCAGGTTGTTAGCGCGTTGGAAAAACCAATGCTATACGCGGCCCCTTCCGACCACAGTAAATCAATATCATGAAAGCGAGCAGGAATATCCTTCATATCCATACAGTACACCTGAACAAACTGCTTGACACCCGCCTCGCCGGCACGCCGCAGCAGGTGGTTTAAAAAGGGCTCATGTATATCAACGGCATGAATTATTACCCCAAGTGCCTTCGCCAGAGTCAATGTCTGGCGACCGGACCCGCATCCTGCATCAACCACAAGGTGAAAATCCCGCCTTGGAAGAAGATTCAACACCAGCAGCGTATCTGCCTCACTACCTGGCCCGAGTTTTTCCATACCCCCGAAGAGCAAATCTATGAGATCGGATTCGTTTGCCATATGTCTCCCTTTTTCATGACCGAATCGATTTTTGAATCATCTTTAACGACGAGTTTAGTATCATCAATGAGTCTTGTGGAACGGTATAAATCCGTAGAGGGTTTGTTTATTTTAATGAAGAAACACAAATACCGGATGAACCTATTTTTTTTTATTGCCAAGAATATCAAACAGAACTTCGTAATGGTCAAAAGGGGGCATAATGCATGCACCGGCAAAATATTCCCGGGCAACAGCGAGCATCTCGCCTGCGTTTGACACGCCCTCTGCCACTGGATCACCAGCATGTTTCATTCTTTCCCTTAAATGCTTTGGTACTGTAATACCTGCAACATGCAGGTGTAAAAAATCTGCATGATGCGGTGTGCGCAGCGGCAGGATACCCATAACAATTGGAATATCGATGTGTCGGGTGGACTCTATCAATACTTCGGCATCCGTCTTGTCGTAGATTGGCTGTGTCACCACGAACTGGGCACCGGCATCTACCTTTTTTTCGAACCGGTGTACTGCCTGTTTTAATCCACCTGCATCCTGACGGGAGTCAAAAACTACACCAGTGCGCATCTTTGCCTCCTTTGCCATTCGTATCAAGCCGAAAACATCCATGTCGCGTACGGTGGTCGTGCTTTTCCGTTCACCGAGAGCAATAAAATCGCCCGTAGCCGCAAGCACTGTTTCGATTCCCAGGGCGTGCGCTCCCCACAGAATTCCTTGAAGAGCCAGGCGATTGTGATCGCGGGTGGTGCAATGGAGGATTGATTTTGTTCCCGTTCTTTGTTGTAGGAGCGCACATAGCGCCATCGCGCTCATTCGCGGTCTGGCAACCGGGTTGGTCGCTACACTGAAAGCATCAATGGGCAGATCTCTCATTGCTTCCATGGCTGAGAGAATCGGTTCTGCATCGGGGCCAGCTGGCGGTACGACTTCAACGGTAATAGCAAATCGATTTACTTTCATGAGATTATTTCCAGTTGCGATCTATAAGGGGCATTATGACTACTTGAGAAGATTTGGACAATCAGTAACGATTATTACCTGGACCTTACCCATTTCATCAAGATATTCAATAGTGATTTCTGTTTTAAAGAGCAGATACCGGCTAATACTTTTGCTTTTCCTGCCATAGTTTACACTGTTGTCGTAATGTTGACATGAAGAAAAGATACAATCTATTTTTATAAAGGAGAAACTATTTTGTTCAAAAATGCATATATGGGCTTGTCCGGTGATAAACTGCAGTAGTAATTTCTGAAAACAGGTTATCAGATTTGTATTAGTCATCGTTTGTTCCTCAAATTCTTTTCGTAAAAGTTTCTTATCGAGGCGCCTGCCAATACATCAAAAAACCATCGGTTGCATACTGCGCACTAGTAGTTGAATATTTCCTTCAATTTCAATTAGATATTTCAGGCATTAAAATTGCTGCGTTTAGATAAAATCTATGTATACTTGTACTGAGGCTTTCATACTGGGCAAAGGCTTTTTATACAGATGGTATCGAGAATATGAATGATCTAAAACATATCCGGGATCACGTCATTCAACGGGGATTTCCTGAACTACTGGCTGAAGATATCCAGGTTGAATTCAAAAAGTTGAAGGATGCCCTGCTTGAATACGGACTCCTGACAGAAGAAGGTTTCTATGTCGAGGTCGATGAATCATTGATGAATGCTCCAAAGCAGGTTCTCATAGGGGGCTTTGCCCATGAACTTTCCCACATGCTGGTAGATAAAAACTGTAAGGATCACACAATTTCCAGGGACAGGTTTGCATACAAGATATCGAAGCGATATAAAACTCTGGACGAACGAAATACAGATCTGGAAGTAATACTGCGAGGCTTTGGAAAAGACCTCCTGGTCTTTCTGGAGTATTCAGAAAAAGAAGGATACCCGCATTACAAAGAAGATGGTCTTTCCATCAGGGAAGTCAAAATATTAATAGAAAAAAATCCATAAACATGCGAAAAAGCCATATAGATAGAAAGAGGAGTTAATCCACTATTTTTTTCAGGAATTCATTCGGCTCCTGAATCTGTCAAGTTTCATCCCTCTAACATTTTTTTTACAATAGGTACGACTCATATAATAAAAAAAATTAAGAAAAAACTTGACTTTTAAATGTAGGTTACAGTATATCACTGTATTAGCTAGATAGTATACTATTAAGGAGAACAAAATGATTAAAATCAAAAATCTTTCCTTTGGATATGGAAAGAAGAAACTATTCACAAACCTGAATGTTCAGCTTGAGCCCGGAAATATCTATGGTCTTCTGGGAAAAAACGGAGTAGGAAAAACAACATTGCTGAAGCTGATATCCGGTCTACGCTATCCCCAGGATGGGGATTGCGAGGTTTTAAACTACATCCCTCAGAAGAGGTTGCCCGGACTACTTGAGGAGATTTACTTCATTCCAGAAGAGTTTTTCGTACCTCCCATGACCATAAAAAATTATACACAGATATATGCGCCCTTTTACCCGCGGTTTAATCACAAGGCATTTGCAGAATACCTGAAAGAGTTCAACCTGGATTTAAAAGAGAAGTTAACAGAACTATCCTACGGACAGAAGAAAAAGTTCCTTCTGGCCTTTGGTTCATCCACAGGCTGCAGCCTTTTCATTCTGGATGAGCCTACCAACGGCCTTGACATCCCTTCCAAAAGTCAGTTTCGCAAAATCCTCGCTTCTGCCTTGACGGATGACAGGATCATACTTGTCTCAACCCATCAGGTCCGGGATATGGAGAACCTGATAGATCCAATCATTATTCTGGACGATGGTCAGATAATCTTTAACCAGTATATCCATGATGTGTCTAAATACCTGATCATTCAAATGGACCAGGATTTGCCTGTGACAGACGATGTCCTTTATTCCGCCAGGGTCCTGGGAGGGTATGTGGTAGTAAAAGAGAACAGGTCCAGTGAGGAGTCCAGAATCGACCTGGAAACCCTGTTTAATGCAGTCACCACAAATAGAGATAGAATAAACGACCTTTTTTCAAGGGGAGGTATAACATGAGAGTACAGGGCAAAAAAAGAAATGAATATTTCAACCCGGGTAGATTCTTCCTTCTGTTTAAGAGGGATTTCTTTACCAATTACCGCTCAATTATCATTTCCGTTGCTGCAATAGCCGGATTTGTGATCTTTGCCTCCGCTATATCTTCACTCAACCAAAACCAGGGAGATTTCCATCTGAAGCTCTATTTCATGCTCCTGTATATAGGTGGCTTTATTGTCACGAGCAGGGCATTTAAAGAACTGCACAACACCCAGAAGAGTTACACCTATGTGACCCTGCCCGGGTCGTTACTGGAAAAGTTTGCCGAGAGATTGATATCCTCCTCAATCGGTTATGCTCTGGGAGCCCTTTTAGTCTATTCCATGAGTGCGGCAATCAGCGAAAGTATTAATCAGCTTCTATTCGGGTACAGCCACGCCCTTTTCAACCCACTAAGCAGAACTTTTCTGATTGGTGTTGCAGCCTTCGTGGTGATCCAGAGTGTTTTTCTCGCAGGTTCTGTATTTTTCAAGAAAAACTCATTTATTAAAACCATCCTTATGCTTACTATCCTGGCCATTGTATTATCAGTGATAGCAGCCTTGATAGCAAGATTTGTCTTCTGGGAAAGCTTCGCTGGCTTACAACCGACGAAGCAGGAATTTAACTCTCTTCGTGAACTGAGTGGCTGGTTAGGCATGACCGAGGACGGTTTGCAGCTTTTTGGCCGCAGCCTCTTGTTAGGCATTCGAATCTTCTTCTGGGCACTTTTAGCTCCACTATGCTGGATTATAAGTTATCTGAAATTCAGAAAGATCGAGGTTTGATAGATGGAATTCAAGGAAAAACAGGCCATATATCTACAGATCGGCGATCATATATGTGAAAATATTTTAAAAAAACAGTGGAGGGTGGGGGATAAAATACCATCGATAAGAGAAATGGCAGTCAGTCTTGAGGTAAATCCGAATACGGTAATGCGGACGTACAGCTATCTCCAGGATATGGGAATTATCTTCAATCGGAGGGGGATAGGCTATTTTGTTGCAAAAGATGCATATGAAAAAGCACGGGATCTAAAAAAGAAAAAATTTATAAACAGTGAATTACCCCACCTTTTCAGGACAATGGATCTGCTAAAAGTAACGTTCGAAGATTTGAAGGAGCTTTACAAATCAGAGATGGGAGTAGGAAAGGCAGGGGAGAAACCATTCAAACCCAGTTAATAAGAATATTATTATTTAAGAATAAGTGCATATCTTCTTGACTATTGACATATCAGCATTACTGTTTTAGGTACATTCTGATTCAAATTGGAGGGAAGCATGCTTAGTAAAGGAAAAGCACATCCGACGTTACCTGTAACAAATATTGAAAGGGCGAAAAAATTCTATAGTGAAACTTTGGAACTGAAACTCAGAGAGGAACTCGCACCGGGCCATCTCCTCTATGATGCGGGAGAGGGGACATTTCTTGTCGTGTATGAAAGACCGACTCCAACAACTGCAGACAGCACGGCAGCTTCTTTTATTGTTGATGATGTTGAGGAAACAGTCAAAGAATTGAAGGACAGGGGAGTGGTATTTGAAGAGTACGACTTTCCCGGATTGAAAACGGTTAATAGCATTGCAACAATGGGAAATGTAAAGGGGGCCTGGTTCAAAGACCCGGATAACAACATACTGGCCGTTTCAGAAGTAGCATGATTTTTTTCCTTTTTACATTTTTGGTTTTCGACTGCTCGAATTGCGAGTAGAACTTTCTATTCGTATATGGCACGGCTATACAACCCCTTAGTATGACGAATGCTAAGGGGTTGTTCTAAATGCATATGACCTGCCCCCATACTTTGTTCCCCGTTTTCTAGTAGTTGAAAGTTTCCTTCAATTTCAGTTGCCCGACCGCACGCAGCCAATCCTCGAACTCGCCCTTCTTAATTCTTTCCAGCTTTTTGATGCGTTTCGATTAGCAGAGCAATATTTCTATACTAAATGATTTTTAATGAAAATAATTTTTTATACGGACGTAACTAAGCATATACCTGGTATTGAAAATGTCCAGGCTCTAACAGATTAAGGCTGGTCATTTGAATTGATGATTACAGGTCTGTTCATATGACGGATAACAAACATCAAAACAGAGGAAAATTGAAAGAAAAAAACAATTGGGACCGCCTAATGGATGCCCACATCTATGATTCTTTTAAAAGAATTAATGCCGGCAGGCTCGGGGGAGCCTGCCGGCGTTCAAACCTAAAGATTCTTCTTCAGAAATATCAGCGTACGTTTCCATGCGAGATCAGCCGCCTCTGCGTTATAGCTTTCAGAATCGCGGTTTGCAAATGCATGACCCGCATTGGGATATATGTATATCTCATGGTCGCCGTTCAGGGTCTTCAGGGTGGCCTGGAACTCTTTTACCGTATCCACACTGATCGATCGATCCTCTTCACCGAAATTGCCGAGAATCAAAGCCCTCATCATGCTGAAATCATCATCCGGGCTAAAACGGCCGTAGTACATAACAGACGCACGTACACCCATGTCGTTTCGTGCCATTTCGTATGACCAGCCGCCTCCGAAACACCACCCGACAGAAGCCAGGCGATCCCCATCGACATTGGGTGAATTCTTCAGATATTCAACCGCCCTGGTCAGGTTTTTGAACGCAGCCGGGAGGTTGTTCCGCACTTCCGTTGCCAGGGTTCGGGCCTCAGCAGGTGTTTTGGCCGATCGACCGTTGTACAGGTCAACGGCAAGCGCACCGTATCCAAGCTCTGCAAAGCTCCGGGCGAACTCCCTGATGTTGTCGTTCAATCCCCACCACTCATGGATGAGAATAAGGCCGGGATAGCTTCCTCTTCCATCGGGCTTCGCGAGGTAGCCCTGAACCCCATTTTCACGGTCATACGTTACCATCTCTGTTTGAACCTTGTAGGTTTGGCCGTTGGCATTCTGTACAAGAACTGCACCAAAGGACAATCCGAAAACTATAACCATAATAAGTGTCATGTATTTTTTTATCATTATCTTCTCCGAAATTGTTAGGATGTTACTAATATAATACGATTAATACAATAAAAAAATGAAAGTGTGCTATTTTTTTTACTTTCTCAAACTTATCCGGTACAACATGATCATAATAAATTCCGTCTCGGCATCACGGGAAAGCCCTATGCGATGATCATATCCGGATGGTGGATACCGTACGGGGTCATGCTTAGTCTATTTTCTATCGGACTGCTTTGGTCGGTTGTGTTTTTTATTGCCCCGGCTTCCGCAAAGATCGATGCGGCGGCGGCCTATTTCGGAAAGGTCGCAGGATTGCTGCAGCGAATGCTGTATTTAATATTGTATGTATGGATGATTCTTGTCGGTCTCAGGCTTTTCCTGCTGACCGACCACCCACGCTTTTGGAAGTTGTAAGCAAATATACCTTTTTGGTCTCGGCTTGTCCGGGTCAGGACACAAAAAATGGTGACATGATAAATAGTTATCAGCTAATACATATTTCAAGTGTCACAGAATTATTGTGACAGTTCGTGTCTTTTGCACATGGAG
>CAYSRJ010000058.1:0-7271 GCA_964433545.1 uncultured Spirochaetota bacterium | reverse complement strand
GGAGAAGAGGCAAACAATGCGCTAACAAGCCCTTTTTGGTTAACACCAGAAAGGGCTATTTTTATCTTTTATTCATCAAGGTTTATAAAAATCAAATTCTATCTGAGGATTTTTTTCTTGTATAAATTTGCCAATTATACCTACGAATTTTTTGGCAGTTTTTAAAGCATCTTCTGCTTCTTTTCTTGAACAGGGAATGTCGGGCTCATAAATAAAACGATGCCTGTTTCTTCTCATAAAGTCATAATCATTAATAACTTGTTTGAACTCTCTACCCAATATTGAGCTTATAAACTTTACAACGGTTAGATGTTTATCTTTAATTTCAGGTCTGAATCCTTCACTGAACATTAAAGCCAATCCTGAATGCAACATGGCATTATAGGCATAGTTGTAGGTACATTCTTCGTCATCATAAATATTTCTTTTAGCAGTTTTCAGGTCAGTGGAAGCCCTGTACATAAGATTGTTTATAGCTTTCCAGTCTAACGGACACTTTTTAATCAAACCTTGCCTTAAAAGATTATTTATTGAATCTCTATAGATCATCTTCTCTTCCTATTAACATTATTTTTGGATTATTTATTACATCTATAGTGAAGCCACTTTTTAATAGTTTCTTGTGCCCGTATTCCTCCCGTGAATATATTGAGATGTTTATTTCTCTTTTTAATCTTTTCTCTAATTCAGCAACCTTTTCATTTAATACAGAGGTATCAGGGTTGCCTATTATCATAATGTCTATATCACTAGTGGCCTTTTCGCGCTTCGCAGCGAAAGAACCATATATGAACGCTATTTTTATTCCTTCTATAGATAATAGTGCTTTTCTCAATCCTCCTTCAACCCCTATGGTTTTAGAAATAATACTTTTCAGTTCTTTAAATAAAGGATGTTTTGTATTCAATGAGTAATAAAGTAAATTTCCAACTTTTTGAGTATTAAACAGATTATCTTTTTGAAATTTTAAGAGTTCTCTACGTATACTACCCGCAGAGTAACCTAATATACGTTGGAGTTCCCTTAAATAATATTTTTGAGATTGATTAGTGAAGAAAAGGGTGAGTAAATCTTGTCTGATTTTTGACTTTGTAATGTATAAGCTTTCTAGCATAAGTTGTACTCTATTTTGAGTACAATTGTACTCAAAATGGCATACGGTGTCAAGGGCAAATTGATATTATTCATGGTCTTTACTGGTAACGTTAGCCCGTATCATTGAAGTAGTATTTGGGCTGTTCTTATGAATCCCCAATTTTTTCAAGCCCCCGATAAATGTCGAGTGATTCACTTTCATTTGCCTTGCTATTTCTCTCATTGGAAGATTTTTACCAACATAAAGATTAGAGAGGTAAGATTTGCTTCTTAAAAGGAGTTTTAAAGGCAAAGGAACTTTATCAAGGATTAGTGGGAGATCGATGTTAGTATCTTGTTTTTCGCTGGGAGCCGATTGAAACAGACACGAACTTTATTCTGATGAGGAGAATAAGAATATAAACAAATCATTTCACATTATTCTTAGCTAAATAATGTTGATCAAGGGCCTGCCTCAGATAAGTTTTTATTAATGCTTGGCGACTTATATTTAATTCACTCGCTGTTTTATCGAGTTCTGCCAACATTTCGACAGTAAAATCAACATTAACCCTTTGAACAGGATATTTTATTTTGCCTTTATTTGTAAAAAATTGAGAAATGTCTTCTCCTCCATCGGCAATCTCTGCTATTTCATCTGCAGTTATTTTTTTATGTGTTTTCTTCATAAAGTTTTTCCTCCTGAGAGGTTGATTTCTAAAGTGTTACAAGATGATGATACTCACCTTCTTCGTCTTCCCGAATCTCAAAAATCACAGAATAAAGCCTGCCTTTTACCCATCCAATAGCTCTATATTGCTCAGGATTATCCGCAAAATCTTCCCTGGTCAGTGCTGACCATGTCCGTGTCGCTTCAACAAAGATACTGTGATGCTCTTACACATCCTTTTGCGTGCTCCTCTGGCGATAATATACGATCTCCGTAGAGAGAAAGGAACAAGCAATACTGGTTTGTTACACTCGATGAATTCGTTCGAGTCGATCAAGATGTAAAGAATATTGAAACACTGCGGTACATCTTTGCTGATATTGTTAATCAACCCGACGTCCAAGAGGCATATCAAGAAGTACTCGAAGCGAAAGGCGCGAAGAAGTTAGCTGCCTCGAAAATGCGGAGTTGAATTGAACCGATGTTAGGAAGATCGAGTAATTGATACATCGATAGAAGTAACAAGAATAAATGTAAACGAGATTGAGAATAATACCGAGGGAAAATACGTTTGACAATAATCTTCATCAGAGAGATAAAAAAATATTTGACATACTTTAGCCATATTGTACAATTAAATAACATCTTTATAGGACAAGGTGAATTCAATATTTTGTGAGAGAATAAAGAGCATAGCGGGGAAAAATATAATTGACTCAAAATATGGTAAAATAAAATCGTTTTTAGTCACTAACAAAAATATCCGATTATCCTTTCAATTTATAAAATTTCCCCACTATAAAAGGTCAGGGATTATCCTGGGGGCTATTACGTGCGCCTCTATAGAGTATATTCACAACATCCCCAGGGATCAAGGGGCAGAAAAAGAACCCTGGACAGCACTTGTGAAGTGTATGAGGCGGCATTGAGGTAAACCGGAAGCCCCGAAGCCCCGGGCCTCAAGCTATGGGTCAAGGATATCGTGGAACTGAATCTTCTTTAGTGGAGAGAGTGTGATGAGAGAGTGTCTGCTCAAAACGCAAAACATATGCAAGGAATTCTCATCTGTACCGGTTCTTACAGATATTACCATCGAGATCATACGGGGCGAGATTCTCGGTATCATTGGGGAAAACGGCGCCGGGAAATCCACCCTCATGAAGATATTGAGCGGTATATACACCCCGACTTCAGGCCAAATTGTTTTTGAAGAAAAATCGGTTTTCATAGAACACCCCCTGGCTGCGAAGAAGCTCGGAATCAGCATTATTCCTCAGGAGTTCAACCTTGTGAACGATCTCACCGTGTACGACAACATCTTTCTCGGATCAGAGATCAGGAAAAAAAACGGCCTCTTGCATAAAAAAAGGATGATGGAGCGTACCAAGGAGCTGCTCAAAGAGCTTGAAGTGGAAATAAAACCAGATGAGAAAATAGAAAACTTGAGTACCATGCAGAAGCAGATGGTAGAGATATGTAAGGCAGTATCCATGGATGCCAAACTTCTCATCATGGATGAACCAACTTCGGCACTTTCAAGCCGTGAGATTGAAATTCTTTTCAGGCTGATGCGACGGCTGAAGAAACAGGGGACCACTATTATTTATATCTCCCATAAGCTCAAAGAAATAAACACCGTATGTGACAGGGTGATGGTTTTACGGGACGGGGAATTGATCTGTACAGAAGTAATAAAGGATATTACCGTTCTCGAGATGGCTCAATATATGGTAGGCCGCGAGCTGAACCAGGTATTCCCGGAGAAAATGGAGCCTGCAGCCGAAGTCATATTAGAGGTTCAAAATCTTACCGTTCCCGGAGTATTGGAGGATATCAGTTTTCAACTTAAGAAAGGTGAAATACTCGGTCTTGCCGGACTTGTTGGTTCAGGGCGTACTGCAGTGGCGGAAACGATCATGGGGATTAGAAAACGGTCTTCAGGAGAAATATTCCGGAACGGCAGGAGAATTTTTATCTGGAAACCACAGGACTCTGTGGCCAACGGAATAAACTACCTCTCCGAAGACAGGCAGGGAACCGGAATTCTGATGAATTTTTCCGTAACCCAGAATACGACCCTCGTTTCCCTTGCCTCTTACTGCAAGTACTTTTTTCAATATATCCTGAAGAAAAAAGAGCAGGAAGCAACCCTCAAGCACAAAGAGCGTTTCAAAATAAAAACCCAGAGTCTCGACACAAAACTCGAATACCTGAGCGGCGGGAACCAACAGAAAGTTTCCCTGGCAAAAAGTATCGACCCTGCACCCGAGGTGCTTATCGCCAACGAGCCGACCCGCGGGGTCGATGTCTCCGCAAAGCAGGAAATATACCGTTTCATTAATTCACTCGCTGAAGAAGGCCTTTCCTGCATATTTATCTCTTCCGAGCAGGAGGAGATCATAGGCATGTGCCACAGAGTAGTCGTCATGAAAGACGGAAGGATAACGGGAAGCCTTGAAGGCGAAAGTATTAACGAAGAAGAAATAATGTTTTTAGCGACCGGAATCCGCGAGGGAGACATTCGAGCATGATTAATAAAATAACTGGGAGCTTACGAAAATTTCACTATCAAAAATATGCTTCGTTACTAGCCCTGGCGCTTTTATTCACCGTTTCCTCGATATTGAGTCCCTACTTCCTGCAGGTGCAGAATATACTCAATATTCTTCGTCAGATATCTTACACCGGCATGATAGCTCTGGGTCAGACATTTGTGATCATCAGCGGCGGTATCGATCTTTCGGTGGGCTCCCTTACAGCGTTCAACGCATCTGTGGGCATTCTGTTTCTCAACTACCTTATGAAAATATTCAGCAACGAATTCATCGCGATGGCGGGTGGTATAATCGTGGCACTCATTATGGGTTTTGTTGCAGGCTCACTGAACGGATTTCTGATAACAAGGGGGAGAATCGCACCCTTTATCGTTACTCTTGGCTCCATGGCAATATTTAGATCGCTGGCGCTCTTTGTCGGCAGTGCGGGAGAAATACGGTCGGTAAGCGGCCACTATGGGACGTTCGGGATGAACTCAATACTTTTTTTACCGGTTCCCGTGTTCATAATGCTGTTTCTTACAGTAGTCTTGAGCATTATACTCAATAGTACCCGGTACGGCCGGTATCTCTGTGCGGTAGGGTCGAGTGCTAGGGTAGCAATGTTTTCCGCTATAAACGTGGACCGCATAAAATTCATAGCTTATACGATAAGCGGAGTTTTAGTGAGCATTTCCGCCGTAATGTTGTCCTCTCGATTCAACGCGGTAAGTACGTCCAATATGGGTATGGGCTTTGAGCTGGATGCCATAGCCGCAGTCATCATAGGCGGAACGCCCCTGACCGGAGGAAGGGGAACAATATTGGGAACCATAATGGGTGCCATAATCCTCGGGATCATAAACAATATGCTCAACATGCTCGGCGTATCTCCATATCTGCAGGGAACAGTGAAGGGCCTCGTCATAATCGGGGCTGTGTATATCCAGAGGCAGAAGGCCTGATATTTGCGAACTATGTCTTGTGAATAAAATAAATATTTCCTAATAAGGAGGGTTTGTATGAAAAAGCTTTCGACAATCGTTGTCACTGTTTTTATCGCGGCTGCCTTCTTGGGTGCATTCGGGACAATGAATGCAAACGCGGCCGAGAAGCACCTGAAGATAGGCTATTCGATGCCCGCAGCAACAGCCGGATACATGGCACGAGCTATCTACTGGGCTAAGAAGGGCATGGCGGACTGGGAGGCCAAGGATAAGAACATCGAGTTCCTGTATGTCAATGCGGAAAACGTGACCAAGCAGGCAAACGACATCGAGGACCTGATGGCAAAAGGCATCAACGTGCTCATCGTCTGGCCCTACGACGCCTCAGTAACATCAGTCATCGAAAAGGCCTACAAGTCCGGGATCTACACCGTAGTGATGGACCGTGGTACTTCCAAGGTCTGTTACGACGTGTACCTATCAAACGACGATGAGGGGTACACTCGTGAAGGGACCGAGTGGCTTTGTAAGCAGCTTAACTACAGAGGGAACCTCGTGCTCATTGAAGGTATCCCCTGTCCGATCAACACCGTACGGATCGAAACGATAAAAAAGACCGCTGCTCAGTACCCCGGGATCAAGATCCTCGACTCCCAGCCCGGCGAATGGAGGAAGGATAAAGCGCTGGCCATCATGGAAAACTACCTGCAGAAGTATAGAAAGATCGACGCCGTGTACACCGCCGACGACGACATGATGCTCGGCGCCCTGCAGGCGTACAAGGAATCGCGAAGAAGGGACATAAAGTATTTTCTCGGCGGCGCATGCGACAAGAATGTAATCAAGATGATCATGGACGGCAGCGAGCCCCTCGTTCAGGCTAACGTGACCTATCCGCCTGACCAGTGCGCCACCGTAGTCGGCGTGGCCATACTTGGTGCGCGCGGAAAGAATTTCGAGGGTTTCTATCAAAAGAAACTGCCAGTCCGTATCATTCTTGCAGCCGAGCTGGTCACCAGAGAGAACGCCGCTGATTACTATTTCCCGGACGAGCCATGACAGGTTTATCAGAAAGATAAAAAGCCGCCTTGTGGGAAAGGCGGCTTTTTATTTGGTGAAAGGTTATTATGATAAAGTTAAAGATCGGCATGATCTTTGAAAAGTTATACTTTGTAAAAGCAGCAGGTGGCTGTGCACTGCCCTTATTCCCATATTGGAACCATGGGAGAAACGGAAGGAGATGACCTGTATTTTACAAACTATGTGCATCTATGATCTTTAGCGTGTATCGACCACGTTGATAGGATTGGTCAAGTGTCCTCTTAGCGAACCCTCCCTACGCTGCATCGGTATCGACAAGATAGCACGTATTTGCGATGCTGAATAGCGGAATAAGAACAACGTATAACCATCAAGGCCGGTCCTCCGACAATGTGTACCCCTGTGAAATTATTTCTTGAATTTTCTTACGGCATTGTCGATCGACTTGGTCATGCTGTCAATTACTTTTTTAGTCCCTCTGTTGAGCTCTTTCCAGCCCTCCACGCTCGCGGTTTTCAACTTCTGCAAATGCTCCTCGGCCTCTTTCCTCTTCCTCAGCAGTTCATCTACCGCTTTTTCGTAGTCGGTCTTCACGGTGCCGGCGTACGAGGCCGCCTTGGCCTTCAGCTCGTCAAGCTTCTTATCTAAATCGTTGAGTTGGCCGGACAGCTTGGCGAGGTATGATTTTTTTGAATTGTTATCCATAGAGTATCTCCTTGATAAAGTGAGGTGTAATGAAAAGAGTTATGTGAACAGAAGGAAATAAGCTGAACGATCGTTTTTTATATCACATCTTCCCTTCGTTGTCTCTCTATTAAAAATTCAGATATAATGTGACATATGTCAAGCTTTTTCATTTCCGTCTTCCTTACCGCTGTGAAACATTGAATACACTATTTATTAAACATCCAGATTCAAAAGAAACGGCTGAAGGTAAATTGGTATATAGTGAAATAGAAGATGCAGTAAAAAACCAAGAAGAATTGTATACAAAATGGGAAGCAG
>CAYSRJ010000057.1:0-16338 GCA_964433545.1 uncultured Spirochaetota bacterium | reverse complement strand
CCCTGGCGGGATATGTCCCTGGCGGGATATGCCACTTCGCGGCTGATCCTTGACAGGACTAGGTATCAAATAGTAACTTGCCCGAAGTTACTTAAAAGCAGAAAATGTTTCTGTATTTACATTAATAGTATACTACTATTACCGGGATTCTTCAATTCTGGATTAAAAATACAAATTGAAAAAGGAAAAATCAGGAAGGTGTTCGTTTCAGGCATACACAAGACAAACAGCCGGAATTTCAATGAATAAAACCATATATAACAAATAGAGAGCCTGGTGTAGTCGGACGTCTCTAGTCAGGAAACCTGATAAAACCAGTTCAGGTCATCCGGCCGTTCTCCGAGTTGAATGCCCATGAGTTCTTCATAGAGCTTTCCGGATACTTCTCCCGGATTCCCGTCTCCAATTACATGGTTCTTGCCTTCAAAAAAAACGGATGAAATCGGTGTAACAACGGCCGCGGTACCGGAACAGAAGAGCTCATCTGCACTGTAGAGTTCGTCATACCTGATATCTCTCTCCTGGGTTACAAGTTTGAATCGCTTTTTCGCAAGAATGAGAATCGAGTCTCTCGTGACACCCGGTAAAATAGAGCCACTGAGCCGCGGGGTCGAAATCACGCCATCTCTGAGCATGAAAAAATTTGCAGAGCCAACCTCCTCGATATAGGTCGAGGTCCGAGCATCGAGATAGATCACCTCTGAATACCCGTTTTCCTTCACGACCGATTTAGGAAGCAAAGAAGTCGCGTAATTGCCGACAGCCTTTACATTGCCCGTCCCGAAAAGGGGCGCCCGGTGATAATCAGTGCGAATCTCCAGATGTATCCCTGAAAATCCCCCTTTGAAATAGGGACCGACAGGTGACATAAAAATGATAAACATGTACTCGTCTGCGGGGGAAACACCGAGCATCTCGCCAGATCCGAAGAGAATCGGCCGTATATAGAGGGCGCCTTTGCCATATGGCGGCATAAATTCCTCATTTTCCAAAAGAAGATTTCTAATTGCATTGATAAAAAAATTCTCATCGAGTTCCGGCATAAGAAGTCGTCTGCAACCGCTGTTCAGACGCCGTGCGTTATCAATCGGCCGAAAGAGAGCGATGCGATTGTCCCCGGTGCGGTAGGCCTTCATCCCTTCAAATATTCCCTGGCCATAGTTGAGAACAACTGCCGATGGATAGATGGGAACAGGTCGATAATCCGTAATCTCCCCATTATCCCAAACCCCATTCTTCCACCTGGCGATAAACATCTTATCAGCCGGATTGATATCGAATCCCAGATTATCCCAATCGATCTTTCTCATACCCTCACCTCAATGCTCTACATAATATATTTTTCGCAAAACGTAAAACTTTATCAAGGAATAGCACGAATACTGATACTGCACTTCCAGTTTAGGTGCGGCCGCGCTATAGATGGGATTTTCTCTAATGTAACAATACCAGGCATAATGTAAAAGAAAAAATTACAATTCGACTTGCATTCAATCCATGCCCGAAGTATGCTTAATACCGCTCACCGGCTGCATTATCCAAAGGCAAGTCATCTGGACAAAGCTCAAAAGGGTTTGCAATAGCCCTGGTTATAAGACTTTGCATGGAAAGGGGTTGGCAGTATGAAAGAGGAAATCATCCTGGACGGGTTTTCACTCACTCCGGAAGATGTGTATACCGTTTCCGTCGGCAATGCACGGGTAGGGCTCTCTGATGAGGCGAAATCCCGCATCCGGATATCACGTGATTGCATACTGTCCACTATCGAGCAGGGCAGGTACATATACGGTGTAAACACCGGCTTCGGGGCGCTTTCAAACGTCATTATCGACGCAGGCCAGATAGAACAACTCCAGCAAAACCTGATAAGAAGTCACTGTGTGGGTATCGGCGATCTCTTTCCGGAAAGTACTGTTCGCGCCATGATGCTCCTGCGGGCAAACTTTTTTACGCGTGGGAATTCCGGAGTTCGGATTTTGCTCGTTCGGACTCTGATAGATCTGATCAATAAACGGGTACACCCTCTCGTCCCGCAGAAAGGGTCTGTCGGCGCCTCCGGCGATCTCGCTCCACTCGCCCATCTCGCTGCAGTACTCATGGGAGAGGGAGAGGCCATGTACAGAGGCAGACGTATGGAAGGCGGCGCGGCCCTTGATAGCGCCGGAATCAAACCGGTTCGGTTCCAGGCGAAGGAGGGGCTCGCAATGATCAACGGCACGCAGGCGATGACTGCGGTCGGCTGTCTTGCACTGCTCAAGGCCGAGCGTCTTGTAAAAATTGCTGATATCGTGGGCGCCTCGACGCTCGACGCCCTGAGGGGAACACTCACCGCATTCGACTCCGATATCCAGGCTGCGCGCCCTCATCCGGGTCAGATGGAAGTTGCGAAAAATTTCCACAGACTCATGAAGGAAAGTGAAATCACCATCTCCCATAAAAACTGTCCGAGAATTCAGGATGCCTATTCCCTGCGGTGTATTCCACAGGTGCACGGGGCGGTTCGCGACGTGCTTTCATATGTCAGAAAGGTGCTGACAACAGAGATTAATTCTTCGACAGACAACCCGCTCGTGTTTCCCGATAAAAATAAGATCGAATCGGGTGGCAATTTCCACGGGGAGCCGGTTGCATTTGCAATGGACTTTCTCGGAATCGCCATGAGCGAAATCGGCGGTATATCGGAACGGCGCATTGAAAAGCTGCTGAATCCAGTGTTCAGCGAGCTCCCGCCCTTCCTTATCGACAGGGGAGGACTGCACTCCGGACTCATGATGGTACAGGTTTCTGCTGCAGCGCTTGCATCTGAGAACAAAATTTTAGCGTCTCCGGCAAGTGTCGACTCCATACCGACTTCCTCGGACAAGGAGGATCATGTAAGCATGGGCCTCACCGCTGCGAGAAAGGCGCAGGAAATTATTGAGAACGTCGAACACATACTGGCCATGGAAATACTCGCATCGGCACAGGGCCTTTACTTTCTCAAACCACTCAAACCCGGATTAGGCATTCAGGCTGCATGCAGCATGCTACGCAAAACGGTTGCTCCCATTACCGAAGACAGGCCGTACTATGAAGATATCCGGGAAATCCGCACTTTGATAGAAAACGGCAGTTTGCTTGAAGAAGTGGAAAAGGCCGTTGGCCCTCTGCAGTAATGCCGGACTTCCCCATAAGACTTTCCGGTGTGATACCAATGTGAACTGCTGAAAGAGTATTGCTGCCGGCACAAAGGATTGTCAGGGTGCGCTCTGTAAATGGCTTTTTTTTACCTGCAGGTTTCGCTACAGCATATATTCGATAATCTTCTTATCCGGTGCAAACTCTTCAAGCTCGCTCAGGCCAAGGCCGCCAACTGCTGCCCTTATAACCTCGTGCTCAGGCAGGTTTTGGGATTTTCCCTTCTGCTGTAAAAAAAAACGGCCGCTTTCCAGAACAGCCTCTTTTGGAACAAGACCCACTATCTCCGACCCGGTAACCCGAACATCCAGACTGTCCGCCTCTTCGGCTGCCGCCTCAAAGGCATGATGCATGTTCGTTTTTGTGTAGTTCGTGAGGTTAATTGAAACCTGCGCCCTCTTATATAGCTCGATATACCAGCCTATTGCCCTGCAGAACCGAAGACTTCCGGGAATATGCACCCGGTTTCCCCGATCATCAATCACAACCCTGCCCTTTTCGCGTATCCTCCCTGCTATACACTGGGCAGTTGTTCTGTCTTCGGTATTAAGGTTGATATTGAATGCAATCAAGAAATCCCGCGCACCAACAACCGCAGCGCCTGACCTTTTAACCTGCTTCGTGTATTGAGAGGGGCCGTAATCGGGCTTCCACAGCGGATTCTTCAGCTTTTTTGCGAGGCCTTCATATTCTCCGGATCGGATTGCTGAAAGCTCCACACGCGCAGGTCGTATCGCCGCATGCCCGTACAGGTATACCGGTATTTTCAGCGATGATCCGACCCGTTTGCCGAGTTTGCGGGCTATTTTAACGCATTCGTCCATATCGATATTCTGAACAGGAACAAACGGACACACATCGCATGCCCCGATACGCGGATGCGTGCCCCGGTGGTGCGACATATCTATTAGCTCGATTCCCCGCTCGATTGCCGAAAAAGCGGCATCAAACACCGCATCCGGGCTCCCGGCAAATGTATAAACGGTCCTGTTCGTATCGTAACCGGAGCTGACATCAAGAAGCGTTACCCCGTCTACCGTGCGAATTGCATTTGATATTTCTGTAATAATTCCTTGATCTCTGCCCTCTGAAAAGTTCGGCACGCACTCGACTGTTTTCATATATCCTTCAAAATTTGGGTTCTGAAAATAAGTGACTTACTGTATAATAATATAGTACTTATTGTTTTATCCATTGGAATTCTGATTTTTGTAACAGAATTTCATATAAAAATGACTGTATATTATTGCAATTGCTTGCCATTACGTGCCGCAGGTATGTAGTCTATAGGTAAAAACCATTAGGCTAGTGCACCATCAGGCATTTATCGGCTTGAACCTTTTAGTTTGCAAGTTCACTTGCCTATATAAAGGGGGTAGTGACCATGGCTTTCAATCCTGCGGATACGACAACAGCCGCTCTTGAAACCACGCTTCCCGAAATGCCGGATTTTATTAAAGATATACGACGTGCGCCCGACAGAGGTTTCAGGCTTTCCCCCGCTCAAACTGAAATCGCTCTCAAAAATGCGCTGCGCTATATTCCTCCTTCGCTTCATGCAGCTCTCGCCTCTGAATTCCTTGAGGAGCTCCTGACAAGGGGGAGGATATACGGATACCGGTTTCGTCCGCCAGGGAACATCAAAGCAAAGCCGATCGACGCATACGGGGGAAACTGCCTTGCGGGAAGGGCGTTTCAGCTGATGATCGATAACAACCTTGATTTCGATGTAGCACTCTATCCGTACGAGCTCGTTACCTACGGTGAAACAGGAAGTGTCTGCCAGAACTGGATGCAGTACAGACTTATAAAGAAATATCTTGAGATTATACGCGACGACCAGACACTTGTAGTCGAATCCGGTCATCCGCTCGGCCTGTTCAATTCACGGAAGGAAAGTCCCAGGGTGATCATAACAAACGCTCTTATGGTCGGCATGTTCGACAACTACGAGGACTGGGAGATCGCCGAACAGATGGGGGTTGCGAACTACGGCCAGATGACTGCGGGAGGCTGGATGTATATCGGCCCCCAGGGAATAGTGCACGGAACGTACAACACACTCCTCCATGCAGGTAGATTGAAACTCGGCCTGGATCAGAAGTCTGATTTAAAGGAGCATTTGTTCGTTTCGTCTGGGCTCGGCGGTATGAGCGGTGCCCAGTCCAAGGCTGTCGAGATAACAGGCGGTGTGGGCATCATTGCTGAGGTCGATTACTCTCGCATAAAAACACGCCTGGACCAGGGGTGGGTAAAAGAGGTGGCTTCGAGTCCGAAGGAGGCGGTAGACACGGCAACGAGATTCCTTTCTGAAAAAAAGACATACTCCGTCGCCTATTACGGAAACATAGTCGATCTTCTGGAATACCTCATCGAAAACAGGGTCGAAGTAAGCCTGCTATCTGATCAGACGTCCTGTCATGCACCATATGACGGCGGATACTGCCCGCAGGGAATTTCCTTCGAAGAACGGACGAGGCTGCTCAAAGAGGACAGAAAGCGCTTCAAAGGGCTCGTTAATAAGAGCCTGCGGCACCACTTTAAACATATCAAGGCCCTTGCGGAACGGGGCACCTACTTCTTCGATTACGGCAACTCGTTTATGAAAGCTGTTTTCGATGCCGGTGTGAAGGAGATCGCTAAAAACGGCTACGACGAAAAAGAAGGCTTTATATTCCCGTCCTATGTGGAAGATATCATGGGGCCCCTGCTCTTCGATTTCGGGTACGGCCCGTTCAGGTGGGTCTGCCTGAGCGGCAGGCACGAGGATCTGCAGACGACCGACCGCGCCGCGATGAAATGTATCGATCCTGAACGACGGCCTCAGGACAGGGATAATTACAACTGGATTCGCGATGCAGAAAAGAACAACCTCGTTGTCGGCACTCAGGCCCGTATTCTGTACCAGGACGCAGAGGGCAGGATCAAAATAGCCCTCAGGTTCAACGAGATGGTGAGAAACGGTGAAATCGGACCGGTTATGATCGGCAGAGATCATCACGATACCGGCGGGACCGATTCACCTTTCAGAGAAACCGCAAACATAAAGGACGGGAGCAATGTAATGGCAGACATGGCAACCCAGTGTTTTGCCGGTAATGCAGCACGCGGCATGACCATGGTTTCCCTGCACAACGGAGGCGGGGTCGGCATCGGCAAGGCAATCAACGGGGGATTCGGGCTTTTGCTTGACGGAAGCAGGGAAGTAGATAAAACGATACAGGCGGCGATACGATGGGATGTGATGGGCGGTGTAGCACGCCGTGCATGGGCTGGCAACGAACACGCACTTGAAACCGCAGTCGATTACAATAAGACCAACAGTAAAACAGACCATATAACGACTCCCTACAGTGCGGAAGATGACCTGGTAAAAGAAACAGTAGTAAAAGCCGTACGGAACCGATGACACATATACTGCGATAGAAAGTTTCATAACCGAGAAGGCTCGTCGCTCCGCTTACAGGACTTCTAAGGGACGAGAAATGAAACAGGAACACATCGCTGACAGAGAAAACCTCCTCATTGCCCATGCCGCACAGCTTGTAACCTGCAGCGGCCTTTCAGCCAAAAAAGGAAGGGCTATGTCCGACCTTCACATTATCGAAGACGGCGCAGTGCTTATTGAAGACGGAATTATCCGGGCTCTGGGAAAAACAGACGGTGTGATTCAAAAATACAAAACAGCCGAATACAGTACAATTGATGCACGAAACAGGACCGTGCTTCCAGGCTTTGTAGACCCTCATACCCATTTTATTTTTTCAGGCGAACGGGCAGAGGAATTCGCCTGGAGGACCCGGGGTCTGAGCTATATGGATATCATGGGCCGGGGCGGGGGAATCGCCGCCACAGTCAGGGCAACCCGTGCCGCCTCACACGATGAGCTTTTCGGCAAAGGGTTGGAGAGACTCAATACGATGCTTTCCTTCGGCGTTACCACAGTCGAGGGAAAGAGCGGGTACGGCCTGGATTATGAGACAGAAATAAGGCAGCTCGAAGTAATGAAAAAGCTCAGCGAGCTCCATCCGGTCGACGTTGTGCCAACTTTTCTTGGTGCACATGTTATACCGGTAGAGTACAAAAACAGGGGAGAGGAATATATTGAGTTTATCATTAGTACTGTACTCCCGGCTGTCGCGGAAAGAAAGCTTGCAGAATTCTGTGATGTCTTTTGCGAGAAGGATGTATACAGCGTCGAGCAGGCAAAAAGGATACTTCTTGCAGCCCGCAGCCTGGGCCTTGCGATGAAGCTCCATACTGATGAAATCAACCCTACCGGCGGTGCAGAGCTGGCAGCGGAACTGGGAGCGGTATCCGCCGATCACCTTTTACACGCATCCGACAGAGGCATCGAGGCGCTTCGTGATACCGGTGTTGTTGCAGCGCTTCTGCCGGGCACTGCATTCTGCCTGAAAAAACCCTACGCCCGCGCTCGCTTCATGATCGACAGCGGGGTGCCAGTAGCCCTTGCAACGGATATGAATCCCGGTACCTTCTGCAGTGAATCAGTACCCCTCATCATCGCGCTTGCCGTGTTGAATATGGATATGAGCATAGAGGAGGCAGTCACCGCAATAACAATAAACGCCGCTGCCGCGCTCGGAAGGGCTGACCGCATCGGCAGTATCGATGTCGGTAAACAGGGGGACCTCGTCATACTCGCATACCCGTCATACACATCCCTGGCCTACCGCACCGGCATCAGCACGGTCGATTTGGTGATAAAGGGCGGAACCGTTGTCTATGACAGAGCAGCATTAGAAACCTCTTGAGTTATAAACAGGTGTTTCAGACACAATTCTTCGAAGGCCTTCCTATTTTTCAAGAGATAAATAATTGACAAAAATGTTCATATATGATATACACGATGATAATACAAGGCATCTCAACCAAATTAATGTAATGCAATAATTCCTGAAGCAGACAGGTGGCCTTTACGGCCCTTAAATGTAGTACCAATCTTATTTTACTCTATACGGGATCTGTACGTTTCTGTATAGAGGAAGGAGGATACATATGGCAGAAGTAGGAAGAGAGAGGTGGTCAAGCAGACATACATTCATCTTTGCTGCTATCGGCTCTGCTATCGGTCTCGGGAATGTCTGGAGGTTCCCGTACATGAGCTACAGCTATGGAGGAGGCGCCTTCCTGGTAGCCTGGTTTGTCGGTCTCCTCCTCATGGGAGTACCATGGCTGATAATGGAGTTCGGTATGGGGCGCTATTTTCAGAAAGGGGCTCCAGGGGTTTTTGCAGGAATCGGTAAAAAACTTGAGTGGATAGGCTGGTGGCCGGTTTTTGTCGCCTTCCTCATTGTGAGCTACTACTGCGTCATCATGGCGTGGGCGCTTCGCTATGCCGTCAGCTCGGTTGTCATGGCCTGGGGTGTAGGAGAGGCGGGTGCTTCCGGTGCAGGCGACTTCTTTTTTAAGACTGTACTGCAGCTCTCAAGCGGACCGGGTCATCTCGGCCATCCCGTTGTGCCTATAGTGATAGGCCTTGCAGTTGTCTGGATCGTTATGTACATAATCATCTACAAGGGCGCAGGCCGAACCGGAAAGATCGCCGTCTGGACGGTAATCATCCCCTGGGTTATCCTTGTTACCCTGCTCATCAGAGGGCTCACTCTGCCCGGCGCAGTCAAAGGGCTTAACTACTACCTGACACCCGACTGGGCGAAGCTGAAACAGGGGGGGGTGTGGTTTGCCGCTTTGAGCCAGATTGCCTTTACCCTCTCGGTCGGTATGGCCGGTATGTTTGCGTATGGAAGTTTTGTTGCGAAGAAGGCCGATATAACGAACAATGCCTTCATTACATCCTTTTCAAACTGCGCTACCAGTTACTTTGCAGGCTTTGCGGTATTCAGCATCATCGGTTTTATCATGCAGTCCCTGAACATTCCCATCGACAAGGTAAGTGCGTCCGGCCTCGGTCTCGCTTTCGTGAGTTACCCGGTAGGAATTTCGATGATCCCAACAGGAGCGCCGATTGTAGGTGTTTTGTTCTTCCTCTGTCTGTTCTTCCTGGGCATCGACTCGGCGTTTTTCCTCGCGCACGGTGGTGTTATCGCACCGGTGTATGACAAATTCGGTATGAAGCTGAAAAACTCCACGCTGCTCATCTGCATATTGGGATTTCTGCTGGGGCTGCTCTATACCACCCAGGGAGGATTGTACTGGCTTGATATCATCGACAGGGCGGTAAGTTTCTACGGGCTTCTGATCACCGGGGCGATTGCATCTTTTGTAGTCGGCTGGGTCTTCCCTGCGAAAAAGCTAAGGGACCATATCAACGAAACATCCGACATCAAGCTCGGTGCGTGGTTCGACTGGATGCTGAAAGTCGTTGTCCCTGCAGGCGCCCTTTTCGTGGTTGCATACGGTGGATTTGCCAAAGACCTGCCGTTCAAGTACGGTGGATATCCGAAATGGGCTGCAGCGTTCGTATGGATTACTCTCGGTGTGACATTCATCCTGAGTTTCGTGTTCCAGTCGTTTAAAACAAAAGAAGCCAAATCGTAAGGGGGTTTAAAAATGAACGGAGGCGCAATCGGAACAATCATCGTCATGTGGGTGGTGTTCATCGGTGCCTTTGCCTTCTTCTTCTCGAAAATGGGCAAAGGCGGCAAGTGGGAAGACTGACGAGTTGCATCTGCATGATGTATATCAAAAGGGCGCTCAATAGGCGCCCTTTTTTAAGCGTTTATCCGCGATGTGTCCTACCCATTGTGCATATGAACCTGCAGATATATCCGGGCACAGGCTCACGATTATCTCAGAATAAGTGGTTTTTTATGTGCCTATCCCAGTATATTTAACCAATCTTAAAAATTCTTATGATGCTCCTGGAGTCGCATGAACCATGATCACCGTCGACAACCTCACCCATTCATTCGGCAATCAACTGCTCTTCGATGATATTCGTTTCACCGTTAACCGGAAAGAACACATCGGATTGGTCGGCAAAAACGGCAGCGGAAAAACAACCCTCCTCAATATCATGAGTGAAAAAATCGTTCCTGACAGGGGCAGTATATCGATTCCGAAACATTACTCCATCGGCTATGTCGAGCAGAAACTTCGATTCACCGAACAAACCGTGCTCGAGGAGGGCTGCCGGTACCTTGATAACGCACACAGGGATGAAACATGGCGGGTTGAAAAAGTATTATTCGGATTGGGTTTTACCATAAAAGTAATCCATCAGAATCCGCGCTCACTTTCCGGTGGATTTCAAGTTCGACTGAACCTTGCAAAAGTTCTCATCGAAGAACCCGACCTCATGCTTCTTGACGAGCCTACCAATTACCTGGATATAGTATCGATCCGATGGCTCGAGAGGTGCCTGAAGCGGTGGCAAAGGGAATTCATTCTCGTTACCCATGATCGCGGTTTCATGGACGAGGTGGTAACCCATGCAATGGCTCTGCACAGGAAAAAAATCAGAAAGATGTCGGGTAATACCCAAAAACTCTACCTGCAAATCGCACAGGAAGAGGAAATCTACGAAAAAACGCGCATAAACGACGAAAAAAGACGAAAAGAGGTAGAGGTCTTTATCAATCGGTTCAGGGCAAAGGCACGGCTGGCTGGGCTCGTACAGTCGCGAATAAAGGCGCTCGAAAAAAAGGGGTCGACTCGGCGGCTCGAAAAAATCGAAAACCTCGAGTTTTCGTTCAACGAGGCAGAGTTCCCCGCAAAATACCTCATGGAAATACGTAATCTGTCATTCTCATACACGGCTGCCGACAATCCCCTTATCAGAAACCTTAGTTTCACTATCGAAAGTCATGATCGAATCGGGGTGATCGGAAAAAACGGGCGGGGGAAATCGACACTGCTTAAACTGCTCGCCGGCTGCCTGAACTCAGCAGGCGGCGAAATCCGTTCTCATCAGAAAGTTTCTGTCGGTTATTTCGGTCAGCTCGCGGTGGAAGACCTGCACCCCAATAAAACCGTGGAACAGGAAATCACCGGTGCAGACGGAGGCGCAGGCAGGCAGCAGGTGCTTACGACCTGCGGTTTGATGATGTTCAGCGGTGACGACTCCCAGAAGAAAATACAGGTACTCTCCGGAGGTGAGAAGAGCAGGGTCCTGTTTGGAAAAATTCTCCTTACACCGTGCAACCTCCTTCTTCTCGATGAGCCGACAAATCACCTCGATATGGAATCATGCGACGCATTGATGGCTGCAATCGATAATTTTTCAGGTGCTGTTGTTATCGTGACGCACAATGAACTTTTTCTACGTACTCTCATCAACAGACTTATCGTGTTTGATGAAGGCACCCTGCGCATGTTCGAAGGAACGTATCGGGACTTTCTCGAAACCATCGGCTGGATGGATGAAAAGGCGGTAGAAGCGAATGAAAAAACACGGGTGTCTGCAATCACCGGCCGCCAGGGAGAAGAACAGCGCCCAACATCCGACAAAAGGGGACTTCGAAAACAGCGCGCAGAGATCATACGGAAACGTTCGAATGCGTTGAGACCGATTGAACAGGCTATCCGCGAAACAGAGGGTGATATCGAATCTCTCGAACAAAAGGTCAATAGAAACAATGAGGAGATAATTCAGTTGTCGGCATCGGGAAGTGGAAATAAAATCGGCGATTTCTCAACGGAAAATCATACGTTGCGAAAAGAGCTCGAACAACTCTACAGCCTGCTCGAAGAACTATTACAATCTTATGAGAGGATTGTTCTGGAATACGATAAACGGCTCGATAACTTCAACTGAAAATTTACTCATACCTATACCAAAAAGTGCCATATGTCCTTGACAGGATGTATCCTCTTGGGACCGAGTATTAAAACGCAGCTTGTTCGAAGTTACTTAGAAGCTCGATATCTATTCCGATCGGGCAATGGTCCGACCCCATCACATCGGGCAGTATGTAGGAGGAGGTTACTTTCTTCATGAAATCATCACTGACAAAAAAGTAATCTATCCGCCAGCCGATGTTTCGCTCCCGTGCCCTCGTTTTGAGATCCCACCACGTATACTGCCCCGGCTCACTGTTGAACTCCCTGAACGTATCAACGAACCCGCTGGCGATAAAGCGGTCGATCCATGCGCGCTCCTCCGGAAGAAAACCGGACACCGTTTCGTTCTCTTTCGGCCGGGCAAGATCAATTTCCTTGTGTGCAGTGTTTACATCCCCGCAAATAATTATATTTTTTCCCTCCTGCTTTAGTCTATTCGCATATTCGAGAAAGGCGTCATAAAAATCCATTTTGAAGCGGAGGCGTTCCTTCGATGCCTTTCCGTTCGGAAAATAAATATTAAAAAGTGTTAAAAACCCGTAATCGGCGATGAGCGCCCTGCCCTCCAGATCGAACCGTTCAATGCCAAAACCATGCCTGACTGACTTCGGCTCCTCTCTCGTGTACAACCCGACACCACTGTAGCCTTTTCTCTCGGCCGAAGCGAAGTACGTCCTGTAACCGGTAACCATTAGAAGCTCCTCTGGAAGCTGTTCTTTCTGCGCCTTGGTTTCCTGCACACACAGTATATCCGGGCCCGTCTCCTTCAGCCAATCCAAAAGTCCCTTCTTATACGCAGCTCGAATCCCGTTTACATTCCACGAAAAAACACGAATCTTTTTCACGATATATACCCCACCCGATCATATTTTGCTCCTGCCAACCAATCCATGAAACCCCATTTACCATACACGCGCAACACCATATGGTATGTTCCGCAGCGGCTTTTTTCAACTGAAATTATTCTTCCGAAATTTAAATGACCTGAAGTTATTCTTCCCTTGACGAATTCATTCAGCATCTTATCATAGATAATGATTATCGTTATTATTAAGATACACCATATTGAGATCAAGGAGGCTGTACAGCAGACGGCTGGATGGAGCAGGACAACTGTTACAACTGGTGGTCCTGCTATAAAAAGCTGTAGACCGCTTAAAGCCGGCGTTTTAATTCCAGTGAATATTGTGGATGTATGAGCAGTGTCAGAGTTACATCTGCGTTTAACCTTATTCATTTTACCAGTTTTGATATCGATCTGAACGTATCGGTTCCCGCATACCTCAGCAGTTCAAATAGAATGGATTCACAGCTCGTAACGATGGCTCCTTCCTCCCGCATGCGGTAGATAGCCGTTTTTTTATCCCCGATTTTTCGAGAAGAGACACAGTCTTCAACAACAACCGGATTGTAGCCGTGGCGTACCATATCCAGCGTAGTCTGCAGCACGCACACATGCGTCTCGATACCGGCGAGTATCACCGTTTTTCGGCCGATCTTTTCAAGCGCATCGGCAAAAGCCTGCTCATCCATACAGCTGAATGCGAGCTTCTCAATGGGGCTGTACTCCCCGAGCACCTCGTGCACTGACGGTATGGTTGGGCCGAGCCCCTTTGTGTACTGCTGGGTAACGAGAATGGGCACATCGAGCACCAAAAGCCCCCGTATCAGTGTTACAATGAATTTTTCAAGATTCCCACTCCCTGTGCCTGGCTGGTAGCCGTACATGTGAGGAAAAAGTCTCTCCTGGACATCGACAATGACCGCCACCGATTCTTCTTTCAATACTCTCATAAAAATCATCCCTATAGTATTTTAAATGCATGATGTGCTTCAGGACTATATCTACAATATGACTCCATTGTCCGTCCGCCGCCAACAGTTAGTGCACCGGTCATTTCAGAATTTTGTAAACAGAACAACTCTCCGCAACCATACCGTTCATCGGCGACATATATAAGATTTTATTTAAAAAATATGAGATCACTGCTATACTATCCCACAGCATCAGAATAAACAGGGGAAGGCTGATGACAGTATCGGTACTCGGTGCAGGGCCTGCAGGCAGTACGGCTGCGCTGTATCTGGCACAGGCGGGCATTGATGTTGAAATAATCGATAAGGTTTCCTTTCCGCGGGAAAAATCATGCGCTGGCGGACTGTTCAACCCGCTGCTCTACGAAAACCGGTTTCCCTATATATCGGAGATCGACAGCAAGAATATCTTCAGGGCGCAGTTTTCATGTGGAAGGCATTCCATGGTTTTTACATCCCGAAAACCGCTCATGAAAACCCTTTTACGAAAGGACCTCGATTGGTTTCTTCTGCAAAAAGCGGTACAGGCGGGAGCGCAATTCTTCACTGGAAAAAAACCTGAAGGTGAAATACTTATAGATGCAACCGGAGTAAAAAGCGCACTCAGATATCGGCGGGCAGGCATCTGTATGGAATATGATTTCAAAACCGAACAGGAGATCGATACCGCGCATGTGCATTTCAACTTCGGCGGCATACGAGGCTATGCCTGGATGTTTCCCAAAAAGGGGTATGTAAACACAGGGGTGGGTGCATATCTTCCGCAGAGGGATATACGAGCAGTGTACCGGCAGTATCTGGAATATCTCGCGAAAAATAATATATTTAACGCCAGCACAATAAAATACAGATCGAAGATCATACCGTTCGCGTCCGTGCACCCGGTGTATTCTGCACACACCATCCTTGCCGGAGATGCGGCTGGTTTTGTCAATACCTCTACTGGTGAAGGCATTTTCTTCGCCATGCTGTCAGGAAATCTCGCAGCTCAGACCCTCATTGAGGGCAGGGACTTTTCATGGTACCAAAAGAGGTGCGGGCAGGAGTTCGGCCGGTATTTGAAACCGACACGTTTCATACAGAACGAACGGCTTCTTCGCGCAGTATTGGAGCGGGCAATAGCCTCATGCCGCAGTGATGACCGGTTCAAGAAAATGATAACCGAAAACTTCTTCAGGCTCGACAGGCATATCCTTGCCTTCAGGTTTTTGAAAAATATGGTTTTATAAACCATTCATCTCAATGAGGTCTTTCCAGAGCCCGGCGACAATCCTCATATCGTACTTCTTGCGCACTTCATAAAGTCCGCTTTTCTTTAATTTTTTATGAAGCTCCGGGTCCCTAAAAATCTTCTCTATAATACGTGCCGTCTCTCCGGGGTCGGCCCTGAGGAGCACCGTGCCATCCTCCCAAAAGACGCTTCCTCCAGGCACAAGGTGTTTTTTATACGGCACTGTTTCACCAGACCCCTGCACCGGATGTGTAACAACCGGCACCCCGCAGGACATCGCCTCGACAGCGGGAATACAAAAACCTTCCCACTCGGAAAGTGTTACATACAGGTCCATAATTCCGTAGAGATTTCGCATTTGTTTCTTATTGAAATCAGCGGCGATTATTTTTGAATTAGCCGCAACCCTATTTCGGGCAATTATCCGGTTCAGGTCATATCCGTCGAGAGACCGCACCCTGTCAGTTTTTATCATGAGAAAAGCATGCTCAACTCTTTCGGAAAATATACTGAAGGCTTCAATGATGATATCAAGCCGCTTTCTCGATGTGTGGGCGCCGACCGTCCCGACGACAAAGCGGCCAGCAAGGCCCATGTCGCTCCGCATGCGGCTGCGCTCGGCTACGGAAAGCGGATAATACACCGAGGTATCGACACCGTGGGGAATTATCGGGCATGGTCCTGTGAAACCGGCCTCCTTGATAAAGTCACGGCTCTTCGGAGTGAGCGCAACCGGTACTACATTCCGTAAGGTATTTAATCCGGGTGGTTTAGAAAACTGCGCCCAGAGAAAACAGGGAAAGCCGTCCGGTATATCACTTTGCAAAAAGGGAAACTGGTCGGGATAGCCGAGCAGTACGGCGGCATTCGCGCCTGTTCCCCAAATGAGCTTTAAAAAGCTCTGTGTGTGTTCAATCATGCTCCCAGAAAACAACGATTTCCTGTATTTACATGTGTGTCCATTTTTGGACAGTACGCTGCTGCATAAAACAGCATGTATTCCTCTATCATTCAGCTCTCTTCCAAGACAGACAAGCTGTCTCATAAAAGAGCTCTTCCTTTCAATATCGAGACCGCTCACAAGAAGCACAGTTTTCATCAACATCTACCCCGGCGGTATGAAATTCAGAATACACCTTTTGACCGTAAACTTATTGAATGTACTCAAAAATAGGCAAGTAAACTTTCAATCGTAAAAGGTCAAACCGATAAATGCCTGATGGTGCACTTGCCTAATGGTTTTTACCTGTAGAATGTATACCTGTGCGGCATGCAATAATAGGTAATTATAACGTAATAAGTCAGTTGAGCATAAAAATTCTGGTACCTGTGCCCTTGGTACCTGTGCC
>CAYSRJ010000056.1:8311-16636 GCA_964433545.1 uncultured Spirochaetota bacterium | reverse complement strand
AAAAACCAGCTTTCTCCGGCATGGAATGCCGGTATTCCAATGGATAAAACCATATCTATGAATCAGAACCCGAACATTGCCTTCTTTGGGTCTCCGCTGCTTGCAGGCCAATGCCTCAGTGCACTCGTTCAGTCATTTACCGTCTCAATGGTGGTTACAAAGCCCGACCGTAAAGCGGGACGAGGCATGAAAACCGGCGCGACACCGGTAAAGGAGGCTGCCTTTGATCGTAACATCGATGTTTATCAGCCTGAGAGAGCAGATGAGTCTCTCGTTCGTGAGATGAAAGCACATAGTGTGAATCTCATTGTTGTGGTTGCATACGGAAAAATACTTCCCGAGTTTGTTATTTCCCGCCCTGCACTTGGGAGCCTCAACCTTCATGCATCGCTTTTACCGAAATACCGCGGGCCGTCTCCCATTGAAGCTGCAATACTCAGCGGAGACACATGTACCGGACTTACAGTTCAAACCATGGCAAAGAAGATGGATGCGGGCGATATTATAGCACAGCAGGTGATTCCCCTGACGCCTGATATGAATGCCTCCGATCTTAAGAACGAAATCATCCGTATAGCTCCGGGTTTTCTCCTTCAATCAATTCAACAATATATGACAAATGCGCTTCAGCCGCGACCTCAGAACGAATTGGATGCGACGTACTGTACGCCGATACGAAAAGAAGACGGCTGGATTAACTGGCATGACAGCGCGTCAGATGTTTTGAACAGGATCAGGGCATTCGATATTTGGCCGGTTGCATACTCGATGCTTGAGGGGAAGCGCGTGAGAGTGTACCGTGCGCGCGTTGTGAACCTGCCCGGATATGAAGATGTACTGCCGGGACAGATAGTCGGCCTTGACCGAAATATGGGGGTTCTCGTGAAGACAGGCAACGGGATTGTCGGTCTTTTAGAGCTGCAGCCGGAAAACAAGAAGATAATGGATTTCAGACAGTTCATAAATGGGTACCGCGACATAGAGGGGAAAGTTTTAGAGAGTTCCGGCACATGAAATATCAAAGCCTGAGATGCAGAGATGCGGCCGTCAAGCGGTACTTATCAGCACCTTCGGCATTATTCTAAAGCAAAGCGTTCAGAAAACGGACGGCTTTCGGTACTCGGTATTTGCCTTATTTAAAAATGATTGATATACTTACACACACATATGGCCGAGGGGATTGATGGGTGATTTTTTTAAAAGAGTGAAGGGTACTTTCCGCATTTTCAACAACTATGTGGTAACCAATTCAAAGCTGATCATCCGGAACGTCATCATCATACTACTTCTTGCTGTTGTAGTGCTTGTGTCTGTATCTATTCTCGTGTTCATCTTTGTCAGAAAAGGCCCTCCTGAAGTGAGTGTTCCAAAGGTTACGGATAAAGACCTGATAGAGGGTCTTCTCATTTTGCAGAAAAAAAAGCTCAACAGTGTGATCGATCCCAGGTACTTCAGCGATCAGGAGAAAAATATCATTGTTGAGCAGGATCCGAAACCCGGCAGTTCCGTGCGTGAGGGTAAATCTATAAGACTCGTTGTGAGCAAGGGTCCGATAATTTCCATTGTCGAGGATTATACCGGCAAGACCGTTGCCTTCGTCCAGAACCGGCTTCAGGAAATTTTCTCATTTCAGGGCAAAACAATAAAAATAGGGACAATCGCAACCATCGCCTCAGCAGAGCCGGCAGGAATGATTATCGGTCAGTCTCCACCTCCGAATACTCCCATCACCAATGTTGAAACGATCGATCTTGTGGTCAGCAAGGGTCCGGAAATACAGGCCTTCTATCTGGATAACTACACCGATAAAAACATCAAGGAGGTTATGCAGGACCTTGCGCTGCGCGGTGTGCTTGTTAACATAATCCCTGAGGATACAAACAACCCTGCGCAAAACGGTATTATCATTGCCCAGGAACCGCCGGAGGGAACGGTCGTAAAGCGGAACGAAACAGTAACTTTTTACGTGGGCTACCTCCCGTCGGAAAAGGAGAAGGACAAGCTCTATGCCAGAGTGCTCAACTTCGACGTGCCGAAAGATCTGGGTACGGCGCAGGTTCGCATTGTCATAAAGGATAAAATTGGTGAGCGGGAGATATACAACAACCAAAACAGCGGCGGCGACAGCCTTTCCATTCCATTCAAGAGTTACTCGAATACAACCGTATACATTTATATAGATGAGGGGGTATATGAAGTAAGAAAGATAGAGTAGGCTGTTTTGCCGGTATGTTTACATCCTCCAGGACGTTTTATGTGCTCCTCAAAATTGTTATACTCTCGTATATTTGGTTCGTTTTCTAGAATAGTCAACTTCAAATCAGATGGTCTCAAAACGATTTCTTTAGTATAGCGCGATTCGTATATTACGCCGGCTGAATGGGTTTTACCTGCGGCATTAGCAGATGGTTTCTTCTGCAGGTAAATCCAATAGGACAATACCGATGTTTCGGATTATCAGATTCAAGTTGAGCCAGAAAATATTTCTCTCCTTCCTGTTGATTATTATTGCACCTTCCCTCATTTCCCTTTTAATCGGTTATTCTCTTATCAAAAAAACGCTGGAGCATGAAGTGAAGATCAGACTGGAGGCAAGCATCGAGGGGTTTAATGAAGAGATACAATCGATCGAAAGGAAATGTCTGAACGTAGCGAATGAGCTTTCGGGTAACGGCGAAATTCGCAACATGCTGATACAGAAAGAATATGACAAGCTTGAAAAGAAGCTCGTTGAAATATACAGGTTGGGGACGGTCGATATCATTGAGCTCGAGGATACACATGGTCAGGTTCTGCTGAGAGGGCATAACCCGGGCCTTGCCGGAGATATAAAAGTTAACCAGGATATTGTAAGAAAGGGGCTGGAGGGGAAAAGTGTGGTGAGCTATGAAAGAGGTAAATCCGGTTTTGCAGTGAGAGCTGTTTCACCGATTCAGGCAGGCGGCAAAACTATAGGGCTTATTATGGCGGGCAATCTTTTTTCAGAAGAGTTTGTAAATCATATTAAAGACCTGACGGGTATGGAAAGTGCGGTATACAAGGGTAGTTCCAGGATAATTTCGACCCTCTCGAATCTCGATACGCTCGACCAGTCGCTTGCTGACAGACTGGAAAAAAACGAAATGGTTGTGTTAAAAGAGTTTAAGATAAGTGGCGAACCGCACTTTATGATTTTTAAGCCGCTGTTCCTTGAGGATGGGAGCTACTGGGGGGGACTGGCGATGGCGGTGTCCAGGAAAGAGGGGGAAAAGTTTCTTCGTTACTCGAGGAACATGCTCTTTTACATGATTTCCGCCGGCATTCTGATCGCTCTTTTTATATATATTCTGCTGGCAAAAAACATACATACATCGCTCAGGAAGATTATCACCGGAATAAACAGCATTAACATGGACAATTTTTCAACACGGATTGACATTAAACGGAAGGATGAATTCGGGAGTATTGCGGATAGCTTGAATCAAATGGTAAAAAAAATTCAACTGTACAACAGGAGAATTAAAAAACTCCATGACGAAATGCTGAAGTCCGCAAAGCTCACAACTGCAGGTCAGATTGCGGCAGGGATCGCCCATGAGATACGGAACCCACTGAGTTCCATCAAAATGATGGTACAGGTCATTGGGAACCGTTATATGTCGGCAGAAGGTACTCATGAAATCGGAGTGGTCCTTAATGAAATCGACAGGATCGACAAGCTTGTAAAGGAATTGCTCGAATATTCAAAACCGAGCCCCATGCAATTCATTAAAACAGACCTCCATCAGATCATCAAAGATTCGCTCTATCTCTTCCAATATAAGATAAAACATCAGGGTATCGAGATTCGGACACAGTTTCAGAACAATCTTCCTCCAATCAACCTGGATCCTGAGAAGATACAGATTGTTTTTATCAATATTATTATAAATGCGTTTGATGCTATGACCGATGGCGGTGAGCTTTCCGTAAAAACCAAGCTGGTACATGGCAACGAGTTGCTTGTGCAATTCTGTAACACAGGAAAAAGCATCCCGAAGGGAGACCTGGATGTTATTTTTGAACCGTTTTTCACAACGAAAAAGGAAGGGACAGGTCTCGGCCTTGCCCTGGTGAAGATGGTTATAGAGAGACATTTCGGCAGAGTCGACGTGAAAAGCGGCATTAACGGCACATGTTTTTCGATATTTCTTCCTGTGCAGCGGCAGGAAAACATTCGATTTGATATAGAGGAATAACGTAATGGCTCAAATACTCGTGGTTGACGATGATAAAAGTATCATCGAGAGCTTTAGATCCCTTTTCAGGGATATGCATGTTGTTCTGGGGGCCTACAACGGCAGGGAGGCGCTGACAACACTCAGTGAAAACAAGATCGACCTGGTGTTTCTCGATTATAGAATACCGGGGGAGGATGGGCTCGAGGTCCTGAACAGGATTAAAAAATCGGATCCGGATGTGTATGTTATAATCATATCGGGATACGGAAATTTTGAGACAATCATACAGGCAATGGCATCAGGTGCATTCGAGTATATCGAGAAACCGCTTGATGCAAAGAAGGTAAGTTTTATTACAAAGCGCGCGCTTGAAATGAGAAAGGCAACCTCATATGTAAAATTGATCAAGGACCGGGAAATTGAGGAATACAGCCTGAAACGTATTGTCGGGAAATCAGGCATTATGCAGGAGGTGTTCAAGAATATCGGCAGACTTGTGAATAATAACGTGTCAATACTTATTACCGGGGAAAGCGGGACGGGAAAGGAGCTTGTGGCACGTGCTATCCACTTCAGCAGTCCCAAAAAGGAAGAACCGTTTATGGCGGTAAATTGTTCGGGATTGTCTGAGACTCTCCTTGAAAACGAGCTGTTCGGTCATGAAAAACAGGCTTTCACAGGCGCGGAGAGTCAGAAAAAAGGAAAGTTCGAGGTGGCAGGAGAGGGTACTATTTTTCTCGACGAGATCGGCGACATGCCGCTTTCCATTCAGAGCAAACTGTTGAGGGTGCTTCAGGAAAAGGAGTTTCATCGTCTGGGTGGTACCAGGACCATTCAACTGAAAGCAAGAATTATAGCGGCAACAAATAAACAGCTCTTCGATGAAGTACAGAAGAGTAATTTCAGGCAGGACCTCTTTTATCGGATCAATGTGGCCTCGATTGAAATTCCGCCTCTCAGGGAACGGCTGGACGATATACCCCTCCTCGTCGATTACTTCATCAAAAAGGCGAATCTGAAATTAAAAAAGAATATCAAGGGCATCTCCATGCAGGCGCTGAACATACTGAGGCAGTATCACTGGCCGGGCAATGTAAGAGAGCTCGAGAATATCATGTTGAACATCTGCATACACCTCCAGGGTGATTTCATAAACAGCATTCCGCATTTACAACCGGTTGGCGGCACGGATAAGGATATTTTCAAAGATTTCATCGAAAAGTTTCTTACCCTGTATAACGGGGAAGGTGATACGTATAGAGTATTGATTTCCCTGCTGGAAAAAGAACTGTTGAATACAATGGTTCACCGCTTTAACGGTAACAAAAGCGAGATTTCGAAATTCCTCGGTATTAGCAGGGTGACGCTTCAGAAAAAGCTTGAAGGCCTGAAAAGTTAAATAGTTGTACACCAGTTGTACATATATTGAGCACTTTAACCAGCTGCAACAAAAGGTCCGGCCTGCTCGTAACCAACCTTTTTTCACAATTCATTTATATATAGACAGTTAAAAGCTCTAAAGGTCAGGTGCCGTCTATATACTGATCGGCATGAAATTTGCATTTTTAACAGGGGAAAACATATGCGTATATTTACCGCTATTACGAAGAAGAGAATTGAACTGGAAAAAGGTGTCATCGATGTTATTACTGAGCTTCAACAGTTCGTAAAGATTCTTCTGAAATCGGAGGATTGTGATACTCTGCAGAGGAATTTTAACAGGATCATTGAAATTGAAGCGGATTTTGAGAGTTCGGTACACATGTTCAACGAAAGGCTTGTCAACCGATACAACCTTCCGTTCTACTGGCAGGACATATACGAAGTTGTGCAGTACATGGAAAAACTGAACAATCACCTCCATATCTACTTCAATAAATGCATAGTCTATAAAAATACTGTTTCCTACGCGGTATTGCTCACCGTAGAGAACAGCATTCTGGATAACATCAAAAGTTTTATGAATGATTATTTGAAGAACAGAAAGTACATATCCGAACTTTTGAAAAACAACAGATATGAGCTCAAAAATTTTATACGGGAATACATTCAGGTTGTCAATGCCACAATGTTTGATGCCTTTTCTCATAAAAGTATTTACGAAATAGGTGAAGTCTTTGAAAGGATACATGATGAAAATGAAAATATTCACTCCTTGCTGAATAAAATATTCATCAGCGTAAATTTATGACTGATACTGTACTGTTCACTTCAATTGCCCTGGTTCTGGTTTTTTCATTTTCGAACGGAATGAAAGATGGGTGCAACGTTACGGCGACGGCAGTGGCATCGCGGTCATTTTCCCGAAGGAATGCAATGATCATTGTCCTCTGTGCGGAATTCCTCAGTCCATTTGTGCTGGGCACTCCAGTCGCCATTACAGTTGCGAGAGGGATAATAAAAATAGATATATTGCCTCATGGAGGAGAGTCAGTCCTCTTGATTCTTTCAGGGATTACGGGCGCTCTGTTATGGAATATCATGACCTGGGCAGTAAGGATGCCAACCAGCTCATCCTTTGCTCTGGTCGGAGGCTTGATAGGTCCGGTTCTGTTTCGGTTTGGAATGACAGCAGTTCCGTGGAAGATATTCTGCACCAGGGTGATCGGCGCCCTGTTTTTATCGCCTCTGTTCGGTGTACTGTTTGGTTATTTGTCGTACAGGGGTCTGGAATTTTTTTTAAGAGATGCATCGTTCAGCGCAACAAAATACATCATGAAGGGTCAGATTGCAAGCCTCATTTTTCTGGGCCTCAACCATGGAAGCAACGATTCTCAAAAGGCGATGGGGATCATCGCTCTTCTGTTATTTCTTGCGGGTAAAACATCGCAAATACAGATTGCTCCCTGGATGAAAATCGTGAGTATATCATCACTTGTACTGGGCATAACGATGGGAGGAGTTAAAATTATAAAAACAGTCGGGTATGATATTTTTCAGCTGCGTCCCATTCATTCGCTCTCTTCACATATATCGGCATCTGTTGTTCTCCTTTTTTCGAACCTGATCGGTGCCCCGGTGAGCACAACGCAGGTCATCACCTCATCGGTCATGGGGGTTGGAAGTGCGTTCAGAGTGAAGAGTGTCCGCTGGTCGCTCATTTTTATTATTATATGGAGCTGGATTCTGACGATACCCCTCTCAGCGTTCGTTTCCATTGTTATATACATAACAATTACTTTTATACTTGGGAAAACAGGATAACAGAAATGAAAAAAAAGCATCTCTTTACTAGAAGAAAAAAAGTCGATTTTTACCAGTTGCTCATTGATCATGCGCAAAAAGTGTATGAGGCGTATCGGTTCCTGGTTGATTATCTGGAAGAAAACTCGAGCAGTGATCCTGAAGGTATTTTTTTCCTCGAACGGGAGGCGGATGACCTGCGAAGAATACTTATTGAGAATCTTAATAAAACCCTCATCACCCCTTTCGACCGGAAAGATATCTTTGCTCTCTCGCGAGCGATTGACGACGTTATCGATGCGGCAAAAAGTACCGTCGAGGAGATCCGCCTTTTCAAAATAATGCCGACAAAGGACCTTTTACTGGAATCAAAGACTTTGAAGGATGGAACGCTTGAAATATACGATGCGCTGAAGAATATGAAAGAAAATCCGGCTGTTGCAATGGAGCATGCAAAAAGGGCAAAAGCCACTGAAAATCAGATGAATATACTTTATCTGGAGTCTCTGGCGCAACTCTTCGACAACGTTGAAAATACGCCCGCATTCATGATGAAGATGCGTGAATTATACAGACATTTAAAGCGATCCGCAAACAGGTGTGACGAGGCGGCTAATATCATCTCTGATATTATTGTTAAATCCTGATATGTCGAACGAACTCGACAATATGAGTTTTTTCATCATGCATCCAGTTTTTTGCAGGCTTTTTGAATGTGCCTGTCCAGATACCGGAGGAGCCGGAGCAGGTGATTTTTAATTGACGAGTCGCTTTTGTACAGGCGCACTGCCTGGAGAGTGCTGTTTCTGAGAAAGGCGAATCTGCCCATGAAGGCCTGCATGTCAAAGCCGTGCCCGTCAAGTATAAATTTCGCCTCGTTGCTCTCTTTCAAAAGGGCATGGAGGAATGCTAAGGCGGTATCCCGGCCCAGGGGTCTCCCCCG
>CAYSRJ010000056.1:0-8211 GCA_964433545.1 uncultured Spirochaetota bacterium | reverse complement strand
CAGGGGTCTCCCCCGACTCAGGGGTCTCCCCCGACTCAGGGGTCTGCAACGGTCAGGAGAATTATTCCGAATTCGGGATGGGCCAGTATGAAACTGTATATCAGGTTTTTTCTCCCTGGAGCTCAGTTCTGTGACACATTCTTCAAGGGTACGGTGAGAAATGCCTTTAATTTGAAGGCCAGATCCGGTGACGTTCACGATCCTTTTATCATCCCCCGCCCTAGACTCCAGCCATTTCAGATAGTTTAAGAATACAAAATCTGATACGACCGGTCTCCCGTCCTTCGCCGGTATTTTTTTTATCTTTCTACCTCTTATTGTGCGAATTATCAGTGTCTGAAGCGGAACGAATCTGCTGCTCGTCCGATACAGCTCGTTGTAGAATGGCGAGGATACAACGTGGGTTTTATATTCCGTGTATGAAAGGTCAAGACCCGTAACATAAACCGGGTCTGCACCGAGGTATAGGGCGAGCTCCAGAGCGGTCGTGGCAACCGAGCCTCCGCACTCGAGAGAATCGATATTATTAAAAAATGTATGCAGAAACGAAGACAGTGAGTGTGCTTCTTGCTGTTCTTCTCCATTGAAATCGGCTTGATCGGGAGCGGGGGAATAGGAGGTTTCACTGAAATACAGGTCGCCTCTCCAGTTTTTAAGAATCTGCGGGCAGACCACGATATCGGCAACAAGAACCGAGCGCCGGTATACAGTTTCAGCGGTATGCACATCCGAAAAGATTGGGAAGAAGTCGTAGGCATTGAAGTACTGGGCGTCGAGAGTGACGATAAAATCGGGAATAATGCCGCGCATTACAAGCGGCCCGATCGCCGTGTCGACAGCAATGATATGAACAGCCGGAGCTATGCGAGCAATGAGGGGAATCTGGTCTTTGAGAGAGGGGCCAGCCCCTATTACGAGCACAGGTCTTTTTGCGAGGGTGCCCTTCAGGGCTGCGATCGATCTCCTTCCTGCAAGGAGGGAAATATTATTGATGAAATTTTTAAGCCACAGACTTTCGAAAGCAAACCGTGTGAGCATATCGGAGAGCCTGGCCGACATGAGTGCGGCAAATGCTGATTGTATCTTCGTATAGTACTGGCTGAACAGCTCGAATGCCCCGCGGAGACTGATAACGCGGTGTCCTCGAAATGAAACAGGGCTGAGAGACTCGAAGTAATCGATAATGGAGGAGGGGTTTTCAGCGATGAAAAGTTTTACCCCATGCAGGAAGGAGATGTCCCTATTTTGCACGAGAATTGTGAAAGCTTCTGCGCTTTTCTCGACCACCACCACCCGTGCTCCGGCGGTACCATACAGCTCAATAAACTTCTCGACATGGTAACCCATGCCCAGACCGAGGAAAAGGATGAGGGTGCCTTCCTGTACAATGATATTCTGAACAGATCTCAAAGCCTCGCGTTCAGGATCGGCCTGTGAATGAAATGCGAGTTTCCCGTGTACTATGTTTGGTGGCGAACCTTGTACAAAGGTATATGGAACAAGTGTGTCAGGAGAAAGAAGTTTTTTCAGCAGGTGGGGAAAGTGTGCGTAGAGAAATTCGATATTTTTATCGAACAGTGATTCCATAGACGAATTACAGCGAGGTCATTATCTGATCCCTGTTCCTTTGATAAGATTACATGCCAGTAGAATTAACCCGATGGATGAGCCTTATCAGCTTTTTTTGGCAAAAACTCTGTTAAAGTTATCGACGATTTTCGAGTTATGCAAAGCGCTCTGATACCAGTCATTGAAGAGATAGTTTTGTTCTATGTTAGTATAGACCTGACGCACGTAATCTTTAGCCTTTTCGAATTCTGCCTGATCAAATTTCTTTTCACCGACAACCTTGAAGATTATTTCACCTTTCGGGGATGTAAGGGGACCGCTGACCTGATCGATATTTGTCGAAAAGACAATCTCGGGAAGATTTTCGATGCCCATGAGATCATAGAGCGGTAGTGTTCGGCCTTCATTCAGGATATACCGGCCTTCCAGGGATATGTAGTCCGTTTTCTCAACTTTGGAACCGGCGTTCTTTACAATATCCTCAAAAGACCCAGGTTCTTTTGTAGCTTTTTCAAGGATGTTCTTTCCCTTTTCGGCTGTCGCCCGTTCGACTTCGTCGCGGTTGGCATTTACGTATTCCTGCTTCACCCTGTTTATTGCTTTATCATAACCCAGTTTCTGCACATCATCGAGAGCTTTAATAATATGATAGCCGAACACCGTTTTTACCGGCTTGCTGATCTGTCCTTTCTTGAGCTTGAACGCAGCTTCTGCGAACTCGGGGGCCATGTCTTTCCTGTAAAACCAGCCGAGGTCTCCCCCCTTTTCCGCAGTCGGATCTTCAGATTTCTCTTTCGCTATTTCCTCGAACCGGGAGGGGTCTTTCATAACTTCTTCATAGACCTCGTTGGCCTTTTTCTCGCCACCCTTTATTAATATATGCGCGACATGAGCCCTTTCGAACAGTTTCGGGTTTTCCTCGTAGAATGTTTTAAGCCGGTCTTCAGGCACATCATCGTATCTAAGGAATACATATTCAATTTTTTTTCCGTACGCGTAAAGCTTATAGAACGAACGAATTTCGAGGTCGGTGATAAGGGAGTTTCGTATGAACTCATCGATGAACATACCGATGATGAGCTGTTCCTCCTCCGACTTGTAGACATGTTTCTTGTCGGATTCCGGTGTGTTCATGTACCGCTTTTCATCAAACTTCTTGTTCGGCGTGGCGTAGTAGCCTTTTTGAATAATCTGCTCCAGAACCATATCCCGGCTTACTATAACACCTTTTTTTTTGGCGTACTGAAGAATCAGGGTTCGCTGAATAACGGTGTCGAGCGCTTTTCGCAGCAGTTGAAGATTTTTCGCATCGGTCATACCCGCGTCGCCGCTTTTCTGCCGTTCTTCTTCGGAGTACTGTCTGTAGAAATTCGCAAACAGAGAATCGCTGCCCATCGCAACGGGCTCGCCGTTGATAACGGCCACACTCGGTCCTCCGCCCCGTTTTGCTGCATAGTTGTAGGCAAAGCTCCCTACAAAGGCAACCGCTACGAAACCGATTATAACTGAGACAAGATATTTCTTTATTGAAGACTGTTTTTTCTTATCCGCCATCACCACCACCGACGCTTATTCAGGATACAATAAGCTACTATGCACCTGAAAGACAGTCAATTAAAACCTTTTTATATTGCGGTTTTTGCATTATCCTAGTATGTATTGGAGTCTGACGGGTTTCGTTTTATTGATCGCAGGCCGGAGGCCTGCTGTATTATGTTCTCATCGTAAATACCGGAGAAAAAAATGGGCAGTATCGCAATTATCGGCGCACAGTGGGGGGATGAAGGCAAGGGGAAGATAGTTCATCTTTTGACGGAGAATGCGGATGTCATCTGCAGGTATCAGGGCGGCAACAATGCAGGGCACACGGTTGTAGCCGGCGGGAAAAAGTATGTGCTTCATCTCATTCCCTCGGGCATTTTAAAGGAGGGAAAGATATGCATTATCGGCAACGGACTTGTGGTGAATCCCTATGCCTTGCAGGATGAAATCGACCTTCTCAAGACTCTCGGTATTGAATGTGGATCGCGACTCTTCATTTCAGATCGGGCAAGCCTTATCATGCCCTATCATATCGAGCTCGACCATGCCTACGAGGAATCGCTTGGAATCGGCACCACCAAGAGGGGAATCGGTCCTGCATACTCGTACAAGTACGCGCGTATGGGGCTTCGTCCCTGCGACCTTGAAGAAGAGGACTATGTTAAAACAACGGTAGGCACTGTGCTCGATGAAGTGAATGCGACCCTGGTAAACCGTTTCGGCAGGAATCCGCTCGACCTGTCAAGGGTTCTTGAAGATATTCGGGCATACCGTGATATTCTGAAGCCCTTTGTAACCGATACGTCACTACTATTAAACAGGTGTATCAATGAAGGTAAGAATGTAATTTTTGAAGGCGCCCAGGGAATTCTCCTGGACATCGATTTCGGTACCTACCCCTATGTTACATCTTCCAATCCATCAACCGGCGGTATATGCACAGGGCTCGGTATAAGTCCGAAATCAATCGGCCGTGTACTCGGCGTTTTGAAAGCATATACGACACGGGTCGGCGAGGGCCCTTTCCCAACGGAACTCGAAGACAAAACCGGCGAGTTCATCAGGAAGAAGGGTGGGGAGTTCGGGGCCTCAACCGGAAGGCCGAGGCGCTGTGGATGGTTTGATGCAGTTGCGGCGCGTCACGCATTGCGCACGGCAGGCATCGAAGAACTTGCAATGACCAAGCTCGATGTGCTCGACGGGCTTGAAAAAATAAGGGTATGTACACAGTATCAAGTCGACGGACAAAGAACTGATGAGTTTCCGGCAAACGTCGCGGTGCTTGCGCGGGTGGAGCCCGTGTATGAAGAGCATGAGGGATGGGATAATCTCGGAGGAGTAAAGAACTACAAGGACCTTTCTAAAAGCGCGCACCGGTACATCGACCGAATCGAGGACCTGCTCGGTGTACGGGTGGCGATTGTCTCAACCGGTTCTGATGAAAAGGAAACGATACAGCGAACGAACCTGTGGGACTGATACGACAGCGGTACCAACTGATTCCATGATGTAAAGTGCAGCGTAATGACTTAAAAGCGGCGTACGTCCTTGGGGACTGAATATCATAAAGTAACTTCGCGAGAAGTTACTTAGAAGTCGTATTCATCGATTTTTTATCTCTGGCAAATGTTTCTTAATCGACCTTGTAAGGAAAAGTATCGCTGTCATACAAGGGGACAGGACTGCTGGAGGAGACAAAGGTGCCGGTATACAGGGGAAATGCGGTTACACTTGATCTTGAGCATGTGCTTCACCGTCTCAAAATTACCGATATGCAGACCGCCAGAAATAAAAAATTCGTCGAGGCCCTGAAGGACGGACTCGAACTTGTGCATTTACTTGCACTGCCGCAGGTTGTGTACAGGGAGCAGGGGTACACGCTCGTGCCGCCTGACGAGATTATTCTTGAGGGTTCGACAGTATTGAAAAGCGGAATGGTTTCGGGTAAACTATCCGATGCGCTTCATGTGATGACCGGTATCGCAACAATCGGACGGGGCCTGGAAAAAAAAGCACAGGAAATAAAACAGGAGAACGGTCTTACTGCATCCTTTGCGCTTGAAGCCCTGGCTGCAATTGCGCTTGACAGTGCTGTTGAGGAGTTTTTTACCGGTTTTGAGGCCGAACATTCGAATGGGGGCAGATACAGCGGGATACTCATGTCTCCGGGCGAAACTGCGGGCTGGCCGGTCGAAGATCAGCGAACGATATATGAAATGCACAGGGAAGAACTGCCGGATATGACCATAACCGACGCCTGCCTCCTGATTCCGAAGAATTCGATCTCCTTTCTGGTCGGCGTCTTTGATTACGAGGTGAAAAAGCCGGAAGAGGGACACTGCAGCTACTGTTCGATGCGGGATAAATGTATCTACAAACGGGGTTGATAAATGCCGGACAATCCAGATGAGGGGCATGAGTTGAGCAGAGAGACGCTTATCTCAGAGCTCCGGGGCCTTCTTCAGGATATGGATGAAGAGGGTCTTCTCTTTTTAATTAAACAGGCAAATGTCATCAGGTATAATAAGAGTGTTGAGGAGTATAACAGAAAGGTTCGTACCCTGAAGGCTGAAAAGAAACCATCGATGAAAGAAGAGAAAGAAAAGGACTTCGCGATCGAGGTGGTCGAGAAGAACGATGGGAAGCATTTTTTTATTGTAATAAAAGGATATCATATTTTCTTCACCCGCGAAGAGATGCGAAAGATTGTTAAAATCTGCCACGCAGCCGAAAATGAAGCTGACGCATCGGTTCGTCTGTACAACTGGTTTTTACGAAACAGGAAGGATCTGCTTATCGATGCAGAAATTGGCAGCGCGAAAAACCCACATCTTGCAGCACTCTATCAGAATCTGATACACACCTACCGGGTGCGCGAGTAGGTGGTTGATACCTGCGACATTTTTCGGTTTTAAAATTTTCTTGTGAAATCGATACTTCAGCACTATAATACTTTTCCGTAAACTTCTTATATAGAGGCTCACAGGTCGGCTGGATGACCAACGTAAATATGTCTATTAATCGGAGAGGCAGGCATGAAAAAAAGGTATGTGATTGGTGTTGATTTCGGCACGGATTCTGTACGTTCAATCGTGATAGATGCACAGAACGGACGGGAGATTTCCTCTCGCGTGTCAAACTACAAACGATGGGGGCAAGGTGTCTTCTGTGATACGTCCAAAAACCAGTTCAGGCAGCATCCGCTTGATTATATGGAGGGATTAGAGGAATCTGTAACCGGTGCATTGAAAGATATCGGGAATGAGGTTCGTGAGGAAGTGATCGGCATCGGTGTCGATACGACGGGGTCTACCCCTGCGCCGGTTGATAGAGAGGGAAACGTCCTTGCGCTGAAAGACGAGTTCAGGGATAATCCAAACGCGATGTTCGTGCTCTGGAAGGACCACACTTCCGTTGAAGAGGCTGAGGAGATCAACAGGGTTGCCCGGTCCTGGGGCGGTACGGATTTTACAAAGTTTGAAGGTGGCGTCTATTCATCGGAGTGGTTCTGGGCCAAGATACTGCACATCCTCCGCGAGGACCCTGCGGTGAGAGAGGCTGCCTTTTCCTGGGTCGAACATGCAGACTGGATACCGGCGGTTCTTACCGGGCATCTCGATCCCCTGCGTCTCAAAAGGAGCAGGTGCGCTGCGGGACACAAGGCAATGTGGCATCAGGAATGGGGCGGGCTGCCACCGGAGGAGTTTCTTGTCGCGGTCGACCCGCTTTTAAAAGGACTGAGAGAACGGCTGTACACAAAGACATTTACAGCAGATGAAAGTGCAGGAGGCCTTTCTGCAGAATGGGCTAAAAGGCTCGGTTTGAGAGACGGTACTACAGTTGCGGTCGGTGCATTCGACGCCCATATGGGAGCTGTGGGAACCCAGGTCAGGGAGAAGTCTTTTGTCATGATTCTCGGGACGTCTGCCTGCGACATGGCGGTTTCATCCCGGGATGTGGTAGGTGACAAACTTGTCGGTGGTATCTGCGGGCAGGTGGATGGGTCCATCCTGCCCGGAATGGTCGGTCTCGAGGCAGGGCAGTCGTCGTTTGGGGATGTGTATGCCTGGTTCAGGGACGTGGTGATGTGGCCTTTGAAAAATATGCTTTCAGAAACTCCTTTGGGCAGGGATGAAACAGTTAAGAAAAGCATCGAACAGGTAGAGGATACAGTTGTGACGCGGCTCTCCGAGGAGGCCTCGAAGCTGGATACGGATGAACTCTGGCCCGTATCGCTCGACTGGCTGAACGGCAGGCGAACCCCATACGCGGATCAGAGGATGAAAGGGGCGGTAATCGGCCTCAGCCTGGGCACGGATGCGGTGAGGGTCTTCAAGTCCCTGGTTGAATCGACCGCATTCGGTGCACGTGCCATTATTGAGCGGTTTCAGGAGGAAGGCATCGAGATAGAGGAAATCGTCGCTGCGGGCGGTATCCCCAAGAAATCACCGTACGTTATGCAGGTGCTGAGCGATGTGATGGGCATGCCGGTGAAGATAACCCGCACTGATCAATCCGGCGCACTGGGCGCCGCGATGTTTGCGGCGGTTGCAGCCGGCCTGTACGAATCGGTCGGCCAGGCCCAGGAAAAAATGGGGAGCGGATTTATCACCACCTATCACCCGGATAAAAAGCGTACCGCCTTCTATGATTCGATGTACGGCAGGTACAGGGAGATCGGTGCGATGCTCGAAGAGCAGTTCAGGCAATAGACTGATATTGTGGCAGCAGACTGTGTGTATGAGGAAACCCTGTTTCGATATAAACAACCGCGTTTTGGGAATTGTACGGCTGAACAATGGAGGGATGTCGGCGGGTAAGCTCGCCTTCACGATTGATAATCGACAATCCTCGGCAAATAGATGTTTTCGCAGCATACAGTATGGAACCAATACCCCCGGGTACTTTCATTCAGGGGTGATCGAAAGGACAAGAGCATGAACGATAAATTGGATAAACTGCGTCATGATGTGTATAAGGCCAATATGGAGCTTTTTGAAAAGGGGCTCGTGATATATACCTTCGGCAATGCCTCCGGAATAGACCGTGAGAGCGGTACTGTCGTCATCAAACCGAGCGGGGTGGATTACGACATGCTTT
>CAYSRJ010000055.1:13530-17505 GCA_964433545.1 uncultured Spirochaetota bacterium | reverse complement strand
ACCGAGTATCTGTAAGTAACTTCGCGAGAAGTTACTTAGAAGAAGTCGGTTTTATAAAGAACGTACCAATTAAGGGGTTCGTTGTCATGGAAGAAAGCGAAAAAACGAGGGCGCTTGAAACTGCACTTTTAGGCATTGAAAAACAATTCGGAAAAGGCTCGATAATGAAGCTTGGAGAGAAGAGCACCGATTTTTCTATCGGTGTGATTCCGACCGGTTCTTTGAGTCTTGATATTGCTCTTGGTGTCGGCGGTGTGCCCCGCGGAAGAGTCACCGAAATATACGGTCCTGAATCATCAGGAAAAACGACCCTTGCCCTCCATATTATTGCAGAAGCGCAGAGACTTGACGGAATCGCCGCATTTATCGATGCAGAGCACGCGCTCGATCCCCGTTATTCACGGAACCTCGGCGTGGATATTGAAAACCTCCTTGTATCTCAGCCCGATACGGGTGAACAGGCATTAGAAATAACCGAATCACTCGTGCGAAGCAGCGCCGTCGATGTCATTGTGATCGATTCAGTTGCAGCGCTCGTTCCGCGTGCCGAAATCGAAGGGGACATGGGTGACGCACACATGGGGCTGCAGGCACGCCTTATGTCACAGGCGCTTAGAAAATTGACTGGAATAATCAACAAATCCAACACCTGCGTAATATTCATAAATCAAATACGGCTCAAAATCGGTGTTATGTTCGGAAACCCCGAAACAACCACCGGCGGTAAGGCACTCAAGTTTTATTCCTCAGTCAGACTCGATATTCGAAGAACCGAGACGCTTAAAAAGGGTACGGAGGCGGTCGGAAGCAGAGTAAAGGTGAAGGTCGCGAAGAACAAAGTTGCGCCGCCATTCAAAATTGCAGAGTTTGAAATTATGTATGATCGGGGCATATCAAAGGAAGGTGAGCTGCTCGACCTGGGTGTAAATATGGGGGTGGTGCAAAAAAGCGGCACCTGGTACTCCTATGAAGAAGAGAGAATAGGCCAGGGAAGAGAGACGGCAAAAAAGTTTCTCTCCGACAATCCAACAATAAAGGAAAACATCGAACAGAAGATCAGAGAGCAGTATTTCAGTGGAGAAAAAGAAGATACAAAGCCGGAAAAATAACAAATTTGGAAAAAGCAACTCCCCGATACTATATTCATACAGCATTAACCATTGTAAACATCTGAGCGGAGTGGAAGTATGATCAATGTGACAATTTGCGGTGCAGCGGGAAGGATGGGCAGGACGAATATCGCTGTTTTTAATGAAAGTGATGACATGCGTATTATCGGTGCAATCGAGGCTGAAAAATCCCCAGCAATAGGCCAGGACGCAGGGATGGTTGCAGGAATTGGAAATATCGGTGTTTCCATAACAGCGGATTTCAGAAGCACTGTCGAAAAAACCGATGTTGTGGTGGATTTCACAGTTCCGGAAGCGGTACTTAGCAAAATCGACAGAGCAAAAGACAGCAAAGCGGCGTTTGTTATTGGCACAACCGGTTTTACAGCCCGCCAGCACGGTAATATTCGTAACTGTGCCGAAAAAATACCGATACTCCTGTCACCGAATATGAGCCTTGGAATAAACACCCTCTTTTACCTGGTAAAACGGGCAGCTGAAATACTCGGAAATGGGTACGACGCTGAAATCGTTGAAATACATCACAATTTGAAAAAGGATGCACCGTCCGGAACTGCTTTGCAGTTCGGCAGGATCATTGCCGAAGAGAGGGGGTTACAGCTTGATGACGTCGCTGTTTACGGACGTCAGGGTCAGGTCGGCAGCAGGGATAAAGGTGAAATAGGAATTATGGCACTCCGTGCTGCCGATATAGTCGGGGATCATACCGTGTTCTTTGCCGGCCCAGGCGAGAGGATCGAACTGATACACCGGAACAGCAGCAGAAGAACATACGCAGCAGGCGCTGCACGTGCCGCCCGATTCATCGTTCAGAAAAAAAACGGTCTCTTCAGTATGGCGGATGTCCTCGGACTCGAGTAGTAGTATACCCCCGTCTACCCGATTCGATTTTATCACACGGCGATGCCGTATCTACCGGAGAACAATGAACACAGCGTATCTTGGATTGGGTTCAAATCTTGGAGACAGGGAACACAACCTGATAAAGGCAATATCTCTCATTAGAAAATGCTGCAACATCCTTGCGGTGTCTTCGATCTTTGAAACTTCTCCTGTCGGATACAGGGATCAGCCCGATTTTCTTAACATGGTCGTAAAGATTGATACCCATTGCCTCTCTCCGCGTGCTTTGCTCGATAACATGCAGTCAATCGAGAAAACAACCGGGAGAAAGCCGACGTTTCACTGGGGTCCCCGTATCATCGATATCGATATTCTGTATATACAGGGCATAACAGTTGAATCACCATCTCTGATTATACCCCACAGAGAGTTGATGAACAGAGAATTCATGCTGATCCCCCTTTCCGAGCTTACAGATTGTCTGTACATACAGGGTGAAAAGATAATCCTTGAACAACGTATTTCAGAACTCGAATCAGAACGGAGTAAACTGAACAATACCGCTTTAAAGCATTCTGCGGGTAACCGAATAGTCTGTTATAAATCAAGAGAGGAGTTACCTTTGCCGAAAAGGTGATACACGTGCAGAGGAACAGCTCATTTCCATGAATGCCTATACTGTAAAGCTCGATATTTTCGAAGGTCCTTTTGATCTGCTACTGTACCTCGTCAAGAATTCGAAAATACGTATACAGGAGCTTTCCATATCGGAAATTACAGGTCAGTTCATCAGAAGAACAGGCGGTCAAAGCGACCCGGATATTGCATCGGAATTTATTTTTACCGCCGCCCAGCTCCTTTATCTCAAGTCGAGAATACTTCTTCCCCAGGAAATTGATATTGAAGAGGGGGAGGGCGATGAGAGAAGAGAATTCATAGAAAATCTCATAGAATATCAGAAGTATAAGAATATTTCGTATGCTTTAAAGCAGAATCTTGAAACCGGTAAAATACTCATCAGGAGAGACCCACAGCTGATTATTGATTTCAAGGACGGAGAAAACTGGGAGGAAATATCGGTTGTCGATTTGATACTTGCCTTTTCGCGCGTAGCGAAAGAGGTGGACAAACAGGTGTTTAAATCGTTAGAGCTCGAAGAGATTTCCATCGAAGACAAAATAGATGAAATCATAAATCTGTTGATTGAAAATCAGAGCGTACTGTTCAGTTCTCTGTTTTCATCTCATTATTCAAAATATGAACTGATTATCTCATTTCTCGCTCTTTTGGAGCTCGTAAAAATGAAAAAAATCTATATTCTCCAGCACAAGTTGTTCGGAAGCATTAAATTGATGCGCCGTGAAGAGAACTGATGACAGATACCTCCATACCCAATATAAAAACAGTACAGCTGATCGAAGCACTCCTCTTTCTGGAAAACAGACCGGTACATGTAAAATACATTGCACAGATTACCGGTACCAACAGAGAAGCGGTTGAAAATACTATTGATGAGCTGGGAAAAAGGCTGAAGGATTCACAATCATCTCTGTACATTGCGAAAAATGAATCTGGTGAATATTATTTGACGATCCAGCCCGCCCTGTATGACGAACTTGCAGAACATTACGACACGAGAAAGAAACTGCGCCTGTCGACTCAGGCCCTGGAAACACTTGCAATCATTGCGTATAAACAACCTGTAACCAGAGTAGAGATAGAACGCATAAGAGGAGTTGCGGTTGGCCATGTAATACGGACTTTGCTTGAGTATCAACTTATACGCGTTACCGGACGAAAAAATGTCCCCGGCAGGCCCGTGCTGTACGGAACGACTGCAAAATTTTTAAAATATTTCGGGCTTCTGAGCCTGAAAGACCTGCCTGTTCCGGGAGAATATGAAACCACGTAAACGAATCGTCAAGCCGCTGCTTTTACTTAGAAGCGGCGTAAGTCCCCTTGGGAAAGTCCTTGACAGGATGTATCCTTTACAGGATGTATC
>CAYSRJ010000055.1:0-13430 GCA_964433545.1 uncultured Spirochaetota bacterium | reverse complement strand
TTTACAGGATGTATCCTTTACAGGATGTATCATTTCGTGACCGAGTATCTGTAAGAAACTTTGCAAGAAGTTACTTAAAAGGAGAGTGGTACCTGTGACATATGTGCGCTTACAGAAACTTATTGCAATGCGCGGGTATACATCGAGGAGAAAGGCCGAACATTTGATACAGGATGGCAGGGTTCGTGTCAACGGCAGTTTTGTGGATAGGCTCGGTGTTAAAGTAGATGAAAAATCAACAGTTGAAATCAACGGGAAACCTGTCTGGAAGACAGGCCCGGCAGTATATCTCATGCTCAATAAACCGCCCGGTTATCTCTGTTCCAGGGCCGACCCCTCCGGAAAACCGCTTATTTACGACCTCGTTCCAAACAGGTATAAAAGTTCGGGACTGTTTTCGGCAGGCCGACTTGACTTTCTGTCTGAAGGGCTGCTCATCCTGACAAATGACGGTGATTTCGCTCAGAAGGTTATTCACCCGTCAACAAACATTTTGAAACGATATGTAGTTGAGACGAACAAACCGATACAAAATAATTTAATTGATGGCTGGAAAAAGGGAGTATATATTAATGGAGAGCAATTGCGTATCCAAAACTATAGGACACTTTCACCAAAAAAATATGAGATCGTTCTCTCTGAGGGCAGGAACAGAGAGATCAGAAAATTGTGTTCACGCTCCCACATCAAGGTAATTTCCTTGAAACGGGTGTCAATCGGTTCACTCGGGTTGGGGTTATTGCCTCCTGGAAAATGCAGAGTGCTGAGCGAGCGGGACAAAGCCCTTCTTTTCAGAGATAGTGCAAACTGACAGGGTACTCCAGAGGAGAAAAACATCACGCTGTGGTTATAGCAATCGATGGACCGGCAGGTGCAGGAAAGAGTACAGTTGCAAAACGGGTCGCAGAAATGCTCGGCCATGTATACCTTGACACGGGAGCGATGTACCGGGCATTTACTCTGTATGTTCTGGAACAACGGATACCTCTTAAAAACATCGTAAAAATAAAAGACAGCCTGAACAGCTTCTCTATTTCCATGAAGGGGAATCGGGTTTTTGTCAATGGAGTCGATGTCACAAAGAAAATAAGAAGCGATGAAGTGACTGATAATGTGAGCTATATCTCCAGCCTTGATTTTGTACGAAAAAAAATGGTTGAACTTCAAAGAAACATAAGTGAAAATAAAGATGTGGTTGTTGAGGGAAGGGATATCGGCACCGCTGTATTTCCGGACACAAGATATAAATTCTACCTCGATGCATCGATTGAGGAACGTGCACGAAGAAGGTTTTATGATAAAAACAGTAATTCTACCACAACTGATATTAGCACAATAGCTGAAAAAATTAGGCAGAGGGATGTGTATGATAGCTCGAGGATTACGTCCCCTCTTAAAAAAGCCGCCGATGCGTATTATATTGACTCAACCGACATGTCGATCAAAGAAGTATGTGACGTACTAGTACACCGAATACATGAAATCAGAAGAGGAGCTGTAAATCATGGAGAATCATAGTGAACTCAGAGTTGATCACACGGGTTCAGATACAACTGAAAGCTTTGAAGGACCCATCAACGATTTTAATTCCAGTCACAACTCTGATGAAAAAACCGATGTTGGAGCAAACCAGACCCAGCCGGAGAATAATTTATCGAAAACAGAAAACAGAGACAGCGAAAGTACTGCCGAAGAAACATTTCATGAAGAATTCATAAAAGACCTCTCCACCTTTGAAGAGGGAATGATTATTGAGGGAGTTGTTGTTGAAGTGACACCAGAATCCGTTTTTGTGGATATTGGATACAAATCAGAGGGTGAAATTTTAAAGACCGAGTTCGAGGAAGAACCTTCCCGTGGTGAAAAAATCGAAGTCATGATCGTACGCATGGAAAACAGGGAGGGGAGGCTCGTACTTTCCAAACAGAGGGCAGATGAAATAATCAAGTGGAATGAAATTAAGGAAGCATACGAAGAAGGTCTCCCTGTCGAGGGTACGATTTCTGAAAGAATTAAAGGTGGTTTTAAGGTACTGATCAAGGGCATAATCGAGGCCTTTATGCCGACTTCACAGCTTGACATCCGAAGGGTTGAAAATCCGGAAGCGTATATCGGTAAAAGTGTTCTGTTTAAAATCGATAGGTTTGAAAGAAATAACAACGTAGTGCTTTCTCACAGAAGATACCTCGAGGAAATGCAGGAAAAAAAGATACTGAAGTTCTTCAACAACAAGCGTATTGGGGATGAAGTAGAGGGAGTGGTCAAGGATATTGTCAGTTACGGTGCATTCATCGACCTTGGTGGAATTGACGGTCTTCTGCATACAACAGATTTAAGCTGGGGAAGAGTGAATGACCCCAAGAAACGGCTGAATGCCGGCGATTCAATTACCTGTAAAATACTTTCTATGGATTCAACGAGTCGTAAAATATCTCTTGGTTTGAAGCAGCTCGTGCCTGATCCATGGCTTACATTCTCAGAGCGGTATGAAAAGGGAAAGGTGTTCAGAGGTACGGTCAAGAATATTACACCCTTTGGTGCCTTTATCGGACTCGAAGAGGGGATAGAAGGTCTGCTGCATATCTCTGAACTCTCTTGGACAAAAAGAATAAAACATCCGAAAGAGGTGTTGAAAAGCGGCGAGCAGGTTGAGGTCATGCTGTTAGAGTACGATCTGCAAAAGAAAACTGTATCCCTCGGCCTCCGGCAAGTCCTTCCAAATCCATGGGATGACGTGGAAGTACGCTATCCGGTCAATTCCAAAATTAAAGGAACGGTTGTGCGGATAACCAAGTTCGGCGTATTTATCGAGCTTGAAGAGGGTATAGACGGACTTCTTCATGTCGAAGATATGTCATGGGCAAAACAGGTGAAGAATCCATCTGACCTGTATAAAAAAAATCAGGTTGTAGAGGCTATGGTGCTCTCGATTGACAAAGAAAACAATAAAATCAAGCTCGGAGTAAAACAGCTTCAGGAGAATCCCTGGACGACTCTCAAGGCAAAACATCCCAAAGGAAGTATTGTAAGCGGAACGGTAACAAGTATTGTGGATTTTGGAGTATTCGTTAAGGTCGATGAAGATATCGAAGGATTGATCCATATATCACAGCTTTCAAATGAACGGGTGGATGATCCGGCCAGCTTGTTTAAGATCGGTGATGAGATAAAAGCTGCTGTTATAGACATCGACGAAAACAAGAGAAAAGTTACATTGAGTATACGTGAGTACCTAACCCACCTTGAAAAAAAGGAAATAACAAAATATATGGAGGATGAAAACACAAATACCGGTTCCGTCACAATAGGGGATCTTATCGATCTTTCTAAAATAGGGGAATAGATGGATATTCCGTTGCAGAACAGAGAGTTTGAAGAAATTATAAAAATCAGTACTCTCATTAATTCCACCTTCGATATAAACGAAGTCCTGCAAAGAATCATGGATTCAGCAAACAGGGTAGTTAAAGCTGAGGCCAGCTCGCTTCTCCTCATCGATGAAACCACAAATGAACTTTATTTCAACGTCGCTCTCGGCGACAAAGGTGAAGAGGTCAAGAAGTTCACATTAAAAATAGGCGAGGGAATCGCAGGGTGGGTGGCACAACACTCGAAACCGCTGCTGGTATCCGATGTCCAGCAAGACGGGCGATGGTTTAAAGATATCAGTAAAAAAATAAACTACCAAACGAAATCAATACTCTGTGTCCCGCTCAAACTTAAGGATAAGACAATCGGCGTGCTTGAAGTCATCAACAAGATCGGTGCAAATAGCTTTACAAAGGAAGACCAGAATCTGCTTGAAACATTTTCAAATTTGGCAGGGGTCGCCATAGAAAACGCGCGCCTATATCAGGATATCAAGTTTGAGAATGTTACATTAAAAAAGGAGCTGGTAAACGGAAAGGGCGTACCTGTGTTCATCGGAGAGTCGAACCTTATCAGGGAAAAACTTGAAATGGCCGTTCAGGTTGCGGAAACAAACACATCGGTACTCCTGCTCGGTGAAAGCGGCACCGGAAAGGAGCTGTTTGCAGAGTATATTCACTATAAGAGCCTTCGAATGAAAAATCCTCTCATAAAAGTCAACTGCGCCGCTATTCCGGACAACCTCATAGAAACAGAACTTTTCGGACATGTAAAAGGAGCCTTTACTGACGCAATCAGCGATAAAATGGGTAAGTTCGAGCTTGCAAACGGCGGAACTATTTTTCTTGACGAGGTGGCGGAGCTGTCATATGCGGTGCAGTCGAAGCTTCTCCGGGTGTTGCAGGATCATATAATTCAGCGTGTGGGTGGTACCACATCGAAAAAGGCGGACCTCCGCCTTATTGCAGCAACAAATAAAAATCTTTATGAAGAGGTCAAGAACAACAGATTCCGGGAAGACCTGTTTTTCAGACTGAACGTATTTCCTATTTATATCCCCCCACTTAGAGAACGGAAGGAAGACATTGAGCCGCTTTCTAAATACTTCCTTGAAAAATTCAACCGAGAATTGAAAAAAAATATTCGGGGTTTCTCATATGATGTGCTCATGACCCTGAAAGGATACTACTGGCCCGGTAACGTCCGTGAACTGGCGAACGTAATCGAACGCTCAGTGGTGCTCTGTAGGAATGACACGATAACATCAAGAGATTTATATATCGAAAACATCTCAGCTGCTTCTGTTGACCTTCAACCCACGCTTCCCCTTAAAGAAGCGGTGAATGATTTCAAGAAAAACTATATCACAAAAGTGCTTGAAAAATCAGGATGGAAACAGACAAAGGCATCCACGATTTTACAGATCCAGCGTACCTACCTGTCCAGACTGATTAATGAACTGAATATCAACAAACTATAGACTGGTGAACGTACTGCCGCCGGTAACAGGAGACATGCATGGCTAAAAAGCATGATGATGTTTTTACCATCATTACACGTAAAGTTGAAAAATTTGTTGCTTCGTATATCAAGACTATTTTGATTTTTCTGGCAGTTGCTGTAGTGCTGCTCGGCTCATACTTTTATGTCCACTATCTGATGACAAAGAAAGAGGGTGTAGCCGAAAGCAGTTTTGGTAAAGTATATCTGGTATACAGGAGCATAGTCGATGACAAAAGCGCCGATGCCGATACGGTGACAAAAAAACTTCTCGATTTAAACAAAAAGTTTCAGGTCGTCATCGATGAACATCCAAACTCAATTGCCGCTTCAAAAAGTGCATATTTTATGGGAAATATTTACTACAGGGCTCAAGAGTATACCACGGCGCTCGAACGTTTTCAGAAGGGCTCTGAGATAAAAACAGGCTCGTACAGCGCAATGCTCTGTCTTCTGGGGGTGGCACGATCATATGAACAGATGAGCGAATTTAAGAAAGCGGAAGAGACGTATCGGAATATAATCGACAGGTACGAAAAAGCGTTTATTATCCCATCTGTGCATTACAGCCTCGCCGAGATCTATGAACAACTCGACGATAGAGAATCGGCCGAAAAAGAGTATTCAAAGATCGTCTCAGACTACAACTGGAGCAGCTGGTCAGATCTGGCAAAAAAGAAACTTCTATTTCTTAAAAGTACCGGCTGAAGCGAGTAGATTCCAGGCATATTCTGGATTACAACATACGATTAACCGGGCATTCATGTAATGATGTAATGAGTGCAGGGAGGAAAAGATGGCAAAAGCCAGGGGAAAGAGCAAAATTTTTACATCGAAAAACATCAGCTTACTTATAGGCGTTGTAATTATACTTCTCATGATCTTTTTCCTCAAGAACACCATTATTATCGATGCGATCGAAGCAAAATCGATGAATCTTAACTTCTTTATGACTGATGCATTCCACCGGCCGGAAAAGATAAGTGAAGGCGTATACAGAATCAACAGGGCAAAGGGGTTAAGAAGCGATGTTGTAATATTCGGATTTGACGAAAAGAGCCTCTCGGACCTCGGGAGATACCCGTGGAACAGAGAAGTATATGCAGATTTTCTGAACAATGCAAATAAGGATCAATCCAGCAGGCCGACCGGGGTGCTTATCGACGTTCTTTTCACAGAGAACTCCAGAAACAAGGATGAGGACAGAATTGTCGCTGATGCCCTTCACCGATACCGGGACAACACGGTTATCGATCTGTTTGCAGATACAAGCACGCAGGTGCCGAATGTAAGCGATGACATAAAAAAAAGAATCGCAATGCTCAATTATCTCGGCATTGAAGCGAATGACAAATACAAACAGGTGGTTAATGTAATCACGCCCCCCATTGCAGAGATTATCGAAAGCGGTGTCCATATCGGGGCGGCGACATCTCTGTACGGCCTTAATACGAGGCTTGCAGAGAGAGATGCAGACAAGACCGTCAGGCGGTTTTCTCTTGTGGTGAAAATCGACAATAAATACTATCCGTCAACCGTTCTTCTGATGGCCATGCTCTACTATAACGTCGGCCTTGAAGATATTGAAATCAACATGGGAAAAAATATCATTCTGAAAGATGCAACTATACGCGCCACAGGGACGACTCCCGAACATGTGGAAGATGTCGTCATTCCTATCGATGAACAGGGAACTATTATTATTAACTATTACGGAAGGCCCGGTGTTTTTCAAATGAAATCATTTTCAGACGTCGTGAAGGGGAGGGTGAGCGCACGGTACTTCAAGAACAAGATACTGCTTGTCGGGGTATATGCCGAGGGGCTGCAGGATGTACATCGAACACCGCAGGGCCAGATGTTTGGTATTGAGATGATTGCAAATGCCGTAACCCAGCTTATCAACAGAGATTTTATCTCCTTTTCAAAGGACTATATCAATATCCTTCTCATTATTGTATTCGGTCTACTCATAAGCTATATAGTCGGCAGAAAATCAATTTTGTACAGCTATATATCAATTATCGTACTTGCGGTCGCGTACTTCTTCACTGTAATCTTTGTTTTTGACAAATACCGGTACGTACTGAATCTCAGCGCTCCGCTTATCACAGCGGTACTCACACTGTTTTCTATGATTGTGTACCGAATACTAACCGAGGAAAAGGAAAAGAAGGCTATTCAGGGTATGTTTTCAAACTACGTCAGTAAAAGTGTCGTGGACGAGCTTTTAAAACATCCTGAAAAACTCGAACTAGGGGGAGAGGATAAAGAAATTACCGTGCTATTTTCAGATATCCGAGGATTTACCACGCTATCTGAGAAATTGTCTCCTCAAGAGCTCGTTTCTCACCTGAATGAGTATCTCTCGGCAATGACGGATATTATTTTCAATTATGAAGGTACCCTTGATAAATACGTCGGCGATGAGATTATGGCGTTCTGGAATGCTCCAATTGAGCAGGAAAACCATGCCGAACTTGCAACAAGAGCTGCTTTAGATATGATGACCAAACTGCACAACCTGAATGAATCATGGCCGGAAGCAAAGAGACTCAATATCGGCATAGGGCTCAATACCGGTATCATGACTGTAGGAAATATGGGCTCAAGCAATAGAATGGATTATACGCTCATGGGTGACAATGTCAACCTCGGTGCCCGCCTGGAAGGAACCAATAAAATTTATGGCACTAATATTATTGTCAGCGAATTCACCTATCAAGTAATAAAAGATAGTTTTTTATGCAGAGAGCTTGACAATATACGTGTCAAGGGTAAAAAGAAACCGGTGCAAATTTTTGAAGTCGTCGATTATCTGGGAGCCCGTGTTTAAATGTGTAATTGACATTTTTTTTTAATATTATTATTTTTATAGATTATACAGTACAATCTATCAAAGCAAGAGGGTTATACAGTGCCGACATACGAGTATAAATGTAGTAACTGCGGTGAGATATTTGAATTTTTTCAGAAGATGAGTGATGATCCTGTACGAGAGTGTCCGGTCTGCGGAGGTGTGCTGCAGCGTATAATAAGCGGCGGGATCGGTGTTATTTTCAAGGGCAGCGGTTTTTATACCACAGATTACAAAAAATCCTCGAGTGATTTTTCAGGCAAAAAAGAAGTAAAAAAGCCTGACACATCCCAGAAAGAGGCCGGATCAGATAAATCAAAAACATCTGATAAAAAGATAGAAACAAAGACATAGAAGCCTATGGGCGTATTTTTTTTAAAAGTGATACACGCATCACATATCTTTGGCTAAATAAACAAAACAGAAATATTTCCTATAAGATATATTATGTCTACTTCCATTTAGATCATTTCTAATACAGTAACTTGCTATCCACATTATAATTACCACCCTCCTTCCATCTATTTTGAATACCATGGAAAACAACAGCTACCTTTTATTAAAAGCTGGCAAAGATAGTCCATCACGGCATGTAATATGAACGAGGGTTGTGGTAGTATAAAAAATAATACTATATCGAAAAAAAATATCGTATGAAATAGATAAACAACTATATAAAATATAGCGTCATGTGGAATTGATATGATCGAGGTAGGATTGCAGAATCTGCTGTGCAGCGAGTTTATCGACTACTTGTCTGCGCTTTTCACGCCGTATATTATCAGAGAGAAGCACTTCTTCCGCGATAATCGTTGTATACCGCTCATCCCATGAAATTACTTTAATATGAAAATAATTTTTCAGGCTCTCTATATATTCCAGTACCTTTTCTCCCTGCTGGCCTATTGTTCCATTTTCTCTGTATGGAATACCGACAACAAACGCATCTACAGGTTTTTCCCCAATTATTTTCTTCAGCTTCTTTAATCCGTAGCTGTTTTTTTCACGTTCAATAACTTCGGCTGGAAAGGCTATTTTTTTTTCCGCATCGCTTATCGCGATACCGATTCTACGATTTCCGACATCTATCCCAACAAGATACAACTTACTCCCCTCCATGCTTTGTTTGTATGGGACGAAGCAATATTCCCCTCGTGGAGCTTTCAATAAAACCAATCAGCCGATTTAAATCTACAGCGGCTTCAACGGATACTTCGTTTTCTGTTATAAGTCTTTTTATTTCAGCAACGGAATGCGTAAGGTTATATCCGCTTCTGTACATGAGCTTGAACGCCCTCTTAATAGCCGCTCTTCTCTCTGTATTAAAACCGTTTCGTCTCAACCCGATAACATTGAGCCCACTCACACTCGCAGGACTGCCTGAAATCATCATGTACGGAGGAATATCCTGTGTTACCACAGTTCCGATACTGATTATGCAGTAGCCGCCGATACGAACAAACTGATGCACGAGTACATATCCGCTGATAAAGGCGAAATCTTGAACCTCACAGTACCCGCCGAGTGTTGCATTGTTCACCATAATAACATGGCTTCCAACACGGCAGTTGTGCGCAATGTGGGCCGATACCATGAAATAATTGTCATCTCCAATAACTGTTGCACTGTCCTTCTTCGTCCCTCTGTGAACATTTGAATATTCACGAAAAGTGTTGCGATCGCCTATGACAACATTTGTTTCATCTCCATTGTATGAGAGATCCTGTGGTTCGTTTCCGATATACACGTGACCGTGAATTATATTTCCATTGCCTATAGCCGTATTTCCGGTAACTATGGTTCCCGGGCCTATTCTATTATTGTTGCCTATCCTAACCTTTCCTTCAATAACAACATAGGGGCCTATTTCATTACCTTTGCCGATGTCCGCCGTTTTATCAATGAGTGCAGTCGGGTGTACAGACATCTTTTATCACTCCTTTCAACTTCACATTGATCGGATTATTTGATTTTTTTTCCCGTATGAGCCGTGCATGTAGGCTAATTAGGGAGGCTGGATTTTCACCCGGTTTCAATCATGGCCACCATTTCAGCTTCAAGAGCAATTTGATCTTCAACATAGGCCTTCCCTCTTACACGTGCCACCCTGCCGCCGAACCTCTGAAGCTCGATTTCCAGACGCAGGGTATCACCGGGAAAGACCTGACTTCTAAATTTCACATTATTTAAAGCCATGAAATAAACAGGTTTATTTTTCAACTTAAACTTATAAATAACAAAAAGAGCCGAAGCCTGGGCAAGAGCTTCAATCTGCAGTACACCCGGCATAACGGGATATCCGGGAAAATGTCCTTGAAAGAAGTTTTCGTTTCCGGTTACATTCTTGATTGCAGTGAGACCGTTTTCTCTCATATCGGCTACCCTGTCCAAAAAAAGAAACGGATACCTGTGTGGAAGGAATTTTTTTATTTCTTCTATATCCATTGTACTTTTTTCCATAAACCGACGTACCTCCCCTCTTGAATATTGTTTATACAGTGCATTTCTTTAAAGATTTTATTACTCCACTGCAGATTCATCTTTCAATTCCAGTGTAATCGGCGCAAGTGGTTCGTGGTTTTGCAGGTCTAGAAGTTTTTCGTCCAATCTGAAAAACACTTTATCTGTAAGGTTTATATCATCGCTGCCGTAAATAAAATTTCCGGTTTTATCTATTATAAGACTGAACCCCTCCAGTTCACTCGTCTTCTTTATTGCTTCCATGATATTACTTTCGATTATTTGTAATAAATTCTTATCCTCAATATTTCCGGATGATTGCAGGGCATTCTGATTGTATCGAAGCACTTGGAGCACCTCGTTTTGATCCCTGATCTTTGTCCGCATCTCCTCTCGTTCAACATCAGTCATTCCATAATACTGCTCATTGTAGGTGTTGTTGAGCTGGTTGATATACTCCTCCCGCATCGTAATCTCCGTGTCGATGTACTTTTGTGTATAGGTACTGATGATAGTATCTAAATCAACATATCCGACCCGTACCAGAGTTATCGGCCATAGAGAAACAAGGGGCAGAAGCAAAAAAAGAATAAGCGATATAACAAGCAGAATCTTCTTGTTCATTGTCCGCTCCTTTTTGTGTGCTGAACTATTTTACTTAGAAAAATCCCGCGATTGCAAGCACAAAATCCCAGTCTCTGAAGAAAGATTGGCTGTTTGCAAACTGAAGTTTTCCAAGTGTCTTATCGTATTTAAACCGTCTCGCCAGATACAGGCGAATCGGAAAGCCTGGAATTACAACACTGAGCCCCAATCCGAAACTATAGTAGAAATCCTTGAAATTTATGGAAAAATCACCGGGAGTATCGTAGAGATCACTTATATCGAAGAAAGTAAGCGCCCATAAAATTCTCTCCTCGATCGGGTATCTATATTCAAGGCTGAAGTTGAGCTCCGCCCTGCCCCTCAACGAATAGAGACTTCCAAACTGACTGGGATGCTGCCATCCCCTGCCCTCATTCCATGTATCGATTCTCAAATAATCACTGTCATCAATTGAAAGCGGCAAGCCGAAGTACGGCACGATAAATCCGAAGTTCAGGCGTGAAGACAGAACGAACTTACCTATAGTCTTGACATTTACATTCATATCGGTGCTCAGACGAATGAAATCACTGTATCCGCCCAAAAAACCGCCGTAAAAAGCGATATTCTGCGAGATATACGTTCCGCGGGTAGCAAAGTAGGAAAGATCCCTTGTATCTCTGTAGCCGGTCAAGCTCAGATAGTTCTTCCAGTTCCAGGGATATCCGTCATAATACTGGTCACGAAGTCCCTCTTCAAATGGAACTAGATCCGAATCGGAGTAATTTCTGAATACCGAAAAACCAAGCTCTGAATTCAGGCCATAGTATCGATAAAACCTTCTGCCAAGACGAAACGCAACTTTATACGTACTGTTGACGTAGTCCATTGAAACTGCATCGGTGTAATCGAGCGTATACGTACCGTCTCCATTGTCAATCTCCACCACACCATCCGGCAGCTCATAACCGTTGTGATCATAATTGGGATTATCGGGATTCCAGGTATACACGAAATCGCCGCTTCTTGTACCGTATTCTGTTCTCGACCATGAAAAGGTAACACCCGCAGAGGTCGGTGTATTCAAAAGCCATGGTTCATCGAGTCCGAATTCGATTGACTGCTGTACAAAACCTATATTTACCTTTTCGTGGAGCTTCAAACCCCTTCCCAAAAAATTCTTGGCCGAAACTTCTTCAAACAAGGAAATACCGTATCCGGAGGTCGAATAGCTCATCCCAAAACTGAAAAGACCGGTTCTCTGTTCTTCAACGTCGAATATCAAATCAACGAGACCTAACTCGGTTCCCGGTTTAACATCGATGTTTACAGCCGAGAAGTACTGCAGATTGTACAGTTTTTCGCGCGAACGCTGGATCTTTTTCGCATTGAAAATTTCCCCTTCCTTGATTTCAAGCTCTCTTTCAATAACGAAGTCCTTGGTCTTTTTATTGCCGGTAATAAATATATTCTCGACATGCGCCTTGCTGTTCTCCGTCAGGTGTATCGCATAGGAAATGATGTGGTTTGTCGTATCCTTGTTTTCATCGATATCCATTGCAAAGTATATATACCCGTTTTCCGCAAGTAGATTTCTGATACCCTGAATACTCGCTTCCCATTTGGATTTATTGAACACATCCCCCTTATTCAGAGTTATCAGGGGATAAAGCTCATCATCAGTGAATATTTTATTTCCGCTTATGGTCACCCCGTCGAATTTATACTGCTTTCCCTCGCTGATATAAATCGTTATAAAAAGCTCATCCCGTTTCTTCTTCACATTTCTTATCGTATCTTTATCCACCTTCACGATGCTGGAGTCAATATAGCCTCTGTCAGCGTAATACTCGAGTATCTTGTTCCTGTCAAGCTCAAAATCCGTGTCCTTGAAAAATCCCTGTGAAAACCAGTACCCGCGCTGTTTGGTTTTCATAACCTTGCGCAAACCGCTTTCTTTAACCACTGAAACACCGCTGAATTGCAGCGATTGGACAACAAGCTTTCTTGCTTCCTTGACGGTAAAAACCAGGTCGACTTTATTGATCTCGGTTTTCTTTTTTTTCTTTTTTACGTTCTTTACCTCGTACGTCACCCGGGAATTCGGACGGCCTTTGTCAGTATAGAGATCAATAATGTTCTGAATATCCTTCTCAGCGTCGATTTCTCTGAACACTGAGTCTTTTTTCAATAAAATTGCATCTTTTATCGACCTGTCCGAAACTTTTTTATTTCCGCGAATAATTATTTCATTCACTGTAGGAAGCTCTTCAAACTGAAAGGTCACCACAACTCCTTCGCCCTGCTCAACAACGTCAACTGTAATATTCTTGAACAGCTCCAGGTTATAGAGTGCCTTGATATCCTCATCAAGAGTATGCATTGAAAGGGGGGAACGGGCTTTGGTTTTTACAACGTTCTTAACGGACAGGAGATCGTTCTGCAATATCCCTTCATAGCGTACATCTACTATTTTTTTTCCTTCATAATCTGCAGCGAAAACAGGAAAGACACAGAATAGTATCAGAGTGAGAACGATCGGTAAAACACGCTTGGGTGACATACATTTATCCTGTATTTAAGATCTTGTTTTAGATGTTATCCGGTCGTTTTACGTCCGAATAATGCATTTAGTGCCCTTGGTACATTTAGTGCCCTT
>CAYSRJ010000054.1:13540-18308 GCA_964433545.1 uncultured Spirochaetota bacterium | reverse complement strand
TCGAACCTTCGACCCACGCCTTAAAAGGGCGTTGCTCTACCAACTGAGCTAGCGGCCCTGTCCTCGAAAAAAAATATAGTAACCATAAAACATGTGGTCAAGAATAATTTGGGCTGAGCTGCTCAGCACGAACACTGCCCAGGAACAGGGAGACAGAATGTGTATAGTATGACCGGATTTGCGTTTAAAAATTTTGAGTTTGAGGTCTGTACACTGTTCATTGAGATAAAATCTCTGAACAACAAATTTCTGGAAATGCGTATCAAGCTTCCATTTCAAATGGAGCATTTCGAAGAAATGATCAGGAGTACCGTCAAAAAGCGTGTCAAGAGAGGGAAACTCGATGTAAATATTCGTGTTGTTGCCAAGGAGCAGATGGAGTACGATTTTGTGCGTGCACTTCTTCAAAAGTACAGCGAAATAATGCGTAAACTCGAGGAGGATACCGGGTATTCTTTGAATATCTCTGTTTCCGAATTGCTTTCTCTGGCGTCTTTTTTCAACAGTTACAGCGATATTGCCACCGTTTCAATCTCTGAAGATGCGTTACGTGAGGCGTTTGTTCAAACGATTGAGGATTTCCAGGATTCTCGTCTTCGTGAAGGCGAGAATACAAAGGAAGATATAACGGCGTACATCCAGGCAATCCTGGAATCCGTTGAGTCGGTGGACCGTATGTCTCCGGCTGTTATTGATAAATATAAAACCCAGCTTCAGGAAAAAATCAACGAGCTTATCAGCGGTAAGATGGACGAAACAAGGGTGCTCATGGAAGTCGGTGTTTTTGCCAATAAAATCGATATCAGTGAGGAGATATCGCGTATAAAGGGACACCTGAAAAAGATGCTTCATATTATTAAAAAAGACGGTTCCTGCGGCAGAGAGCTTGATTTCATGTCGCAGGAGGTGAACAGGGAAATCAATACCATCGGAGCAAAAGTTCCTGATTATGCTATTTCAGAGAAAGTCATCGATATGAAAACGAGTCTTGAAAAAATCAAAGAGCAGGTAAGAAATATTGAATAAAGAGGGGATTCTTCTCGTAATTACCGCGCCATCAGGCACAGGAAAGACGACTATTTATCGGAAGTTGATGGAAAAAAGGTCTGACCTGTCGTTCTGTGTTTCATGCACAACCAGAAAGAAGCGGCGCGGTGAAAGGGAGGGGGTGGATTACCGCTTTATCGCCAGGAAAGATTTCGAGGGAAAAGTGAAGCGGGGAGACTTTATTGAATGGGCTGAGGTTCACGGGGAGCTCTACGGTACTGATAAAAAAGCGTTTGCAAAGTGCGTTGAAGGCAGCAGAGCATGCATCTTCGACCTCGATGTCCAGGGTGCGCTGAATTTTATAAAGGAATTTCCGGAGGCGGTAACGGTGTTCATTGAACCGCCCAGTATCGATTCCCTCAAGGAGCGTCTTCTGATGAGGGGAACGGAGGATGCGGATACAATCAAAAGACGTCTCGATAATGCAAAGAAGGAGCTTGCAAAAAAGAATTACTTTCAGTATATTGTAGTGAATAAAAAAATTGATGATGCCGTTGATGAAATAGAGAGAATTATCGACGAAGCATTGAAAAAAAAGAGGGGCTGACATATGCTTCCTGTTTACAAAATAATTGATTATACCGGAAACCGATACCTGCTCGCGAGGTCGGTAATGATTCGCGCACGGCAGATAAATTTTTTGGGTGATGACAAGATAGAAGAATACGGGGGCAAAATCGTGTCGCTTTCTCTGCAGGAAGTGCTCGATGATGAAATTAAGTATAAACTCAATACCGTGAAAAAGTGAGAAACGGCATCTCCATGCCGCAGTCCCTCAGCAAACACCCGCCGCACGAAACCGCACTCTATCTGTTCAATTACACGATATAGAACTTTTAAAAAAGGTCAGCAATGGACGCGGCAAAAAAGGTTGTGTTCATATTCGGCCCCACAGGCGTGGGGAAAACAGAGCTGGCGGTGAGGGTAGCTGCAGGCATCGGCGAGATTATATCCGTTGATTCTATGCAGGTGTACAGGGGCCTTGACTGCGGCACAGCGAAACCGGCGGAAGCTCAACTGAAAAAGGTGAAACATCACCTTGTGAGTATCGTTCCTCCGGATTTCAGATTCAGTGCCGGTGATTTCAGACGCCGTGCACTGGCGGCAATAGATGAAATCTATCTTCGGAAAAAAATACCTTTTCTTGTTGGGGGCACCGGTCTCTATTTCCGTGCGCTTGAATACAATCTTTCCGGGGCGCCTGACGCGGATACCTGCCTTCGAAATCGGCTGTACCATGAGGAAGAGCAGTGCAAGGGCATGCTCTACCGAAGGCTTCTGAACGTGGATCATGAAACGGCCGCTTCTCTTCATCCCAACGATACCGTGCGGATTGTCAGGGCACTCGAGGTGTGTATACTGTCCGGCAGGAAGTTTTCTGATTTTATTCGGGAAAGCGGTGAATCAAATGTGACGCCGCTCAAAATTGGCGTAACCATGGACAGACATACGCTGTACAAAAGAATTGAGCGCCGCTGTATGGGTATGATCGGCTGTGGACTTCACAGAGAGGTATACCGCCTTTTACAGGATGGGTATGACGAAAGATACCCGTGTATGAAGGGACTTGGATACGGCCATTTCATCCAGTATTACAAGGGATGCCGATCCTATAGCGAAACGGTCCGGCTGTTTGTACGGGACACAAAGAGGTATGCAAAAAGACAGTTTACATGGTTTAAAAGGGAGAAAGATGTCCTGTGGCTCGGGCCCGATAGGCACAGGCGCGTCAAAGACTGCATTGAATCTTTTATAAACGTGCATAAGGAGGATGCTTGATGTATGTCGTGATAATAGCAGGCGGAAGAGGCGAGCGGTTCTGGCCGAAGAGCACAAGGGCGCTGCCGAAACAGTTCCATACGATTGTAACCGAGCGGACAATGTTACAGGAAACATTTTACAGGGTGTATCCGGAATTCGGAGCAGACCGTATCTTTATCGTCGCACCGCCTCAACTACGGGAAATCATCCTCCAGCAGCTTCCCGGGTTCAGAGCGGAGAATCTGATTATCGAGCCGGAAGGCAAGAATACCGCGCCTGCAATCGGGCTGGCGACGGTTTGCATACATAGAAAAGACCCGGATGCGACAATAGCAGCGCTTTCAGCGGACCATGTGGTTCAGCCGAAGGAGGTTTTTTTAAAAGCACTCGAGAATGCAGGTGCCGTCGCAGGGCGGGGATATATTGTTACCTTCGGTATACAGCCTTCACGGCCTGCAACGGAATTCGGTTATATCGAAACCGGCGGCGTCATTGACCGGCGGTATGATTTTTCCGCACGTAAGGTACGGGGCTTCAGAGAAAAGCCGAATCTCGAAACCGCCAGGGATTTCGTGCGCAGGGGAATGTTTTTATGGAATTCCGGTATGTTTATATTCAGGGCCGACGTACTGCTTTCGGCACTTGAACGGCATATGCCCGGCATGTACCGTGGATTGATGCGCATCGGGCGCAGTGTCGGTACGGCCCAGGAAGAAAAAGTCAAGCGCGATGCATACGCCGGTTTTGAAAACGTCTCGATAGATTACGGTGTTATGGAGAAGGCTGAAAGAATTGCATGCATACAACCTGATTTTAAATGGGACGATGTAGGGTCGTGGGGGGCGCTCGCCAGGCACTGCGATATAGACGGGGCCGGAAACGTGGTGCGAGGGAACACAATTCTTTTAGATGCCCAGTCCAATATAATTGTGGGTGACGATGATACACTCATTGCCCTTATCGGAATACAGGAAGCCGTTGTCGTGAAGGAAAAAAACAGGGTGTTGATCTGTAAAAGGTCGATGGATCAGAGAATCAAGGAGGTGCTTGCAGAGATTGCAGAAAGAGAGGACGGAATTAGGTATCTGTAATGAATTTGAAAAATGATCGAGTTTTATTTATATTATACTTGCTGTATCTATGGTTTTACTCTGACTAATTATGAGAGGAGTAGCGCAGATGACAGATAAAGATTCGTACGTTCCGGACGCGTCTTTTTCATCTCTGGTGCTTACGCTGAGCTCTTCGGCATGGGTCGGACTCGGAAAGATAGCGGACCCCCTCTCGGGTGAAATCAAAAAGGACATGAGGACCGCGAAGTTTACAATCGACACTCTGATTATGTTGAGAGACAAGACCGGGGGCAACCTCTCCGACGATGAGAGCAAGCTGCTCCAGGCGGTGCTCGGTGATCTCCAGGGAAATTACGCTGAAGCCGTATTCGCAGGTGAGGATCAAAAACCTGCTGCAGCACCCCATGAAGCCTCGGGCGAGGCGCCTGCAGAGGAAAAGGCTGCAGAATCGGGTGATTCAGCGGGTAAAGAAACCGGGAGCAATGAAAAAGGGGATTCGGAGGCTTCCAAAGAAAACAAAGAAAAAGAAGAACCAAAGGAAGAATCAAAGGAAGAATAATTACTATACTGTTGCGTATATCAATTGAGGAGGGATGATGCCGTCAGGCAAGAAACGAAAAAGGCAGAAAATTGCGAATCATAAGAGAAAGAAACGTTTGCGTAAAAACAGACACAAGAAAAAATAGGTAAGTGAACTTCCGAACTAAAAGGTTCAAGCTGATAAATGCCTGAAGGTGCAATAGCCTAATGGTTTTACCTATAGAATGTATACCTGCGGCACATATACCTGCGGCACATATACCTGCGGCACATAATGACAAGCAATTGTAACAATATACAGTCATTTTTATATGAAATTCTGGTACCTGTGCCCTTGGTACCTGTGC
>CAYSRJ010000054.1:0-13440 GCA_964433545.1 uncultured Spirochaetota bacterium | reverse complement strand
TGGTACCTGTGCCCTTGGTACCTGTGCTCTTGGTATAAAAAATGGGGTGCACCGATGTTCGTCTATTGAAGTCCGATAAAGCCCCATTCAGTCGGCCGCAGGACGGATGAACGAGCTTTCTCCGGCATGGAATGCCGGTATTCCAATAGATAAAACCATAGGAAAATATTTTGACTGTTTCGCTTCCAATTGGGAAAAAAACTCTCATAATGGGAATCATCAATGTTACTCCCGATTCGTTCTACGGGAGGAGCAGGTCCGGTGGTGTGGAGGAGGCAGCTGAAAAGGCGCTACGCTTCGAAGATCATGGCGCCGATATCATCGATGTCGGAGGAGAATCAACGCGACCCGGATCAACTGCGGTATCGGTCGATGAAGAGATCAGGCGGGTTATGCCGGTTATCGAAGAAGTCAAAAAACGTACGCACTGTTTCATCTCCGTCGACACCTATAAGGCTCCGGTTGCCCGGTGTGCAGCCGACATTGTGCATATGGTAAACGATATTTCCGGGCTCAAGTCGGAAACATCGGCTGATTTAGCGAGGATTGTCGCAGAAAAAGACATGTACATCGTGCTCATGCATATGAGGGGCACTCCTCAGAGTATGCAGGATTTCGCCCGGTATACCGATGTTTACAGCCAGGTATCAGAGGAACTGGACGAATCTATATATAACGCAGCCGCGGCAGGAATTGCAAAAGAACGGATCATTATCGATCCAGGAATAGGCTTTGCAAAAAAAGCAGGGCACAACCTCAGCCTTCTAAAACATATTCCGGAACTGCGCAGCAAGGGGTATCCTGTTCTTGTCGGATTGTCGAGAAAATCTTTTCTAAAGCCCTACTCCGGAGATGATCCGGAGGCTCGTCTCGTCTCAACTGTTGCAGCTAATGCTATATCTATCTTTCAGGGCGCCGATATTATAAGGGTGCACGATGTACAAGAGGCACGGGAAACTGCGCGCCTTGTAGATGATATTAAAAATGCATGACAGCGGACACTATGCCTGCTACAGGGCGCTCTTACACGTCTATTAAACAGCGACTTTCGCCATGAATGCCATTTTTAATGTTCCCTGGGTTAAAACATATCTCCTTCCGGTTATCGACATCATAATCATTGCCTTTGTAATCTATAAAATTTACACAATGATTTCCGGGACCCGGGCTATTCAGGTTGTTAAAGGGCTTGGGCTGATCATATTCGCCGCCTGGCTGTCGCATTTTTTACACCTGGAGACGGTGAGCTGGCTTCTCAATCAGCTGATACAGGTTGCCGCAATTGCCGTTATCATTCTTTTTCAGCCCGAATTGAGACGAATGTTGACCAGGATAGGGCAGAACAGGCTGCTTGGCGCTTTTTTCAAGGAAAGTATCAATATCATTGACAATATAACTACCTCTGTTGAAGAGCTTTCCAATAGTAAGATTGGGGCGCTGATCGTCATAGAGTCGCATGTCGGTCTTAAAAACTATATCGAAACGGGAGTGCATCTCGATGCTCTTCTTTCAAGCGATCTCATCGTGTCGATTTTCAAGAAGGACTCCCCTCTTCATGACGGTGCGCTGATTATACGGCGAGACAGGTTAGTAGCGGCGAAATGTATTCTGCCGCTTACAGACCGTACTGAGGCGCTTGAAGGATACGGCACACGGCATCTCGCTGCACTCGGCCTTGCGGAAGAAACGGATGCGCTCGTCATCGCCGTATCGGAGACAACGGCAAAGATATCGATCGCATGGAATGCGCTCATACAGATGGGAGTATCCATAAAACATCTTCGAGAAAAACTTAACGAGCTTTTGATTCAAAAATAGGGTCTCTTCTTAGAATATCCATTGCGGCAAGACGGGCGATACCTGCATCCTTCCATGCGATGAATAAAGGAGCACCGTGCACACCCGCCTTCATTAACGGAGAACGGGATTGGTGTAAACCATGAAAGTACTGAACAGGATCACACATAACTGGCACATAAAGCTCATTTCACTCGCCCTTGCCGCCGTTGTATGGGTCTACGTGAGCAGCCTCCAGGAAAAGGAGAAGTTTCTATCCGTGCCCGTGTCTGTCGTGGGTACGTCGGAAGATTACCTCATTGCCAGTGAAATACCGCAAATCGTAAAAGTTGTTCTCAGGGGGCGGGATGAGAAGCTTGCGCTTGTGAATGAGGAGAAGATGGTTGCTGTCATCGATCTTGCGGGGGACAGTGCGGGTATGGTGAAGAAAAGGATTAAAATCGATGAGAGCACTATACCGCAGAACGTCACCATAAAAGAGGTAACTCCCCGGACAGTTTATGTGCTTCTTGAAAAAGCATTGACGAAGAAAGTCAAGGTCGCTCCGGTAATAGTGGCGGACCTTCCATACGGGTATAACCTCGAAGATGTCGTTACTGAGCCCGAAACAGTTGAGATACGCGGCCCGAAGTCGTACCTTGAAGCAGTGAAATCCGTGTATACACGGGAGATTAATCTGAAAAACATAACGGAAACAACTATTTTCAAGGTGAACATCGATACATCGAACAGCAAAATCACCCTTGGTCAGGTGCATAGTGTGAATGTGAAGGTTGTCGTGAAAGAGGAATTCGTGGTAAAAAGGGTTGCAGGAATTTCCGTGTATGCTATGAATTTAAAGGATGGCCTTTCCTTTTCCATAAACGACACGGAGGTTTCCGTTCTGTTGAAACTACCAAAGAGGACGGAGAGGGAATTTACAGAGGACATGGTGCATGTCTATGTTGATTGTGCAGATATCGAAAAACGGGGGTTGTATCACCTGCCGCTCTTGTTCAGATCGGAAAATGATGATATCTCACTTGTGAAGATTGAACCCGAGACTGTGCCGGTAGAAATCCGGTGAGAATGAGATACACTAAACGGGTGGTACTACAGCGATACTTACTGGTTATATGGTTTAACAAGCAGTTCTGAACAAAAAAGCCGTATTACCGCTGCTAAACGTATCATAATCGGTATTGAGATGAAAAGTATCGCTGCAGTATTAGAGGTAGGCGGTTTCTGCGATGAAGGTGAAGAATGCGAACGCACGGGGTTAAACAGTGGGGAAAACAGACTTAAAGATTTCGTACTATCTTAAAAATCCGCTGAACTGCCCTGTATGCGGGAGCACATTCAAAAAAGAAGAGATGTTTTCAGGCGGTGGCCGGCTTATTGCGGGAGATATAAATGACGAGCTCAGGCGCAATTACCTGCCAAGCAAGAAAGTCGGAGAAATGCACCCTCTCATTTATCCGGTTACGGTATGTCCGGAATGCCTGTATGCCGGTTACAGCGAGGATTTTCCCCTCATAAAGGAAAAGAACAAACCGGCAGCACTCTCACAGAAGATCAAGAGACAGCGGGACATAAAGCTTGTTTTTCCGATAGTAGATTTCAGAAAACCGCGCAACCTCTTTACGGGAGCCGCGAGTTATCTCCTCGCTGTCAGCTCGTATTCATTTCTCGGCAAGGAAACGGCGCCGACCTTCAAGAAGGGACTATCATGCGTCCGCGCTGCATGGCTGTTTGATGATCTTAATAACAGGTATTCCGGCCAGAACTACGACCGTATTAAACTCGCGCTGTATAGAAAGGCGATGTTTTACTATGAAAAAACGGTGCATATTTCGCAAACCGGTGAGGAGCGCATCGATTCGGTGAAAAATTTCGGTCCTGGTCTTGATAAAAACTACGGTTTTGAGGGTGTTCTTTTTATTTCGACTCTTCTCATGTACAAGTACGGCGATGAAGAAAGCATTGAGGAGCGTATCGCAAAGATAGAAGGAGCAAAGAGGATTATAAGCAAAGTATTCGGCTCAGGGAGGTCGAGCAAGTCTAAACCGTCATTCATTCTCGATGCCTCAAAGGGCCTCTATGAAAAGCTGAATGAAAAGATAGCGGAGCTACGCGGCGGATGAGAAACATCGTCCTGGAGATTGCGTATGACGGAAGCCGGTTTGCAGGTCTGCAGGTACAGAAGAATGCGGTGACAATACAGGGAGTTGTTGAATCGGCGCTCGAAAAAATTCTTAAGCGGTTCGTGAGAATAAAATATGCGGGAAGGACGGATGCGGGTGTTCATGCTCTCGGGCAGGTCATTTCGTTTTCAGCTGAAAACGCTATGAGCGCAGAGCAGTTCAAAAGGGCGCTGAATTCGCTTCTTCCCCTGGATATACGCATTCTCGGGGCAACTGAAGCAGCGCCTGAATTTCACCCCCGTTACAGTGCAAAGAAGCGATGGTATCGATACATCATCAGCACTTCGGAAGTACAGGTGCCGTTTTTCAGAAATTATGCATTCTGGCTGCGAAGAAGCATCGATATAGATCTTCTAAACAGCTATGCGACAAACATTATTGGGGTGCATGACTTTTCGAGTTTTGCACGGCGCGAGCCTGATCAGAAACCCTTCCGCGAAATTTTTGAATGCCGAATACGCAGGAGAGGGGATTTCGTTGTACTGGATATTATTGCGAATAGTTTTTTAAGAAAGATGGTTCGCGCAATAGTAGGCACCTTTCTTGAGCTGGAGAAGAACAGTGAACCTCCTGAGCGGGTGACTGAAATATTGAAAGCAGCGAGCAGGTCGAAAGCCGGGAAAACAGTGTCTCCCGGCGGGCTGTATCTGGTCAAGGTATTTTATTAAGAGTGCGGGATTTATTGTATGGTTGCAATTATCATTATAGTGTTGATCGTCGTTCCCCTGGTAATCGCCGCCTTTGTCATCAGAGCGCAGACAAGAAGTAAACTCGAAAAGGGTCTGAAACTCATCGAAGACGGCCATTGTGAGCGCGCTCTGGTGATATTCAACGAGCTTTTGAAAAAAAACCCTGGCAACCGCTCATATAACTGGTACAGGGGGCTTTGTTATGAAATACTTGGCAATTTCGAAATGGCGCTCGTCGAATTCAACAATGCAGCGTTCAGCACAACCTTCAGGCCGCCCCTCAACGAAGTTGAGATTCATAAAAAAATTGCGCATATAAATATCAATCTGGGAAACGATAAAAAAGCTGAAAACGAGTTTTTGCTTATAACAACACTTGAATCAACCGCTTCCAAGGAGAACGCTGAGGCCTACTACTATCTCGGTATCATTTCGAGAAACAGGGACGAACTGCAGAAAGGGGTGGAATATTTCACCCATGCCATTCAGCTCAGACCGAAATTTGCGCTCGCCTACCTCGAACTCGGAAAACTTAATTTTCAGCTCACTTACTTCGAAGCTGCAAGGAAGGCTCTCATGAAGGCAGTGTCGGAAGACCCTGACCTTGTTGAGGCCCATTATTACTACGGTATTCTCCTCGAGAAAGACAGAAGTTTCAAGAAGAGTATAGAGGAGTTTGAGGCCGCAATGCAGGAAGAGCGGTTCAAATTCAGCAGTTATTTTCATCTCGGCCTGATACATATGGAGCTTTTCGACAGGGAACTGGCGTTTGATTTTTTCGAGAAAGCGCTCGAGGTCGGAACTCCCGATCAGCAGGAATTGCTTGATTTAAAATACAGGTACGCGAACTTTCTCGTTGATTCGGGAAATATCAACAGGGCCATTGAACTGTGGAATCAGATACAATCGGCACAGGCCGATTACAAAGATACGGAAAGCAAGCTGAAGATTTACACCGAGGTTAGCAGGAGCACAAATCTCTCCCGGTTTATTACCTCACCGAAACAGGAGTTTCTGGAAACCGGACGAGCCCTGTGCGGGCTGCTCCGCATAAATATTGAGGATTACCGGTTCGGCGAAGAGAATTTTATCGAGTTCAAGGGCCTGCTTTCTGCACGCGGGAGTGAGCGGATGTGTATTGTGCATGTAGCCCGGTGGACCAATCAGGTCGGGGAAATTCCTATACGGGAGCTCCTGGAGCGAATGGCTGAGGAAAACGCAACACGGGGAATATTCATTACTTCTTCAAAATATTCAGAAAAGGCAATAGAACTTTCAAATATCCGTCCCATAGAACTTATTGCCCGCGAACGGCTCGAAAGGATGCTGACAAAGGCGTACGGGTAGCATCGGTTTTTTTCCTTCTGATTGCAATTTTTTATTGGAATTTTTGTGATTTGTGTTTATATTTCTACGCTATCGAAGTAACTCTAAGGTCCGAATTTTAAAGAAAATACTGTGTGGCTGTACGGTGCCCGGTGAAACTCTTTTTATACAACTTGGAGAGTTTTTGGGAGGGTGGTTATGAGAAAAAAGGTGATTGATTCCATACAGAAAAAACTGATCGTGAAGATGAATGATATACTCAGCATGTTTGAAAAAGAGGATCTGGAAGAAGTCGGCGAAACAGAGAGTGAGAATGTCATCGGTGACATTGTCGATAAGGCGAATTCAGTATATGAAATGCAGATAAACGAAAAGCTCAACGAGACCGAGCAGCGCAATCTCTTTGAAATTCAGGACGCTCTGAAACGGATTGAGGAGGGCGTGTACGGTAAATGTGTTGTGTGCGGGAAGGGAATAGAGGAAAAGCGACTCCTCGCGATTCCGGAAGCGAGGATGTGTATTCAGTGCAAGGCCGCCTCGGAGAAGAAAAAATTGTAAGCCTGCTTCAGATAAAAAAATTGCAACCTGCCGAAGGTGCTGATGAGTACCGCTCACCGATGGGTATAAACCTCTGGCATCCTGACGAAGGCGGTTTCCTTGGATATAAAAAAGGAATACAGTTCCCTCATCGATGATACCCTGCAGTATATCCAAACCGGTTTCAGAAGTAAGCAGACCATTGATTCCGGAAGTAAAAAGACCACTTATTCGAAGGGCGGAAAGAACACTGATTCCAAAACTAAGCTTCATGAGATCGAGGAGCAGGTACGGGAATGCCGAAAATGCCGCCTGTACGCTGGAAGAACGATGGCCGTTACAGGGGAAGGAAACAGCAGTGCCGATATTATCTTTATCGGTGAAGGACCGGGAGCCCAAGAGGACAAAACCGGGAGGCCCTTTGTCGGTAAAGCCGGTCAGCTTCTCACCCGCATGCTCGCAGCCATAGATTTGACGAGAGAAGAGGTGTATATTACCAATATCGTCAAGTGCCGCCCACCTGAAAACCGGGATCCGCTTCCCGACGAAGTTCGTGCATGTCTGTCCTATCTCGAACGGCAGATTGAAATAATTCAGCCCCTTGTTATCGTCTGCCTCGGCCTCCCCGCCACCAGGACGCTTACAGGAACGAATCAGGGTATTTCAAGACTGAGGGGGACATTTCAAAAGTATAAAGAATATCCCGTCCTCCCGACCTATCATCCTGCAGCTGTATTACGCTTTCCCGAAAAGTACAAACGCCCGGCGTGGAACGATCTAAAAATGCTCCGGGAATACTACAGAGACGTGAAAAAGTAGATGTTTGCAGACGTTGCGTTTAACAGACCAATTGAACCTCTCACCTATGAAATCCCGTCCGGGACTGATGTAAAGCCGGGGATGCGGGTGCGGGTAAACCTCAGAAACAAAGATTCCGTTGGAATTGTGTGCAGGCTTGCCGCCGAGACCAGGATCGCACGCGTGAAAGAGATAGAGGAGGTGCTTGATAGAGAACCGGTTCTCAATGAAGACCTTCTCGAAACAGCCCAATGGATTGCCCAATACTACCTCTGCTCCATAGGGGAAGCTCTCTGGACGATTGTGCCGAAAGGCATCAAGCGGAGAGACAGGAAGCTGCTGTTTCAGAATGATCTTCCTCCGGAAAAGACGTTTTCGCTTACTTCCGATCAAGAGCTGGTTCTGAAAACCCTTTTAGAGCCGCTTGAGAACGGCGCCGGGGAAAACTTCCTGCTCCACGGGGTGACGGGGAGTGGAAAGACCGAGATATACCTCCGGATCATTCATGAGATTATCCAACGGGGACTGGGGGCGATTCTCCTGGTGCCGGAAATATCGCTTACACCGCAGACGGTCCGGTACTTTTCGAGGAGGATGGGAGACACACTCGCCCTGCTCCATTCCCGGCTTACAAAGGCTGAGAAGATAAACGAGTGGCACAGGATACTTTCCGGTGAGAAACGAATTGTTATCGGCGCCCGTTCGGCAATATTCGCCCCTTTGAACCGGATCGGCATCATCATCATAGATGAAGAGCATGAAACGAGTTATAAGTCGGACGAAACTCCGCGCTACAGCGCACGCAGTGTGGCATTCTTTCGATCGAAGAGACACAACGCTTCGCTCGTTCTGGGCAGCGCCACACCGTCTGTTGAGTCCTACTACCTCGCCAAGCAGCAGAAACTGAAGCTGCTCCATCTCCCGGAGCGGGTGCTGAATCAGAAACTACCGAAGACCCACATCAGCGATCTGAGAAAGACGCGGGGAGAGAAATATATTTCACGCCCTCTGCTCGGAGCGATCGAAGCCAGGCTCAGGCGAAGTGAGCAGGTCATATTATTTTTAAACAGGCGTGGATTCTCCCCTCACGTGTACTGTGAAAACTGCGGATATGTATTCCGCTGTGAACATTGCGATATTACCCTCACTTTTCACAAACACATGGGCAGGATGATTTGCCATTACTGCGGGTATTCGATTCCACCACCTGAGACATGTCCAAACTGCGAGTACGAAGAAATCGGATTTTCCGGATTCGGCACGGAAAAGATTGAAAAGATCCTCAATGAGCTGTACCCGGGGGCGGTAATAGTCCGCATGGACGCCGATACGGTGAAAAAACGGACTGCAATTTCCCAGATACTCACAGCGTTTGCCAAGAAACAGATAGATATTCTCCTCGGCACACAGATCGTATCAAAGGGACTGCATTTCCCAAACGTAACACTCGTCGGTGTGCTCAACGCGGATATTCCGCTGAACTTTCCGGATTTCAGGGCTGCGGAACGGACATTCAACCTTATCACCCAGGTGTCGGGCAGAGCGGGGAGAAGTGAAAAAGGCGGTGAAGTTATTATACAGACGTATAACCCGGTACACTATGCGATACAGACAGCGAAAAACCAGGACTATGAGGAATTTTTCACGAGGGAGATAAAGTTCAGACAGGCGCTTAACTATCCGCCTTTCTGTCGGATCATACGGCTTGTATTCAGGGGCAGGAACACCGCTCATTTGATGGACCTCGGCCAGAGCATCGTATCGTTTTTGACCGACCGCCTGCCGACGGACTCTGCAGGACCGCTCGGCGTGGAAAGGAGCAGCGGGCTATCGGGTATTTCAGCAGGCGAGGAGGCGTTTGGGCAGAAGATGAAGCTGTTTTCGATGTTCGGTCCCATCGAGTGCCCTGTAACACGTGTGAAGAACTACAACAGGATACATGTTATTATCAAAACGAAAAAGGTTGCTCCCATTCTTCCGCTCATAAAGGAGTTTCAGCAGACTGTGCGCCTGCAGAGAGACTGCTACATGGAGATAGATATCGACCCCATCTCAATGCTGTAGATGAGATGAGTCATGTTTTATTGTATCAAAGCAGCAGTTTCAAAGTCGAAATTGTTAAACTCGATATTTGCTGTGAATAAATAAAAATTTATTTTACTACTACTGTGTGTTATACTATTCATACCGAAAATGAAGGATTACGGCCGAAATGTCCGAGGCAAATAGAAGAGCAGTCTTTCGATTGAAGCGGGGCGTGCAACCGTTAGTTGGTTTGCTGATAATATATCTGGTGTTTACCGCTTTATCGCCCACCTTCAGAACCTTCAATACATTTAAAACAATTCTCACCCAGGCAGTAGTTCTGGGGACGTTATCGACCGGAGCGACGATAGTGCTTATTTCCGGCGGGCTTGATCTTTCAATAGGTTCGCTCTTTGGCCTGATAGCAGTAATAACAGGTTTGATGCTCAAGGCCAATATTCCTGTCGGAATAAGTATATTTTCAAGCCTGCTGTTCGGAGCACTGGCAGGTGCTTTCAATGGGGCCATAATCGTGAGTACCGGTATACCCGCCTTTATTGGTACTCTGGGTATGATGAAAGTTTACCGTGGTTTTGCAGAAATTCTCGGCAAAAATAAGGATATATCTCAATTTCCGCTGTCATTTCAATCCATCGGACAGGGATATCTGATGCCGATCAGTATAATGGTGATAACATTCCTGGTTGCGCATATTATTCTCTCTTATACCAAGCTTGGATTTAACTGTTATGCAATCGGTGGCAGCAATGAGATGTCACGGCGGGCCGGTATTCCGGTTAAAAAATATTATCTTATATATTACATGATCGGCGGGATATCTACAGCGATATCGGCAATAATTCTTGCTTCACGGCTTAACTTTACGAACTCATCCTGGGGTCTTGGATTGGAGCTCAATGCTCTGGGGGCTGTTATCATAGGAGGAACTAGTTTAACAGGTGGTGTAGGCAATATTGCTCGTACTGTCATAGGGGTATTTATTGTTACAACCTTAAATACTGGTTTAAGCCATCTCGGAGTGAGTTCTTCCTGGCAGCGCATTTCAATCGGAACCGTTATAATTTTTGCAGTATGGCTTGATATTATACAGCGCAGGAGAGAAGAAAACGCATAAATCCTGTTCGTTGAACAGGAGAGCATAGAAAATAAAATAATGGAGATGTTTATGAACAGAGCGCTGAAACGAATCGTTTTATTTACGGTAGTTTTTCTGTGTATCACAGGGCTGGTATTTGCCGGTGGAAGCAAGGAATCACAAAAGACCGGCAAAGGGAAAATCACGATTGCGTACACCGGTTTTCCCGGCGGCCTTACTCCTTTCTGGGCACAGATGGCAAAGTATATGCAGGAGGAAGCTGATGCTTTAGGCGTAAAATTGATTGACCTTTCTCCCACTACGGCTGATGCAAACTTGCAAAAGCAGTCGGTAGACAATGCTATCGACATGGGTGTTCAGGGTATCATCATTGGCTCTATAGATAACAGGGCCTTTGGTGAATCACTTAAGAAGGCCGGATCCAAGGGGATTATCATTTCAGCGGTCGATACCGCTATCGATGATCCCAATGTAAAGGCTCTTGCTCAAACGGATAATCTGGCCTCCGCACGACTCCTGGGTCAATACATCGTAGACCACACTTCACAAAAAGGTAAGGTGTTGATACTTGGAGGTACACTCGGACATCAGACTGGTGACGCCCGCAGGGATGGTGTGAAACAGGTTCTTGAGGGAAATGGCTACGAAGTTATTTTCAGGGCGTGCGATTGGGACGATAAGAAGGCCTATGAAACTGCCATCAACGAACTGGATGCTCATCCGGATATTGTGGTTGTATTCGGCTGCTGGGATCCCGGAGCACTTGCAGGGCTTGCTGCTGTGAAGGAAAAAGGGTTGCTGGGGAAAATAAACGTCTATGGTTTTGATGGGCTTCCGGCTGCATTTAAGTCGATAAAAGATGGCGAGCTTACTGCGACAATAAAACAGGACAACAAGCAAATGGCTCATGTCATTATGAATACGACTGTCCTGCTTATTAAGGGCCAGGAACCGCCTGTCAAGAGGCTGCTAATTCCGGGCGTCGTTGTTGACAAATCAAATGTTGATAAATTCCTTGAAAAATAGTCTCGGAAGGTTACATCTACTGTTGGTATTAAAGCCCCTGTTAACCAGGGGCTTTTTTTATAGTGCACCTGGCAGGGCGTACTGCAAAACAAGTGCGCATAGTACGATGGGGGGATACTGGATATCAATTTTTTATTTGACTGCTGTTGGGTGCTTTCTCAATTACACCTGTTATCATGGATACGATCTCATTCATGCTGGTCTGATCTTTCTGTTTTTCCCCTGTTTTACGGCCACTTCGTAGAACGATTATCCTGTCTACGAGTTCAAATACATGTGCAATATTGTGGCTGATAATAATAATTGAAACACCGAAGTCAGCCCTGATTCGTTTAATAAGATCAATGATCTTGCGTTCTTGTTTTACCCCAAGATTATTGGTTGGTTCGTCAAAAATCAGTATTTTTCCTCCCCAGTATATGGCTTTTCCCACTGCGACGGACTGTCTTTGGCCGCCTGAAAGATTAAGAAGCGGAGCATTGATATTTTGCAGTGTTACACTCATTTTATCAAGCAGTTGCTCCGTCTCATTTTTCATATAACCGGGATCAATGAATTTGAGTAGTTTTCCAAAAATATTTTCCTGTAGTTTTACTCTTCCCAAAAAAAGATTTGCCGTTGCATCAAGAATGGGTATAACACCTCCATCCTGATATACAGTCTCAATTCCATAGCTTCTTGCATCTTTCGGGTTGTTGATTTGGGCCTTCTCACCATTGATGTAGATTTCTCCCGCATCATTCTTATATACACCTGATATAGTTTTAATAAGTGTCGACTTGCCGGCTCCGTTGTCCCCGACTATGGCAATGATTTCATTGTCGTACAGCTTTAGATCGATAGTATCAATAGCTTTGATTCCGGCAAAATGCTTGCTTAAGCCTCTCGTTTCTAAAACCACTTTTCTTGCCAATTTGTATATCCTTTAAAATTGCTTGGTATAATTTCCTTACTATCTTTAATATGGTACTGCTCGTTTCTTCTAATCTATGGTACTGTATATTTTAAATTCATGTCAAGGAAAATGGGTATAATTGAAAAGAGAATCGATGGCCATCTGGTTTTTTTGCAATGCGTTGCTTCCGCAATAAACGAAAAGGCATATCCCGCTGGGGGCGTATCCCGCCAGGACTTACGCCACTTTTATTTATTGCTGGCACCATGAATATTGATTACATTTAAAGTACAGACGATGATGTACGCGGTGGTTTGAATGGTTAAATGTTGCGTATCTATACGATAGCCTATGAACACAATGCGAATAGTTAAATACCCGGATCCCTTTTTGCGGCTGCGTGCTTCAAATGTGGCGGCAGTCGATGAGGAAATCAGTGCTCTTATTACAAACATGTTCGACATCATGAAAGAGGAGCGGGGAATCGGGCTGGCTGCCCCCCAGATCGGTGTATCGAAACGAGTTATAGTTGTTTCCATCGAGGAGAAAGGCTTGAGCAGGCTGGCGCTTATAAACCCGGTAATCGAATATCTATCCGAAAAAACGGACGTACGGGAAGAGGGGTGTCTCAGTCTACCCGGCGTCAATGCCGATGTCGTGCGGTCGCTTGATATGGTTGTACAAGGAATGACAAAGAGCGGAAGGATGATCGAGATTGAAGCGCATGAAATGTTGGCCAGGGTGCTTCAGCATGAAACAGATCACCTCAACGGTGTATTGTTTATCGACAGGCTCGCTCAGAATGAGAAAAAAAGGGTCGCATCAGAGTTGAGAGGCCTTGAGAATCAGTATGTCTCTCTAACCTGACAGGGAAAACGTTCGGCGTACAATGTTTATGATTCAGAATGAGCATTTTACCTTCTTTATTTGTGTGCGGATAACCGTAATCTTCCGGATAAGAACAGGCAAGTAAACTTTCAACCTTAAAAAGTATAAACCGATAAATGCCTGATGGTGCACTTGCCTAATGGTTTTTACCGATAGAGT
>CAYSRJ010000053.1:15202-18418 GCA_964433545.1 uncultured Spirochaetota bacterium | reverse complement strand
CCTTCTCCGTATGGCACTGCGGCCAGAACACCTTCCAGCACGGCGCACCCTCAGCTGCGGCTGCCTCAACGAACTGCTTTATATCGCATCTCATGTTTTCTATATCAAGTGAAAATGCAAGTACATACCAGCCGTTGATCGCAAGACGGTCGGCCATGTTATAGTCCTTTCCGGAATAAATGATGGAGACAAACAAATATCCAGGAAAAACAATACCCTGGATTCAAGCTTTCGTAAACATCCTTTTTATCGTAATTTTTCCCCATAAAAATGCAATGGAAACAGCTATAACGTTGCCGGTGATTATTCCCCAGAACACCCCGACGAGCCCGAAACCGAGGACAATGCCAAAAATATAGGAAGAAACAACCTGCAGTATAACCGTTCTCAAGATGGTAACGGCAAAAGAACGCTCCCCCTTTCCGATTCCCTGAAACATCGCCGAGGTGAGCATGCCGAACGGGATCGTGGGATAGAGGGGCGCCATCCAGCGCAGGAACCTGATCAGATCCGGGGCGATGACTTTTGCATCCTGAGAATAGGTAAAAATACGGGAAAGCGGTACCGCAAAGATAAAGCTGGAAACAGCTACGGTCAGCTCTATCAGCACCCCTATCTTTACCGCATAGAGAAACCCCGATTTCAACTTTTGCGGATTTTTTTCTCCGAATGCAGCGCCGGTTACGGCCGTTACCCCGGTCGCTACGCCCATCAGTGGAATCGTTCCCATCGAAACGATTCTCCAGCCGGATGTGAAAACCGCAATGCCGTTTGTGCCACTTGCCTTGATGATAATGGCATTAAGCAGATACATCGATATTGACATTGAAATCATCGACAGGGATGCCGGAATACCGACCCGCAAGACCTCGCCGATTATCGAGCTGTCTGGTCTGAAATCCCTGACTCGCATTGTTACGTAGGTATTTCTTTTCATGAAAAGCCAGTAGAATAAAATAACAGCAGTAGATGCCATCGAAACAACCGTTGCCCATGCAGCACCCACCACACCGAGTTTCAGCACATAGATGAAAATAGGATCAAGTATAATATTGAGAAATGTGCCGAATATAATTGCATACATCGACCTCTTTGCATCCCCTTCTGAACGCAAAATGTTGTTGCCCATGTTGGCGAAGAACAAAAACAGTGCGCCGCCGAAAACTATTCTGGAATATCCTGATGCCATTTCGTTTACGGAACCGCGTACCCCCATTATTTCATAAATATTTTCAAGAAAAGGGATAAACGGCAGACTGAAGATGAGCCCCATGCCGACAGTCAGAAGCAATGTGTGCACTGCAGTGTTGTCGGCGGCTATCCTGTCCTTTGCTCCGATTTTTCTTGAGACCGCAGACCCGCCGCCAATGCCGATTCCATTTGAAAATCCCATGAGAAACATCATAAATGGGAAAAAAAGTCCGACAGCAGCGAGCGCATCTGCACCGAGCCCTGATACCCATATCGCGTCAACGAGATTGTACATACCCTGCACGAACATAGCGATCATCATCGGGCCCGAAAGTTTCAAAATCGCCTTTTTCGGATCACCACGCAACGTTTTCACACCCCTTGTTACCTTTTCCTGTGTGTCCATGTGATAGGTTCCTTTCGATTTTCCAGGTTCAGCCGGCTGAAAGCGATCATCCGGGTAGATTTTTTTATAACCGAATATTGTTTCATCAATGCCCGGTAGTGATTTCCTCACCAAGATACCCCTGAGCATTCCTTGCCATTCTCCTGAGATAGTTGAGAGCCTCTTCTTTTTCCCGTCCATTAAAGCCGTTTGAAAGAATCACGGTCCAGCCTTTAAATGTCTTATCAATATAATCTTTAATTTTTAATCCCTTGTCCGTGACAACTAGCCTGTATACCCTGTTGTCACTTTTAAGCCGCTGTCTTCGAATATATCCGGTACGCTCGAGCTTTTTTATGGAACGGGTAACCGTTCCCTTGTCGAGACTGAGAATGTGGGTCATTTCAACCTGGGTTATGCCGCGATGTGCGTATATGAGGTGCAGCAGTTTCACCTGCCCTGCTCCAAGCCCATACTCCTTGAACTGCTTTTCCATATATATGTTGGTGTAGCGGTAAAGGATAGATATCCAGCGCCCGAATGAATCGGTTATTTTTCCGTTCATTGTATATTCCTCTGTCATTTCTAATTATCAGCAAAGTTAAAATAAAATTTAAAATTTTGTCACAGGCTTGAGTGATTCGGCAGAACTAGAGTATTTTTCTACTGTTTTTTCAGGCTGATGGCTCCCTGCCGGTTGAAAATATTCCGGAAATTCCGCTAGTTTTTTAATAGTTGTCTATGCAACCGTTGCATATGCAACTAAATATTATTTCCTATTTTCCCAAGGTCAAGAAACTTTTTTAAAATCATGTGGCTGGAAATTGCCGTGTCGGGAGGCGTGTTCCCAATTATAATAACGAAGGGGATTGTTTTATTTACTCTGTTTCCTTATTTTTCAGTCAATTAACGAATTTTGTTTACCTATATCTCATATTTTTCATCCACAGGCATTGACTTTTTACAGCGTCTCTTTATTGTTACTAGTGAATCAGCCCGAGAGCACTTACGCTCCATCATCCGTGAGCACGCTCTGGTCGGATATCTGAATGAGGTCAAATAGGGATAAACTATGAAAAAAATGTTATTTATTCTTTCGAGCCTATCGATGCTGTTTTTCGTTGCTTCAGGGTGTGCCTATCACCTGAATTACATGATTTTGAGCCGGGGCGCTGCAGCTTCCGTTTCCAGACCGGCCGTAGCGACCTTCACTGTGGAGCCTCTACCGGAGAGCAAGAACATGAACCGGATCGTAGAATCTAACCTGATCGACCTTACGCACAAGAGCCTGCAGGCCAATGGCTGGAAAGAAGTTCCTGCCGCACAGGCGGATTACATATTCCAGGTAAGCTACACACTGACGACCGACGAAGAGGTTTTCAGACACCTGCAGTATCTGTACGGTCCTGGGGGCATATATTCTCGGCGGAGGAAACCGCATTTTTTCACATCAACGATCGTTATCACTGTCCTGGAACACAATACCCGCAGTGTATGGACCGGTATGGGCACCATTACCCAGACGAATGACGATATTTTGCTGGTCGCACGTTACATAGTCCCTTCTCTCGTCTCAAAGTTCCCAGAACAGGGCCGCTGGAAGATACACAAGAAAATACACCTGTACAGCAGTACATCGG
>CAYSRJ010000053.1:0-15102 GCA_964433545.1 uncultured Spirochaetota bacterium | reverse complement strand
TTAATAGATAATTGGGCGATATTGGGCTTGAACCAATGACCTCCTGCTTGTAAGGCAGGCGCTCTCCCAGCTGAGCTAATCGCCCGATAAAAAAGTTAGACACAGGTGAAACTCGATCAAAATAAATATTCCGACGCCTTCCCTTATATCAAAAGTGAAAATATTAAAATCATCCTCGTATGTCAATAAAAAGTGGCGTATGCCCCTGGCGGGACAGAGTATCACAAATTACTTGTTCGAAGTTACTTAGAAGCGGATTACATCCCCGGGGATACATCCCCTTGGGACCGATCCTTTACAGGACCAGATATCATAAAGTAACTTCGCGAGAAGTTAATTAGAAGATTGAGCATCAGAGTTCCGTTCGCTTATCAGGCGGAGACCGTTGAGCGTGAGCTGCTGATCGATTACATCGATCATATCGGTCAGGGGTGCAATGATGCTGCTCGACCCCCCCGTTGCAACGACGATCGCCTTCTCATTGAGCTCTTCGCGTATACAGCAGATCATACGCTCCACGAGCCCGATATACCCGAAAATCAATCCCGACTGCATTGAATGCACCGTATTCGTTCCGATAGCCCGGGACGGCGGCACAAGGCGCACGCGGGGAAGTTGTGCCGTTTTTGCCGAAAGAGCATCGGATGCGACTTCGATGCCGGGTGCAATTGCAACTCCCAGGAACTCCCCTTTTGAAGACACCGCGCTGAATGTCGTCGCTGTGCCGAAGTCGACTATGATGCATGGACCCTGTACCCGATGATACGCGGCCACCGCATCGGCAACGAGATCGGCCCCAAGTTCAGACGGGTTGTCGATTCGAATACTCATACCGGTTTTGACGCCGGGTCCGATTATCAGCGGCTCAACCCCGACATACTGATCGAACAAATTATTAAAAATCGTTTTGAGGCGGGGAACCACGCTCGCTATAGCGACCCTGCATACATCCTCAAGTGAAAAACCCCGGTCTGCAAGCAGTGATTTGAACAGAATAGCATACTCGTCGGACATCTTTTCATGTACTGTGCGGATGCGCCAGTTGCCCTTCCACTTGTTCTCGTGCCACAATCCGAAAACCAGATTCGTATTCCCTATATCGATACAAAGAAGCATGTTACTCTCCTTTCAACGAGATGTGCTTTAACAACACCTGATGAATGAGATGCGGTTATCCGTACGATTTGCACCGTATATACGTAAACAGACCTCTCGCCAGATCCTTAAACGCTCGACCCTCCCCTCCTTGTTTCAATCCGCCTCCACGAGGCAATGACCGCAGTCGTGAGAACAGCGGAGAGTACCGCTTCCGGAAGGCCGTTCGCTACAGCGATGGTGCCGATCAGCTTCCACGGGAGATACCTGTACAGACCCAGGACCCCGAGCACGAGCACGGTGTTGGTGAGCGAGCCTGCTATCCCGGCGCCGACAAACGCAGGGATTTCGCGAAAATTGCGAACAGCCCTGTAAACGAGCCATGCAACCGGCCCGATGAAAAGCCTTGGCAGAATCGACACAATAGGATTGACAAACCATACGTCCGCAGGTCCGGTCGGTGCTATGGCCGCCTGGATGAGGCTGAATATTCCGAAAATAAAGCCGGTGGCAAGCCCCACTATGGGACCCTCCAGCACCGCGCCGATAATCACCGGAACATGCATAATGGTGAGAGATGCTCCGGAGAAGTATGGTATGAACCCAAGACGTGTTGCACCGAGAAAAATCGAGATTCCTCCCATGACACCGGCAATGACGATCTTCCGTAATTTTTTATCCATATATTTTCCCTCCTGAGTTTAATTACTGCATAGAATCGCTACACGCGCGTATTGAAAATACGCCATACAAAAGCATCAATATTGAACAGTCCGGCTGTCACTAAACCTCCTATAATGATGATTCCCACAACAAGAGCAATGTAATCGCGCCTTTCGGCGCGCAGATTAATGAGATTGGTACGCCCGCGGCCGCCTGTATAGCAGCGTGCCTCCATTGCCTCGACGAGCCGGTACGCGTGCTTCAGACTCTGCACAAAAAGCGGTATAAAAAGAGGAAACATCCTCCTCATCCGTTTGATAAAACCCATCCTCCTGCCAATGCCGAAATCAGCTCCCCGGGACGCCTGGGCCTTCATGAGTTTTTCAGCTTCTTCTGCAAGTATGGGAATGAAGCGGAGGGAGATATTGACAACGAGTGCGAGCTCGTGGGCCGGAAACCGCAGCCTCTGCAAGGGCCTGAGCAGATGTTCGATACCGTGCAGGAGCTGGGTTGTCGTCGTTGTGTATGAGAACAGGCTCAATCCTAGCATGATAACACTGAAGCGTAAGATCAGGAGACTGCCTGAGATGAGGCCCTGGCCAGTAACAATCAATATCCTCCATTGCCAGAGAACATTCGGAGACTCATGAAACCGGGGCACGGTGAATATTTGAATCAGCGCAAGAAACACAAGATAGGGTAGCATTTTTCCCAGCGTTATGAATGCGAGTCGTGCCTGTACCCGTGAAACGAGAAGGCCGCACCATATAAGAAAAAAGATCAACCCGAGTCCGAGAAGGCTGTTTCCCGAGACAGCCGCACCGATCAGAAGGACACCGATGACAATTTTCACGCGGGGATCGATTCGATGAAAAAAGGAATTGGTGGCCACGTACTGCCCGATACCGAGCTTTATAGAGACGGTAAAATCAGATCTTCCTGCCATGCAAAATCCCCTGTATCGACTGTACGGCCTGTTTCACCCGAACGACGCCCGGTGGTATCTCAAAACCCTCTTTTTTAAGAAAACGGGTTATTTCAACCGCCGTCGGTATGCCAAGACCGTATTTTTTAAGCAGCCCGTACGATGAAAAAACCTCTGCAGTACTGCCGTGAAGCAAAACTTGTCCGGAAACGAGCACGTAAACACGGTCGGCCAGTTCGGCTATATCTTCCATGGTATGGGAAACTATTACCATCGACCTGCCGGCACGAGAAAGCCATTTCCCGAGCACCTCCATGAGATGCCTCCGCCCCTGTGGATCGATACCTGCGGTCGGTTCGTCGAGCACGAGCACTTCGGGTTCCATTGATAGAACACCTGCAAGTGCGGCACGCCGTTTTTCTCCTCCGCTGAGATCTTCGGTTATGCGATCCTTGAATGAAAAAGGAAGGCCGACCATGTCCATTGCGTATTGAACACGCTCCCGCACCTCTGCTTTTGATAAACCGAGGTTTCGTGGTCCGAATGCAATATCATCACCGACATATCGTTCGAAGAGCTGATCTTCCGGATTCTGGAATAAAAGAGCCACCTTCTGTCGCACCGTGCGCATATCGATTGATGGGTCCGAAAGATTCAAACCCAAAACAACCACATCCCCGTACCCCGCTCCCCTGGGGCGGATTAGACCGTTCATATGCTGAAGCAGGGTCGATTTCCCGGAACCTGCCGGTCCGATGATGCCTATCGTTTCTTCCCTTTCAATCCTGAGATCGACTCCTTTCAGAGATGGTACTTCCATCGCAGTGCCGGGAAAATAGGCATGGAACAGCCTCTTCACGTCAATGGCAACACCCGAACCTGCCACCTGTCCTCCTCATAAATCCGACCTATTGCCGCGGTCGAAGCTATTGGTTTATAAACTCCACTCAACCGGATACAAGCAGGCTGATTACCGATTTGAAGCATGCGGTATAAAAACAACGTTCAACCGGACACGAACCGCCTTCAAAACCTGATTACACCGCATCTTTTTGTGTGTACCGCTTTATCGTATTAAGCAATTTGGAAACAGTGAGAACATCAACAGGGAACCCATCTACTGTTCGAGCGACCTCGCGTGCGATTTGAGATACAACAGGCAGATCGAGTCCGTACTGCCGAAGATCAATTCCTGAACTAAAAACCGACCTGGGGTTCCCGTCAAACACGATTCGTCCTCCTGAGAGCCCAACGATGCGCCGGGCACGTACCGCTTCCTCCATGCTGTGTGTTGCGGTTATAAGGGTGATGCCTCCCGCGTGAAGTCTCTCTACTGTTTGAATCAACCGTTCGCATGCCCCGGGGTCGAGCATGGATGTTGCCTCGTCGAGAAGCAGGCATCGCGGTTTCAATGCGAGGGCCGATGCAATTGCAAGCAGTTGTTTCTGGCCTGAAGAGAGCATATGGGACGCCCTCTTTCTCATATCACCGAGCCCGACCGTTTCGAGTGCCCAGGACACCCTCTCATACAGTTCTTTTTCGGGTACACCGATGTTTTCAGGCCCGAATGCGACATCCTCTTCGACGATAGTACCAACAATCTGTGAGTCGGGTACCTGGAATACCATACCGACTTCTCTTCTGATGTCATGTATGTTTTTAGGAATCCTGGTATCGCGTCCTGAAATCATCACACTTCCCTTCACGGGTAAAAGCAGTGCATTAAGATGCTTGAGAAGCGTCGATTTCCCCGAACCGTTCGATCCCACAACGGCCACGTATTCGCCCTCATAAATGTCCATAGAAATGTCAAAAAGCGAATAGTCAGGAAAAGATACCTTTTTCCCGACGTCGGTTTTATAGGAGTGATAGACATTCGTCAGGCTGATAAACGCATCTTTTGCGTAGTTCACGGTATCTCCGGGATACTGGCTGATTAAACGCCGGGGCAGGTATTACGTATGGTGGGAGTCGCTATTTTTTTCGGAAAAAAGCGCGATGCCCCGATTGTCCCGGTCGTTTCAGATCCAAGCAACCGATTTTTATATGGTGCGGTATATTTGTTATCCGAACGCTTCGCATCCGGATAATGCTGAGCCTTGCATTTCAATGATACACAGGCTCTGCATTAAAAATGCATACCCCGAAGGAACGAAGTCAAGAAAAAGGAGTATGGCGCCATCAGTATGAATTATGCTGCGGCAAGGAAGCATGCGGTGCACTTGACTCCACCGACAGGCATGTACAATAGATGGGAAGCGGTATGTTCTCAATATCGGCTCTACCTGGAGTACTGTCCTGACGCGAAGTGACCCAACAACAGGTGCTACCCGTATATCTTCGACTTTTTGTGACGTGATGTATAATAAAACGCTCCTGCCATGAGACTCAATCCGGTGATAAAGATTATCGCGATGAGAATTGGCATGAAGATAGGGCCGCTCGATTCAAACCGCTGTCCAACGAACCAGGGAAAAAACATACCGCCGACTCCACCGCCGACAAGAAACCAGCTCGTCACGCGACCGGTTATATCCATGTTTCTTTCCGCATAGTTAATGGTCGTCGGAAAAAGTGAGGCAATCGAAAGGCCCATGAGCGCCGTCCCACCCCATACGACATACCGGGAATGCGGCCAGAGTAGAAGAAAAGCTGCCGTCGTAATGCAGCCCGCCAGGTCGATGATGATCATGGTCTTTGGCTTCAGGCGTATTGCTATCAGAACAGAAAACATACGACCCAGTGTAAGTGCGCCCCAGTACGCAGAGGTCAGATACGCGGCTCCGGCTTTTCCGGCAATATTGAGTGAAACGGCAAAGGAATATATCCAGCTCCCGTAACTGATTTCCGCACCGACGTGAAGGAAGAAAAAGAGGGAAAGAAAAACAACGAGCACCCGGTCTTCACCGATAGCATGTTCATTTTGCGAAAGCCTGATTTTCGGGCTCCGCAGCCTGAAGAACAGTATCGACAGGGGAAACATAGCTCCGGCCAGTATCCAGTATGCCCTGGTGAAACCGCCACTTGCAACCATGACTTTCGCAACCACCATCGGCGCGATGAGTGCGCCGAGACCGAAGAAGAAGTGCAGACCATTCATGAAAGGTCCGACTTTTTCGCCGTGTAACCATACAAGCAGTGTATTTCCACCGACATCGATCGCTGCCTCGGCCATACCGATAACGAAAAGAATCCCGATCAAAATCCAGAGCACGGACATAACCGGTACGAGTAGCATAACGACCGTCATTATAACCAGTGCCGCTCCTATCAGAGGGTGGCCCTTCACCCGGTCGAACAGGTGGCCGCATAGAAGTGAACCGGCGAGGTACCCGAAAGAATGGGTGGTGAACAGGTAGCTTATCTGCTTGAACCTTGTTCCCGTGTTCTCGGCAAGCCCGGGGAGCGTCGGCCCGATCACCCCGATGACGAAGCCGAGGGCGATGAATGAGAGGTAGTAGGACATAGTCTTGATGATTTTGTCCCTCTTTGCAACCTGAGTCCCGTGTAATTCTTGAGTGCCGGTCATTACGTATCCTCTTCCTTCGGGAATGACGATATCATAGTCTCTGGACAAAAAAATGGCAATCATCTTCCCAGGTTTCAAGGATAAAATTCTCAACACCAGTAAGATAGGTCGCCGCAGTTAATTTACAAATTATTATGGAAAACCGATTTTCAACGAAAAATGATTTCCGGGAAAAGCGAATCCATGTCCTTGATTTATTATTATGTTTCATTCATACTTATGACATCGTGTCTTTTCCAGGATGCGATGTCAGGCTACCGAACACAAAAAGATTCCCATACTCAGACCGAGGTAGAATCCATGCTGAAAAAAGCTTCCTACGTAAGCATCTTCATGATTCTTGTCGCAATCGCCGGTGTTCTCACCCTGAAAAAACGGCTACCTGTCGGACCGATTGTTCTGGGAATGACAGCCGTTCCCTTTTCGGGGCTTTTAATTGCGCGGCGAAAACTCAGCGGCGCTGTTCCCGATATACTTTTCGGAACGATCGATACAGGGCTTTTGACTATTCCAGCCCTTGCCGGCGGTATTCTATTCGGCGTTGCCGGCGCAATTGCAGGTGGAATAATCGGAGACGCAATAACCGACGGCGTTGCAGGATTTTTCGAAGGCGGAATTGCGGTGTGGCTCCGATCGAGGGGAATAGAGGACGCCCGCGACCCTGTCATCACTTCCCTCGGAAAAACGTCGGGCTGCCTCCTGGGAAGCGGCCTCGTATTAACGCTTGCTCTCCTGTTCGGCGTTCAGCCTGCATTTAGGTGATACGTCGAATGTCAGCCTGCTTCACGCTGTTTGGAACATCAGTCCACATCTTGTTCCGCCAGCTTCATGAAGCGCTTCAGAATGGCCTGTGCCGGATCAGGCGGCGCGTGAACCGCCTCTGTTCCCTTCGGGATGGATATTGTCGGCCTGGGGGTGATTTTTTTACCCTCGAACTGAGGCAGCCATTCCCGCTCGGCTTCGAGCATCTCCGATGCCATATCCCGAATCTCTTTCAAAGTGCATACCGCAGCAGTCAGGGGATCAAGCGCAACTGCATGAACGATATGTTCGGGATTGCCGGTCAAAGAAGCTTCGGCCGTGAGGGCGTGGACGTTCACCTGCGTCATATTCAGTGCCGCACACTGAGGAGGCAGGTTCCCGATGGTCGAGGGATGAAGTCCCGTATCGTCCGCAAACGTGGGAACCTCCACACAGCAGGCGTCCGGCAGGTTTTTTATATACCCGTCGTTTCGCACATTCCCCATAAACCGGAAGGGTCTTCCCGTTACCACAGCTTCCATAATATAGGAACAGTACTCGATACTCCTCCCCTCGATCTTCGGAGATTCATGGTCGAGCATATTCTTGCCTGCATACTTGTCCGCAACAGTCTTGCACCAGGTATAGTAGGCACCGGTCTCTCCGCCGAACCCCGGTTCGTCGCAGTAGAGTTCCATTGCCTTCCTGTTTTTGCGAAAATAGGGTACGTACTCACTCGTATGTCCGGTCGTCTCCGTTGCGAAGTAGCCGAACTGGCGGAACATCTCGGCACGCACCTTTTCCGCCTTGTAGTACTTCGGACTTTCGAACACCTCACGAAGCCTCGGGTACAGATCCTCCCCGTTTCGCTCAAGGGTGAGAAACCAGTCGAGGTGATTGGTTCCGCCGCAGGTGTAAGTTATCTCCTCCTTCGGGATATTGAGCCAGGTAGCAATCTCCTGCAGCGTCGTCTGTATCCCGTGACACAGGCCGGTAAACGAAATATTCGATGCTTTACCGATTGCAAGGCAGTTAATCGCCATCGGGTTCGAGTACTGGAGCATTATCGCACCCGGCTTTGCGAGCTCTTCCATATCCCGTGCGATATCGATGAGAACCGGGATGGTTCTAAGGCCCCTGAAAATTCCGCCGGGACCCAAAGTGTCCCCGACGCATTGGTCGACACCGTACTTTAACGGTATCTTGTAGTCGAGCTCGAACGCCCCGACACCCCCGACCTGGATCATGACCACAACGAAGTCCGCATCTTTTATGGCCTCACGACGATCAAGTGTGGCCCAGACCCTCCCGTCTATACTGTTTTCTTTTAACATGCGTTTTCCAAACTTTTCCATGTTTTCCAGCTTCGGCCAGGTCCTGCTCATGAGTGCGAACTCGCTTCCCTGCAGAGCGGGTGTTGCCATTATGTCGGCCATCAACAGCTTGCAGAAAACCACGCTTCCCGCCCCGATCATAGCAACTTTTACGCCCATAGTCCTATCTCCCTTACCCCAGAAATTTCCTGCATTAGGTCTTACTGTATTATAGTTTCCCGAACTTGTCTAATCGAATCTTCTGTCCGGATACATGTTTTTTAGCTAATTGAATTCAGATATATGTGCGTGCATTAAATTTTAATTTTAACATTCCATACATGTATGAAAAAAATATTACGGCAAAGATAGCAATAAAACCCCGAGCCTGAAAGGACACGGGGTTTTATGTGTTTCATGCTAAGTCAGTTGCCCGGTTGTGCAGATCAAATCGGAAACTGACTTATGATTTTCCGAATTTCTTGTTTACGATCATCGCAATCGAGGCATCACCTGTTATGTTCGCCGCGGTGCCAAAGGAATCCTGGATGAGAAAGAGAGCGAACATAAGCCCCATCGCCTCCTCACCGAAACCAAGCACACCGGTCAACACCGGCCATGCAGCCATAATCGAGCCGCCCGGTACGCCGACTGCTCCCACTTCAATAACACTCAGGATGAGAATAAACGCAACCATCGATGCAAAATCAGGCATCTTACTGTAGGTCAAAAGGGACACAGTCATCGCACTAATAGTAATCGTCATCGCAGCCCCGGAAAGGTGGGTCTGCGAACACATGGGAAAAACGAAATCTGCAATATCCTCCTTCATATTGGGGATGAGTTTCCCTCTGGCGAGAGATACAGGCATCGTCACTGCGCTCGATGTTGTTCCCCAGGCAGTGAGGTATGCGGGAAACATGATGCCGAATACCGGATACGGGTTCTGTTTCGAGTATGCACCGGCGATACTGTACTGTAGGAAAAGCCATATCCATTGGAGGACAACAATAATAATCAGCATATACCCGAACACTCGCATCTTGGGCCATATGTCCCCTTTGAAGGCTATGGTGGCGAAAACACATCCCACATAAAACGGAATAATGGGGATGATAACCTTGCGTATCATCTTCGATGCTATATCTCTACCGTCCTTGAGCACCTTCATAAGATTGTCCGATTCGACCCAGGTCATTCCGATACCAAGGACGAATCCCAGCACGATCGACGTCATAAGAGACGCCGAAAACGGGTAGGGAATTCGTATGTTAACGATATTTGGAGGAAGTTTCCTGGGTTCGATTTCCCTCATTGCAACATTGGTGATCCCGGGAAATGTCTTGAAGAAAATTAAAATAACTACAGCACCGATTATGCAGGCGATAACGGTATAAACGTAGGAGAGTGTCAGCGTAAACTTGAGCAACTTGCCGGCCCTCTTTCCCATGTCAGCGATGCCGACGGCAAGAAAGGTAACGAGTATGAGAGGCAGGAAAAACTGTATTAAGTCCTTGAGTATCGTTTTCCCGAACACTGCAAAACTCATGAGCCATTTCGTTCCAACCCAGTTGCCGGCATATGTTCCTATCAGTATTCCCAGGACAACACCGGCGACAAGTTTCAGTATCAAAGCAAATTGTTTCATGAAAATTCTACCTCCTCTTTGTTTTTTACGTCTTTACAATCCAATCTCTTTCCCAAACAAAAGATTCTGGTTCTGGGAGTGTTCAAAGTCGAACACATCCATTTAATCTCAATGCCACCCCCTTTCCCGCATATTCCAATTAAACGATGAGCGAAATACATTTACATTGGCCTATTGTCTATAACGGATTTTGTCTTCTCAAGAACAAAATCTATGTCACTGCTTTTTATATCGTTGTGCGTCACCATGCGTATCGCACTTTCAGAGCACACCTTTACCAGGGTTCCATGCTGCCTGAGCCCATCTGCCAAAAAGGTAGCCTTGAGGAAGAGAGGTGAAACATCCAGGTTCACAATATTAGTAAGCACCCCCCCCCTGTCGATTGTCATACCGAGGTTTTCAAGGCCCTTTCGCAGCCTCTCTGCATGTTTATGATCTTCATGCAGCCTGCCGACCATCTTCTTCAGTGATATCAGTCCGCACGCCGCTATAACACCAGCCTGCCGCCACCCACCCCCGAGGCGCTGTTTCATTCGGCGCGCCTCATCTATGAAATCTCTGCTCCCGGCAATAATAGCCCCGATTGGAGAGGCAAGCCCCTTACTCAGGCAGAAGGAAGCGGAGTCACAAAAATCGACAAGTTCCTTTATATCCGTATCGAGCGCAACAGCAGCATTGAATATTCTGGCTCCATCCATGTATAAAAAACATCCATGTTTTTTCGCTTCTCTTATGGTTTCTTCGTATTCTTCTTTACCCACAGCAAGTCCGCGGTTGAGGTGAAAGGTATTCTCCAGACAGATCATCGCTGTTTTGGCCCGTTGAACACCTTTAGGCTGGATTGCTTCACAAAGCAGGTTGGGATCGTATACGCCGTTCCCGCTGGGAACCGGGCGGGGCTGTACACCGGAAATCGCAGAGAGAGCACCTGTTTCCAGATTGTAGATATGGGAATCAGTAAAAACGACGATTTCATCACCTGGCCGGGTGTATACCATTACCGCAATCTCATTGCTCATCGTTCCCGAAACGGTGAACATAGCCGCTTCCTTTCCAAGCATATCGGCGGCATATTCCTCAAGCTCTAACGCAGTCGGATCGTCCCTCAGAATATCATCACCCACCACTGCATTTTTCATAGCCTCACGCATCTCATCGGTGGGCCTGGTTACTGTATCACTGCGAAGATCAAGAATCCTGTTCATGGCACCCTCTTTTACGGTAGTGCAATCAAGTTGCGACTGATTATAAACCAGTACAGGTCGTTGTCAAGAAGTTATTAATTCAAGGCATTTATGCTGTTAAATTTTTATTCGTATACAATTTTTATAAAAGACCTTGCACATACTATACGAAAGGGATGAGAGCAACCGAAAAAGCTGACGAAGTGTCAAAGTGTACCTGTGCATGAGTTCACGAGGAGTTTTGTTCGTATAGTGAAGAAGCTGCGAGTGGGTGTTAATAAAGAAGTCAGTAAATATTCTGATATGCTCAGCCTTTAATGCCACTTGAAGAGAGGAGTCCCTGAATATAGTATTTCTGTCCTATGGAAAAGATGAGAATGACCGGAATTAGATAAATGACAATACCGGAGAGTAATACAGAAACCAACAAGATGCCGTTTCGAATGACGTAACCGTTTGCCATGGCTACTGCAAGGGTTGTTTTTTCTCCGCTTAGAAAAATAACCGGTGCCATGAAATCGCCGTAGACAAAAAGAAATGAAAGTAAAAATACCGTCACAATAACGGGTTTTGACAGGGGCATGAGTATTCTGAATAGAACACCTAGACGGGAACAGCCATCAAGGATGGCTGCTTCTTCCAATTCCTTTGGAAAATATGAAAAAAATTGCCTGAAAAGGTAAATGTACAGGGGATTCGCTCCGATTCCCCAGAGGAGCCATATATAATAGGTGTTAATTAAATGCAGCTTCGCATAGAAGGCATACTCCGGAATCAAAACCGCAACGGGTGGTATCATGAGAAGCAGGATCACGATATTGAAAAAGAACTTCTTTCCGGGAGCATGAAATCGTGCAAACGCATACCCGAATATGGAGGCTGTTATAATACCAGGTACGGTATATATCATGCTTAACTCGATGGTATTCAATAGATATCGAAGGTAATCAATTTTTGTAACCGCCAGAATATAGTTCTGAAATTGAAATTTCTTAGGCATGAATTTTGGAGGAAACGTAACCATTTCCGTTTGTGTCTTAAGCGAGCTCAAAATCAGCCAGAAAAGTGGAATCAGAAAAAGAATAACGATAACAATAGCAAACACATATCGTAGCGTCTTCCTGGCATTTCTCTGCAGCTTGTATCGTTTGTATGAGATCATGGCATTTTTATTCATATTCATAGTATACGAACCTCTTGGTTGCCCGTAGAAATATAAGAGCGAGTACAAACATCACCAGAAACATATACCAGGTAGCCGCCATTGCGATGCCGAAACTCTGATTGGTGAACGCCTGTTGGAAAGCATAGATGAGGGTAAAGTAATTCTGATACGGTGGCTGCTGATTGAGAAATGCGGTAAATGCCGCCCCTGGAGAAGAGGTTAAGAGGATAGGCTGTACGATCACACTGAAGGAGAGCATAATTCCCACTACCACCTGGTACATGATAAGTGGTGACATAAGGGGAATGGTGATTCTTCTGAATATGAAGAACTGGCTCGCCCCATCGATTTCAGCCGCTTCGATAAGGTCGCTTGGTATATTCTGTATGCCAGCGAGGAAAATAACCATGCCACCACCTATCTGCCAGATGAACATAGTTATCAATGACCCCATAGGGACATTGACCAGCAGGTTAAAAGACAGGTTGTTGTTGATCATCCCTAGAAACATGTTAATGAGCCCCGATTCCCTGTTCAGGAGGGTCTTCCATATAAATACGGTAGCAATGATGGGAACTGCGTAGGGAAGAAATACCACACTTCTAAAAAAAATCCGCCCCTTCATTTTCTTGTTAAGAAAATTTGCAAGTAAAAGGCTTACTATCAATGTTGCAGCTATGTTAAAAAAGGTGAATTTAATCGTTTGAATGAGAGACCCTGTAAATCGATAGTCGCGGATCAGTGTCAGATAATTTTTTAAACCAATGAAGTGTGGGATTGTCAGACCATCATAACTCGTCAAAGAAAGGTAAAAGCTGTATATCATCGGGATTACGTTCAGGAAGATGAACATTACAATCCACAAGCCGATGAGTAGATAAAACGTTCTTGTTTCGCGTTTGATCCCTAACCGTTTCAAACTCAACACGGTCTCCCAATTCTAAAATAATTACAGGTAGAGGAGTAATCTACTCCTCTACCCATGAGACTATAACTTACTGCATCTCCTTTGCTATCATGGAATCGATCTGATTTGCCAGATTTTTCAAAGCGGCATCAAAGTCAATCTCACCCTTGAGTGCAGGTTCCATTTGCTGGTTATAGATGGAAACCAGCGCGCTGTCCCGCAGATAAGGGGTAAACTGTAATATAATTTGATAGGGCAGCTCTTTCTTCACTTGCTCCAGTCTGTATTTATCAAAAGCAGTTTCTTGCGGGACGTATTTCAGCATCGACTTTCTGGCAGGAAGGCCCCAACCGCTCTTGGCACGTGCTATCGCTTCGTCCTCCAGCATGTAATATACATAGAACTTCCACGCTGCATCAAAATTCTTTGTTTTACTATAGATGACATATCCAGTCCCGCCACCAGTTGCGTTTACTCTCTTGCTTCCGTACATCGGTGCAGGTGCAAACCCGAAGTGATCGGGCGGAATTTGTCCACCTTCGTTTATGATCGGGCCAAACCAATATCCGTCCCACTGAAGCGCCACTCTGCCTGCCTGAAACAACGGTCCATCCCAATCTGGAGCCGGATCGAGGGGATTATGCATCGCATGATGGATCTTCGCTTCATCAAACCACCATTTAAACAACGCGCGTACATCTGGGTCGTCTATATTAAGCTTGGTCCCCTTGTCTTTAAAAAGAAATTTTCCCTTCGACGCGAGCAAATACATGAAATAGCCATTGAACTCATCATCAGTGTAGCCGAAACCATACCGCTCGGCTTTCCCGTCCTTGTAGACCGTGATTTTGTTGATCATATCGGTAAACTCACTGAATGTCACCGGTTGATCATCACTGGGTACAGGCACCCCCGCCTCTTTCAGAGCATCCTTGTTGTAATAATACATGTAGTCGAGGGACCAGTCTTTTACGATACCGTAATATGGCCCCTCCCCCTGTGTTGTACCGTCAAACCGGAACATACTGTTAACTGGGAAGAGATCATCCATGTCGATCGATTTTTCCAAGTCCGATGTTATATCCATCAACAGGCCTTTACGGATCCAGTATGGACTACCTATGCCGTTGATACGGAAAACATCGGGCGCATTTCCACCGGCGATCATTGCCATGAGCTTGGCCGGATCATTCTCAACGACACTGACGTTGATACCTTCATTTTGCTGTTCAAAAGTCTGAATAACTTCATCCGGCATCTCTGCTGCATCCCGCATGAGGGTTATTGTAACTTTCTTTGCAGACCCTTTTCCTGAAAAAACCAGTGCTGCTGGTAATACAACCACTATTGTTGCAACAATCAATATTTGAAAAATCTTCTTCATCTTCATTTGAATACCTCCTTGGTTTTTTTTAAGAATAGAATGATATACCGCGAGCGTTTTACCACCATAGTAGATGGTTTTATTTTTTTTCTGAAATGCCTTTAAACATCACCTCCTTCTTAACATTGATAATGTCATCACTTGCCGCAAGCTTTTTTTAAAAAACCCTCCTTGATTTATTATAAAATATTCGAGTATTTTTAGTCTCCTATCGGTACACACCAGGCTTTATCAAAAATTCAACTGCTCTATACCAGCGCCGTATTTATTGTACCCCAATTCACTTTTCTTCATTTTCGCATGATCTGATCAAGTTTCATTGTTATTCAAAATGATCTATTTTATCAAAATATTGATGATAACTATCATAAAATGATTGAATCATACATATTATTTATTGATATTCATTTTTTGTCAACGATTTTCTATGAAAATTTAACTTTAACTTTTTTTTGCAAGGATCTCACTTTTATGAGAAATACAGCGCAATATTTTAAACTGAATTTTTTATTGAGGAGTTTGCGTAAAAGTCGGTGCCCCGTCACTAT
>CAYSRJ010000052.1:0-19541 GCA_964433545.1 uncultured Spirochaetota bacterium | reverse complement strand
GGTTTGAAGTCAGAAACGCATCGGGGGAACTGGAGTGCATTTATTGACGTATGAACAGTAAAATAACATGAATATTTCAATGTAGCCGGCATGGAGAAACTGCAGGCAAGACCAGGCCCAATTTCAGTAAAAATCGCGGTCAACCGTTTCTCATCTCACATCACCCTCTTACAGTATACCCCAATTCCACTTTCAGCGCACCTTTTTGATGCATCGAAAAACGCATTCGTACGTATATTGAAGGATTTCCCGTCGAAATCATATTATAAAAACATGCAGTACTTCTTCTCCACAATCCTTCTTGGATTATTCTGCATTTTTGAAAAGATAGTTTTTTTATAGATAAAAGTAATAACCGTATTAAAATAAGATGCGGTTGTCGCAGTTTACGTAATTGCCCTATAGTTGCTTCCTTCGTCCCGGTTTCTTTTCTTCAACACCCTTTTCATTTAAGAAAAACATTAATACCGGGTAAACTGGGACTCTTGGCCGTTAACGGTCATTGTAAAAACAGTTTCCGAAGCACTGACAGTGAAAGTATACGGTTCTGTTCCCCAGTACGGCTCAAGGTCGGTGATAAAAGAGCTCCAGCCTTCACTCTGGTCATCTATCCAATCTATTCCATCGTACCCCTCTTCCAGCGCTACCGTGATCGTGCCGTCGCCCGTCGTATAGCTGCCCCGTACACCCCAGACAAGCACACCACTGTTGTCAAGGTCGAAGGATAACATCTGAAAATGATGCCTGTCCATGGTGCAGGTTGTTTTTATGTTGCTGGACTCAACTACCTGCGTCATATACCATGCACCGATATGGTTCAAGGATGCGCTCGCCTGGGTATAGGTCATCGAGTCTCCCTGCATGGTCAAGGTGAGTTCGCTTCCGGAGACCGAATAGTTCATACTATACGGCGGGGAACCCCAGAAATCATTCGTTGTCGCAAGAAAGTTGTTCCAGTTCGCACTGTCGCTGTCCATCCATTCTTCTTCCATGTATCCATCTGTCACCGTTATAGTCAATACACCCTCAGATTCTGTATAGGTGCCGATTAGGCCCCATACGAACATTGAATTATTGAGATCATAACTCAGCATCTGTATCTTCTGTGAACCGAGAATACAGGTCGATTCAATGTCTGTTGAATCCCATACCATTGTGGTATACCATGCACCGAGCGCCGATTCATCGCTGCCTTTCTTGCTATCACAGGAAGCGCCAAGGGCCAGGCCCGAAGAAAACAGCACAAACGAGAAAAACAATACTGCCGCACTGTTGAGTATCCTACATTTCATAATATCCCCCTTTGAAAATTTATTTCATCCTTTCATGCACAATAAAGCAAATAAGTATTAAAATGAATATGAATAATGGATACAATGAAATATCAATAATAAAGATAGCATGTAGAAAATTATACCATATTTCAGATAAAAAAAGTGAAAAATAATAAAAAAGTATTTTTATCACGCTATCAAAATTATCTTTATATCGCAACCAGTATTAAGAAGAACTAAAAAAAAGCCTGGCGAAACACGACGTATGCTTACAATCACTGAAAGAGTATCAATCCCCATACATGAAATTGAGATGAGCGCAGTACGCGCGCAGGGGGCAGGAGGTCAAAATGTGAACAAGGTCTCCACCGCCGTTCACCTGCGCTTTAATATTCATGCCTCCTCTTTGCCCGATTTGTACAAACAACGGCTTCTGAAACTGAACGATCAGCGTATTACCAGGGAAGGCGTAATTGTTATAAAAGCTCAGCAGTACAGAAGCCAGGAGAAGAACAGGGAGGAGGCATTGAAGCGACTGAGGGAGCTTATCAGAAGCGTTGCCGTATCACCGAAAAAACGAAAAAAGACCAGGCCGACCGAGAGCTCTCAGAAAAAGCGCCTCGACAAGAAAAACAAACGTGGACAGGTCAAGGCCCTGAGGGGGAAGATCACCGATTAAGAGGTATCATACATTACAAATAGTATCCAGACAGGCAGATGAAGATAGGTTTTTCAGGCACTGACGATGCTTCGCGTCACTTTACCGAAATGTAGTCCGTAAATCGCAAGCTCCACCGCAACGGGAAACGCCTTCGATTTCGTAAAAAGGGTCTTGAAGAGGAGCCTCCAGTATCTGAGCCTGGATTCCGAAACAATACCGATTCGCCACATACTCTTAACAAATGCCTTGATATCCTCCATCGTAATCGTTCCCCGTGCCGTGGGCTGGTAGTTATCGATGAATGTATCGATTCTTTTGTAGTAATATTTAGATGAGTAGATTGTCGAAAGAATTTTTTTGTACCCCGCAACAAGCTTCTTCTTCCCCATTTTCGGAATAAAGTTCAGGCTACCGTCCGTGTTCTCTCCGGTTGTATCTTTGAGAAGCCTGTTTTCAGATTTAAGTCTTCGCCACAGGCCTGTTTGCGGCAGCGCATTGAGCAGGCCGACCATGGCTGTGACAACGCCTATTTGCTGAATGAATTTTATCTGAGCCTCGAATATCCGTTCCGTGTCACTGTCAAATCCGACAATAAATCCTCCCATAACCTGCATGCCGTTCTGTTGTATGATCTTTACCGACTCCGAGAGGCTCCGGGTTACATTCTGCGTCTTGCGGCATTCATTCAAACTCTCAATATTGGGCGTTTCAATACCAAGAAACACCTTCGAAAAATTCGCTTCCTTCATCAGTGTCATTAATTCCTCATCGTCCGCCAGGTTCGTGCTGGCTTCGGTTAAAAGTTTATACGGATATCGATACTCTTTCTGCCATGCTATAAGAGACGGCAGCATCCTTTTTACACGCGCTTTATTTCCGATGAAATTATCATCAACAATGAACAAAGACCCCCTCCATCCTTCGTCATAGAGCAGCTGTATTTCACGCAGCAACTGCGCAGGGCTCTTTGTTCTGGGAACCCTCCCGTTCATAATAATGATGTCGCAGAATTCGCAGTTAAACGGGCACCCCCGTGAATACTGCACAACCATCGATGCGTAATTCCTGAAATCTATCAACGACCACAACGGGGCAGGCGTCTTTGTAATATCCGGCCTTTTGTCGGATGTGTAGAGATGCCGGAGATTCCCCTTTTTCAAGTCTTCAAGAAAAAGAGGCAGGGTAATTTCCGCTTCATTCAGCACAAAATGATCGACTCCCTGAAACTCTTCATATCTTGTTGTAAACAGAGGTCCCCCTGCAACAATTTTTTTCCCGTGCAGGGCACATTTACTGATGATTTCCAGTGCATTTTCCTTTTGTATGATCATGGCGCTGATGAACACGATATCCGCCCAGACGATATCTTTTTCCTCCAGGTCCGAAATATTCACATCAACGAGCCTTTTGTTCCATTCATCAGGCAGCATGGAAGCAACCGTCATAAGCCCCAGTGGAGGAAATGCCGCCTTCTTGGAAATAAATCTCAGAATATATTTGAAGCTCCAGAAGGTATTCGGATACTTTGGATAGACCAGTAAAACGTTCATTTTATAAACCGCCTCCTGTTTTTTTCAGATAAGCCGAACAATAAAAAATATTCGAATCATGCCGGGAAATTAAGGAATGTACCGGTATTGAACCAGCGGTGTCACTATTGAAGGTTTCTATATAAGCTGTGATTCATTATGATAAAAGTCAATGAATATTGGTTTATCAATATGAATATCGGTTTGCCGACGATAGCTTTACCGGAGTCAGATCCCATAGAAAACTCATAACACACTGTCAGGGATTATACGTCCTTTTCCGTGTAAAGTACCGGAATGGATCTTTTTTCTGAAGCATTTACCGTTGTGTGACTTCTATTTGAAATAAAGATACCAAGACTCACGAGAAGGGTGAGTGCGGCAAAGAATACGAACACTCTGATGATCACTTCCCTGTTACCTCCCGTGCTATGGTTTTATCCATTGGAATTCTGGTTTTTTGTACCAGATTTTCATATAAAAATGACTGTATATTGTTACAATTGCTTGTCATTGTATTCAACAGGTAAAAACCATTAGGCTAGTGTCGGCTTGAACCTTTTATTTTTGAAGTTCACTTGCCTATTTATTGTATGGTGTATACATTTATTTTCGTTACACATCAATGAAGAGTTTATCGTTTTTTTTACTGCTGTAGTTCGTTCGGCAGTACACTTTATATTATCCACCATGTGGAGGGTTGTGTCAAATAATTATCAGTAATTATGGCCAATCACTCCTGCTACTCGCCAGCCATCTGACGGAGTACGGTATGTAAAATACCGCCGTTTCTGTAATACTCAAATTCAATATGCGTATCGAGGCGTGCAAGAACGGAAAATTTCTTCTCCTCACCTGTGTCATTAACAGCTTCCGCTTTGAGCATTTGACCTGCTTCATGAACAGGCTCGATCCCAAAGCGCTCCATACCGGTAAGTCCCAGAGAAGCTGCGTTCTGTCCTTCGATGAATTGAAGCGGCAGCACCCCCATGCCGATGAGATTGCTCCGGTGTATTCGCTCGAAGCTTTCAGCGATAACCGCCTTTACACCGAGAAGGAGTGTTCCCTTTGCTGCCCAGTCTCTCGAGCTCCCAGCGCCATACTCCCTGCCCGCAATGACGATAAGCGGAATACCGCGACCCTTATACTCAACAGCCGCATCATAGATAGGCATAACTGTTCCGTCAGGAATGAGCTTCGTTACGCCTCCCTCGGTGCCGGGTACGAGTAGATTTTTTATACGAACATTACCGAATGTTCCCCGCATCATCACTTCGTGGTTGCCCCGCCTCGATCCATAACTGTTGAAATCCTCCGGTTTTACTCCGTGTTCGATAAGCCATTTCCCGGCCGGGCTTTCGACAGGTATACTTCCTGCCGGTGAGATATGATCCGTGGTCACCGTTTCTCCGAGAAGTGCGAGCACTCTTGCATCTTCAATTACAGGTTGTGCCGGAAGCTGGCGGGTTAGACCTTTGAAAAAAGGCGGTTTTTTGATATAGGCGGACGTATCATTCCAGGCGTACCGCTTTGCCTTTTTCACCTTCACCTGGTTCCAGGTCTTATTCCCTGTGTAGACATTCGCGTACTCTGCGGTAAAAAAATCAGAAGAGAGCACTTTCTGTAAAACATCCTGTACCTCTTTTTCTGACGGCCATATATCCGAAAGATACACCGCGCCCCCGTTTCTGTCGTATCCAACCGGCTCTTTTGTAAGATTCTTCATCTTTCCAGCAAGAGCATAGGCAACGACGAGGGGTGGAGACATGAGAAAGTTTGCGCGCACTTCCTGATGAATCCTTCCCTCGAAATTCCTGTTCCCGGAGAGCACGCTTGCCGTAACAAGATCATTCTCGCGTATTGCCCTGCTGATTTCAGGCAGGAGGGGACCCGAGTTTCCTATGCAGGTGGTGCATCCATACCCGACCAGATGAAAACCGAGTGCTTCAAGGTACGGGGTGAGTCCGGCTTCGTCCAGATAGCCGGTCACTACCTTTGATCCTGGCGCAAGGCTTGTTTTTACATGCGGAGGAACCTCGAGCCCCAACTGCACCGCTTTTTTTGCAAGCACACCCGCACCGACCATGACGGTCGGGTTTGATGTATTCGTACAGCTCGTGATTGCGGCAATAACAACCGATCCGTCTTCAATCACTGCATCCCTTCCGTGAAGGGTGAAATGCACCTCCCTGCGCTTTTTCTTCATCGATTTCAGCATATCCGGAATCGACGTGTGAGCCCTGTTGAGCGGGATTCTGTCCTGCGGCCGCTTTGGTCCGGCGATGGACGGTTCAATAGATGCCAGATCGAATTCGATCACATCGGTAAAATCGGGATCGGGGGTGCCTTTATCTTTAAAAATACCCTGCGCCCTCATGTATTTTTCCACAAGGTCGACGAGCTCTTTCGGCCTGCCTGTTTCCCTGAGATAGAGCAGGGTGTTCGCGTCAGCAGGAAAGTACACGACTGTTGCTCCTGTTTCCGGAGACATATTACTCACGAGCGCCCTGTCCGCAACCGACATGGAAGCGACTCCCGGGCCGAAAAACTCAACGAATTTACCGACAACTCCGTATTTTCGCAGCCGTTCGGTCACGTGAAGCACGATATCAGTCGGAGTGGATCCCGATCTGAGCCTGCCGGTGAGCCTGAATCCGATGACATCAGGTACGAGCATGTAATAGGGCTGGCCGAGCATTACCGCCTCAGCCTCGATACCGCCGACGCCCCATCCTAAAACGCCGAGTCCGTCTATCATCGGTGTGTGAGAATCGGTCCCCACAAGGGTGTCTGGAAAGGCATAGGTTTCCTCCCCGGTATGCGCGGTTTGCACCGCCTTCGCCAGATACTCGAGATTGACCTGATGGCAGATTCCCGTGGCAGGCGGCACAACACGCAGATTTTTGAAAGACACCGCACCCCACCGCAGCAGTTCGTAGCGTTCGCGGTTTCGTTTGAACTCCATATCGGCATTATACAAAAGCGCCCTTCTTGTTGCATAGCGGTCCACCTGCACCGAATGATCGATAACGAGATCAACCGGTATACGGGGATCGACCCGCTGTGCATCTCCTCCCAGGTCGGCAAGCGCATCACGCATAACCGCAAGATCGACAAGCGCAGGAACACCGGTAAAATCCTGCATGAGGACCCTGGTCGGCATAAACGGCACCTCTCCTTCCTGACCGAACACAAGCTTTTTCACGTCATCCTCTCCGATCAGGCTCCCGTCAATGTTACGCACGACGGATTCAAGCAGGATTTTCAGGGTATACGGCATTCGTGAAATGTCTTTCCCAAGTTTTTCCGAAAGCCTGCTCAGGCTGAAGTAACGAACCTCCCCCATTGCTGAAGAGAGACCTGCCACGATACCGAGCGAGTCGGCATACGGTTTTTCCGGGGACATGACGCCTCCTCTATCTTTTTTCATTCCAGTCCAAGCTTTTTGAGTTTCGGCCGAATGACGACCGAACAGTATCCAAGGGTGGGATGCTTCTCGTAGTAATCCTGATGATAATCCTCTGCAGGATAAAAAACCTCAAGAGGCTTTATCTCTGTAACAACGGGAGCATCGAAGTGCACGGCGGTTTTCTCTTTTGATTTTTCAGCAACTTTCTTCTGCTTCTCGTCCGAGTATAGAATAATCGATCGGTACTGCGATCCCACATCAGCTCCCTGCCGGTTAGGAGTGGTCGGATCATGGGCCTTCCAGAAAAGTTCGAGCAGGTCTTCGTAACCGATACGATCCGGATCATACTCTATGCGCACGACCTCCGCATGCCCTGTCGTGTCTGAACAAACCTCCCGGTAGGTTGGATTCGGCCTCAAACCGCCGGCATAGCCCGACACGACCGATTTGACACCGTCGATCCTTTCATAAACCGCTTCAATGCACCAGAAGCAGCCTCCTCCAAAAACCGCCATTTCGGTTTTTTCGGATTTATTCTCATCCATCGCGTTCTCCCTGTTTCGAGCGCTCTCTGCGGCCGGAACCGTTTTGAAAAATATCACCACGGAAAATGCCGCTGTAAAAACTACAGCAAGGTATAACAAGGGTTTCTTCATTCCGGTACTCCCGTCCCTAATACATTAATGTATATACCCGGCCTTGAACAGGGCAAGTTTTCACTCCCTTTTTTTGAAGGTTCCGCCTGTTTTTTTTCCAAATCATTTAAATTATATGATTTCCATAAAACTGCATCTCATGTATACTATTGTAGTGAACTGTCAGACCCCCGATGAATGCATTTCTTTTCAAAGGCATGGTGTCGTCAATGAGCAGGCTAAAACGCTGGTATGACAAGAATCCTGAATTGAAAAAATGGCTTGAGAGGTTGAAACATGCAGAAGAGAAAAAGAGAAACATCATCCTCGACGGCATCAAACAGCTTGACAGCAACTTCGATAGCGATCTCATCGATCGGCATGTGATGGAATTTCCCATGGAGATGAAAAGAAGGTGGTATGACCAGAATCCGTACTGCTGGCTCATCATCAACGGATTGAAATATGCAGATGATGTCTTCCTCCAGAAAGTGATAGATTACCTGCAAAAAGAACTTCCGCATCCCCTATGATGATACAAAAAGATACAAAAAGATTGACAAAATAAAAAAATATATGTAAAATACACATATATGTTAAAAAAATGCAAGAGCAAGAACTGGAAGTACAACGATATCGTTTCCTCCGTCATTCTCATACTATTGAACAGGGGGCCTGATCACGGGTACAATATTATACGTGCGGTTTCCGATTTGCTCGGTTATTCGCCCACTTTGAACGGAATGATATACAGACTCCTGGCGTTCCTTGAAACGAATGGCCTCGTCCATTCCGAGTGGAAGATTGAAGAAGCATCCCAGCCGAAAAAGGTATATACGATAACACAAAAAGGCGAATCAATTCTCAGAGAGAGAATCAGTATCTTGAGGGCTCAAATAAATCGATTGAAGGAAATCCTTACCCTGTATGAAGGAGGAACAAAATGGTCATCGCATTTTCAGCAGACGACAATGAGGGATTGAAATCCCGAATATCGCATCACTTCGGCAGGTGTCCTTACTACATTTTCGTCGAGGTTGAAGACAAAAACATTATTTCAGTAACTGGTGAAGAGAATCCATACTACACGTCACATGAGCCCGGCGCGGTTCCCGGATACATATCCTCAAAAAATGCCCGCTTTATTGTTGCGGGCGGTATGGGTCCAAGGGCGGTGCAGTTCTTCGAGCAGTACAAGATAGCCCCGATTATCGGTGTTTCAGGGATTATTGAAGATGCGCTGAACGATATTCTGGTGGGCAAATATGAGGTTGTCGGTATGCGGGATTACGATCCTTCAAAACATGACAGACATAAGGATGAACTGGGTCACGGGCATAGTTAATTGCGGGTACGGCATACCCCGTCAGGTCGTCCGCAGTTTCCACAAAACAGAGAGCGATTCTTCCAAGCGGGTGCCGAGCGCCTCACCCTGCCGGGTCGTCACATCGTCCTCATTCTCGAAAACCCCGTATGGAATTCTATATCCCCGCACCTGCAGGTAGTGCGCATCACGTGAAGAAAAATCCTCCCAGTCACTCTCTCTGTACAGGGTTTCTATCTTGTCATCGGGGATACTGTGCTGGAGAATGCTGCCTGCGTCATTCGGGTTATACCGCTTTTTGTTTTTTCGAAACGATTCGGAGTATGAAACATTAATATAGAGCACCGCTGCCGATTCGAGAATGCGGCCTGAGAGATTCTCAAACGCGCGGGCAAATCCCCCGTGCTCCCTGCCCCGGGCGAACTCGAGTATGGCGGTGCATGTTTCATGATAGCGCGGGTCTCTTTTCAGCTTTTTTTCGTATTCAAGGGAGATTCGCCGAATGAGCACATCCCAGAGATACGTATATTTAAAATACCCGTCTTCTGTCGTATGCAGGCGGAGCTTCCCCATCCCGGTGAGAATTGCGTCTTCCTCAAACCATGACCAGAGCATGGGAAAGTCGTCGATCTCATCAAAATCTCCGATATGAAAGCATCGTTCACGTTCACTTCTTCCAACGTTTTTCAGGTACTGTATAATTTCACTCTTCCCTGCAGCAGGCCGCGCTATGAGCACAAGCACTGAAAATCTATTTGAGTCCCTTATCCTTCCTGTGATACTCATCTCTTCACGTTCCTTCCGGCAAATATTTAAAAGCAGGCAATCGATATCACATGCGCACGCACTGCCCACAGAGTCAGTATGAATAACTGCTCCCGCCGATAAACTCCCTGAGGAGGGATGTGCCGGGAACCAAACTTTCATCACTCCATTCCGGGAACTCATTGAACATTTCAATAACCCGCTGAGCTCTGGCAAGCGCATCCGCCCTTTCGGGATCGTTTTTGAATTCTTCGATGAAGCCGGGAAAGAATCTGCCGAGCCTGTGCTTCATGATGGGAAGCTCATAGGGAAAAAAACTGTTGAGAATGTAATGAGCCTTTGTAATGCGTGAAATGATGTACCTCATTTCAGACCGACGCACATAGTGCCAGTGCGCGATTGTCTGCACAGGGCTGTAATTTCTAAACTGCATATCCCGAACCATTCGACGAAGCATTCTGATATCGGCCCACCGTATGAACCGTCCCTCCCGGTTTTTTATCTGCGAGAGCGTTTCAATATACAGGTTGAACTTATTCTGCTCGGGGATATCGCCGGTCATTTCCTCGAACAAGCCGTGCAGAGAATCGATGAGAAGTATCTCTTTGTCCCCGAGTGAAAGACTTCCCGAGACCCCTTCCCTGTTGCCTGTTTTAAAATTATAATAGGGAACCTGTATGGTTTTTCCGGCAAGAAGCGCTTTCAGATGTTCATTGATGAGCGCGAGGTCCAGAGCCTGCGGTGTTTCGTAGTCGTAATCACCGACCGCGTCCTTCGGTTGGTCTTTGAGATCGAAGAAATAATGATCCACATTCAGTGTAACGAGCCTGTACCCGAGCTTTTGCAGGTCTTTTTCTATTTTTATCGTGGTAGTCGTCTTGCCGGATGAGGAGGGACCGGATACGATGATGATTTTGATGTCTTTGATCCTGTCTTCAATGAGCCTTACAGCGCTTTCGAGCTCATTCGTGTAGAACCCCTCGGATACTGCCACCAGCTCGCCGAACCGGTTTTCTTCGATACGTTCTCTGATCTGGTTCAGCTGAACGCATCCCTGGTCTATTCCCCAGGAGAGCGCATACCACAATTTCCGATATGGGATGTTATCGGAGGAGTATGTCAGGCTCTCCATGCCGGCCCGTTTGAGCGCGTGCTCGTAGCGGTATATTATGTATGCCTTTGCTGTCTTTGCGTGGCCACGTTCAATAAGCGATTTTTCGACGAGGTCCTGTACCTCCTCGACAGTCGGGTAGCTCTGAGGATAATCCGCAGATTCGAGACGCGCGATAACGTCGTCTGTTACCTTTTCGGCGGTTGCTCTTTCGCGGCCGCCGACGGCAATCGCCGCCTGAAGTACGGCAAGCGTGATTTTTCCACGGTTGAAAGGAACGAGGCTTCCGTCCCGTTTTATTATCCTATCGATCACGGGACACTCCAATCAAACGGGTTACCCATGACACACTGGAAAAATACCCGTATTGAAAAACGTATACATGCATGTAGGCTACACCCGCAGTCTTTGGCAAATAACAACGGAATTCTAGATTGAATACGTCACTGCGCGTTTGCCGACATCAACATAAACCCGACTTCAATCTACACGAAACGCCGGCGAATTTCCGCACTCACATAGTCGAGAATGGCGACTGTAATGGCAATAAACCATACGGCGATCCCGGCAGCCTTGTAATCGAGAAGTCTGATGTACTGCACGAGAATGAATCCGATACCACCGCCGCCCACAAGACCGATAATCGTGGACATACGCACGTTTATATCCCACCTGTATATGGAAAACGATACAAATGGAGGTATCATCTGCGGCACAACGGCATACATGATCGTCTGAAGGCGGGTTGCACCCGTTGCCTGTATCGCCTCGATTGGACCCGGGTCAATACTTTCTATAGCCTCGGAGTAGAGCTTGCCAAGCGCGGCAATCGAGTGAAAGGTCAGCGCAATTATACCTGCAAAGGGGCCGAGCCCGACCCACACGACAGCGATCAGCGCCCAGATGAGCGGCTCGATAGAGCGTACGATATTCATGATGGTTCTGGTGATATAATAGATTATCAAGGTGACCCAGGAGCCAGACATGAGGTTTCGTGCAGCAAGAAAGCTTATCGGTATGGCGAAAATGATGCCGAAGAAGGTTGCCATCATGCCCATGAATATGGTTTCAGCCATCCGTGAAATTGTCAGCTTCAACGGGTCGTTGATCTTGAGCCTGCCGAGTGCAAATAGCTGCCGTGCTTCGACACGGTGATACTGCGGACCGGCTGCACTCGGTGGAATCAGCCGGTAAGGCATGACAAGCTTGAAGGTGAATGCCCCCTTCTGATCGGTTACGAGGGTTACATACTTCCCCTCCTGACGGGGTCGAAACTCGTTTCCGAGAGAATCCTTCCACCATATCACGGCCTGGGTATTCGGCATAAATCCCCTGCCGGTGAGCGTGACGGTTGTCCCCTTGACAACCTGATTGTTCTCGTCCATCCGGGACAGCTCGCCGCATCGCGGCTCTACTTTCAGGTACGGTTTTCCCGGTTCTTCGGTTGGAACCGGAGGAAGCTCGCCCTCACAGCCGATCAGTATATCCGCTCCCGCTTTGATTTCCTGCTTTTCTCGGGTGACAGCAGCCTCCCACGGCCACAACACGCGGGACAGCGGCGGCAGCGCGTCCGGTAGCTCGGTAACCATCTTGTACAGGTTGATTTGGCTGATCTGCCAGCCGAGGACAAAATAGCTCACCAGTATGAGAACAAAGAGGCCCGGGCCGCTTTTTTTACCGGTCTTCGCCTGCCTGTAGGCGTCCCAGGCTATCCACAGCCAGCAAATAGCGGCAGCGGCAAGTACAATTACCATAAAAAGAGGCCGACGGCTTAGAGCCTTGATAAGACGTGCCCACGCGCCGACCTCGAGATGCGCGAGAAGATAAATACGCCACCCGACGATCAAAAGCATTGTAGCGAGGGATCCAAAAAGGAGCAGACCCCGTCTGACCTGCCCGCAGACAACCTGCCCCAGTCCAGGAATAAAGAGTGACAACAGGCCCGCAACCGGACCCGGCACACCGGTAACAACCGCCTTGTTCTGCACAGTCTTTCGGACCATCAGCCAGCTCCTTCTTCCCTGCGTCCTGCACTCACCCTGATTGCTTCTTCGCCGTAAATTTCCCTGAACTCATCATCCGTCATTCGCCGTATATCCTCCCTCGAACCACGGTATACGATCTGCCCCTCCTTCAAGCCGATTACGCGCGTCGAATACCGCTGTACCAGGTCAAGATAGTGAAGGCTGCAGAGCACGGTCACCCCCTCTTCCTGATTCATCTGTTCCAGGTATCCGAGTATGGTATGTGCGAGCACAGGGTCGAGACTTGCAACCGGCTCATCAGCGAGGACCATCCGCGGCTGCTGCATAAGCGCACGCGCAATACCAACCCGCTGCTGCTGGCCGCCGCTCAATTCGTCGGCGCGCTTGTTCGCCTGGTCGGCGATTCCCACCCGCTCGAGCGCATGTAGCGCCATCCGGCGATCATCAGGAGTAAAGCGGTGCAAAAGGCTCGACATGGGATTGGCATAGCCGAGCCTTCCGGAAAGAACATTCGTCAGCACACTTGAGCGCTTAACGAGGTTGAAATGCTGAAATATCATCCCGATCCGTCTACGTATCTCCCTGAGCTGACTGGAATCTGCCGACGTGATATCCATGCCGTCCCAGATTATCTTTCCCTCCGTCGGCTCGATCAGCCTGTTGATACACCGAAGCAGAGTCGATTTTCCGGAACCGCTCAGTCCGATTATAACCAGAAACTCCCCGGATTCCACCTGGAAGCTGATGTTTTTCAGGGCAACGGTACCGTCATCGTATACTTTTGTCAGGTTTTTAATCTCGAGCATTCAACACCTCATGAAATCTGAATCCTGAGGACGCAGGGAATTGCCTTTTACCACCGCTTTTTTCAACAATCGTTATTTTTCCTTTCCGTGTAGTCACCCTCAATAAAACTGACGCACAGACAATACAGCCTGTGCGTCCTTTCAATGCAGATGGAGCTACTACTTTGTAAGATCCTCAATACTCATACCCGATGCCTGCAGCACCTGCCTGAAACGATCGTAGAAGGAATCATCAATCTTCTTGAGACCGCTCCACTGATACGCGGTTTTGAGCGCTTCCTTTCCCTCATCCGTCTGGGCAATTTCGAGCAGGGCATTGACGATTTTATCGCGAATCTCCTGAGGCACCACGGGCGAAAACTGTACGCCGTCGTTCGGAATATCCGCAGTGACCTCTATGACTACGACCTTTTCCATTACATCTGGATGGTCCTTTTCGATCCTCGTCCGGGCATCCACATATGTCGCGCCTGCATCTACGTCGCCGTTGTATACCGCGGCAACCACAGAGTCGTGGCTCCCGGCATCGATTATCTCTTTGAGATCTGTTTCGGGATTTATTCCTGCCGCTTTCATGGTGAGCATCGGAATAATCCAACCACTCGTTGAAAGCGGGTCGGGGCGGGCAAAGGTCTTTCCCTTCAAATCGCTAATGCTTTTGATTCCGCTGTCGGCCCTCGTGATAATCTGGCCGTTGTATGTTGGGCTGCCGAACCGCATCGAAACGAGTGCAGCCTGTGCAACTCCCCTGTCTGCAGCCATAACATAGGCAAAGGTCGCAAGAGATGCCATGTGCGCCTCGGGAGGGTCGCTTGACAGCGCCTCGATAACACCGGCGTATTCGGTTGCAACATTCGTTGAAAAGAACAGGCCCGTTTTCTCGTGAAGCAAATCTGCAACGGACTGCGCGCCTGCGGAAACCCGCTCCATCTCACCCGACGGAACAAAGGACCAGATAATCGGGTTTTCTTCAGAGCCGAGGGGAACTTCCTTCTTCGCCCCGGCATACAGGAAAGAAACCGAAACCATCACGACCAGTACTACAAGCACAATTTTTTTACACATATTTCTACCTCCCTAATAAGATATCGAAATATAAACGATGTCGCCTCCTGACTTCTGAAATTGGAAGAAGCGACATATTGCTACCAGAACTATACCATATACAGGGATTCCTGTCTGTAAATTTTTTTGCATAAATACCGGAGGTAAGCGGTGTTATTCTGATACAAATCATTAGAATATTTTGTTTATAGATAACTGGTGTCTAGTGCATGACTCTCTGGATAACAATATCCGAGCTGTCAGAAAGGAAACTGCAGTAAATATGATTTTCATACTGACGATGGGCGATTACGCGACCTGCCTGTGTCACCTTAACCTCGTGCCATGAGGCAGGAACGATCACCTCTAAAGACAGCGGCTGGTTGTACATCTCATCATCCAGGCCATCCTCAAGTGTAAATACTACCTCAGTATCTGAGCCGGCCAGAAAGAAAATCATGGCCGATTCCCGCTCTCGTGCGTACCTGGCTACTGTTCCGAAAGGCGCGATCCAGAACCCCTCCTGCACCACATAATCGAGCACGTATCTGAAATCCTGGAGCGTAAGGGGCGCCCAGCCGACCCATTCCCTTTTCAACGACGGATCGGTGATCCCGTGAAAGTTCAAAACAAACCATCCACCTGCCGTATACATCCTGCTGCAGTACCACTCCCACGGTTTCACGAGTTCCTTTCTGCGGATACCGAAGGAGTTGACGCTGTAAAAACCGCCCGGTACCTCGGCGGTATTAACGCCGTTCTTATCTACGTACTTCTCGAACACACCGCTTCCGGAACGCGCTGCTATGTAATAATGTGCAGCAATGTTTCGTGACTCTTTAGTGCTTCTCCAGTACGGCCACGCAAGGGTCAGGCCGTCTGATACGGAAAGTTCTCTTTTTATTCTGGCATATGAATTCTTCAGTTCCCTTTTTACATTCGTCTCTTTGTTCGTTGTGTCGGCATGCGTCTTCGTATGGCTTCCTATTTCATGACCCGCGTGGTAAATCTCCCTCGCCTTATCCCAGCTGAAAAGCTCGCGCCTGACGCCTGAATCTATCCAGTACCCGCGCCGTACAAACTTGGTAATTAGAAAAAACGTGGCTTTCAGATTTCTCTTTTCGAGCTCCGGAAGGGCGAGTACGTACTGATCGAGCGTTCCGTCATCGAATGTGAGCGAGCAGGCGGCTTGTTTGAATCCGTACCACCGAGCAATGCGAAACCTGAAGATACTCTCAGCTTTTACCCGGAGTTCCGGAGAGGGGGTATAGGGGATTGTTACGGAAGGTTTTTCGACTCTTTTGACAGAGGCGCAGTCCGGCAGATAGAAGAGGACATACAGGCATGCCATGATAAGCAACACCTTTCGAAACAATGCACGACCTCCTCTGATTTTTTTATGACCCTTGAAATCTGCTGAAATATGGTTTTATCCATTAAAATACTGGTTCATCCGACCTACGGCCGGCTGAATGAGGCTTATCGTGATTCAACGGAAAAACCCAGGAGCATCCCATGTTTTGTACCAGTATCCTCCGGTTTTTAAAAACGGGTTTTTACAAAAAACAATGGTCTTTTACATGGCATTTCAACCATTGTGAAATTAAGGTAAAAACCATCAGGCAAGTGTTCTTCCGACCTTCGGCCGTCAGAATGGGCTCGCCTGTGCAGTTGTAACAAAAAAATACTTATCAACGAGCCCGATTGGTTTGAAACTTATACGATTGAAAATTCACTTGCCTACATTCCCCTTCCCTGTAGAGATTATCGGATATAATATCGAAATTCCGACAACACCCTGCAAAAAAAAACACACTTCTACTCCTATAGGATGTACAATGAACATGCACATTTCGGAGAGGAGATAGAAATGAAATATCGTTATATGGGAAACACGGGACTTCTCGTTTCACGGGTATGCCTCGGAACAATGACCTTCGGAAACCGGGAATGGGGATGCGATAACAGGGTATCTATTGACATCACACACAGGTTTCTCGAGGCAGGCGGCAATTTCATCGACACCGCGGATATGTACAGCGATGGAAATTCGGAAACAATACTCGGTGAATCAATAAAGGGGAAAAAGCGGGATGACATCGTGATTGCGACTAAATGTTTTTTCCGCATGAGCACGACCCCAAATGCAAAAGGACTGTCGCGAAAGCATATACTGGAGGCATGCGAGGCGAGCCTGAAACGGCTTCAGACCGATTTTATCGACCTCTACCAGATACACGGGCCCGATCCGCACACCCCGGTCGAAGAAACAATGCGCGCCCTCGATGATCTGGTGCGCCTGGGTAAGGTACGCTATATCGGCTGCAGCAACCGTCACGCATGGCAGATACTGAAGGCAAACGGCATTGCCGCTCTGAAAAACCTCGAACCGCTCGTATGCGGACAGTACCAGTACAACCTGATCGTGCGCGATGTGGAGAGAGAGATACTCCCGGCCTGTGAGGACCAGGGGATGGGGTTCATCTGCTGGAGCCCGCTTGCGAGCGGAATGCTCACCGGAAAATATAAAAAAACGGATAAACCGGAAACCGGCACCCGCATTGCACTTACAGCAAAATTTACCATGCCCCGTTTCTGGCATGAACGGGGGTTTCATATTATAGAAGAGGTCACGAAGGCGGCAGGGCAAACGGGAAAAACACCCGCGCAGATCGCTCTGGCGTGGCTTTTGTACGATAAACGGGTCACTGCGGTCATTGTCGGCGCACGCAATGCCAAGCAGCTCACCGACAACCTTGCAGCAGGCGACTGGGATATGCCGGAAGATATACGGCAGCGTATAGATGAGGTTTCGAGTTTTGACCACGGGTATCCAAGGCAGTGGATGGACCTCGTGTATCCGCTCACCTTCGGCGAAGAGGAATTTTAGAAGCGGCGTTTAGCACGGGGGACATCAACCTGCACAGGCACAGCAGCAATATACCGGAGAAGGTCGTTCAGACGGCCGAGTATCAACACGCAACTTCGCGATACGGTACTTACTTTGATGGTACTTAAAACCCGCCCCTCCCGATGATTATCCAGTAGTCGAGGGCAATGCCGGTGTATGCATGGATGAAAATTCCGGGCCAGAGTGTTTTGAGCCGCCTGACAATAAGAGGAAACACGATGCCAGCAATCACCGCCATGAGTGTTTCCGACTGCGGCTGGGTTACGTGGAGAAGAACAGTCGCGAGGAGGGATACCATTATCGCCTGTATGTCTCCGATATCCTCCCGTATGCCCATAAAGAGAAATCCCCTGAAACAAAACTCGTACCCGATATAGTAGAGAAGGTAGAAGAATGCACTCTTCAGAAAATTAACGGGTGAATCGCCCGCGTTCTGCACGAGCGGGTACAGTGAATTAAGCTCGGGCCTCCGTGCGCCAAAGTATACAAAAGGCGTTATAAATGCTATACCCGCCATTGCAATGAACAGGGATATAAAGGGTTTCTTGAAATAAATACCGTATTCCCCCAGCTTTTCCCTGAACCCGATTTTAAGTATGCACATGGGAATCACCCCAAGTAAAAAAAACGCAGTTGACCACTGATAATAAATAGACCGGGCTTGAACAAGTGAAAAATTGTCGGCTCGTCCCAGAAAAGTGATAAAGAACCTGCTACTCCCTTCGTATCGATACAAAATATACAGAAGGGTCGTGCACAACAGAATAACCGTGGTTTTTACTGCCTGTTTGTGGGGTGACGCCGGTATTTTCATGGTACAATCCCTTGCAATTTACATTCACAAATGGCCATTCAACTGAACATACAGCCAGTATCGAAAACTGCTGTACAGTATATAAATCAGGCCCCCTTGCTCCCGGAAGCTGCCCTTCCGGGGGCTCTTTCTCTAAACTTCCAGTTATTTTCCCGGTAGTATTCGATGATCGCCGAAAGGCCTTCCTCTGCTTGTATCTCAGTCCTGAATCCAAGCTCCCGTTTGATACGAGAGCTGTCGTGAAACCAGTAATCCCTCCTGGTCTGCGTCAGCTTTACCGGATCAATAAACGGCCTTTTACCGGTTACATTAGCAAGGTTCCGTGACAAAACAGCAAGCAGGTACAGTGCAGCAAAAGGTACTGGCATGCAGAGTCGTCTTCCGAGAATGCGTGCCGCCGTGTCTAAGAGGAACCTGAAGCTGTATGCCTCTTGACTTGCAATGATATACGTTTTACCAAGAGAGACTTCGCCCTGCGCTGCAAGCACTATCCCCCGTACAAGGTCATCGACAAAACATATCGTTGTTTGAGCCTCTCTCTTTCCTATGAGCGGCTTCAGTCCATACCGCAGAGTGCTGAGTATTGCGAAAAGCTCCTTCTGGCCGGTTCCGAGGATATTGGTCGGACGCACGATGGTCCATTTGAGCCTGGATTTTAAAACTGCAATTTCAGCTTCACGCTTGCTCTTCCCGTAATCAGAAACCGGACGAAGCGGTGAATGTTCGTTCAAAACACTGTTTTTCGAAGAAGGTCCCATCACAGAAATGGATGAAACGTATAAAAACCTTCGTATCCGGTCTTTCAGTTCCTCCGCAATCGACACGAGATGCTCGGTTCCATTCATGTTCACCCTGTAGAACTCATCCGGCTTCCGCGCATCGATAATTCCGGCGACATGGAAAATGTACCCACAATTTTGCATTCCTTCTCTTATCACATCTGTGCTGAAGAGATCACCGTAATATATTTTAGCTGGAAGGCTGTTTATTCGGGAGAGATCACTTCCCTTTCTAACAAGCGCATTGACACTCCATCCCTGTTCCAGGAGATACTTCACCAGGTGGCTCCCGATAAAACCGTTTGCACCGGTTATAAATGCAGATTTTCTTTTCATTATTTCAAACGACTTCCCGGTATTGTTTGCTGATATCCGATCCCGCGAGGGCCGTTCGGAACTTCTTAGTAACTTCTCGTAAAGTTGCTTACAGATACTCGGGCACGAAATGATACATCCTGTCAAGGATACATCCTGTCAAGGATACATCCTGTCAA
>CAYSRJ010000051.1:0-21259 GCA_964433545.1 uncultured Spirochaetota bacterium | reverse complement strand
TTATGTTTCGTTATAACCGGTTATTTGGTGGAATAGCGACTTTTTCGTCATGACATATACAGGGGCCCGTGTTGATCCCTGAGAAAAAGACCTGAATTTTATTTCTAAACAGGTTGGTAATATGATATACTGAAGCTTTGACGACCGGAGAAAAGTTATGATAGATGCAAAACAGGCTGTGAAACTCACAATGGATTATTTGAACGAAATGTACGATACTGCGGATTTCAAGGATGTTCTCCTTGAAGAAGTCGAGCTCACCGATGACGATAAGTTTTGGAACGTGACGGTCGGGTTCGCCCGAAAACAGACATCCACAACCGCGGGGCCGATGGCATCACTTGTCGGCCCGGCTGATCAGTATCAGCGGGAGTACAGGGTGTTTGCGATAGATGCGGAAACCGGGGTCGTCAGGTCGATGAAGCTGAAAAAGAGTGAATGATGGAATGCTCCTGTTTTTATGTTTCGGTTGACTGCGAAACGGCCAGTGAGGGAGCTTCTACAGAAACCGAAAAAACAACAGTCCTGCCGATTGAAATGGAGATGATGCGGGCTCGAATCGCAATGAAGTGGCCTGCCGCGGAATGCCGCCTTCGAGGAGATCGAATGAAGCTGATTAAAGCCGCCGGAAACAGCGCTGTGGTGCAGATGAGCAGAAAAGAGGTGAATGCTCTGAAAATAGGTGTTGAAATAATGCTCGTTGATAAGAGAAACAACCTGCAGAGTAGAAGCCTTCTCCTTAAATTACAAAAATCACTTGCGGATATCAGGGATCAGATTCTGCACGGCTGATGGTTTCTCATACCGCCGCAGGGGTGAATCATGGGCTTTACATGCGGTATAATAGGGTTTCCGAACGTGGGTAAGTCGACCATATTCAACGCTCTCGCCGGTGCCGGCGCCGAAATGGCGAACTATCCATTTTGCACCATAGAGCCGAACAGGGGTATTGTGCCGGTTCCGGATGAACGCCTGTATAAAATAGCGGATTTGCTGCAGAAAAAAGATCCAATACAAACGCGTATCGAGTTTATAGATGTTGCGGGGCTCGTAGAAGGCGCCTCGAGAGGTGAGGGCCTTGGCAATAAATTCCTCGGCCATATTCGCGAGGTTGATGCGGTTGTCCATGTGGTGCGCTGCTTCAAAAGCGGCGATGTTGCCCATGTCACCGGAGGGATCGATCCGATACGTGATGTCGAGACAGTGAATACAGAGCTCATGATTTCCGATATGGAGATACTCGAGCGGGCACGGGATAAGCAGAACAGGCTTGCCAAATCCGGTGACAGGGAGGCAGCCGAAAGACTCGATACGATTATTCGGTGTATCGATCATCTGAACAGCGGGCGAATGCTTGCAGAGCTCGATCTGCATGAGAATGAGATACATGTACTGAAGGAATACGGCCTCATTACATGCAAACCGGTTTTATACTGCTCCAACACGGACGAAGGTGAAAAAACAGGAAATCTTGCTGCAGAGCTTGCCGAATATGCGCGTAAAAACAATGCCGGATTTGTCACAATTTCAGGCAAGCTCGAGGAGGAGATTTCAGAGCTGCCGGCCGATGAGAAAGAGGAGTTTTTAAAGGGCATGGGTCTTGACTCATCCGGTCTTGAGCGGCTGATAAAGGCCTCATATGCACTCCTCGACCTCATTACCTTCTACACGACAGCGACACAGATGCAGGCATGGACCCTGCTCAGAGGAACCGATGCCCTGCATGCAGCGGGAAAGATACACACGGATTTCGAAAAGGGCTTCATTCGGGCAGAAGTGTTTACCTGTGATGATCTTTTTGAAACCGGGTCTGAGCATACGGTGCGGGAGCAGGGGAAGCTTCGTTCTGAAGGAAAGGAATACATCGTGCAGGATGGGGATATTATCCGCTTTCTGTTCAATCGCTGACTTTTATTTTTCGGCCTTCTGCTGTACCTGACCGGCAAGATTTAATCTGCAAAACCCCGGTGCATTGGCTTTTTATTGACGTCCCCATCAAAAATACGTACCTTCCTTTAATCGTTATCTGTAAGGATACCGCTGCCATTACAGCAATATTTTCCGGCATGACTGCGTTTTAAAAGCAGCACAACACAGAAAAAGGAACCGGTCTTGCAGGTAAAAATACCTTTTTTCGATAACTGCGGAATAAACTAACTATAGTATACTCGGTGCCTTTTGACGCCAGAGCGAGGAGGAGTGTATGTCCGGACTTTACGCAGGTCTTGTATCAGGCATTATTGCTGTAATAGTGGTGATTCTGCTCATTAAATCGGTCCTCTCCAAGGAGGAGGGCTCTGATGTAATGAAGAAAATCGCCCGTCAGATACAGCTCGGTGCGAGCACCTTTCTGAAGAGAGAGTATACCTATATTGCGATTGTCGTAGTCGTTATTGCCGTGGTAATGCTTGTTGCCAAGAGATATTTCGGCTACCAGTCGGCGGTATCTTTTGTGCTCGGTGCAATCGTTTCGGGGACCGCGGGCTTTATAGGAATGACGATCGCCACCCGTGCAAATGTGCGCACCACATATGCTGCGCAGCATTCGGGCATGAAGGGCGCGCTCAACATTGCCATTTCGGGCGGAGCGGTCATGGGCCTCAGCGTGGTCGGTATATCGCTTTTGGGCCTCGTTATCCTTATGTTTGCATTCAATTTCTTCGGAGAGAGCGACCCGTCTGTGTTTCTCAGGAAACTCAGTTCGATTAACGCCTATGCAATGGGCGCGAGTCTCTTTGCCCTGTTCGCGAGGGCAGGCGGCGGAATATACACGAAGGGCGCAGACATGGGCGCAGATCTCGTGGGGAAGGTCGAGGCCGGGATACCTGAGGACGATCCGAGAAACCCGGCAGTCATCGCGGACAATGTGGGCGACAATGTGGGCGATACGGCAGGACTTGGTGCCGACCTTCTCGAATCGTATGTTGAATCGATTATTGCCAGCATGGTGCTCGCAACCTCCGCCGTTGCGGTCGGCGTGATGACGCTTGATGCCCAGGGCATGGCAGTGGTCAAACAACTGGTGCAGACGGTTCTCACCATTGCGGCTGCCGGTATTATTTCGTCGATAATCGGTGTGCTTTTCGTAAAGATAGCCTCGCGAAAGAACCCGCAGACTGCGCTTCTGGGCGGCACCTATGTGGCCGCTGTTCTTACCATGGCTCTTGCAGCCGTTATCATCTCCAGAATGGGTGTAAGTTTCGGAGCACGGCCGTACGAAAAGTGGGGAATTTTTTGGAGTCTCGTCGCCGGAACCGCTTCAGGGATAATAATCGGATTTGTGAGCGAGCTGTACACCTCAAGTAAATACAGGCCGGTACAGAAACTTGCCCGCAACAATGAAACAGGGCCGGCCATCGGGGTCGTGGGCGGTATATCACTCGGATTGAAGAGCGCCTTTATACCTGTTATCGCGCTTGTTTTCGCAATCATTATCGCATACGCAAACGCGGGTATGCTCGGTATCGGGATTGCGTCTTTCGGCATGCTTGTCACTACCGGAATGATCGTGTCAGTCGACAGTTACGGTCCGATTGCAGACAATTCAGGCGGAATTGCCGAGATGGCGGGGCTTCCCGAGAACGTGCGGGGAATTACCGACAAGCTCGATTCGGTCGGAAATACCACCGCCGCCATCGGCAAGGGGTTCGCGATCGGCTCTGCTGCGTATGCCGCAATCGGCCTGCTCGCCGCATACATTGTTTCAACCGGTATTCACGAAGAGGCGCTCGCGTTATCATCGATCAAGGTAATTGCAGGCCTTTTAATCGGAGGAATGCTTCCCTTTCTCATCTCTTCCCTGCTTTTTGAAGCTGTACAGAAAGAGGCCTTCGACATGGTTGAAGAGGTGCGCAGGCAGTTCAGAGAGATCAAAGGCCTCATGGAAGGAGAGGCCGAGCCTGATTCCGCAACCTGTGTGCATATAGCAACGGGGAGTGCGCTCAGAGGCATGCTGTTTCCGGGTGCAATCGCCATCCTGACACCTTTGATTATCGGCCTTCTCTTCGGCCCGATCACCCTTGCGGGAACACTCATCGGCGCTATTGTAACCGGTATAATCATCGGGATTCAATATGCAAACTCCGGCGGCGCCATGGACAATGCCAAGAAGTTTATCGAAGAAGGAAATGTCGGTGGAAAGGGGTCTGAGGCGCACAAGGCGGCAATCGTCGGTGATACGGTCGGCGATCCCATGAAAGATACGGTGGGCCCCTCGATCAATATTCTTATCAAACTGATGAGCGTCATTTCACTCGTTATGGTGCCCTTTTTGCGGGAGCTGCCCGGATTCATCTGGAAGCTTTTTTAAGATAACGGCAGGCACGGCAGACTTTTTTATTTTGAACTGTATTTCATTCGAACGAGTTGAAACAAGGTGTGTGGCAGGTGCTACCTGCTATACGCCTTTTTTACGGATGTCTGAATGGAGGATCGACAAATAAGGGGTTCGTGAATGAAAAAAGTTATCGTTCTTACATCAGGCGGTCTCGACTCGACCCTTGCAGTTGAAATTATGAAGAGGGAAGGGCTTGAAGTTATCGGCCTTCACTGCTACTCCTGGTTTACTCTTCAGAAGTTCAAAGACTTCCAATCATTTCCAGCGCAGGACACTAAAGGGGACGTTCCGCTCGTACATATCGATGTTTCTCCCGAGCATACGGATGCGATCCTCCACCCTCATTTCGGCTATGGGAGCAGCGTCAACCCATGCATTGACTGTAAGCTTCTCTTCTTCCTGAAGGCACGGGAACTCATGGAAAGTCAAGGTGCGGATTTCGTTGCAACCGGTGAAGTGCTCGGCCAACGCCCGATGACGCAGCGTCCGGATGTAATGAGGATGCTCGAAAAAAAAAGTGGGCTTGCAGGCATACTCCTAAGGCCGCTTTCTGCACGATTATTACCGCCCACGATACCGGAGCGGGAAGGGTGGTTGCAGCGTAAGAATATGTTTGACATTTCAGGCCGCGGAAGAAAGAGGCAGATGGCTCTTGCAAAACAATTCGGTATTGAAGAGTACCCCTCGCCTGCTGGCGGATGTCGCGTGACGGAGAAAAATTTCAAAGTCCGCTTCGACGATCTCGTTTCACACACCGATAATGTCGGCATTTTCGATCTCGTCATATTGAAATACGGCAGGCATTTCAGGATTTCCGATTCATGCAAGCTCGTTGTCGGAAAGAATCAGCAGGAAAACGAGTTTCTTGAAAATCTTACATGGGGAAACGTCGCTCTTACGGTTGTGCAGCCTGTGGGCCCATTCTCCCTGATGAGATGGGACCAAAGTCAAACCAGCCTCAGTACAGCCATCGAGATTATTGCCCGATACTGTATACATAAGTCGGTTGACGGCAGGGTTTTATTCAAGCTGATGTTCGGTAGAGAAGAAGAGGAGCGCGAATATCGGGGTATACCCGATACCGCGAGAATAGAAGCACTTATTATCCGATAAGTATAGTATTTGAGACTTCCAGACGTGTACCTGCCTGAAAACAGTAATTATTATAACGTTGTATGAAAGAGAAGAGAGTGTGGTTGTGTTATATTTAATGATAAAGATTAAACCGAGGTGATGTGGGCGTGTTGAAGACCGTTTCTTTCATACTAATGCTGCTCTTGCTCAGTTTTTCGGCTGCTTTCAGTTATACCGGTGAAGCAGGGCCGCCGATGTTCAGTATGATTTACGGTTCACGGGCTCTCAGCCTCGGCGGAGCAGTAGCGGCTCTTTCGGACCATATCTTTTATATGGATTCAAACCCTGCGGCAGGAGATACGAGCGGTATTTACCGGATAGCGCTTCTTCACCAGGAATGGATAGCGGATGTCAACTATGAATCCATGCGTTTCACCGGCAGTGCCAGGGGAAAATACTTTTTTGGTGCCGGCTTCACCTACCTCTACCTTCCCTTTACCTACTATGACATCCTCGGTTCGGATCAGGGAACCTTCAACCTGTCGCAAAGTCTTGGTATCGTCAATGCGGGTTACAGGGTCGCCCGGCTGAATCTTTCGGTCGGGGGCAATTTCAAGGTTTATTACAATCACGTTCCGGATAACCTCGTTTCAGATCAAAGCTTTGCACTGTTTGCCGTTGATCTTGGTGTGCTCAAGAATACCGATATATTTAAAACCTATGTCGGGCCCGAGGACAGTCTGTCATTCGGATTTGCACTGAAGAACATCGGTTTTTCCCAATATATAGAAAAGCTTCCAATTCAGATACATACAGGCATTTCCTACCGGCCGATTCGGCATCTTTTGATTGCAGGGGAGCTTGCAATACCCTTTTACGAGCCCGTATTCGGCGCAGTAGGCGTTGAGTATGATTTCAAGAAGACATTTTTTCTTGAGGGAGGCGTGCAGATAAAAACAAACCCCATGTTCTCGCTCGGTATCGGGTACAGGCATCGCGACCTGCAGATAAATGCATCGTACACGCCGACCCTCGCTTTCTACAATATGATGAGTATCTCACTGACCTACTCGTTCGGTGAATCGAAGAAAAAGCAGCAGGCAGCGGAAATCGAGGTCCTTCTGACCAGGGCACTGAAGCTGTTCAACGAAAAACAGTACGAAGAGGCGCTCGCAGCTGTGAATCAGGTGCTCGAAATAGATTCAAAAAATACCAGGGCGCTCCGCCTGAGAGAGACGATTATCACGATGATCGAGCTGAAAGAACGGCTTGATAAAATTTTAAGAGAGACGGAATAATTATGAAGATACAGTACCACGTTTTCTCCTTCATTATAATTTTACTGATAATTTCCATTCAGCCGCTTTTTGCAGGGGTGCCCACCTTTACTTCCGTTACGACCGATGATAATGACGGTGATGGCGAGATTGACAGGCTTACTATTGTGTTCAGTGAAAATGTCGATATCACTGACCCGGGGGCTGCAGGTGACGGATTGCCCTGTTTGGTTGTAACGGGTTATGCGATAGCAAATCAGGATTACACTCTGGGTAATATGGGAAGTCTCACTATTAGACTCGTCGAGAGCGGAACACCAGACACAGATGCCAAACCTGATGTTTCCTATACCCAGGCCCCTGCTGCAAATATTGTGAGTGTCAGTACGGCTGAAGAAGTAGCGGATTCCTACAGTTTTACCACAACTTCAGACGGCGCACGTCCGGTTCTTGTTGCAGTTGATATTAGGCGGGCAAATATTTCGGGTGTAGACTGGTGGAATCGAGTACTGTTGACATACAGTGAACGCGTATGGTGTGGTAACCTGGCACCGGGGAGCGGCGTTAATGCAAGCGATAATGCCACCGCGTCATTTAATCCTGCAACCGAGCATGGCGGAGATATTACCGCTGCAGGTATTATCGGTGGGTATGGGAGTTTTTCAGGTCCGGGCGATGTAATTGTACCAACAACTGAAAACGGGGTAAGCGTAACAGCAGGAGGTTCGGTAATCTTTGATCTTGGGCGGGCGGATGGGGTTACCTATGGAAGTATTCAGAGTGGAACAACGGCATCGTCCGGCAATTTTATACCTGTTATAAATACCGGTATACGTGACAGCAATGGTAACTCGCTCCAAACCACCACTGCGGTTTCAATTACTGTTTCAAATGCCTGGGACCTTACTCAGCCTACCATAATTGGCGCGAAAACTTATGATATAGACTCTGACGGCAGGATAGACCGTGTAGAATTCGAAGCGAGTAACCCTGTTCAGGACGACTTTACTCCTTCAAATATTGATATAAACGGTTATGGGGGCGAAGGGTTCAGTACTGCGGTAACAGGTATAACAGGAGGATTGGATTCTACTGCGAATGACAGGTATTTCAGTGTCACCATTACCGAATCAGGATTCGATACCGATCATACACCCCTGTACGATTACACTGGCGCAGGTGTTTATCTCGTTGATCTTGCGGCAAACAGGCTATCGAATATAGCGAGCGGAACAACTTCGGATGGCGCACCTCCTGCGTTCACATCCATTCAAACACGGGACAATGACATAGACGGCCACATCGACAGGCTTTCGATCGGGTTCAGTGAAAACGTGACGATCACAGACGGGGGCTCTGCGGACGGACTGGACTGCATCACGGTCGCAGGCTACACCATCGCTTCGGCTGATTACGGCGCTGTGGGCACCAGCACGCTGACACTCCTGCTCACTGAAAAAAGCAGCTATGATACCGATGCGGTTCCGGTTGTATCCTATACTCAGGCCGGAGCTACCAGTATTGTCGATGAGAGTGCCGGCTTAAACGAGATGCTGACCGGTGAAACGGTTACAACCTCTGACAGGGCCGGGCCAGTGCTCCTTACCGCAGTAATCGTCGATGCAGACCAGAACGACATAGATGTGGGTGATTATATCATTGCCGGTTTCAGCGAACCGGTTGTGCTCGGTTGTACCGACTCATCGGATTTCGTGCTTCTCAACAGTGGGTTCGGGGATACCTTCGGGACCGGGAGCAGCCTTGATGACGGCACACCGGGTGATGATAATGTGGATATCGTTTTAGGCTCCGGCCCCTCATTGATACTCCCCGATCTGTGGACCGGGCCGGGGGACGGGAATCCGTCCGGTCTCGGAATCAAGGTCGGGGGCACGACCTGTGTTACAGACACGGCCTTGAATTCTGCGCCGCAGGGGCCTGAAATCGATATCAGCGGCGCGGGATCGAACTTCATAAGCAAAATAACCGTTTCCGACGGCGCAAACACATTCTCCGATCAAGACAGCGATTCGACTCTTCTCGATACGGACATCACCATTTCGATCACCCTTCAATTCGAAGCCCTCTTCGTTACCGTATGGTACGATGTGGGTGAAAACCCGGACGGGATTTCAACGGGAAACAGTTCTGACCGGCGCGTCGTCGCAGCCGGGTCGGGACAAAACTGGACCGCAACGATCCCCGAAAACGACGCAGAGATTGTCGAGGGAGCTGTGGTACGATTCATCGTCGATATCGACGGGGTGCGTTATTATTCAGACGGTTCGGAAAATCTCGGTGGGAGCGTGCCCTGGAGATGGACTGTTATTTATGAGCAGGCTGCGCGGGTTACCATCAGAAACAACATCATCAACCCTGAAAAGGGGGACCTGGCGTATATAAACCTGTTTTTGAGTGACAGTGCCTATGTGCGGATAAAGGTATACGATGTGGGAGGAAACTTTATTGCCGCCCTGCACAGCCAGAAAGACAATCCGGGCGCACACCTTATTACCTGGGACGGCACGAATAAGCGCGGACGAAATGTGGTGAGGGGGGTGTATTTTATTATCATCAGGATCGATAAAAAAAGATACATGAAGAAGGTTCTGGTAATTCGGTAAAAGAAAATCAGACCAGGTGCAGGTCGAGCCTGGCATGAAAGGAGTCTGCGGGTGACTATCGATTATTCTCCCGATTATGAGGGATGTTATGTGTGCGGAAAAAAAAACGAAAATGGATTGCAGCTTGATTTTCAGTACGATAACAGTCGTAATGAAGTATACACATTTTATACGTTCAAGCAGTTTATGCAGGGGTACGATTCTATTGTGCACGGCGGATTCATATCGATGCTCCTGGATGAGGTGATGGCAAAGGCATGCCTGCAAAAAAACATGATAGCAGTTACGGCAAAATTTGAGATTCGGTTTAAAAAACCTGTTTATGTGAATGAGAAAATCGAATTCAGGGGCAGTATTGCCGAGATCAAAGGAAAAAAAATACGCACTGCCTCCGTGTGCGCCGGAAACGGCGGTGATGTGCGCGCAGAAGCGACGGCCCTCTTCATATCCTCCTGATACTGCATCTCATGTGGTAAAGTTTCGCTGCTGCACTAGAAGTCGCGTGTAAAGTCAGGACCTTCAGTGAGATGACAGGTGCTGTTTATCTTTTTTATAATAAACGTCCCATTGCCTGTGCCGATCGTGCTTATGGAACAGGTATCGAGCTGGATTTTCCAGAATGCAGAAAGGGAAAGATCGAGAACACCGATCAACAACAGCTTCAAAACCACCCTGTGAGAAACGAGCATAGCAGTTTTGGTATCGTTTTTCGGAGCAAGATCGAAAAGCCCCTGAGTGCATCTTTGAAAGCATTCCTGAAGGGTTTCGCCGCCGGGGAACGCTGTTTTTTCAGGATTATTCTTATAGATCCTGTACAGCTCAGGGTACATTTCTTCAACCTGGAAAGCATCTTTTCCCTGCCAGTTTCCGAAATCCACATCCATCAGCCTGTCATCGGAAACAACCCTGTTTCCCGTGTACCCGGCTATAATAGAGGCTGTTTCACGCGCGCGGGAGAGGGGAGATGTGTAGATTATTGCCCGGTTTTGTTTCTTCGACTCTCCTGCAAGATATTTTCCAAGCAGGTGCGCCTGTCTGAGCCCCTCTTCACTGAGCGGTACATCATGTGTTCCACGAAAAAATCCACCCGTGTTCCATTGTGTAAGTCCGTGGCGTATCAGGTATACCATTGTTAATTCCACTCCTTATTTAAGATGCGGTGGTATTGAGACAAATAGTTTGACTTTTACCTGTGTGTATCATAATATTATTTTCGCGATGCGGAGATAAAATGTTTTTAGCTTTTTTATCACTTGCAGTAATCGGGAGCATACTCCTGCTTACCGTCATTGCCTTTTATAATAAAAAAGATTCATCGAATATGCAAACAGAACGCAGGTCAGCCGGGTACGGCAGACCCGTACAATCCAGTGCTACGAAGTCACTTGAGAGTGGAGACTCGGCTACTCATAAAAGCCCGCCCGGAGATTCTGTTTCTACTGCTGATGCAAAAGAAAAAGGTGGAGATAAAGGCAGAGGGTTTGTGCCGGTTATTTTCAAGCATGGGAAAATACCGGGATTGCGGGAGCATGAGCTTGTTCATTTTGTCGGCTCAGGGGCGCTTTTTTTTATTGAGACTGAGTTGAATCCCGGAGAGATTAATATTGACCCCGATGAGCTGACCCCGGTGCTTGCCGGAGACCTTGTGCTTACTTCAAAGCAGATCATCGTTTTTCATGAAGAGACTGCCAAGAAAATTTCAATATCTTCCGTTGCAAGACATCGGTTTATAGACTCTTTTCTAATCATAAAGAGAAAAAGAGTTAAAAAGAAAACCGACATCATCAAAATAACCCGGAGACCGGTAGAGTTCAGCTATATTCTCCATACACTGTTGTGAGACATGGTAAAATATCCCTATTCGCAATATCATTACAAACCGAGAAAAAAGAAGAAAAAATTAGTTCTCGTTGTTTTTCTTTTGCTTCTTGTCGGAGGAGGAGCTTTTTACTCGATCTTTTATCTCAATTTCTATTCGATGTATGCACATGTCGTTGATTTGTACAGGATATGGTTTAATGATTACGGATTTCTTGAAAAGAATCTGGAATTGGGCAATTACAATGTTGCCATTCACCAGGGGTTGCCATATCTTGAAAAACGGCCGTATAATGCCCGACTTTTACGATATATCGGTGAGGCATACTTCTATATCTCAACCAGTTTGACGGAGGGAGAAAAGGAGGAGTCTCTTGACAGGGCAGTTATGTACCTGCGCAAGGGGATTGTTCTTTCACATGCTGACGATGTGCTTGCAAAAACATACTATGTGCTCGGTATGTCGTACTTCAACAAGGGGATGACCTACTACGAGCTTGCAGCTGAGTACATGCTCAAATCTCTTGACAACGGGTTCTCGGATCCCCGGATATTCGAACTGCTCGGCTACTGCTACTATAAAATTGGCGCGCTCCCGGATGCTGAAAATTATTTGAAAAAGGCAGTCGCCAAACAGCCGAAAGACATCACGCGGCTCTACCTGGCACAAACGTACAAGGACAGGGGGAAATATGAAAGCGCCCGGCAGGAGCTTTCATACCTGATACAGAACTCTAATGACGATGCGATAATAGAAGAGGCATACGCTGCGCTGGTGTGGATAGATTTTCAAGAAGAGCGTTTTGATCAGGCCAGGAAAAATATTGAAAAAATATTAGAAAAAAATGAAGATTCTGCATTTGCACATTTCTGGCTCGGCAATATATACGAGAAAGAGGGAGACCTGATATCGGCAAGAAAGGAATGGCGGAAGACACTCAGGATAAATCCAAAGCATATCGGCGCTATTGAAAAATTGTATTGATGAATATACCGGCGTCCGGTTTCTGACGATATTGATAGTATTCCCGGCTGCAAGGATTGCGGATTATTTTAATCAGGCTGTTTACGTACAGAATACATGAACAGCGGTATATTAGGGTGAGGAGTTTTTTATGGTATTCGGCAAGCTGTACGGTGCATTTTCAAATGATATAGGGATCGATCTTGGAACCTCCAATACACTTGTCTATGTTCGGGGAAAGGGCATTGTGCTCTCGGAGCCGTCAGTGGTTGCCGTGCACAACTCCTCAAAAAGGGTGCTCGCAGTTGGACAGGAAGCAAAGAGGATGCTCGGAAGGACACCGGGTGAGATTATTGCGATACGGCCGATGAAAGACGGAGTGATATCCGACTTTGAAACAGTGGAGAAGATGATCAAGTATTTTTTTCAAAAAATACACAATCGAAAGGCCCTGGTAAAACCGCAGGTAGTAATCGGTATTCCCTCATGTATTACCGAGGTCGAGAAAAGAGCGGTGAGAGAATCGGCCGAACAGGCCGGGGCACGTGAGATTTTCCTTATCGAGGAGAGTCTTGCCGCTGCGATCGGCGCCAATATCCCGATTCAGGAGCCAGCGGGCCACATGATCATAGATATCGGCGGCGGGACTTCTGAAATATCGGTGATTTCTCTCGGAGGCATGGTTATCACCAATGCCATCAGAGTCGGCGGGGATGAATTCGACGATGCAATCATCAATCATATGAAGAAGATACACAATCTGGTCATCGGCGAAAGCTCCGCTGAGGAAGTCAAGATCACAATCGGAAATGTTTATCCTGGAAAAGAGGTAAAATCGGTTGAGATCAGAGGGAGGGATTCAATTTCAGGACTTCCGCGGATTCTGACGCTCGATTCCGTCGAAATCAGAGAGGCATTACAGGAACCGACGAATATTGTGCTCGAGGAAATCAAGAAAACCCTTGATCAGACACCGCCGGAGCTCGCCGCCGATATCGTCGAGCGTGGTATTGTAATGACCGGCGGCGGGTCACTGTTGAGAGGATTTCCAAAACTTATAAGCAAGGAAACCGGGGTGCCGGTCATTCTTGCCGAAAACCCGCTTACCTGTGTTGTGTTGGGCACAGGGAAATTCCTTGATGAGCTGAAATATCTAAAAGAATACAGGTAATAAATGAATCATGACCGATTCCTCCGACACAGAAACCTCGTTGTATTCATCGCTCTTCTGTTTGTTTCGTTTATTTTAATGGGCGTCTCCCAGACCAGGGTAACAATTCGCTTCAAATCCATCACCTACGGGGTGCTTTACCCGTTTCATTTTGCAGGTGTAAAAATAATCACCGCAACCGGTGATTTTTTTGCGAGCATCAAGAATAACCGGCAGTTGAAAGAAGAACTGGCACAGGCGCGTCAAAAAATAGAGAAGTACGAAAGAACACAGAGAGATTTCGAGGAGATAAAGAAAGAGAATGAACGATTGCGGCGTCTGATCGGCATACAGTCAGAGATGTCGTATGAAACGGTTATTGCGGAAGTTGTGGCAAAATCTCCCCAGAATTACTATAAAACCCTGATTGTAAACCGGGGTAGAGAAAGCGGGATAAAAAAGTACATGCCGGTTGTGGCCTACCAGAACGACCTGAAATGTCTCATCGGAAAGGTAGTCGATGTTCAGAGATTTTCTTCACGGGTCCAGCCGCTCATGGAGCAGTCGAGCTACACGGGTGCGATGCTGAAGGAATCGAGATATTCAGGAATCCTTCAGGGACAGAGCCCGATTTCCGATTACTGTCTACTGCAGTACATTGATAGAAGGGCACAGATGAATTTTGGTGAGATCGTCGTGACATCCGGTATGGGAGGAGTTTTTCCAAAAGGGATTGATATTGGTGAGATCGTTTCGGTTTCAAAGAAAAAATATGGAATCTTCCAGGAGGCAATGGTGCGGCCTTTTGTCGATTTCTCCAGACTTGAAGAGGTATATATCATAGTCAAGTCTGTAACCGAAGACACAATAAAACTATTCGAGGAACAGTAACTCTTGAAGAAATACATCATTTTTTTGGTCCTGTTTGCCTTTTTTGTCTTTTTTCAGTCAACCGACATGTACGGCCACCTCGCCGTGCGGGGTGTGACACCCGATTTTCTACTCATCACTATTTCGATAGCCGCCTTTCTTCTCGGCCCAATGTCCGGCCAGATAGCTGGTTTTACAGCAGGTATCGCTGTAGATATTTTAAGCGGTGGTTTACTCGGCATGTTTGCGTTCACCTATACCTTTGTCGGGTACGCGGTCGGCATGGTGGGACAGCGTGTGTATGGCCGGAGTATTCTTGTATCTACGACACTTATCTTTTTTGTAACGCTCTTAAAGGCGTTGGTCCTCTCCATGATTGCAGCTTTGTTTCTGAAACCGGGATATTTCGGGCTTTTCTCAAACGGACGGGTGTTTCTGGAAGCTGTATTCAACTGCTTATATGCTCTGCCGCTTTTTTTTATTGTAACAAGGTTTCAGGAGAAGGTTACAGAATAGAATGTCTCATATTAACAACGAAACAGAGAGAAATACAGATCTCAAAACAAGGCTGTATATCTTTGTGGCTATCCCCCTCGTTTTTTTCTTCCTCTTTATTGGGGTTTTATTTTCTCTTCAGGTTGTTCGCGGGTCGCAGTATGCATTGAAGGCGAAAACAAACAGGGAGCAGTTCTCGATTCTTCCTGCAATCAGAGGGGTGGTTTATGATCGCACCGGAAAAAAAATACTTGCCTATAACAGGCGTTCATTTGCAGTAACCATTGTGCCGCAAAACCTGCCGAAAAACAAAGACCAGAGAAACCAGCTGCTCAAAAAACTGGCCATTCTTTTAAAAATTAACAGGACTGACATCGAGGCGATTATCACTCAAAAGAGTTATTCGCAGTACGGCGCGTATGTTATTAAAACCGATGTTCCTTTTAGAGACATTGCTTTTCTTGCCGAGCACAACAGGGAATTTCCGGGCGTTTACTGGAAGAGCAAGCCGCTTCGCGTATATCCGAACGGTGATATGCTTTCTCATGTGATAGGGTATGTAGGACTGATCAGCCAGAAGGAGTACTTCGACCTCAGTGAAAAGGGCTATAATATCGAGAGTATAATCGGCAAGAGCGGCATAGAGAAGGTATATGATCAGGAATTGAAGGGGAAAGACGGGTATGTACGAAGAATAGTTGATGCAACGAACCAGGTAACAGCGGAGATAGTAGACAAAGGCGCTGAGCCGTTGCCCGGAAATAACATCATTTTAACGATCGACAGAGACGTGCAGAAGATAGCTGAACAGGCTCTCGGTGAACGGACGGGAGCCGTAATCGTATCTCGGCCCTCAACCGGCGAGATTCTGGCAATGGTATCGTACCCGCGCTTTGATCCCAACTTCTTCGTGCGGCAGACGAGCAAAGAAGTGTTTAAAAAACTCACACTCGATAAGAGAAAGCCGTTTCTCAACAGAGCGATTCAGGCACAGTACCCTGCAGGGTCTGTTTTTAAGCTGGTGGTTGCGCTTGCATTGCTCGATTCCGGCAAAGTCCCTCCGGAGAGGGAGTTTACCTGCGGTGGTGGATACCAGCTTGGAAACAGATTTTTTTCCTGCTGGACGAATCACGGCAGGGTTGATTTATATAAGGCGATTGTTCAGTCCTGTGATTCATACTTCTACCAGGTGTCGCTCATTCTGGGCCCGGAGCTCATAGAAGAGTATGCAAAGAAAATCGGATTTGGAAACAGGCTCGGGATCGACCTGATCGGAGAAATGGATGGAATCGTTCCGGATGAAGCGTGGAAAAAGGAAGTCAAGGGTGATATCTGGTATGACGGCGATACACTCAATCTGGCCATCGGCCAGGGATACCTGCTCGTAACACCGCTTCAGATCAATGCACTGACAAACTTGATCGCAGAAGACGGTGTATTGATGAAACCCTATATTGTCAGTGAGGTCAACTCTGCAAAAACAGGCGAACTTCTGTACAGGAAGAAACCGGAAGTGCTCATTGACAGCAACATAAACCCGAAATATTTTGAATTTATTCAACAGGCTATGCGCGGCGTGGTGACGGACGGAACAGCGAAGTGGGGAGGAGCGGTGCTTTCCGTCGATGCCGCAGGAAAGACAAGCACCTCCGAAGTTCTCGGTCAGACAACCCATTCCTGGTATACCGCATTCGCCCCCTTTGGAACGGAAGATAAGGATGCAGTGATTTCCGTAACGGCGATTGTCGAAAACGCCGGGGCCGGAAGCGCCGTTGCTGCGCCGCTTGTGTCCGAAATACTGGAGGCATACTTTGCCGGTGTCGATCTGGATACTGCTAAAAGAAATATATGGATTAAAAGGTCTCAGGTGAAAAAAGAGCAGGGCTGATGCCCATACGATTTGGACGCGAGGTGTCCGAATAACCCCGCTCAGGTGTCGCAGATAACATGCGCTTCGCTGGCTGATATATTGAATTTTTGGAAGGAATAACCGAGGAATATACATGAAAAACTACTCAAGAGCGCTGAAGGTAGACTATTTACTCATCATCTCCTTTCTGCTGCTCGTAGGTATCGGAATCCTGACAATCTACAGCGCGGGGACCGGCAGTGTTGAGGGAGCCAGTCCGGAAAACCAGTATATCAGGCAGATGTACTGGGCGCTCAGCGGGATAGTGCTGTTCATCCTGATACTCTTACTCAATTTTCATAAAGTGAGTGAATACGCAGTCTTTATTTATGGAGCCGGAGTTTTACTTCTCTTGATAACCCTTTTCTTTGGAAAAAGAGTTCGTGGAGCAAAAAGCTGGATCACTCTTTTCGGCGGACTCGGTTTTCAGCCGTCGGAATTCGTCAAGATTGCGGTTATAATCGCGCTCGCGCGTTTTCTCGAAAGAATAGGTGCGGACATACGCAGTTTGAAGAATGTCGTTATCGCCCTCGTTATCGGACTGGCTCCGGCGGGACTGATCTTGCTTCAGCCCGATTTCGGGACCGCTCTTGTGTATATTCCGGTGTGTCTTATCATGCTCTTTTTTGCAGGGATCAGATACATGCACCTGCTGTCGTTGCTGATTATACTCGCTATCGCCGTTTCCCTGCCCCTTCTCACAACATTCGGAAGATTGACAAAATTCAGCTCTCTTTCGTTTTTGGAGGTGCTTGATGACACAAAGATAATATTTCTCATTGCAATGATATTCGGCATACTCTCGTTTATTATGTTCGTTCTTTACCGAATTACAAAGAAACCGATGATCCTCAAGGCGATGAACATTTTTCTTATTTTCTTTTTCGGATTGATCCTCGCGGCGCCTCTGGGAAGATTTTTGAAGCCGTATCAGAAGGAACGGCTTATTGTATTTTTAAAGCCTTCAATCGACCCATTCGGCTCGGGGTACAATATTATTCAGTCGAAGATTGCAGTTGGAGCCGGTGGGATGTATGGAAAGGGACTCATGGGCGGAACCCAGAGCCAGCTCGGATTCCTTCCGGAGCGAAGCACTGATTTTATCTTCTCCATTTTCGCGGAGGAATGGGGGTTTTTTGGCTCCCTTATCCTCCTCACCTTTTACGGGATCTTTATTTTCCGTGGTATCATGACGGTGTACGATACACGCGATCGATTCAGCTCGCTCCTTGCAGCCGGTCTGGTTGGTATGTTCCTGTTTCATATAATTATCAATATCGGTATGACAATCGGAGTAATGCCTATTACCGGTATACCGCTTCCTTTCCTCAGCTATGGAGGTTCCTTCCTCATTACCTGCATGATCGGTGCCGCAACCATTATGAATATCGAAATGAGGAAGTATGTCAGATAGGAGTATATTCAACCGCATACAGCGCTTTTTACCGTATGTAGCAAAGCCCGCGCGTTACGTGGGAAACGAAATAAATATGGTAAAAAAAGACCTCTCACGTGTTTCGATGAGGATGGCGCTGTGCTATCCCGATGCCTATGAAGTCGGGATGTCCAACCTCGGCGTTCAGATACTGTACGAAGCGGTAAACAGAGTAGATGGCCTGTATTGTGAACGTGTGTTCACACCCTGGGTCGACTTTGAAGAAGTATTGCGGGAAAATGAAATTCCGCTCTACTCCCTTGAAACTTTTACCCCGCTCAACGAATTCGATGTTCTCGGTTTTTCGATTGGTTATGAGCTCTTATATACAAACATGCTCTCTGTGCTCGAACTGGGGCATATCCCGTTATTTTCAAAGCAGAGGAGCGAGGATGACCCCTTCGTCATTGCGGGCGGCCCCTCAATTTATAACCCCGAACCGGCAGCAGATTTTATCGACGTATTCATTTTGGGCGATGGGGAGCGCGCCCTCCTGGAATTTCTGCAGACCCTGCTTTCTTTGAAGGGCATGCACAGGGAAAAGAAACTGGAGGCACTGAACCGCTTCGATTTTACCTATATTCCGTCGCTGTACACTGTCACCTCCCGGGGTAGATACGTTTACACCAATGTGGATAAAAGCATCTTTCGCAGAATTGAGCCCGATCTTGACAGCCTGCCCATTTCCAACACACCGATTGTTCCGCTTATAAAGGTAGTTCAGGACAGGGTCAGTATCGAAGTGAACAGGGGCTGTACCAACGGATGCCGTTTCTGCCAGGCCGGATATACCTACAGACCTGTACGGGAACGGAGTGTATCCAATATAGTGAGTATACTCACGAATGCTCTTTCGCGCACCGGATACGAGGAGGTCTCCCTCGTGTCCCTCAGTATAGGAGACTATACGCAGCTTGAAGAACTTGTCGATGTTGTGCACAGGGAATTTTCGCCGGCGCATGTTTCGATATCGCTTCCCTCTTTGCGGGTAAACAGTGCCGGCCTCTCCATACTGGAGCGTATCGGTGCTGTTCGTAAAAGTGGCCTGACATTCGCAATTGAAAGCGCCGATGAGGAAGTGAGAAAATGCATTAACAAACCCGTTGACGAGTATGCGCTTCGCGGTATATTGCACCGCGTCATGGAAGCAGGGTGGCGGCTCATTAAGCTGTACTTCATGGTAGGTCTACCCGGAGCAGTGGATGAAGCAGAAGCAATCGGTGAATTCATTGAGCGGCTTCGAAGCAATTTTCCGAAATTATCAATCAATGCAAATGTTTCGGTATTCATACCCAAGCCCCACACACCTCTCGAGTATACACCGCAGATGGATCTCGAAGAATCCCGGGTCCTCTTGAGCAACCTTCGCAAGAGGTTCGGGGATTCGCGTGTTTCCATCAAGTTTCAAAACCCGCTCATGAGCTATGTCGAGGGGGTGCTCTCGCGGGGTGATAGGGCAGTGGGAAGATCGATATATGAAGTCTACAGGATGGGTGAGCGATTCAGCTCATGGGACGAAATGTTTGCATTTAATCTATGGCAGAAGGGGTTCGAGGCCGCTGATATCGATCCAGAACGATACCTTGTGCCGGCTGGGCCTGACATAACACCCCCGTGGCACTTCCTTTCCAGTAGAACAACCGGCGAATTCATGAATGCGGAACGTGAAAAATATAGTAAAAAAGCGCTAACCGATAACTGCCTGTACGGGGAGTGCTCGCTGTGCGGTGTGTGTCAAGGCGCTGTTCAAAACAGACGAGCCGATGAGGCGTATACCCCGGAGGATGTCGGGATGGACGCTGAGCCTGAAAGCGGGCAGGAAACACATCCCCAAAGTTCATCGGCGCAGCCTGCCGTACCCATAACCGCCCGGCAGCCAAGGGCCGCCCGGCAGTTCAAGACTGCACAGCCGCCCATAACCGCCCAACAATCCATGGCTGCCCGGCAGCCCGAGACTGCTCAGAAGTTTCCGCATGACGGGGATTTGAAAAAGCAAGCGCCTGAGGAAAATTTCAAGGTGCTTTTTTGCTTTTTTAAAAAAGGCGTGCTGAAATATATCGGGCATCTCGACCTTATGACCGTGCTGATACGGGCCGGAAGGCGGGCCGGTATTCCTTTCAGGTACTCCCAGGGGTTCAATCCGAGACCGCGGTTTTCTCTTCCCTTTCCGCTTGCCCTCGGTATCGAGTCCGAATATGAACTGGGTGAAATGCTCATCGGGAAGCACATGGGTGTTGATGAGCTGATAGACCTATACAACCGTGAGCTTCCGGAAGAGCTTCGTCTTTTTGACGCACGTGTCCATCAGCAAAGGGCGTCTGTGGCCTCAAATGAATATTTTCATGATTACGAGGTGAGCCTCGGTGAGGGATGTAAATCTCAGGCCGACGAGTGGTTGACTGGCCTTGTAAAACGCGATCGTTTCGACGACGCACCGTTGTCCTTTTACTGCACATCAGGAAAAAACCTGCATCTGCGGCTTGACGGGAAAAAAAGTATAAAAAAAGCCTTTTCAGGAGAGATAAATTCCTACCTGGCATACGATATTAAAAGGGTAAAGATCTGGAAAAAGCAGGGTTCTTCTCTCGTTTTGTTTGTAGAAAATACCTCTGAGTAGTGTAAAGAGTAACTTTTTTCTCAAAAAAAGTATTGACTTTTTAAGCTGTCCGGTATAGGTTGAAATTATTGAAAGGGGACGAAAAGCGGGCGAATCCGTCTTTGCATCACTAATATTTTATATTAAAATCCTTGACTTATAAAAGAGAGTAAGTTATATTTCTCTCGCTATTGAGCAGTGCCGTGTACCTTGAGTGTTGAGCTCAAGGTTTTTTAACGGATATTGTATGATCTTTGAAAACTGAATGGCAGGCCCTCGGGAAGTGTTGTTAAACATAAATGCATTTAACGTGCATGTTTCTGAAAAGAAAAAAACCAATTTTATGTTTAAAACCTAATAACGGAGGGTTTGATCCTGGCTCAGAACGAACGCTGGCGGCGTGTCTTAAGCATGCAAGTCGAACGATAATCCAGAGCTTGCTCTGGAGGACAGTGGCAAACGGGTGAGTAACACGTGGGTAATCTGCCTCCGGATGGGGGATAGCACTAGGAAACTAGTAGTAATACCGCATAATATTCAGCTAACACAGGTTGGCTGAATCAAAGGCGCCCTCTGTATATGGTGCTGTCTGGAGATGAGCCCGCGCACTATTAGCTAGTTGGCAGGGTAATGGCCTACCAAGGCAACGATGGTTAGCCGGCCTGAGAGGGTGTACGGCCACATTGGGACTGAGATACGGCCCAGACTCCT
>CAYSRJ010000050.1:0-21312 GCA_964433545.1 uncultured Spirochaetota bacterium | reverse complement strand
TGCGGCCCGAAGCAGGTTACACCAGCACAACAGGGAGGAAGTACTTGGAGGTGATTAAGTTATCTTCGGGCAATACAGGATTCGAACCCACGACCTCTGGCTCCGGAGGCCTGAGGAGAGTTCATATTGATCATATATGACCCGATTTTGGCCTGTTTTTCTTGGAATTCCTGTATTTTTTCCATATAGTTCATGCGGACTTGGCTTGAAGTGTACACAGTTTCATACACAGTAAAAATTGGTTTTTCAGATTAAGAACATATAAGGAAGGTGATATTTATATCTGTGGAAATCCCAGCGGACTCATCAAGTGTGTATTATCTGTTTGTCTCATAGTCGGTTAGTACTTCATCAAGTTCAACCGCAAGTAGCCTCCTGACGTGAAGCTGATACTGCAACAAGAAAATACGAAACTTTAAAGAGTAAACCTATTTCAATAAAGGTCAATCCCACAAGAATCGTGACCGCGCTTGATACCGAGGGTCTAACTTCACCGGATATAAAACAGAACAACATTGAGGTACAGACCGAAGGAAGAATATGGGAGCAGTGGGTATCAGAAGGGAATTGAACAGATTAGGAATCAAACCGAGAAAAGGCAAAATGTGGAAGGGGAAGACGATTCATAATATTCTCACAAATTCAATCTATACAGGGTTTGTGAGGTGGCAGAAGGCTCTTATGCGCTAATTATCGAAAAGGAAGTATTTGACTGCGTTGGTTATCTTCATCTGTCGATTTCAAACGCGTATCGGCTAATATGGCTCGAGTCCGCCTTGCAGCTGCTGCTTCAAATCGAATATCTTTTCCAAAGTTTCTACGTCTCCGGAACCGTCGATTTTTGGCGATACCTTGTAAGCGTTTTTAAGCCTCGCGTTCCATTTCACGCAGGTTTCGGTTGCGCCCCATTTCCGGTAGAGCTCGTTAATATCCTCGCATTCGTAAAACAGTATGGAGAAATTCTTGTACCGGTAAATAAGGAGCTCCTCTGCGCCCGCCTCCCTCAATCCTTTCAGCGTTTCAGGCCAGGGGTTCTTGTGTAATGCGACATAATCGTCGATTTGATCTTCATTGATCTCAATAATGAAGCAATATCTCTTTTTCATCAACATCGTCTCCTTGCTCTCTCCTTTGCCGATTCGTCCGGCGAAGGAATTATTTGAGGAGCGTTTCTCGAATGACCTGGGCCATCTTGCATGGATCGCCTTCCTCGATCAGTTCGCCCATATTTTTGAAGCCGATCCTGTCGATGGCCGCATCGTATTTCTGCATGTTTAATACGCTTTGCCTGGTTGCTTCGTACTGGTCTTCCCTGTACGGAAAGATATCGACGGATACGAAGCCATCGTATTCGACCTTCCGCAACGAATAGAACATCTCGACATACTCCGTGAGGCGCAATGACCCCACAACCATGTCATCGTCCCACAGATTGTAGTTGTCGTTTGCGTGCATCATGAACAGCCTGCCATACCTGGCGGCGATCTCGATGTTCTGCGCGACATTTTGCTGGGACTGGAATACGTGCCCCGTATCGATGGTCACACCCACGTTCGACCTGTCGATTTCCATGCACATCATCAAAGCCGTCATGGTCGTATCGACGAGAGACCTATTTCTCGGCTCGCGGATCTTTCCTTCCAGCGTGAGCCTTATTTTCGGATTGTATTCCGCCAGTTCCCTGACGTTTTTGATCAGATAATCCCATTGCTTAGAATAGTCTGTCTGCAAGGGGTAATCAAAGCCGTCCTGCCCAAGCCAGAGGTTGACGCTCGGGTTGCCCACGAGCTTTGAGTTAAAATCGATATTCTGCTTTATGAGTTGCATCGCCTGCCTGCGGATCTCGGGATCGGCCGCCGATATGGAGCCTTTCTGCCATCGTCTTTCCCCGAATACCAACGGCAGGACCGATGATGCTTCCAGGCCTGATCTGGTCAATATTTCATTCACGGTATCAGGGTCTGAAAGCGGCCCCGTCGGCGACTGGTACAGGTCGGCGCCCTGGAGGACCTGCATCTTCTCAAGGCTTTTAATGACGTCGGGAAACTCGACATTGTCGACGGCCGGATCCTTGTAACCGCATTTCATGAACCGGTCGCAGGTTTGGCCCAAAGAGCCGATGATGGCACTATATTTAATCTTGCCCATTTTCTTTACTCCCAATTCCTTGTCAAAGCGTGAGATCGATCAATATCTCGATGCCTTCCCCCCTGCGCAGTATTTCGATGGCTTCCCGCGTCTTTTCCAAGGGGAGCGTATGCGTGATTAACGGCCGGAGGTTCAGCTCGCCGCTTTCGAGTATCTTCACTGCCTTGGGGAAGGATTCGTTCGCCAGCCATGTGCCGAGCACGGTGACTTCCTTATTGGTGATCTGATGCTGTTCCACGGCTGGTTTGGCTTTTGCGTTGAATCCGAACAATAATACGGCGCCCCCTTTTCTCACCGCTTTGACCCCCTCCCATACCTGGGAGCCAACTACGTCGACTGAATAATCCACGCCGATTCTAGTTTTTTCTAACACATACGCAGTGACGTCTTCCTTGGTAGGATCCACGACATGATCAGCGCCGCACTTGACGGCATATTCGCGTCTCAGGGCAACCGGCTCCGACACAATGACCGGATGAGCGCCGCGGGCTTTCAGCATATGCACGAATAAAAGCCCTATCGGTCCGGCTCCGAAGACAAGCACGCTGTCGGAGGGGCTCATGGGAATCCTGCTCAATGCGTGCACAACGCAGGCCAGGGGCTCCGCGAATGCCGCTATCTCGGAAGGCAGGTTGTCCGCGATCTTGTGGGCGACCTTTTCCGAAACCCGCACATATTCGGCGAAACCGCCGTCCGCGCCGATACCCATCGGTATTATATTTTCGCACAGGTTCGGCAGGTTGAGCTGGCAATGCGCGCACACACCGCAGTAGTCGTTCGGGTTTGTGACGACCCTGTCCCCGACCTTCAATTTCTTGACGCCTTCTCCCACCGCGGCGACCTTCCCGACCAGTTCATGGCCGAGTATCGTCCCGGGCTTTGCGATATAACCGGGTGGCACGGACATGATGTGAACATCCGTACCGCATATGGAGCACATCTCAAGCTCCACGATCAGATCATCGGTCTTTGCTATACGCGGTGTATCCACCTCTTTGATGCTCAACACACCGTTCCCTTCAAACACGGCCGCTTGCATCTTATTCTTCATAATAGTTGAATACCTCTGTTTTTTACTTTTTCCTCATTGACAGATGTGCGACGCTAGCGGGGTCTCTTTGAAACCACGCAGGCACACCTTTCATCTTGATAGCACGCCCATGCGCTTCGGCTGGTCATATGATAACAGATATGTGTGGGGAGCGTGACCGCCTCGGCAGCCCTCACCCATCCTATTGCATAGCTAACCCCTGCGTCAAAGCCCGGTCTTCATCCACTGTCCTTTTTTCGCTGAGGCAAGGATCGTGTCGCAGACCATTTGAGTGCGTAGCCCTTCGGAGAAGTCAGGGACCCGCTTTTTTCCGTCACCGAGGTCCATAAGGAAGTCAGCGGCGGCATGTACGAAGGTGTGCTCGTAGCCAATCCCCATCCCGGGTACCCACCAGTGGTCCATATAGGGCTGATTTGAATCCCAGACCGATATCGTCTTCCACCCGCGGGTCCTGCTTTCGTCCTTGTGGTTGTAGAACTGCAACTCATGCGGGGTCTCCGCGTCGAAGGCGAGCGACCCGAACTCTCCGTTGATCTCGAAGGCGTTTGCGTTCTTCCGACCGCGGGCATATCGTGTCGCCTCGAAGGTGCCGATCGACCCGTTCGCGAAACGCACCATGCACTGGCTCGCATCGTCGATTTCCACCTTCACGATCTTCGATGAATCCGCCTGAGTCTTCCGCTCCTTGATGAAAGTTTCCGTTAGCGCGGACAGCTCCACGATCGGGCCGTTGAGCCACATGGCGACGTCCAAAGCGTGCGCGAGCAGGTCTCCGGTCACCCCGCTGCCGGCAGCCTTTGAATCGAGGCGCCAGAAGGTATGGCCTCCGAGGGGAGCGTCGCTGCTTATGGTCCAATCTTGCAGATATGTCGCCCGGTAGTGAAATACGCGGCCGAGGGCGCCGCCGTCTATCATCTGTTTCGCGAGAGTCACCGAAGGGAAGCGCCTCTGATTGAACCAGATCATGGTTTTCTTCCCGCTCTTTTCTGCCGCTTCGACCATCTGCGCTCCCTGCTCCACGTTCAATGCGAGGGGTTTCTCGGTGGTAGCCATCTTGCCCGCCGCGAGTGCGGCAACGGCGATGTCGCGATGAAGGGAGTTAGGCACGCAGATGTCGATGAGATCGATATCCTTCCTGTCCAAAAGCCTCCGCCAGTCGGTCTCCGTCTCCTGCCAGGGCCATCGGCCGGCGAAGTCCTTCACGGCCCTCCCCTTATCCCTCGAGCCGCAGACGACTTTCATGCCCGCCGTGTAGTCAAGGTCGAAGAAGCTATTGACCTTCGAGTAGGCGTTCGAGTGCATCCTGCCCATGAAACCGTAGCCGATCATCGCGATATTCAGCTTTTTCTGCATGTCTATCTCCCCCTTAAAATGAACCGCTCCTGAAAAGGAGCGGCATGTGATATTGGAAGCGGCTACGTTTACTCGAGATACTTATCCACGTTCGTTATGTCAACCATCTCGCCAGGGACGAGCGTTTCTTTGGGAAAGTCGGTTCTTCCTTCGAAGATCTTCGCCATCATTTCCGTTCCTTCCTGGCCCATCAGGTAGGGTTGCTGGCGCGCAGTTGCGGTGATCTCGCCTGCCTTGATAGCTCGATACACTGACTGGTCGCCGTCGAAGCCTACGATGATCAGCTTGTCGAGGAGACCGAGGGTTTTTGCCGCCTGCTTCGCAGCGAGCGCTCCTGGATCCCAGCATGAGAAGATCGCCGATATGTTGGGATCGTGTTGCAGCTCATCCTGTGCGAATTGCATGGCCTTGGCAGTATCCCAATCAGTGGGCCGTACAATGACCTTCATGCCTGCGGCCTCGCATGTATCCTTCACACCTTTCAGTCTCTTGTCCCCGTTCGGGTGGCCGATCTGTCCTCCCAATAAAAGCAGGTCGCCTTTCGCTTGTGTTTTTTCCACGATGTAGCGCCCCGCCCCTTGTGCAGCGGCCAGATTGTCAGTTCCGAAGAATGCTACGGCAGCCGGATGATCAACTGGAGCGTCGATGACGATGATGGGGATCCCCTTCTTCATTGCCATATCGAAGGTGTTCCCCAGAGCTCGCGCATCGATTGGTGACATGACGATCCCATCGACACCCTTTATGATCGCATTATCAAGCCCCTGCACCTGGAGCTCGGGCTTCGACTCTGCCGGGGAGACATTTAAGAACTCAAACCCCAACTCATTGCACTTATCCTCAACGCCCTTGCCCAGCGCAATGAAGAACGGAAGAGTTTGAGCAAAGCCGGTGTACGCAATGACCTTCTTTTTTCCTTCAGCCTCGGAACCTTCCTTCCCGCCAGCCGCGAATGCGAGCGAACAGACGAAGAGGCTGCACACCATAAGAACAAGGATAATACTACCGAATCTTTTCATTTCACTCTCCTCTCTTAATCTAAAAAAAAAATTTACAATCCAGCAACGCCGGATATCTTCTTACCCTTAACTAATCTGATTTCCTCCGAAGTGTGTCTGTCATAACCGCGAGGATTATAACAATGCCGATCGTGATTCGCTGCCAAAAGGATCCTAAGCCGATGTGTATGAGACCAGTCTCCAGACTTTTAATGATGAGGACTCCTATAACGGTTCTCCATATGCCGCCGGTACCGCCGAAAAGACTGGTGCCGCCTATGATAACAGCCGCGATCGACTGCAGCTCCCAACCGTCCCCTGTGTTCGGAGTAGCCAGATCGAACTTAGCCGTGTATATCACTCCTGCAAGTCCCGCAAGAAATCCGCCGATGATATAATAGATAACTTGGTTTCTCTTAACCTTGACGCCGGACAACCGTGAGACCTGGATGCTGCCCCCAATCGCGTACGCATTAAAACCAAGACGCGTTTTCGACAGGATAAAATAGATGAAGAGCACACACACGGTAAGAATGATTCCAGGCCATGTTAGTCCAGTGCCCAACATAGTGAAGACTTCTGGGAATATGGACATATCTTTGCCGGCGCCGATGATAAGGGACGCCCCCTTTGCGATCATCATCATACCCATAGTGGCTATGAAAGCCGGTGCGCCCGTAGTGACGATCACCACTCCATTGACCAGGCCGCACAAGGTTCCTACGGCAGCGCCAACCAGGATTGCGAGCGGGATAGGCAGCTTATTCATCAAAACCGTTCCCACGAGTACGGTAGAAATCGCCATAACCGAACCCACCGATAGGTCCAAGCCTCCCGAAATGAGTACGATGGTCGTACCGCATGCGACGATTCCAAGTATCGCCGAATGTTGAAGGATGGCAGAGTATGTTTGAATGTTACGATAGGACGGCGACCAGATTGAAAATACGAGAAGGATCGTGCCCAGAGCCATGAGCGGCGGGATACCCGCTCTTCTCAGGATTGGATCTTTTTCTCTTAACCGTTGTGCCGTCAAAACATTCTCCCGTTGTTATTTGTGTGATCGTCGATTTCCGTCCGCGCAATCACTTGTCTGCACTTATTTTTTCTCCGATAGCAACGCGTAGGATATCTTCCTCAGTGGCTTCACCCTGTGCGAATTCTCTGTAAATGGCCCCCCTATGGAGCACAATCACCCGGTTGCCCAACATCAGCGCTTCCTGATAGTCGGATGTGAAGACAATGATGCTTATATTTTCATGGAGCAATTCCTCAAATATATTGTAAACTTCACCCCTTCCCTTGATGTCGATGCCCCTTGTCGGTTCGTCTACCAGGAGCACTTTGCACGCCGTGCCTAGCCATTTCGCGAGAACAACCTTCTGCTGGTTTCCACCTGACAGCTGGCGAACGAGAACGTTCCTGTCTCTTGCCTTGATACGAAGCCTCTCCATGAGGACATCGATCTCCTCCCTCACCTCCTTGTACTTCACAAGACCCAACCGACTGAGGCGGTTGATATTCGGGAGAGCATAGTTACTCTGGATTGTATGTGAGAGAATGAAGCCTTCGGTTTTACGGTTCTCGGTGATGTATGCGATGCCATTTTGGATTCCTTCGGAGGGACTCGTGTTGCAGACCTGCTTCCCATCGATGGCGATCGTGCCGGAGTCCGGTCGATCAATCCCTGCGATTACCCTGGCCAATTCCGTCTTACCACTTCCCATAAGTCCTGTCACCGCTAACAGTTCTCCCTTGCGCACGGAAAAGGAGATGTCCTTGAGAAGAGGCTCTTTCACTAAGTGTGAAACATGTAACGCATCATTATCATCTTTCGGCACAGTAAATGTTGGGTATTGATAACCTATTTTCCCTCCGGTCATCTTCTCGATGATTTCGTCAAGGGATATCTCTGAGATTAAATACGTTCCTACCTTTCTCCCATCGCGAAGAACCGTTACCCGATCTCCGAGCTGGTGGACCTCGGCGTAACGGTGGGAGATGTAGATGAATCCGATGTTATGTTCTTTCTTCAACATGTGAATTATGTTGAATAACTCCTGGCGGGCTTTGTCCTCCAACACGTCCGTCGGTTCGTCGAGGACGAGCACCGAGATATCCGCAACGAGGGCCTTTGCGATCTCGACCATTTTCTGTTGAGTAACGCTCAGCCTGTCTACGCAGTCGAAGGGATTGAGATCGATATGAAAACGAGCCAGGTACTCTTGGGCGAGAGAATACAGTTTCTTTTTGTTTATAATGCCGAGCGCCCCAATATATGTCGGCTCTAGACCGAGGAACATGTTGCGAGCTACGTCTAACTCTTCGACGAGGTTTGACTCCTGGTAGATGAAGCGGAGGTTGCGGTTCAGAGCGTCGCGTGGGGAGGAAATGTCGACCTTCTGCCCTTTGATGATGATTTCCCCCTCGTCGCAGGCATAGGCTCCCCCTAAGACCTTGATGAGGGTGCTTTTTCCTGCGCCATTCTCGCCGAGCAGCATATGCACTTCCCCAGCTTGCAACTCAAAATCCACATGATCGAGCGCGAGAACGCCAGGAAACCGTTTCACAATTCCCTTCATTTGCACCAAGCACTCGTTCTTCGATTTTCCAGAAAGTGTATTATGAGGAAAGGGTTCGTTGTATGGAGTGTCTTTGTTATTCATATGCTCATTTTATGAATATTTGCTCATGCGTGTACTATATCAGACTATATTTACTATGTCAATAAAAAAAAATGAAATTTACAGGAAAAGAAGCGAGCAGGTTCCCGCGCGGGTAAAAGCCGCAAAGGATTTGAAGATATCTCTGTTGTTTCGGTATAAGGTTGTTTTATACGTTTCCGAATCGTCTTTTCTATTGAGAGAGATTTTTACGCTGCCGGCTTAATACCATACTCCCGTGTATATCTTGCGAATTTAATCCTATACAGGATAAGGTCTGATTCAATTTCGGTTGAGATCGTTGTTTGCATACATGAGATCACTCCTTGTGTATTGTTATTGGATTTTCTGTGCTACCTGATTTCGTTGATTTCATGTAACGCATGGGGACTTTCTCTGTATAAATTATATATGTTTTTATTTTTTTATTGACAGTATCAAATGTGTCTGATACAGTAAATGCATGAGCAATTATTTAATAACTGAGCATATATACAGTTCAAAAATGGATTCTAATAATTGTCTCACCGATTCCCCCGGATACCTGTGTTCGCTAACTAACTTATTTTTCTTCTTCCTTATGAGTTGTATAAACTACGCGGCGGGACTAATGTCGTGCATGGATTTAACCATATGCGAGACAAAGAGAAATGAGGCTTTTTTATTGCCCTCCAGCATCAAGAAGCGGAGGATTCGATTTCTCTGCTGTGCAATTTGGGAAGCGGATACAGTGCTATCGGGAGTAATATTGGGATTTCACAAAATAAAAGGTTTGGAAGGAAGTTCTTAATAAAACTTATCATATCATTGTGACCGGTCTTTGATGCGGTGAGTGCGATAAGTAGAACGATGATGAGTAATAATATAGAAAGGAGGTGGTACATCGGAATTTGTAGAAACGAAAGTCGATTAGTATAGAAACAAAAAACACTATTTTAAGAGGAGGAGGTATGAAAAAGCTACTTTTAATAACAATGATTGTTCTACTCACAGGGGTGTCTTCGCTATTCGCCCAGATGAAGGGTGAGGCCTACTGGACAAAAGGGCTGTCCGTTACTACCGGCGGCGAAACAAAACAGTATCCGGCCAAGAAAGGACCGTATCGGATCGCAGTTGTGAATGGTTTTGCAGGCAATATGTGGAGACTGCAAACTCTGCAAACTGTTAAAGCCTATGCGGCAAAGCCGGAAATCAAGCCGGAAATAAAGAAATTGAGAGTCGTAAGCGTTGGGAACGATGTTGCAGACCAGATTGCTGCGATTGACAATTTTATCGCTGCTGGGTACGATGCGATCCTCTTCATCGCGATCAATCCAACAGCATTCGATGGCGTGATAAAGCGGGCAGCAAGGGCGGGCACGATTCTGGTTCCTTTTGACAATGTCCTTGATACTACTGCTGTTGTACAAGTATTTCAGGACAATGTAGGGCTTGGGAGGTATTGGGCAGAGTCCCTGATGAATCATTTGCCGAAAAAAGAAGGGACACTTCTTGAAGTACGTGGCGTGCTTGGGTATAAAGCTGATCTGGACAGGCATAATGGTGCGAGGGACTACTTGAAAAAATTTCCCAAGATCAAGGTTATCGAAGTCGTTGGACAATGGGACACGGGTACGACCCAGAAAGTAGTAGCGGATGCCATCGCGACTTATGGAAAATTCGATGGCTTCTGGTGTCAGTACGGTACTGTTGGGGTCATTAATGCAATGATGGACGCAAAGCATCCTATTGTGCCCGTTGCAGGCGATCAGGAAAATGGCGTTCTCGAGCTCTTGGCGAAATACAAAATCCCCGGTGGCACAGCGGGAATATCTCCAAGCATCTCTGCTGCTGCGTTGAAAGCGGCGATTGCGTTATGTAAAGGATACAAAGTACCCGTAAACTGCATCACGCCAACACCTCGTCCAATTGATAATGCGGACTTGAAAGCGGGGGTCAACTACTTTCCAGATCTTCCCCCAAATTTCACATGTACGGTTAGCTTTCCTGATGCGGACATAATTTTTACACCTCAGGATATCCTGGGGCAGACGGCAGGGAATCAATAGACCCAGTGTACTCGTTTGTTTGAAAAGCAACTGTTGCGCCCTATGTATCCCTGTGGGTGGAGATGCGTGGGGCGCACATTTAGTGTGTATAGTGATTGCCAGACCAAGAAAAGGAGTTGAGTGTGGAAGGTAATAGCTTGGTTCTAGAGACAAAAAGGATCAGCAAGCATTTCGGGGCTGTTGAGGCATTGAAGGATGTCGACCTCAAGTGTTATACGCACTCGATCCATGTAATAGTTGGCGAGAATGGAGCAGGAAAAAGCACTCTTATTAAAATCATCGCGGGGGTCATACAGCCGAATGCAGGAAGTATATTCTACAACAATAAGTCCGTGCGATTTTTCTCTCCAATTGATGCGCTTAATTCATCGATTGTCAGCGTTTTTCAGGAGTTGTCGATTATCCCTGATTTGACGGTAGCTGAAAATATCTGCATTGTCTCCAAAAGAAAGCATTTCACGAGCACGAAACAACAACGCATACGAGCAGAAGAAATCTTTGCTCGAATGAAATGTGAAGATATAGATCCCCGAGAGCTTTGTTCCAATCTCTCTTTATCGAGCTTACAGCTCGTTGAGATTGCAAAAGCATTGAATATGAGGCCACGCATTCTCATTTTGGACGAAGCGACGTCAGCTTTGACAGGCGCGAATTCAGAAAAGATTTTCCTCCTATTGAAAGATCTTCGCGAAGAAGGGGTTTCAATGCTTTATATAACTCATCACCTGCGGGAGATCGAAATAATCGCCGATACGTGTTCAGTCTTCCGTAACGGGGGACGGGTTGATACTTTCAAGCAGGGAGACAAGAACCAGGCAGAAATTGTGAAGATGATGATCGGACGTCCTCTCTCGAAGATGTTTCCGGAAAAACGCAAGGAAAAACTCTTTGAAAATGAAGCAGTTTTGCAGGTGGAGCATCTCGAATGGTATGAAAGGCTTCGAGATATTTCGTTAACGGTCAACAAGGGAGAAATTGTCGGCATAGGCGGCCTTGCTGGACAAGGCCAGGTCGATCTCCTTTATTCTCTCTTTGGAGTGCTGAAGAACGTGAAAGGGAACATGCACTTGATGGGGGAAAAGATATCTATGAGAAGTCCTTCCGCTATAATAAAAAATAGAAAAAGCATAGTAATGATCCCGGAGGATAGAAAGAGAGAGGGATTGTTTCTTACCATGTCAATTCTGAAGAATATTTCCATAGCAGCCTTGGGCCATATATCGAAAGGAATGCTGGTTGAAAGGCACAAAGAGCTGGAAAAAGTGAACAAGATGGTGAACGCACTGCGTATTCGAATTGGATCGGTCAACGATACAATAGAGAGTCTTTCTGGTGGAAATCAACAAAAGGTTGTCTTGGCTAAGTGGTTGATGCTCGACGCCAAGTGCATCCTACTAATGGACCCTACTCGAGGCATAGATGTGGGAACCAAGCAGGAAATCTACGTATTGCTTCGCAACTTGGCGGATAATGGAACATCGATCCTGTTCTATTCATCCGATTATGATGAGCTTATCGGTCTTTGTGATCGCGTTTTAATCATGTACAAGGGAGAGATCGTGAGAATACTCATCGGTGACGAAATAACCGATCAGAATATTCTTACTGCATCCTTGAACCTGAAACCGAAATCCGTTGATATAGGAGTGGCTGAATCGATATGAAAGCGGACAAAAAGAGCGCCAAATTATCTGATTTCCATTTCTTCGTTAAACAGAGCTATCGCCCCATTCTTGCATTTTTTATACTTGTTTTATTATTTATTGTTTTCCTGATTGTATTTCCTGGAAAATTATCCTCTTACATTTTTACCGCATGGGCAAACCAAGGGGCGGGTCTCGCCTATGCTTCCGTTGGTCAGACTATGGTTGTATTGACTTCAGGCATAGACATGTCAGTCGGTAGTGTATTGGCTCTTTCCACATGTCTGTCTTCAGTATTCCTGAATGGAAACGTTTGGCAGATACTGGTTGGCTTGCTTTTCGTTATATGCGTGGGATTGGGTTGTGGACTATTTAATGGGTGTATCATTGCATACGGAAAGATTCAGCCAATAATCGCTACTATCGCTACAAGCGCGGTGTATTATGGTATCGCCTTGTTCCTACGTCCCACGCCCGGAGGTTCGGTCAATGAAGGGCTCAGTGAGGCATTGACCTATGACATTTTTTCTGTTCCCACTTCTCTCATTGTTTTGCTTGGAATAGTTATTGTCTTTTGGACAATTGTGAGAAAGACAAGACTCGGTACTGGGATTTATGCGATTGGTTCGTCTGGAAGGTCAGCCTTTATGTCGGGTGTAAAAGTCAAACGCGTCAAAGTCGCAGTGTATGTTTTTTCCGGGCTATTTGCTTCTCTCGGCGGCTTGTTCTTAGCCCTTCAAACGCTGAGTGGAGATGCCTCTGTAGGCCTGAGTTACACAATGAACTCTATAGCTGCGGTCGTAATTGGGGGCACGACTTTATCTGGTGGCGTTGGAGGGGTGTATGGGTCCATCATTGGCACATACTTATTGAGAACCCTTAGAAGCATAATGTTCTTTGCTGGAATTGCTCCTATGGCCCAACCATTATTTGAAGGGATAGTTCTTATGGTCGCTATTTCCTTCGGGTCCTTACAGCTTTTGAACACCAGAAGTAAAATCGAGATATTCAGGTGAAAGTAGATGATAAAACTTCGTAACCCAATAGTAATTTCGTTCATCGGTGTCGTTGTTATTCTCATGATTGGGAGTATTTTTTTCCGTCAGATGATGTCGATAAACTATTTGCTCCAGCAGCTTAAAATGGCGTCATTCCTTGGGATTGCGGCAACAGGCGCAATGTTAGTCATCCTTCTCGGACAAATCGACTTATCTTTGCCTTGGACACTCACTGCAGCTGCTATTATTTCGTGTGCCATGAGTGAAAAAGGAATAGTTGTTTCCATTGGTGCCGGGCTCTTGGTTGGTATTGCTGACGGTCTGATTAATGGTGTGGGCGTCGCGTTATTACGGCTTCCTTCAATGATCTGGACGCTGGCGATGAATTTTATTTTCCTCGGTATTTCCGTTTTTATCACTGGAGGATTCATGCCTCAGGGACATCCCGTGCAACTGATCAAAACATTAGGGATTGGAAACACTTTCGGTATTCCAAATGTCGTGCTTTTTTGGTGTGTCGTATCTGTAGTAGTAATGCTTATGCTAAATAGAATGAAGCTTGGCCGGTATATCTATGCTGTAGGAACAAACGAAAAAGTCGCTTTTCTTTCTGGAATAAACACGAACAGAATCATCATAGGTCTTTTTGTAATTTCTGGTGTTTCAAGTGCTTTGACAGGTATATTGCTTTCGGGCTACTCGAATCAGGCCTTTCAGGCAATGGGTGAGCCGTACCTAATACCAGTTCTTGCTGCCGTAGTTATCGGAGGCACGAGCATGGGCGGCGGCAGGGGTTCTTATATAGGCACTATATCAGGTGTGATTTTCATAACATTTCTCAGCAGTCTTTTATCGGTTATGCAAATCCCCGAGGCAGGGAGGCAGATCATTTATGGCATTATCATTATTCTAATGCTTTTCACGTATCCAAGAATAGGTGAAGAAGGATGAAACGGGAAATGCGCAGTGCACGATGACGATCGGCTTTCCGTTCAAGAGCCCGTTTAACGGCGCCGACCTTCTACCAGACAATCGTCAAGAGCCTTGTTCCACTCCTTGCGGTCTGGTTCGGAATGTCCTGCAAGCAGGACGGGATTTCGTGCGGGGTATTCGCGCCGCCCCGTTAATGATTGAAAACTTGGCAAAGGAGGATGCGATGAAGAAGAAAGTCAAGGTCGGTATTCTCACTTTCGGGGACGGACGAGAGTTCCTGAAGAAGGATCTGGAGCCGATCAATGCGAAGTTTCAGAAGAAGTTGAAGGATGCCCTGGTGAGCGATGGCTTCGATGTAGTTGCAGGCGAGGAGGTCATCTGGAACAATCCCCTGGCCGTCAAGCATGGAAGGATGATGCAGAACGTTGGCGTTGACTGTGTCGTATTCAACTACTGTGTCTGGGCGTGGCCGGGCTTTGCGCGCGTGGCGGCGCAGTTCTGCCCCAAGCCGCTCGTACTCTATGCCAACATTAATCCCGGCTACCCGGCGATGGTGGGCATGCTGGCCAACGCCGGCTCCCTCGATCAGATCGGGATTCCCTTCCACAAGATCTTCGGAGAACTGACGGATAAGGAGATTTACGCCAGGCTGAAAGCATCGATCCTCGGCATTTCGGCGTTTAACCGGCTGCGAGGGCTTACATACGTACACGTGGGCGGGCGCTCGCTGTGCATCGACACGGCGGTCGCCGATCCAGCGCTGTGGATGGAGAAGTTCGGGGTGGACGTCGACCATGTCGATCAGATGGAGCTGGTGCGGCGCGCGGAAATTGAGCTTACCAACCCAGCGAAGGTCAACAAGGCGTTGGACTACTTAAAAAAGCATGTCAGGAAGATCCACTGGACTGCTCCGGACGCGAAGATGAGGCTGACCGAGGATCTCGCAAAGCGCGCCATCGCCCTCTACTACGGAATGACAAGTCTTTGCGGGGAGTTCGGCTACGACTTCTGCGGCATCAAGGGTCAGCGCGAGCTGACTGAGCACTACGTGACCTCCGACATCGCGGAGGCATTTCTCAATGACTACTATGGCCCCGATGGCATTCCGCATGACCCTCTGATCTGCTCCACCGAAGCGGACATGGACGCGGCCATGACGATGAAAATCTTCGAGCTTATTTCCGGGCAGCCGGTGCTATTCGCCGACATTCGAAGCTACTACCCGGATCGAGATGTATGGGACCTCTGCAACTCCGGCACTCATGCGACCTATTTCGCGGGAAAGAGCAAGGACCCTGCCGTGAACCTGAAGAACGTCGAGTTCAGACCACAGGGGTTTTACTTTCCAGCCGGGGGCCCGTCAGTATACCACATCGCAAAGCCGGGCGAGGTCACACTTGCGCGGCTTACACGCAGCGGCGCAACGACGCACTACAAGCTTGTTGCCGTTCATGGACAATTCGTCACTTTTGGGGATGCAGAGGACGAGAAACTCGCTGCGATCGAACAGGACAACTGGCCGCATGCATTCGCGAAATACGATTGCGACCTGGAGACGTTCATCCAGGCGATGAACTGCAACCACATCCACGGCACGTACGGCAACTGGCTTGGGGCGCTGAAGGTGTTCTGCGATGCCGCAGGAATTGAGTTCGTGAACCTATCTAATTAGAAGGAGTGAGGGCGGCCGCCTCGGCAGTCGCGCGATTCATACTTGAACGAGGTGAGGATATGCTGAAAGGAATTCCTTCGATTCTTTCACCTGAGCTTCTGGCCACACTTATGGCCATGGGGCACGGTGATCAGCTTGTCATCGCCGACGGGAATTTCCCATCGGCGAGCTTGGCTCGCCGGCTGCTGCGGGCTGACGGGCATGGTATACCCGCCCTGCTCAAGGCGATCCTGTGCTTTTTTCCCCTCGATACTTTCCAGCCGAAGGCCGTTACGCTCATGGCGGTCGTGCCTGGCGATACTTCCCGGACTGACATCTGTGAGGAGTATCGCCGCATCATCAAGTGCAAGGATCCGTCGTTCGGCGACTTCGAGCTTGTCGAGAGGTTCGCGTTCTACAAGAGGGCACGTTCGGCCTACGCGATACTCGCCACTGGCGAACAGGCGCTGTATGCGAACATCATTCTCACCAAGGGGATCGTGAAGCCAGAGTTCCTGGAGGGCGTATGAAAAAGCGGCGAACTCCCGCGATCGGTCGACACTTGGAAGACACCGATGAAGACCTCATCACCCGGATTGCCTGGTTGTACTACAAGGAGAAGTTGACCCAGCAGCAGATTGCCGAGCGCATCTTACTATCGCGCCAAAAGGTGCAGCGCCTTCTGGAAAAGGCGCGCGATCTGGAGATCATTCAATTCAACCTCAAGCATCCATTCGTGAACCTCATGAGTGTTGAGATCGAGATTCGCCAACGCTACGGATTGAAGGACGCCGTTGTGACTCCAACCGGCACCTCGGACCCCGACATACAAGACCGGTCCCTCGGGATCGCCGGTGCAACCTATCTGGCGCGCAGGCTTGGAGCCATGGATACATGCACGCTGGGGATCGGCTGGGGAAACACGACCGCATCCATGGCGGGCTACTTCGAACCCCAGATGGTGAACAACCGCATCGAGATCGTTTCTCTGATGGGCAACCTGATGTTGAACGTGTCGATGAATCCCTACATCATGGCCGAGAACATAGCGAGGAAGCTGGGTGCCTCGTGCTACAACATATGGGCTCCTGCTATAGCGCAGACGCGTGAACGGGCTAAAGTGTTCAAGTCGGAACCCTGGATCAAGGAAGTTCTGGATATTGGGTGTCGGTCAGATATCATCCTGATCTCAATCGGACAAGCCTCGGAGTCGGCGACCCTTTTCAAGATGGGATATCTCAGCCAGGCGGACCTTCAGCGGCTGATCGGAAAGGGGGCAGTTGGAGATATTCTGTGCCGCTACTTCAATGCAGATGGAGAGTTCATCAAAGACGACGTGCATGATCGAGTTATCGGGGTGCCCAAGGAGGTGTTCGGCGACGATCGGAAGCTTATCATCGGGGTGGCGGGTGGCGCCACAAAGGTAGTTGCAATACGGGCGGCTCTGCTGAAGAAGTACATCAATGTATTGATCACAGACGAGAGCACGGCTGTTGAGCTTCTGCGTACGGGGGACGGGCGCAGGTAGGGGAATCCGGCGGTACATCGCCCTCGGACTGGCCGATGCAAGAGGCGGTGTGTTTTTTACGGCGCTCTGTTTGGGATCGAGGAGATGGAATAAGTCATCTTTTTGATGAGGGATTCTTGGCATCCAGGAAGACAATCGATATATTGGTGAGCAATTATTCATTAATCGAGAAAATGAAAAGTTAATGTGCAAGGAAGAGTATTTATCATTTAGCAGAAGGAGCTGGTAGAAAGGATCACGGAGGAAGCGGCTGCATGCATGCAGGCGGTGTTGGATTTGATTGTTCATGTATCGCCGTTTTTCGAAGTGTCTTATGCGTTTTTTACAGTTGGGGTGAATACCACTTGTTAGGAAGGGGGACTTAGGCGTCCTATTTAGGGCAGCCAGAAGGGCGGGGGCAAATATTCATCGCGGAGACGAACCATGGCGAAGAAACATTTTCTGATCTTCGATTTCGGCGCAAGCGGTGGGCGGGCAACGGTCGCCGCCTTCGACGGAGCGCGCGTGGAAATGGACGTGACCTACCGCTTTGAGAACAGGCCGGTCATCGCGGCAGGCACGCTGTACTGGGACATCCTGCGTCTGTTCTCCGAGTTGAAGCTAGGTCTTCAGGCATCATTGAAAAAGTATCCACACATTGTTTCAGTCGCCATAGATACCTGGGGGTGCGATTTCGGCTTTATCGATCACAATGGCAGGCTCCTGGGCAATCCCGTCACTTACAGGGACAAGTCCCGTCACGAGCGATCCCCCCTTATGTACCAGATACTTCCGCGCAAGGAACTTTTCTGCCTCTGCGCCGGATCGACAATTGAGATTATGGGAATCTACCAGTTGTTTTCCTTCAAATGCGATAATGCGCCTGAGTTGCGCGAGGGCCACCGCCTCCTGATGATTCCCGATATTCTCAACTACCTTCTTACCGGTCGTGCCTGCAATGAGTACAGCGATGCGACAATGGCGCTCGTTTGCGACCAGAATAAAAGGACGTGGGAGAAGCGGATCCTGGCCCGATTGGGCATTACAGACTCCTTCCTTGGCGATATCGTCATGCCTGGCGACATGATAGGCCCCATTCAAACGCAGATATGCGAGGAACTGGCGAGCACGCCCCTGCCAGTTATCGCCCCTGCAACGCATGACACGGCCTCCGCAGTGACGGGGATCCCCGTGGTCGAGAGCGCCAAACATTGGGCATTTATCTCTACGGGGACGTGGTCGATCTCGGGAATGGAAACCCCGCAGCCTATCGTCACGGACGCGGTCTTCGAGTCTGGCTATGGGAACAATGCGATCGCGGACGGTCGCAACATGCTCGTGAACTACATCACGGGACTGTGGATCATCCAGCAGTGTAGGCAGAAATGGATAGCGGACGCGGGCGCCGACATCCCCTGGGACGAGATCGTGCGCCGCTCGGAGAGTGCCGGCCCCGCGAGAGCCTACATCAACGTCGACGACGCGGCGTTTGCCCAGCCCAATTCTGATATGCCTGGTGCCATCGTCGCCTATTGCGAAAGCAAGGGGCAGCGTCTGGAGGCTTCGATCGGAGCCGTGTCCCGATGCGTTTACGAGAGCCTCGTGCTGAAGTATCGTGAGAATCTCGAGGTCCTCGAGATTCTCACGGGCAAGAGGCTGGATCTCCTGCACCTCATGGGCGGCGGCATCCAGAATCACACCCTCTGTCAGTGGACTGCGAATGCAATGGGCATTCCCGTGATTGCAGGGCCGACAGAAACAACCTCCGTTGGCAACCTCCTCATGCAGTTGAAGTGCATGAAAGAAATCTCGACGCTGGAACAGGGGCGGGAAATTTCGCTGCGCTCTTCGGAGGTGGCGCGGTACGAGCCTCGATCGCGGGCCATGTGGGACGAGGCGATCGGCAAGTACAAAGAGCTTTTTGCGTGATAGGCGGCGGAAATGGAACAGGAAACAACGCGGTATCCGAGAATCCACCTCACGATGGACAATTCGTTCGCGGCCAAGAGGTGGACAACGCCTGACGAATGGGCTCGTATCATCCGGGATTTGGGCATCACTTGTATCGAGGCGAGCGCTGACACCGAGGCAGATCCCTTCTACTGCGGGGCTGAATATCTGGATGAATGGATCAATCATGTCCGGGAGGCATCACAGGCGTACGTCGTGCGGGTCGTGAACTTCTACACCGGGTATACGACGTATCGCACGCTCGGGCTGGCACACCCAGACGCTCGCATCCGTGATCGGATCGTAAACAAGTGGCTGAAGGTCATGGCCCGCATTGCTGCCCTTGGTGCTGCAATCCCGAGACCCAGGCAATTGAACCTGAAATCGCATACTTTCGGTTCAGATGCATAGGGTGCAGTAGGTGCGTCGAATCCTGCCCCGAGTCTGCGGTGACTCCGGGGAACGCGTTCCACATCGACGTGGAGCGATGTAATCTGTGCGGGAAATGCGTGGAAAAGTGCCCATCCGGAGCACTAAGGATTATCGGAGATACCATGTCAGTCGACGAGGTACTCGAGGTGGTCAAGAAGGACTGGCTGTTCTACATAAAATCAGGAGGAGGAGTGACATTTTCAGGTGGCGAGCCGCTGGTGCAGCATAAATTTCTTCGTGCGCTGTTGACTGATCTAGTCGCGAGCGGCATACACACGGCGGTCGAAACCTGCGGCTACGCTCCCTGGTCGGCGTTCGACTCGATACAGTGTCTGGTCAACCTTTTTCTCTACGATGTGAAGATTCTGGATAAGGCAAAACACCGCGAAGTGTCGGGTGTTGGGAACGAACTGATACTGAGCAATCTGAAAAAGCTGGTCAAGAGTGGAAATGCAGTCACCGTGCGCATACCGGTAATACCCGGGTACACCAGTATAGACAGCAACATTCATCGCATTTTTGAGTTCATAGCCTCTCTCGACCACATCAGAACGGTCAACCTCCTGCCATACCATCAACTTGCAAAAAACAAGTACTCATCAGCGGGAAAGCAGTTCGTGACGGAAAATATTAGACCTCCAGACCAGCATACGCTCGATGAGCTGGTCGCGCACGCACGCCAACACGGGCTCGAGTGTACAGTAGGCGGTTAACCCTCTTGAGTCGGGTCCGGGCAAATGATCTTAGGTGGAAAGCCCTCATAATTTATTTTTCTGTAACGACTGATTGACCAAGAATCGAAACGGGCGCTTGCCTCGATCAAGGGTGACATCCATAGTCTTCGCCACCGAACACAGGAATATAAGCAAGTCCAAGACGCCCTACACACAGCGCGCTTTATTTATGCAGATCGATGGCAAACCCGGTAGCGGTAAATCTGCTCTATTAAAGCAGCGATCAGAGGAAGCTTCCCCATCAGGGCCAATTTATTGATAGGGTTTTTTATAATTCGATATTCGCCAACATACGAAAAAAAACGTAAAAAGCCCCAGGTTTGCCCATAAAATATTCACGAATGCTTTTGCCACCGTAAAACGACAGCCTTCTTGTAAATATACTACCCGTGATAGAACCTTCTTTCAAGAATAAAGAAAATGTGAAGTTTCCAGGGAATTTCTGAAAATAAGGATGATGGTACCTCGCCTTCTGGAGAGAGCGCAAAACTGACATCTGTAGTGATGGTCAGCCACATTTCTGCGAACATAATCGGTGAGGCGTTGAGTATCGACAGGATGGTCAGGCTCTTTCAAAAGTGCTTGAGCATCATTGAGATACAGTGTATGCGACTGTGCCGATCTGCAACGGCACTGATACCATCAACCGAAGCCGGGCAATCAGCGTTTGTGGGTATTCGGCGTCCCATTTGTAGTACTATTGGTAGTCATACTGGCGCCAGAACGTAGTGAATGTGTCATACCGTGAGATCGACCAACCTAGTATCGCACTGTGCTCGAAGGATTTCATGAGGGTTTCCTTCCAGCATTGTGACTCCAACGCATAACAGATAGCCACAGGAAACTAGCTCTACTTGAGGTGTGCTGGCGTACCTATTTAGCCGAAGGGGTTAAGCATTGCTGGAAATCTTCTCGGCCGACCTGATCGTCCAAACTCACTTCCAGAACATCAGCAAGTTTTATTACCGTTTGACATATGATGCTTGATCTCGGGTAGTTTGTCTTGCCAGATCTCATCATGTTTACACAACAGGAAAGGACGTATCAATCCACATTCCTTTTTATCGACAAATCATCGACACTCTCTACGCCGGAGCTTTTTTAAATAAAGGAACGATGAAGTATAAGTGCAGGTTGTAATGCAGATTACCTTCGGGCAATGCGGGATTCGAACCCACGACCTCTGGCTCCGGAGGGCGCAGT
>CAYSRJ010000049.1:0-22291 GCA_964433545.1 uncultured Spirochaetota bacterium | reverse complement strand
CCGGCCGCAGGTCGGATGAACCTAAAATCATAAGTATTATATCCCTTTAATCTTTGAAAAAATGTGTATTATTTTTGAAAATAGTGTACAATTGAAAGCTACTTCCAAAGGCTGTGCTTGTTTTTACATTGCAATAGGGAAGACAATTGCGAAACAAAAAGGCCTTTGTTACATCCGTATTGTTGCTCCTGTTTTATGCGGGATTTTCTCCATCATTATTCTGCAGTGAAAACGCTAAAATTGACCATGCTGCCGACATCGAAACGATTACCGATAAAACAACGCCTGACGGTAGTAAAAAGATGTGGTTTCTTCATAAAAACCCCATACATACCGAATCCTACAACCGGGCACTTTTTTACATAAACAGGCAAACGTATAACACTGCAGCAGCGATTTTACGAGAAGATCTGAAAAGGACAGAGGACCTCTATGATAATTATGAAAGCTATGCTCTTATTCTGGGTATGTGTATTGACCGGAAAATACAGCTGCCTGAGAAGGAACTTGAAGGATTCCTGCGAAGGTTCAACAAGATGCAGGCTTACGCTCCGAAGGATATTAAAAAGATAGAGCGTTCTTCTGAGAGAATAAATCACAAGATATCGCGTTCAAAGAGTGACCCCGGTAAAAGAGATAAAAACCAGCATGATGCCCGGCATTACAATTTTCTTAAATATCTGAGTGAGAAGAGACTGAAGATTGAGTCATACAAACAAGACCCGTTTCAGTTCGAGCGTATGGCAGGGGATTATTTCTATCGACAGCATGATATTAAAAGGGCATACGTACTTTACAGCGCATACTATACTAATCTCGATAGGCCAGTCTCTTCATTTATTCCTCAATCGATGAAAAATTACATCGATATTCTCTGGAAATCCCGCAGAACCGAAGCCGCACTGCTCTATCAGGGTTTTCTTGTTAATTTGAAACCCTATATGTTCACCGACCTCTTTCACCTGGCCAGGATGTACTATCTTTTAGATGATAGGCAAAACAGCCTCTTTCTGTTGCTTTTCATCGACACCCTGGCGGATGGATACAGCAAACCATATTGTAAAAAAGCCAGAGAACAGATCTTCATGCTCCTCGAAGAAATGAAATATTATCCGAAAGAAAAAAATGCGCGTGAGGTTGCCGGCGTATACCTGACAGGTGAAAATATTCAAGCTATACGAAGCGGCATTGCTGTGCTCAGAGACCGGGGTATTGAGAACTTTTACTTTTACTACCTTGAAGGCGTGAGCCTCTATCTCGATAAAGACTATGAAAAGGCGCTTGATGCTTTTCAGGCATTCAATGATGTCTATCCCTGGCTTGCTGATTCCTGCTACTATGCAATGCTCTGCATGGACCAAGTTGCCCCTAAGTCACTTAACAGAGGTATCATCGATTATGCCCAGAAAACGGCTGAACTCAAGCCGCATTCCCCAATTACCGAATGGACAAGGCTCTATATGGGAAAGCGCATGGGCCTTGACGGTATGGAAAGCGCAAAACTTCTCTTTCCTGTAGAGATTACAAAAACCATTGACGACTTCACGCAGAATGGAGCCCCGGTACAAAGCCTCACAAGGTTATGCACTCTGCTGTCGATTTCAGGAAATCCGTACCAGCTCCTTGCAGTACAGCAGATGTCAGGCATAATGACAAGAAGAGGTGAGTACATAGCATATTTGAAAGATATGTACTCCAGGGGCAATAATCGCTGCAGAAAAAATATTGCAAGAATTATTCGCGCACTGGGAGAAGAATTTGAATGATGCCTCGTTTTACCGGAAGAACAGGGTGCCAGTAATTCTTATCTCCTGTGCACTTTTTGTCTTCGGACTGATCAGTCTCTTTTCCCTCGACTTCAACCTTGTTCCTGATATCGAATACCCGGAGCTCACCGTGGTGACCTACTATACAAATGCGGCGAGTGACAAGGTAAAAAATCTCGTCACTGTTCCCATCGAGCGGGCCGTTGGGGCACTCAAAGGGGTGAAAGATATACACACACTCTCCCGTGAAGGAATGAGTGTTGCGCGCATCAGATACAGGTGGGGGGAGAACCTGACAACTTCTCATATCGAGCTGCGTGAAAAGATGGACCTTGCGAGCGCTTTTTTTCCCCGGGAGGTAAAAAGGCCGATAATCATAAACTATCAAACCTCAGGAGATGCTATGATCGGCGTTTCCATCGTCTCCGGCACAATGGATCCAAGGTCTCTCTACCTGCTGTGTGTCCAGGATATTGTTCCGGTCTTCGAAAAAACTGACGGGGTCGCCCGTGTGGATGTTGAGGGGGGTGAACGTCCCGAGGTGCGGGTGATGCTTCATCCGGAAAGGCTCATAAAGTACAACCTCGGAGTTGATGAGGTTAGAGAAGCTCTCAGACTGTCGAACAAGAGTATGGGTGTCGGTTTCTTCCATGAAAATGAGTATGAATATCTGATACGGGTGGACGGGGAAGTGACCGATTACAGGGAGCTTGAAGATATTGTAGTAAAAAAGGATGAAAAGAGGCTCGTTTACCTGCGGGATGTTGCGGATGTAGTTTACGGGAGCGAAGAGAAGGATGCCGGCATGCTCATCGATGGGGAAAACGCTCTCATGATATCAATCTATAATCGACCTGATGCAGGTATATTGAAAGTTTCGGAGAGAATCAATGCACAAATAAAAAGGCTCGATGCAAGATACGGCGGGGATATCCTGTTTCAAAAGGTTTTCGATGAGAGCACGTATATACAAAAGTCCCTCAGGGAGCTCATTGCTGCTATTGCACTTGGTATACTCTTCACCGTATTTTCAGTCTACCTTTTTTTAGGCAGCATACGCTTGAGCCTCTTAATCGTTCTCACCATCCCTCTGAGCATATTTTCGACGTTTATTGTCATGAAACTTGGCGGTGTATCGATAAACCTGCTCACGCTCGGAGGATTCAGCCTCGCGGTCGGGATGATCGTCGACAACGCGGTTATCGTGGTAACGGCGGTTATCGGTTCTGCGGATGAAATCCCCGGTAAGAATCATGAGATTGACCGCACCGATCATACGGGCTTTTCGGTACGGTGGGTTATCCCCGCTGTTTTTTCAGCGACCCTGACGACTGTTGCCGTGTTTTTACCGGTTTTCTTCCTGACCGGTATTCTGAGGCACATTTTTTTTCAGCTTTCACTCGTTATCCTTGTATCTTTGCTTTTTTCCCTCGCCTTTTCTGTAACCCTTGTGCCGGTGTTGCTGAACAGCGTTCTTCCACGGGTAAAGCCGGATGCCCTGAAAGGCGGCCTTTCTTTCATGAAATCGTATTTTATTAGGAGCCTCCCAAAGCGGGAAGAGCCTGTTGCCCGGAAGAGCACCATTTCTTTGATGAAGCAGGATTCTAAAAAGAGCTTCCCAAAGCGGGTAGCGCTTATCGCAGGGAAAGGATTTCGTAATTGGGGTGGGCTGGTCTCACTGAGAAGTCAAGTGGGGGCAACGCTCACCGCCGTATATGTGAGGCTGCTGACTGCTGTTCTCAAATATCGGGTCCTGTTCCTGCTTGCTCTTTTTGCAGTCATCTGTCTCGGGGTATCTTCCTATGGCGTTATCGACAAGCGATTATTGGAGTCATATCCCCAGGACTGGTTTTATCTCAAACTGTTCATTAAAAAACCTGTTCCCTATGAGTACACGGCGCGGTTCGCCCGGTATGTGATCGATACGGTTGCCGCTGAAAAGAGTGTTAATAAGGTAATAGCCCAAATAGGAGTCGACCGGGGAAACGCAGCAAAAAATCTCGACGGCATATACGGAACGAATACCGCGATCCTCAAGGTATACACAGACAACGCCGGAGATGCGGTATATAATTCGATATGGCAGATGCGAAAAGACCTCGAGCCCTTTACCGGTGTGGATTTTCTTGTCACCGTGCCTGACAGCCCTGTGCAGAGGCTCCTGCTTCGCTCCGATTTAGACGCCCGTGTCAAAATCTACAATCCTTCACTGGATTTTCTGGCGGATGCGGTCGATTTCACACGTGAATATGTTGGCAAAAACGGAATCGGAGAAGACATCCTTACGTCCTACTACATGCCGCATATGGAACAATCGGTCCTGCTCAAACGCGATGAAATGGGGATGTATAAGGTCGACGCTGCAGGCCTTGCTGAGTTTATCTCAGCTGCGGTGTCCGGGCTGCAGGTGGGGACGTGGAAGCGTGATGAGTACGAAATCCCTATTTTGCTCCGCTTCCCCGAAGATGCTGTTTCAGGTGTTGAGGATATACTCTCGTTGTCTATCAAGAACAGCGAGGGAAAGGAGGTGAGGCTCAGCGAACTGGTCAATGTAAAGCAGAATGAAACCCCCCGGTTTATACTAAGGGAGAATCAGGCCACCTTCGCAAAGCTTGACTTCAACCTCAAGGAAAGGCCTTCCAGGAGGCCGCTTTTTTCTCATTCTGTGTCTGCGCGAAAGAAAATGGAGCACTTCCTTCAATCCAAAAAGTACACGTACGTGTATGAGGACCGTTTTACACTTTTAAGGGAGAATTACCGGGAGATACTGCTTTCTCTTTTTATTGCTATTTTTCTGGAGTATGTGATCCTCGCGTCAGGTTTCAGATCCCTCTCAAAGCCGCTTCTCGTTATTGTCATGATTCCTCTGTCAGTGCCCGGTATTCTGCTGATTCTCTACCTGCTAAACTTTTCTCTTAACATCAATACGTTCATGAGCATTCTTGTGTTGATTGGACTGCTCGTGAATAATGCAATCATGCTTTTCCTCGAGTACAGCAGAAGCAATGTCCGAAACGAAGTCGAGGTGATATCCGCATCCGTTCGGAGACTGAAGCCTATTCTCATTACAACGGTGTCAACGGTACTCGCCCTTGTACCCACGCTTTTTACGGGAAACAGGATACAGGTATCACTGGCATCGACCCTCATTCTCGGTCTTTTCTATTCGACCGGTATCACGCTTATGTTCATGCCTCTGCTGTATTCGATCTTCTATATCAAAATCAAAAAGAGTGGTTCACGGTGAGAGAAAACCTGTATAAAAAGATACTCAAAAATGATCTCGCGATTATCCTGCTCTTCTTTTCACTCTTTGTGCTGGGGATTTTTTCCCTTTTTCATATGAAAATTACCACCCTGCCGCGTCACAGCAGGCCTGCTCTGACAATGATCACCGATTATTACGGAATGGAGCCTGAAACGATTGAGCAGGTTATCACCAGACCCCTTGAGCGCCTTTTGAAAGAAGTGAGGGGAGTGAAGGATATAGAATCTTTTTCCCTTAAGGGGCAGTCAAGGATCGTTATTTCACTCGACCCTGCTGCAGACGTTGATGAAGAAGCGGTCTTGATTATGGACCGTGTGTACCACGTGTCGAGGAATTTTCCGAAGGAGGTCCGTGACTCTGCACTGTACAGGTATAATACGGATGACAGCCCCGCGGCGATTATCTCTCTGGCAGGACGTGGGCAATCGGACGAATTATTGTACAGGCTCGCTGAATCCCGGATAAAAGAAGAACTTCTATCCGTTGATGAGGTCGCAAATGTTGAAACTACCGGCCCAGGAAAAAAGGACTATTTTATCGTACAGGATTATGAAAACATGAGCCGGCTTGGAGGCAAATTCGATACCGCCTTTAAACACGTTGTGGCAGGGAATGTATCCGTACCTCTGGGAAGCCTGAAAAGCGAGGCAAACCTTGTTTCTCTCGATTTTCCCAATACATACAGTAATCTTTTTAATCTACCCGCATATCCCGGTGCGATTCGCGGGACCACTGGTTCAGGATACGATCTTTTTTCGGTGCGTAAAATGAAGCGGGAGGGTGTGCCGCTGTCCTTTGTCGATAATAACCCCTCCCTGATCCTCTACATATTTAAAAAGGACTTTTCGAGCGTTCTTGCAGTTGACCGCGGTATCCGGCGTATATTGGAGAACTGGGACAGTGCCTTCTCTTTTACCTACCTCTTTAATCAGGCGGTGAGCTTCAGAAATCTTCTCATGCAGCTTCTGATAGGCTCGGCAACTGCATTCGGGTGCATCATCGCGCTTCTGATCATTTTCTATAAACGGGTTTTATTTGTATGGCTTCCCCTCGTAGCGATTCTTCTCTGCCTGTCGGGAACGCTCGCATTGCTGGCGTTATTCGGCGGGAGCCTGAATATCATGACACTTTCTGCGCTGATCGTGGGGATCGGTATATGCATTGACAACACCCTCATTGTCATCGAGCCCCTTCAAATGGCCATGAAAAAGGCTGCGAAACGGGAATTTAGGACAGGTTTGAACAGTATCGATGGAAAGGGCAGTATTTCAAGGATCATGGCCCGTGTGTACAGGCCGCTTCTGGCCTCTACTATAACAACAGTGGTGGTGTTTGTCCCCCTCTTTTTTATGAACGGCGAGGCAGTTTCGCTGTACGCCGATTTTGCGCGTGCCATATCAATTATGCTCATCCTCTCCTGCCTGGTGTCGGTTTTTTTTATACCCTGTGCGGTGCATAGGTTTTTTGTTTCAGCACGTGTAGATACAATCGCGAAGATAGGTCGACGGCGCACCCATCATGTGAATCAAAAAACCAAAGGGAAAAAAAACGCATTGGCCGATTTCCCGCTCGCTGTAACAAAAACAGTGTTGAAACAGCCTCTTTTCAGTTTTGCGCTTCTTTTTTTATGCGCAGCGGTTTTTACCCTTTTATTTATTAACCTGGATTTTCGTGACATTTCACCGGTAAAAGAGAAAAAGCTCATTTTTTTCTACGAGTTTGATCCGCAGTTTAATACTTCTTACAGGGAGGTGGCTGTAAAAAGTATAGGAGATACTATACTGAATCTCGGGTTTCCCCTGACCCTCGTATCGAAGCTTGAAAATGAACGCGCGACCTTTTTTATCGGGTTTCAGGCGCATTACAGGCGGTATAAAATAGCGGTCAGAAAATTACAATCGCATATCTCTGCAATAAAGAGGAATGATGGGTTTTTTCATTACGACAGCGGGGAAGATGCCGGCGCACAACATCTCCGTCTTTTTTTCTTTGGTGGTAATCTCGAACGGCTCAATACGTATGTCGACGGTGTTACGGAGAGCATATCGGAATGGCCGGGAGTCGACCGGATCTTGAAGGGCTATAAAATGGGAAAACCTGAAATCGAGTTTCACATCGATTCCAAGAGGCTGTACTTTTTCGATCTCAATGTAGTCGATGTTACACGTTTTCTCCGATATGTCTTCTACTATCCGGTAATCATGAAGCATTATGAAAATGGGGAGGTGATGGATGTTCGCGGCAGAATCGAGGTCGAAGGCCTCACGCGGCAGAAACTCGGCCTTCTTCATGTTCCGGGTAATAGCGGAAAGTCCGTTTCTCTCGCAGATTTTTCCACCATCGGATATCAGCAGAGTCCCGGCGTTATAACGCGAAAAAACGGCAAGAGATGCATACCGGTTGATATACAGTATGAAGGGATGAAGGAAAAGGATTTTGCCGGCAGCCTTCGTGAATATCTCGGAGGCGTTGATTTTCACGATGATTTTTATTATGAGTTTAGCAAAAATCTCATTGAGAGGCAAAAAAGCAGAATGCTTTTTGTATTGACACTGGTCATTGCTGTTTTTTCTGTGTATACGATACTCGGTATTATACTCAAATCCTTCGGCCTTCCCGTCATGGTTATTAGCAGCATTCCTTCTCTTTTCGTCGGCGGTTATCTTTTTCTCATAGCGGGCGGGTATAACCGATCTGTCCCCGCCCACATCGGGCTCATACTTCTTATTGGCCTTTCTGTCAACAGCGTGATACTCCTGCTGGAAGAGATGTTAGGCCTGCAAACGGAAAATGTCAGTAAAAAGCGTATGGAAAATATTATTCTTCTTTCATTGAGGCGAAAGATGCGCATTATTGCGCTTATGCTTTTGACGACCGTTCTTTCAATGATTCCGGTATTTCTCTTCACCTCATCCGCGTACTTTTTCAGGATACTATCAGGAGTGATTTTCTCAGGACTTTTGATCGGCATACCCTTTTCAGTGCTTTTGTTTTCTGCCCTGTACCGAATTTTTTACCTTCATTTCAGGGGACGATAATAAGGCTCAATGATTTTGTTTTATTTAAAACTATGTGAGATTCAATATACAGTTTTTTTACTGCCGTCATTACCCTTTATTACTTTTTTCTTCCCTCGGGCATTACCAGAAGAAGCGGGATAGAAGAATTGACCAGCACTTTATGAGCAACGCTGCCGAAAACCCAGTGCAGCAGCGCAGACTTCCCATGTGTGCTCATAATGATCAGATCTACATTTTTCTCTTTCGCGGTCTCCAGGATCTTGGTGGCAGGCTCGCCATGAACCGCTATCTCGGTCTCAACAGGTATACCCTCTTTTCTCAGATCAGCAGCCATCTTATTGAGGTATTCCCTGGCATCGGCTTCAAGTTTATCCTCAGTCTTACGAGCACTCTCGGCGCCTATATAATCTTTTACGTCCACTATAATAGGTTTAACCACCCTGATCAATAACACCGTATCAATTGAACGGCCCCGAGCAATTGCCCTGAGATGCCCCAGAGCATTCTCAGCCAATTTTGAACCATCCAGGGGTACTAATATTTTTTTATACATGCTTTGCCTCCTTCAGCTTCTTAAGGCCTTATTGTCCAGCACTAAAATTCACTTCTGAAGAATGTCTGTATCCAATGAGTCTGCGAACCAATACACGAAACCAACACTCACTTTACAAAATATTTATTTGGCAGCCATAACGCTATGTCTGGAAACACCATTACGAGAATCATACCGATCACCATAACCATTACAAAGGGCCAAACCGATTTATAGATGTCCGCAAGTGTTATCTCCTTGGGAGCCATTGCACGCATAAGAAACAGGTTGTACCCGAAAGGAGGTGTCAAATAGGCAATCTGACAGGTTATTGTATAGAGAACACCGTACCAGATCGGGCTGAAGCCAAGCTTGATAACCAGTGGAACATATAGAGGGGCAACAATGATAAGCATGGCAGTGTCATCCAGGAACATTCCTAAAACAAGATAGGTAAGTCCCATTACCACAATAACTTCCCATGGAGCCATGCCGTGAGTGAGAAACATTTTCTCAAGTCCGTGCACGGCACCGAGACCGTCGTATATAGAACCGAAGGCAAGGGCTGCCATAATAACCCACATAAACATGCACGTTACATTGAGAGTTTCACGCAACACTTCTGTAAAGTTCTTCCAGGTCAATCGTTTGTTAATGACAGCGGCAATCGTCGTCATTGCCGCACCTACCGCTGCACTTTCGAACAGACTGGTGACTCCCAGAAAGAAAAGTCCGGACATGAAGAAGATGATCAGTATGGGAAGCAGGGAAGCCCGGAGCAACCTGAATTTATCCTTCAATGAGTATTTGGCCCTTTCTTCCTTGGAGAGAGCCGGACCAAGATCTTTCTGAAACAGGCACCGGATAAGTATGTATAACATAAAAAGAGCAGCCAGCATAAAGCCGGGGAATATGCCTGCAAGCCACAGCTGCCCAACCGGTTGACGCGCAATCATAGCGTACAACACCAGAACAACACTCGGCGGTATCATAATGCCGAGAGAGCTCCCGGCCTGTATTACCCCGGTGATCATGACCTTGTCGTAATCTCGCTTGAGCATTTCAGGGAGCGCAATGGCCGCCCCAATCGCCATACCCGCAACACTCAGGCCGTTCATAGCCGCTATCACGGCCTGAAGCGCGATAGTTCCCAGGGCCAGGCCTCCTCTCACCGGACCCATCCAGACATGGAACATCGTATAGAGGTCATCCGCAATTCCAGAAACTGAAAACATGTACCCCATATATACGAATAGAGGCAGCGTCATAAGCGAATACCAGTTTAACAGCTTGAAACTTGCCTGGAATGCGAGTGCAGAACCACCTTTTCCCCACAGTGCGAGGGCGAACGCGCAGCCGACACCCCCGATAACCGCGAATATCTGACGCCCGGTTATCAGTGCTGCAAGCATAGCGATAAAGATAGAGATTCCAATCACCGTATAGTTCATGCTATCTCCTCCCCCCGTATCGTTGCTATATTCTTAATGAGTTCTGCTATTGACTGCAATAACATAATTATAATACCCGTTACCATTATGATCTTGATGGGGGCCATAGGGGGTGCCCATGCGGTATAGGATTTTTGATGGAATTCAAGCGCATATTGAATACCCCTGAGTCCACCGAACAGGAGCAAACCGAGGTAAAAGAGTGTGAATGGAAAAAAAGTAATCACATCGGCGATCGCCTGTCCTCTCTCCGAAAGCCTGTGGTAGAACAGGTCCATCCGCACATGACCCCTGAGAATCAGAGAGTAACCTCCGCCAATAAGATACTGGGCGGTCATAACGAACGCTGAGATTTCCACCGCCCATATATGAGGCTGGTTGAACACTGTCCTCATAACCGATTCAAAGACCAGTACCCCCATTAATGCCATTACAAGGAACATCGCGAATTCTCCCGTTACCTTACTTATGCGGTCCATAAATTTCACATAAGTTTTTGCCGCTTTCCACATTTCACTCCCTCCGTTCTTCTTAAGTCATGGATTCAGCATTAAACTGTGATTATGAGAAGGTGTGAGGTTTACGCCCCGTTGACACCGAAACAACAGAATAACACTTCCCGGGTTCAGCGTCTTCCATACAGTATCATCCCTGTACCATTAAAAAATATACCTTGTAAAAAAAACAACTGAACATGTACAGTGTCGAAATAACTGCTCTTACTTTTTACGGTATTTTATCGACATGTGTATTAATTCGGGATTTACCACTCCCGGTATATAGCCGGGAGTGGTAAATTTTCATGTAAAATCACTTTCCTCAAACAGTTACTTGTATCGATAGGGAGGACCGGCTTCCTCCATGATTTTGTTATACTGTTTAAGTATCTCGACTACCTTGGCATTCCTTGGACTCTCTTTCGCAATTTCATCCCAGAACTTGAGTGCCTCATCCTCAACCGTCTTCCACTCATTAGCGGGAATTGAGGTAAGTTTCAACTTCTTTCCCTGCGTACGGTAGTGAGCTTCACCCCACCAGTACCAATTCAGTCGGTAGTAGTTGGATTTGTCTACTGCCAGTCTGAACAACTGCTGCAGGTGCTCGGGCAGCTTCTCCCAGGATGCGGTATGAACAAACCAACCGCCTGACCAGGCACCGGATATAGGGTTGGTCAGATAATAATCGGTAACATCAGCCCACCCGACCGTGTAGTCTTCTGTAATACCCGACCACGCAACTCCGTCCAATACACCCGTTTGAATGGACATCTGAACGTCCTCATAGGGAAGGACCATCGGTACAACACCGAACCGCTGCATGAACTTACCGCCGGCCGGAAACATATACATTCTTAAGCCCTTGAAGTCTTTCAGGTGATTGAGTGGTTTTGTGGTGGCAAAGTTGCACGGGTCCCAGCTCCCCTGGGCTATCCAGGTAACGCCGTCCACTTCATCGTACGCTTCCTTCCAGATATCATTCAGCCCGTACCAATTCCACAGCACGTCAACGTCTATACCATAGCGTTCAGCAAGAGGGAAGTATGCAGCAAAAATAGCAACATCAACAGGGGACGCCATTGATTGATCGTCACTGCAGACCGCGTCAACTGTTCCCTCCTTCACAGCGCGAAACAGCTCGCTCTGGGGCACAAGCTCATCAGCTGAATATACATCGATGACCATCTCTCCGTTTGCTGCCTTATTAAATTCTTCCATCGCGTTCTTGACGACATACTCATTCAAAGCAGCACCGGCGTACGACTGCAGCCTCCACCTGATTTGTTCTTCTGGTGCTGCTCCTTTTGTTTCTGCGGGGGCAGCTGCTTGTTTTTCAGCAGCTTTCTTTTGACAACCACCCATTATTGGTAAGAACACTGCGAGCGTAATTACCAAAAAAACAACGATGAGAAGCCTCTGCATTTTCTTACTCTTCATCATAATCCCTCCTTAAAAGTTTTAAATTTCATAAATAAAACCTTTCTAAAACTTTATTCTCATAGGCAGAACCTCCGATTCGTTAAAATTTTGATTACAGGTATACCTGTCTACCTATATACCTTTATTTAATATGAGGGTTATATTCTAAACCAAAATCACCTTTTGTCAAGAAAAAAGACGTTTTTTTTTAAAAAGCGAACCCTTTTTGATAAAATTATTTTAAAATTGATAAAGCTGATTTTAAAAAACGTAGTAATTTACCGTGAAAAGCGGTGTAAGTCCCCTCAGGGGAAAGTCCTTGACAGGATATGCCGCTTCGCGGCCGATCCTTGACAGGATACATCCTCCTGGGACTAGGTATCAAGACGTAACTTGTTCGAAGTTACTTCGAAGTGGCATACGTCCCGGGTGACCGAGTATCTGTAAGTAACTTCGCGATAAGTTACTTAGAAGTAAATCGGGTTTCTGTGATATGGTACGTGGTCTGCTGCCTGATGTTCGGATTATAAAAAGTGATTGCATTCGTAATGGCCGTATATGCAAAAGTGGCAGGATAGAAAATATTTCTGCATCGTTATTCTGCTTCAGATGGAAACGATACAAGCCTTTCCATCCGAAGCAGAAGATATTCTGTTTGCTGCGCTTCTAAAGCTAGGCAGTTGTCGCAGCCCTTGACTTAATCTGGGCATTGTTGATCGAATCGGCTATAAAGTTTTCCATCTCGTCCGTTGCTGCGCTGAACTGCTTTGCTGTTTCTATCGTAGCAGGATGCGTATTGAACTGCGGTGGTTCCAATCCCTTCGGATCATAAGCCTCCCTGAAATACTGAAACTTCATCAGCTTCTCCAGCACATTTTCCGGTATCGGCTCCTTCCACCCGTCCCTGTCGAACTCGATGTCAACTCCAATCTCATCTACCTGAGTGATATACTTCGGAGGGCAGGTAAAAACCGCATTGGCTCCACTGAGCTTCTCAAAATGCCATAACCTCGTTTTGCCATCCACTTCAGGGCCATTACGCATCGAGCAGATAAGCATCTTGCTTGGGTACCCATTCTCTTCCATGTAGTTGATAGCCTTCCGGAACATCGCAATGCTCGACCAGCGTATATCGGCTTCGGAGAGCTCTATGTCAAGCTCCTCGGATTCCTTCTTGAAGTATCCCTGTGCCTCGTACCGCCCTGTCATAGAGGTGATTACCGACCGCCACATCGTTAAATCCACGCCGTTTCGCTTTGCTTCCTCCATTCCTTCTTTTACCGCCTGCGCAACTGTTGCAAACTGCGGAAGTACATAGGCCAAGGTACAGTTCGTGGCTATGCCTTTTGACGTGAGAAAACGTAATACCTTTACCCCCTGCTCGGTCCCCGGTATCTTGATCATTACATTATTACTCAGCGACGCAAGCTCCAGAGCCTGCTTTTTCATCGCCTCTTCATTTTCGTAATCCCGCGGATCGACCTGGCCCGAGATGAACCCGCGCTGGTAATCCGAAGCACGAAATACCCCAAGGTATTTCTCGGCGCCCCGTTTTACCACCTCTTTGTAGGTCATCCACCATATCTCATGGGTACTCGCAGCAGGATTCTGCCGTTTCTTTTCAATTGCCCATTCCCTCCAAAAGGCAGGGTCGTCCTTTATTACCGCTCCTGATAACGGCGGGTTTGTTGTTACACCCCTGAACATCTGCTCCATCGGTTTGTCCGAAATGTAGTAGCGGTCGAGCAATTCTTCTTCTTCATCACGCTTCTCGAGAGGTTTGCTCTTAATGCGCTGCTTCTTCCAGGACTCGAATACAAGGGGGGATGAATCCCACCATATCTCCACACCTTCCCCCGTATCGTTGAAACGCTCCATAGGACTTTTTTCTGCTGCCATAGTTTCCTCCTTAAATGCTTGAATATTTAAAATGATTGTATACTTTGATGAAAAACAAAACCGAGTTCTTAACTGGCAAAAAAGTCTTTTATCGCCTGAACGGCCATTTTGTTCTCTTCTTCACTTCCGATGGTTATGCGGAAAAATCCGTCACTTCCGTACATGGTTGCCTGCGGTCTGAAAATCAAGCCCCTTTCCTGGGCAAAGGCCACCATATCGTTACCTTTCTTGCCGGCTTTTTTTCCGTCAAAAAGAATGTAATTTCCGTACGAGTGGAGCACCTTCAGCCCTGGTATGTTTTTAAGCTCCTTCTCAAAATACCGCAGCTGGGAGTTGTTAAACTCAACCCTTTTTTTAAGCGAATCCCTATCTTCGAGTGCCGCCAGAGCCGCCCACATAGGGATTGTGCCGACATTCCAGGGGATAAGAGTTGCCGCAAGCTGAGCGATAACTTCTTTCGTCCCAAGCGCATACCCGAATCTCATCCCTGCCAGGCCGTACGCCTTTGATAGTGTTCTCGTTACAATAACATTGGGATGCTTCTTAATCAGCCCGACCTGCGACTTGCCGAGTCCCGCATACTCCACATACGCCTCGTCCACAACAAAGGGAAGACCGGTCTCAGCAACCTTGACGAATTCGCTGCTGTCCATGAAGTCGCCGGTGGGATTATTCGGGTTGGCAATAACAATGATCCTGGTTTTTGGTGTAATTGCATTTATTATACTGTCCGGGTCATAGTGGAAGCCGTTTTCATCGTAAATCATGGGAACCGAAACCAGCTTTCCTCCTACCACGGTGCATCTGAGCTTGTAAATCCCGAAACAGGGGGTATGCTGAATTATTTCCTCGCCTGGCTGGACGAAACTTCTCCATATCATATCGTAGACCTCACTCGAGCCGTTTCCGATGAGTACGTTCTCAGGTCCATCAAGCCCGTTAATCTCGGCGATTTTGCTCCGTACTGCCTTCCCCTGTTCAGGATACCTGTTCGCGATTTTCCCGTAGGAATTGATGGCCTCAAGTACTTTCGGCGAAGGCGGGTTGGGATTTTCGTTGGACATCAACCTGTGCAGTTTTTTATCCTGCCAGGCGAGCTCGATATGGGGTGAGATGTACATTTTCACACCTTTGAGCCAGGGTACAAAATAATCATCGATTTTTTTCATAGTACCACTCCTTTTCCGGTATCATTTGTTACCTGTATACTCATCTACCTGTATAATCATGAAATTACTATTTGTCAACAAATTTAATAGCCATGGCAGGTAAATTCCACCTGTATTTAATGAGCAACAATCTCATTGATTTTAATCAGTTCTTTTACTATATATATAAAAGTCGACGCTGTACATAGTTTTAATTTCTACAGGATTTATCCTCTTGTGGTAACCGGCTTTTGTTCGAAACACCGACGGGTAAATCCTTTTTCTGTAAACTGAACGTTAAAGCTCAATGCGCATGCCTGTTTATTATTGGGTACGAAATTAAAGAGGTTTGATATGAGGGGAGTATCAGCCGTGTTAAAATGATCTGCATCCCAGCAAGGGGGTAAAGATGAAAAAGGCGATGGCTGTATTGCTATCTTTTATCATCGTACTGTTTTTTGTTAGCCTGTCCTGTTTTGCGGTGGAAAAAGCGGTTGAAGATACTGCAAAACCGGACAGAGCCATAACCATGGCTGCGCAGTATTCAGGGGTGCGCGTGCCCCAGGGTAAAAAAATAAGCATGAATCTTGTTTTTATGAACCAGGGAAAAACTGGCGAGCATGTTGTTGTGTGGGTGGATAAAGCTCCGCAGGGATGGGAAACAAGTATCGAAACTCCTCAATTTGAGGTTACCGGTGTTTATGTGCCTGTCGGCGCAGAAAAAACGTTGATTTTCAAGGCAGCACCCCGGAATAGCAGCAAGCCGGGAAAGTATCTGTTCAGGATAGCGGCAAGAACAAAAGACGGTAAATTCAGGATGCAGGAAAGCATATCCGTTGAAGTAGTACAAAATGAAGAAGCAAAAAAGTCTTCAGGAAATATTAAACTCACCGCCTTCTACCCTGTATTAAAAGGTCCCGTAAAGGGGGAGTATGAGTTTTCTGTTATGGTCAAAAGTGAGCTTGACAGGGCTGCAATTTTCAAACTTTTTGCAAGCGGGCCGGAAGGATGGAACATCAGCTTTAAGCCCGCGTACGAGTCGAAGCTCAAGGCAAGATACATCTCGAGTCTCGAGATACTGGCAAATCAGAGTAAAGTCCTGGATGTTGAAGTGAAACCCTCCTTATCAGCAACCGCGGGGGAGTATCCCCTGAAAGTAGGAGTAAGCACAGAAGGCGCCGAGGCAGATACTGAGTTAAAGCTTGTCCTTATCGGCTCATATGGATTAAAGCTGGGCACTCCAAGCGGGCTTTTGTCTCTGGATGCTCGGCCGGGTGAAAAATCCAATATTTCAATATATGTGAGGAATACCGGGACCGTTGTTAACAGAGACATTGTTTTCACCACCTTCAAACCGGAAAACTGGAAAATAGAGTTCAAGCCGGAAAGGATAGATTCTATCAAGCCCAATGATATCAAACAGGTCGAGGCTGTTATTACTCCCTATGAAGATGCTCTGGTGGGCGATTACTCCCTCAAGGTGCAGGCAAAAGGTGAAGAGGGAAGCCAGGACGCGGTTGAGTTTCGGGTTACTGTAAAGGCCAGCCAGGTTTGGGGCTGGGCCGGTTTAGGGATAATTGCGCTTGTGATAATTGGGCTGATTTTAACTTTCAGGTTTTTGGGAAGGCGCTGAATTACTGCTGCTGAGTTATTGTATCGCTGAAAAAGGCTTGAATGTCACGGAGGTGATGTTTTTTGAACAATGATGCGCTTCCGTCCTCACTCGGCATTTTTCGGATGCGAAGTGTCCGATTAGCTATTTTTCAATGGAATATTCCAGGAGGACCGGTATGGATGCAGAAACGGTGGTTGAAACCGGGGATCTCACCAAGATATATAACAACCAGGTTGCCGTCGATCACCTGAGCTTCAGTGTTTCCGAAGGAGAGATATTTGGATTTCTGGGTCCGAATGGGGCAGGTAAAACGACAACCCTGCTCATGCTTCTCGGGCTTTCAGAGCCGACAGACGGATGGGCGCGGGTGCTTGGGATGAGTGCTTTGAAACAGCCTCTCAAGGTAAAGCGGATGACCGGGTATCTTCAGGAAAATATGGGTTTCTACAGGGACCTCAACGCGAGGCAGATGCTTGGCTTTATAGCAGAGCTCAATGGAATTCCCCCGCAGGAGGGGGAAGAGAGAATAGAAAATGCGCTGAAAGTAGTGGGGCTTTCAGATGGAGCGGATAAGAAAATAGAGGTTTACTCCAGAGGAATGAGGCAACGCCTGGGTATTGCGGAGATTCTGGTAAAAGATCCGAAAATTGCTTTTCTTGATGAACCCACCCTGGGGCTCGATCCCGATGCAACCAACCGCATGATAGAGCTCATTGTTTCACTGGCACGAGAGAAAAAAATGACAGTGGTGCTCTCCACGCATTTACTGCAGCAGGCCCAGAGGATTTGCGATCGTTTCGGGATCATGATCGGAGGAAGAATGGTTGCCTGCGGCACTATGGAGCAGCTTGCAGGTAGGAAGCTTGATATTGGAAAAGAATCCTATACACTTGAAGAAGTGTACATGAAACACTTCAAGGAGGCATAGCCGTGGGAGGTTTAAAGGCACTAATAAAAAAGGAGCTTGCCGATCACCTTTCCAGCTACCGATTCTTAATTCTTTTTTCGCTCATTTTAATGGTAAGCCTCATTCTGGTTTTTATGGCCGCATCAGGAATAGAAGATGACCTCAAGGGAGAACGGCTTCCTAAATTCGTGTTTCTCATGCTCTTTACTTCATCAAAGATTAATTTTTCTCTGGTTCAGTTTGTGGCTTTTTTCGGCCCCCTCATCGGAATAATTATGGGATTCGACGGCATAAACAGGGAGAGAAACGAAGGTACTCTGAGCAAGCTTTTGGCCCAGCCCATATACAGGGATACGGTTATCAACGGGAAGTTTCTGGCAGGAGTTGTGATTATAGGCCTGATGATGGTTTCGATAATACTCGTCATTACAGGCCTGGGGATTTATACCGTAGGAGTTAAGCCCGGACTCGAGGAATTCTGGCGTATCTTCATATATATGGGTATAAGTATTGTGTATATTTCCCTGTGGCTGGGAGTGTCCATACTGTTTTCCGTGCTTTTCAGGAGCGTGGCCACATCGGCGCTTGCTTCTTTCGCGATATGGATATTTTTCTCTTTCTTTTTGTCGTTCGGGGTGAATGCTCTTATAAGTGAGGTCGTTTCTTCGGAGGGTCTGAATTACAGTGACGCACTTCTCAAAGTATCAAAGATAGAACAGGCCCTCTCTTTCACCTCGCCTATGGTGCTGTACAACGACTCTACCGCCACCATTATTGACCCTATGAGACGAACGCTCAGCCCATTTACCGTTCAGCTCGGTCTTATGGAACAGGCATCACTCACAAGGTTCTCAGGGCCTCTTAAGCTCATGCAGAGTTTTTTGCTGGTCTCTCCCTATATCGTGTATCTCCTGGCTATTACTGTGATTCTCTTTCTCGTATCCTATATTGTATTCATGCGCCAGGAAATCAGATCGATATAACCGCCTGGGATAGTACTGCCGCTGCAAATTTAAAAAAATCATAATTCAATGCCATAATCATCTTTTAACAGCTTCATATTCTTTTGTGCATTTTCATATTTAACTCTGCCGTAATTGTAAAAATCGAATTCTATAGTAGATATATTTTGCTGGATCAGGCTCCATAAAAACCAGTAAATATCCGGGAAAGGTTTGAACATGTCGATGAGGTAGAGGTTTTTTTCAAACTCATGACCTTCGCAATAGTGCTCAACAAAACTCTTTTCTATTTCCCTCTCAACCAGGATCTCCTGAAACATGTCGCCAATGTCATAAAACCGCGGTGCCATTCCGGCATATTCCCAATCGATAACGTACAGGGGCTCCGGGTACAGCTTTTCATACCCTTCTTTCACCAGTATAAAGTTTTCAGCAAGAAGATCATTGTGACACGGAGAAAATGAGCTTTCCGGGATATTGATTTTTTTAAAAAGTTTTTTAAGCCTCTCAATCGTGCCCTTGATATCAAACTCAGGATACTCTACGTTGAGACCTTCCAGAATATCCGACATTTTAACAATTTCATTGCGCGGGTTGAAAACTTTCGGCAGTACTATATCGCTGTCATGCAATCTTCTAATGGGATTTACTATTTTTTCTCGTAATTCTTCTTTTAAAAAGTCAGGGTTTTTAAGTGTATAACCATGTGTAATAAACTCAATAATGGTCACATTAAACTGAGGAAGATACTTTGTAAGCCCGGGTGATATTCCAACTGACGAAGCCATTTTTATTGCTTCTGCTTCGTAATCGCGATTAATAAAGAGCTCCGTTTTATCTCCGTATATTCTCACTGCAACGTCGCCCTTTTCTGAAAATACTCTGTATAGTTTATTCGTAATGCCACCGCTCAGAATCGATATTTCAATGGTGCTGCAGTCCTTCCATTCAGGCATGAGCTCTAAGAACAGCTCTTCAGTCAAATCAGTTTCAAGCAGGTTCGAATATTCCATTTTCATTAACCTCTTTTTGTTAGAAGGATGTATCTACTATAAAAAAATGTTGTATACATATGTATATATGTGTCGATATTTACATATTCTTTATAGTTTGTCAATTAAAAAATCAGTTCGTGTTCGCACTTCCAGTGTAAACAGAGTAGTTAAAATCAGTTCTGCCTGGACACAATGATCGGGCCTCCTGATAGTTACACGTCTACCTGTCTACTCAATTATTTTGTTGACATGAATGTGAGTGTTATTGTATGATTGGAAAACCAAATTAATGTAAGTAATTTAATTACGTATCTATTGCCGTAATTTCATTCGCAGGGATTTGTATTTATGAACCCAATAATAGATCATTCTAATCCGATTCCGCTTTATATACAGCTTGGCCACTGGCTTGAAAAAATGATAAAAAATGGGAATTTCGAGGTGGGTACCATGCTCCCCCCGGAAGCGGAGTTGTCAAAAAACGCAGAATTAAACCGGAATACGGTGCGGCATGCTATCGAACTTTTAATCCAGAAGGGGCTTGTAGAAAAGAGGAAAGGTGTAGGAACAATAGTAAAGAGGAAGCACCCTCTCCTGCCGGTGCACAAGCTGAACAGGATGACCAGCTTTGTAGATGATTTTGAAATAGACAATGTCGAGATAGAGGACGTAATACTCAGCAAAGATACAATTCAGGCAAATGAAGACCTGGCGGATAAGCTCGCTCTTTCTCTGGATGAGCCTGTTGTAAAAATTGAAAGGGTCAGAATAGCCGACAGGATACCTCTCGTCCTTGAAATCCAGTATTACTCCTTTGCCAAATTCGGGAAGCTCCTCGAGATAAACATCAAGGGATCGATGTATGAGATACTTACAAAAGTTTTCAATGTCAATCTTGACCACTCGGTCCAGACCATACGTGCCGTAAATCCCCCTGAAGATATAGCAAACAACCTCGACATAAACATTTCAACACCCTGCATTTTTCTGGAAAGCCTGGCCTATACAGGAGAAGACGTCTGTATAGAGGTGCTTCATTCCTATTACTGCGGCGACCGTTACCTTTTCAAGGTCGAAACCGGGGAGTACCAGCGGGGGATAGGCTCTACAGAGTAATAATGGGTGTATACCGAAAAAAGCCTCGCCCATGCAATGTACTATTTCTTATGATTCTGTTTTATTTTTCCATTGTCCGGTCTAAAAGTTTTATATGAAATCGGATATATCAATCCGGTATTAATTGCCAGTCTCAAAGCCAAAGAAATATTTGAGCAACAGGAAATAATAAAAAATGCTTTCGAAAAAGGATCGGTTATCACGGCCGATGCAGGGATAAAGACTCTCTCCCGCATCGCGCTTCAGGGGAAAAATATAATAAAGTGCTTTTTCCATATCTTATTGAATGTTTGAAAACTTGCAGACCGAAGAGTGTAGCACAATATTCGGAAAGTTTCTTTGAGTCCGTTACAGAAAAAATAAAACGCAGATTATCAAAGTAGTCAATGAAAGGAAGGACATATTGAATTCATCACAATTGAAGCGTGTAGAAAAATTATTGAGAAAACTGAAATGAAAATGCCTAACAAAAAGCCGTTTCGTTACGAATGTTTCGTTACGAATTGACAAGATCGTTGAAGTTTGACTACTCTATCCGTGAGTCGGTTCGCAGGCTTCTCTCGCGATAGATTTTACATTATTTCAGCCAAGGAGATGCTATGAAACTTTCAAATAGAACTGTTCTTGTGACCGGAGGTACCGGTGGTATCGGGCTCGGCATTGCCGAAGCTTTTCACCGATCGAAAAGCAGGGTTATCGTATGCGGACGCGACGGAGAGAAGCAGTCGATGGTAGAAAAGAAATTCCCGGAGATCACAGCACTACCTTGTGATGTCGGAGATGCCCGGCAGAGGAAAAACCTCGCCGCGGAAGTGCTTCGCCGTTTTCCCGACCTCGATATTCTGGTCAACAACGCGGGGATACAGAGATATATCGACCTGAAAAAAGGATATGACGAATTGAAATCAGGCGAAGACGAGATTGCCATCAATTTTGTTTCTGTGGTGGAGCTGACCGCTCTCTTCATCGGCGATCTTATGAAAAGACCGTCGGCCGCGGTCATAAATGTGAGTTCAGGGCTTGGGTTCATGCCGATGCTCAATACGCCTCTCTACAGTGCAACAAAGGCCGCCATTCATACCTATTCGCTCGTGCTGCGCCAGCAGCTCAAAGACACATCGGTCAAAGTTATTGAGATAGTTCCGCCCATGGTCAACACCGGCTTGAATAAAGAAGGACGTGACGCCGCCCATCTCAAATTCAGAGGGATCGGTCTTTCGGAATATATTCCGACCGTTATCAAGGGATTCGAAGACGATGCCGATATGATATTCTATGGCGACGGCGAGAAAATTATGTCTGGATCCCGTGGTGAATTTGAAAGCCGTCTGCTCGCACCATCCTAATGAATCGGCGGGATCATCGTTTGAGAACAGCCGGTTTTCGTATATATTGAGCAGTCCACCGATCAAGAAAAGGCAACAATGAAGGTTGCAAAGGGGTGCCATGAAAAACAGCATGATTAGAGACCTGCAGCCCATAACACTTTCTGAACCGGTTTTTGACCGGTGCGGAACAATCTTCGAAGCTCTGAAAATGAGAAGAACCTCCCGAGCCATAAGCGATAAGAAAATCTCACTGCAGATCCTGTCGGATATTGTCTGGGCTGCACAGGGAATCAACCGCATCCAAGGACCTTTCGGAGGCCCGGGCAGGACTGCGGGATCGGCGAGTAATTCGCAGGAGATCTGTGTCT
>CAYSRJ010000048.1:0-22763 GCA_964433545.1 uncultured Spirochaetota bacterium | reverse complement strand
GACATCTAAAACACTCGGTTCCGGGGGGATGTATCCCGGGGGGATGTATCCCGGGAGGGATATTCCCCAGGGGGACTTTTCCCAGGGGGACATACACCACTTCTGAGACTGCAGTATTGGGGTGAAGTCGCGGCTAATGAACGCGGCCTGAAATAAGCACGGAGGAACGGATAATGCGGAGGGGGTTCAGGAGGAGTTTTGAGCCGATAAAGATACTTTCTGATTCACAGATAGAAGAGATTCACCGGGCCACACTCGATGTGCTTGAAAAAACAGGTGTGCGGTTTGAAAGCGAACGGGCGCTGAAACTGCTGCAGAAAAACGGCTGCATGGTTGATTTTGAAGAACGCATAGCGCGCATCCCCGGATTTCTGGTCGAGGAATGCATCCGTAAAACGCCGAGCAGCTTTTCAGTGCGGGCCCGGAACCCCGAGAATGACGTACGGGTCGGAGGCAATACCCTCTATTTCATGTCGTCCGCCGGCGCCAGATACACCGACATAACGACCGGTGAGGTGCGGCAGGCGACGCAGGAAGAAAACGATCAGGCGGTACTCATTTCTGATGCACTTGACACAATTGATATTTTTCCATCGTATACCCCCTACTTTGAAATAGAGGACGTTCCGCCGGTGATGCTCTGTCCGGCAAGCCTTGCGAGCAGAATACGTTTTACTTCAAAGGCTTCTCGCGGCGCACAGGCGACAGACTCCTTCATTTTCGAAACCCAGCTCGCGCAGGCGGTGGATATGCAGCTGTTCGGCGTATGCGAGGCCGCAGCACCGCTCTCCTATCCGGAAGATGCGATCAACGCAGCCTTTGAATATGTCAATGCCGGGTTTCCTGTGTATATCGCCGCTGGCTCTGTGATGGGCGGAACAGCGCCGGTAACCGCAGCAGGCGCGACTATCAGCAACAATGCGGAACTTCTCGCTGTTGTGGTGCTTATTCAGTGTATCAGCCCGGGTACCGGAATATGCGGCAATGATTTCGTCACCCCGATGGATATGGAGAGCGGAGGTTTTTTATTCGGTGCCCTGGGGGTAAACCTCCATCAGATGGCCTTCAATCAGCTCTGGACCCAGGTGTACAGCATACCCTCGGTAAACACAGGCGCTGCATTTTCGAACTCTAAGCTGGTGGATTATCAGAGTGGGTATGAAAAGACGCACACCGCCATGGCATCCGCGCTGTCAGGAGCGAATGTCATTGTTCTGCACGGCGGCGTAACTGCAGAGCTTGCCTACAACCCGGTACTCTCCATTATCAATGATGATGTGGCGAATATCATCGGCCGCACCGTGGAGGGCTTTGAGGTAAACGATGACACTATGGCCGTTGATCTTATCGAAAAAGTCGGTCCTGTTCCCGGAACGTTTCTTAACAAAACTCATACCCGGGTCAACTGGCAGAAGGAGTACTTTGTGCCCCGTACGGCGGATAGGCTGTCATACCCCGAATGGCTGGATCAGGGGAAAAAGAGCACGATCGATCTCGCGAAAGAACGGATGGAAGAGATGCTGGAAACGCATACGCCGGATCCGATAACTCCATCACAGGATAAGGATATCGATAAAATCCTGGAGGACGCAAAACGGCATTACAGGAAGAGAGGACTGATGTAGGTGCGCCTCCGGTTTTATACACACGGGGTAAACACCGGCTGTACTTTATAAAATTTTTTACGCTTCACGCATGTTTTAGAAAAGTATGGAAAAATTGCTTAACAAGAGGCTCAGTATATGAAAAGATACGCGTTTGTATTCAGAATCAGACCTGAAATGAGGACGCAGTACAAAAAAGCCCATGATGAAATCTGGCCGGACATGGCAAAGGCGATTCAGGACAGCGGTATAAAGAACTATTCAATCTTTTTCCGTGGCGACGGTACACTTTTCGCCTACCTCGAGGCGGAGGATCCGGAAAAATCTTTTTCCTATATCGGCGGGCAGGAGGTAAATGAACGCTGGCAGAAGGCAATGGACAGGTATTTTATAAAGGAGGACAGCTCACTGCTCGGCCCTGAGATGGAAGAGCTCGAGGAGGTTTTTCATCTCGATTGAACGGTGTTTTCATCAAACTGCCAACGTCCGAATAATCCCTGTTCAGTAAAGGAGTGGAGAGATGAATCTTCGAGAGAGGTTTTTAGAGGTGATGCTCAATTTCAACCCCCGTGTCACTCCTCCGAAATGGGAGTTCGGATACTGGGGGGATACGATAAACAACTGGTACGAGGAGGGCCTTCCGAGAAGAGAATTCCCTCGGATACCGATTAATATAACGACCCCAACTGCATCGCTCTACAATCCGTGCTGGAACTCAATAAAGGGCGAGCGGCTTCCAGCAGGGGTAGCGGTCATCGGTGGTGGTTTGTACTGGCCGACCCAGGGATTCCCCATCGATAATGATGTGAAAAACGAGCTGAATTTAGATAAAAGTCAGATATTGGTCAATGTTAACCTCCTCTTTCATCCGATGTTCGACATCAAGATTTTCCAGGAGGATGATCACTATCTTACCTACCAGGACCTTGACGGCGTGAAGAGGAAATTTATCAAGGACACGGGCGTAATCCCACCGGGAATCGAGTGGGTGATCAAAGACAGGAAAGGCTGGGAGAAACTGAAGGATGAGCGGATCAATCTGAACGATATACGGGGCAGGTTCCCGCCGAACTGGAATGAGCTTTTACAGAAGTACAGAAGCAGGGACTACCCCCTCGTTCTGGGGGGCTACCCGCACGGCTATTTCGGAACCCTTGCCCAGCTCATGGGGTATGAACAGCTCTTCTACAATTATTTCGACGATCCGAAACTCATACATGATGTGCTCGAAACATTCACCGAACTCTGGATTGCCATATATGAAGAAGTGCTGTCCGATACTGATGTGGATCTCTTTATCATATGGGAGGATATCTCGGCTGGAACGGGATCGATGGTATCGCCCGCTACCATACAGGAGTTCATGGTTCCCTACTATCAAAGGCTCACCGGTTTTTTAAAGGAAAACGGTGTTAACGTTATATTTGTCGATACGGACGGGGACTGCTTTGATATAATACACCTCTTTATTGAAGGCGGCGTAACCGGTATGTATCCCATCGAGGTGAGCTGCGGTATGGATCTGGTGAAGGTGAGGAGGATGTTTCCAAAGCTTCAGCTTATGGGAGGAATACCGAAGCTTGAAATCCGGCACGGGCAGAATCGGATAGACGAGATTCTTGAACCTGTGTGCGAGGTTCTGCGGTACGGGGGGTATATTCCTTTCGGAGATCACCTCATACCGCCGGAGGTGCACTGGAAGGAGTTCAAATACTATAGAGAGAAGTTGAATGACATGCTTGAAAGTGGTACGTAAAAAAGGTGAACCGTTGAGATGCTGCGGTAATCGAACGTGAAGTGTCCGAAACATTAAAAGAAAGGATGAAAAAATGGAACAGCTGCCCTATGACCTTCATTTCATGCACAAATTCAACCTGCACAAACTGGCCGGCCTTTTGATCGAGGATAACGACATTGCTTCGATTGCACGGGTATACGGCATCGAAGAGAAGCTGCTCGGGGGGATTGAAGATGGTTTCAAAGAAAACCTTTCGGCGCTTGCCGGAGAACTGAAAAAAAGAGTGCAGCGTATACCGGAGGAGCCGTGTGTCGTTGCGGCTATCGGCGATTCGATCACGAGTGACCGGGAGAGCTGGGCGAAGATACTAAACGAGCTCTGGAAGGATAACCCGGACAGGTATGTTATCGACTGCGCTATTTCCGGCGATACGACCTGTCATATCAAGGATCGGTTTTATTCTTCCATACTGAATCAGACCTTCGACCGGGCCGTCGTTTTTATTGGCACCAACGACTGCCGCGAGCTTGACGATGAGGCCCATATTTCCAATATCAGCCATGAAGAGTACATGAAGAATATGCGCTATTTTATCGATACCCTGCAGGGAAGGGGGAAAGAGGTTGTGATTGTAACAATCCCCTATGTGGACAGCAAACGGCTGCAGGCATATTTTCCCGATTCGAATCAGAAATACAGCGATGCCCGCATCGATCAGGCAAACACCTTTCTCAGAGACCTTGCGGGGGAGAAGGGAACCAAACTGGCTGATCTTGCCGCTGCCTTGAAGGAAATCAAAGGGGGTGTGCTGGAGGAGGACGGCATACACCTGAACAGCCAGGCACAGCTCGTCCTCTGCGAGCTGCTTCTGCCGCTTCTCTCCTGAACAGAGCTAAGGGAATCAGATGACCCCGAAAGAACGCTGGCTTGCGGTTTTAAAACGCGAAAAGCCAGACCGCATCCCAATGGATTATTGGGCGACTCCGGAAACTACTATCCTTCTTATGAAACATTTCGGGTGCAACAGTGAGTACGGTCTGTATAAACGCCTGCACATTGATAAACCGGTAACGGTGGAGCCCCGATACAAAGGCCCTCCTCTGGCGGACGGTTCTGACGGCAGCAAAGTTGATCCGATGACCGGTATCGCATTTACAGCCGGAACAGGGGCCGATATATACGGAAACCGTTACCGGGACGCGGAGTATGGTACTGGTGTGTATCTCGAATGCACGCATCATGCACTTGCCAAATATCACACCCTGGACGAGATAGAAAAAAAATATGCCTGGCCCTCTGTGGAAGATTGGGACTACTCTGTCATTGTGTCACAGATACAAGGCTTTGAGGAGTACCCCGTGCGGGGTGGGGGTTCCGAACCGTTTCTCGTGTATAAATATCTGCGTGGTGATTCTCAGGCTTTTATGGATCTTATCGAAAACCCCGAGATGGTACACTACTGCCTCGATAGAATCTACTTATACAGTTACGAAAATACGAAGCGCATCTATGAACAGATTCCCGGCAAAGTAATGATTACCTATGTTGCGGAAGACCTGGGCGCCCAGGATGATCTGATGTACGCTCCCGAACAGATAAGGGAGTTTTTCATTCCGGGCATGAAAAAAATGATCGAACTGGCGCATGAGGCTGGCGCATTTGTGTTTCACCATGATGACGGCGCAATACGAAAGATTATTCCCGATCTCATCGACGCAGGCATCGACGCGCTCAATCCCGTCCAGTGGCGCTGTAGAGGAATGGAACGAAAAGGGCTGAAACGGGATTTCGGAGAATCCCTCATATTTCACGGCGGTGTTGACAACCAGTTTACCCTTCCCTTCGGCTCAGCTGATGATGTTCGCGAAGAGGTCGAAGACAACATCAGGATACTGGGAAGAGGCGGCGGGTACATCCTGGCACCCTGCCACAATATTCAGCCAATCACCCCTCCCGAAAATGTCGAAGCACTGTATAAAACGGGATTCGAGCTTGGCACAGGCATGTAATCGGGCAAACGACTGTAATTCAATTTTTCTTTAAATAATTGGCAAATCTCGGTTGATTTTAATGGACGCGTGCTTCCCGGAATATAAATATGCCGCTTATCTGAAAAAAACCGACCCGGTCCACACATGGAGTTAACCTTTTTTACAGCAATGTAAAAATGACTTTGTTGATGTACTCTGTTCGGTTTACTATCTTTTTAAACATATCCGCTCCCTCGGAGAGCGGGGGAGTATGGCTTATGAGGGGAGCGACATTCATCTCCCTGTCCATATATTTCAGAACCGTGGTCCAGTCGTCCCTGCCGGAGGGTGTTATTTTCGAATTCCAGGCACCGTACAGCTTCAGTTCCTTTCGAAGCAGGTCGGAGGCTTCAGACGGGGGTATTGAAAGGTCTCTGCTGGGAATGCCGAGAAAAAGAAGTTCGGCAAAAGGCCCTGCAGATAGAACCGCCTGCCGGTAGGTGAGTGGAAGGCCACAGGCTTCGATAACCTTTTGCGCTCCTTCTCCCTTTGTGAGTGTGTAAATCCGTTCAACCGCATCGTTTTTACTCGCATCAATGGCAATAAATCCCATGTTCCGGGCGATCTTTAGCTTTCGACTTTCGATATCTACAACAGCTATTGTACTCCCACCCCGTATCCTGGACCACTGGGCGGCCATTATCCCGATCGGCCCGCCGCCGAAAACAACGACCGTATCCCCGGCTGAAAATGTAAGTTTGCGTACACCATGCAGGGCGACCGCGCACGGCTCGGTCATAGCGGCATGCATAATATCGACATGATCGGGAACAGGAAAGAGGTTCTCCTCCGGAATGTAGAGGTATTCGGCGAATGCACCGTCCCTTCGGGAACCGAAGTAGTCATAATTACTGCATTGGGCGAAATTGCCGGTGCTGCATGCGGTGCATTTTTTGCATGGAAGCAGAGGGAATGCCGTAACTTTCTGTCCTTTCTTAAAACTGCTTTCAGATGAGGGCGTCTGTTCGACTATTCCTGAGAATTCATGTCCCATTATGAGAGGGTAGTGGTAGGCGCCGTTTTCAAATCCTCTGTGAATATCAGAACCGCAGATACCGCATGCAGCGATTCGTATCAAATACGAGCGCTTTCCGATCTTTTTAGGCATCTGCACGTCCGTATATCTCAGGACTGCATTTTTTTCCAGGACCAGAGCCTTCATTCGCCTCCTCCTCTACCGATATTGAGTTAATGGGGCGGGAAAGTGATTTAAACAGCTCGTAACATATCGCTCCCAGGGTCTGAAAATAGCCTGAAAAGGGAGGCGGAGCAAGAAATAATGGAAAGAGGTTTTTTTTATGGCGGGTTCATGCTGAAGTGATTGAATTATCGGATTTCTAGAGGTACTATAATTCGGATAAACCGGGAGGAATGATGAAAGCGCGGAAGATATCACCTTCGATGATGTGTGCTGATTTTTTAAATATAAAAGCCTGCCTTGATATTTTTTCTGAAGAAGGTATCGATTATCTTCATATAGATGTTATGGACGGGCACTACGTTCCGAACATAGGTCTCGGTACCGATTTCTGCAGAGTGCTTGCCGGTTATACAGATATACCCCTCGATATACATCTGATGGTTGAAAATGTCGATTTACTTGTCCCGCAGTTTGCGGCGTTCGGGAACGCTGTTATCAGCTTTCATCCCGAGGTAAGCCGGCATCCGCTCAGGACGATACAGCTGATACATTCCTTCGGTGTGCGGGCCGGTGTTGCTCTTGATCCCTCGCTCAATGTCGAACAGGCTCGGCACCTCCTTTCTGAAGCAGATATGGTCTGTGTCATGACGGTTAACCCCGGTTATGCTGGGCAGGAAGTGATACCGGGAATGATAGAGAAGCTTGAGAGTGTTTCGGTGTACTGTAGAAAAATGGGGTATGCAATCGAGGTAGAGGTTGACGGAAACGTGAGCTGGGAGAACATTCCGAAAATGACTAAGGCCGGAGCGGATGTGTTTGTTGCAGGTACCTCGTCGGTTTTCATGAGGGCTACGGATATGCGGGAAAATATTAAACGCTTTCAATCACTCATTTCAACGGGTGAGATATAGAGAAATTAGTATCATTGAGAAGTATAGTTGTAAGAAACCGGGGGTTTCCGGCTAATCCGGTTCTTCCTCCCATGTGGGGTGGGTGATGCCGAATCGACGTATCTTGTACTGAAGTACACGTTGCGATATACCGAGAAGTTCTGCCGTGTCCTTTTTTATCCAGTCGCACATTTTCAATGCCTGAACCACGAGGTTTTTTTCCATTTCTTCGAGTTTTATTCCCTCCGGCGGTATGCCGATTTTGTTCCGGTCCCATTTCACCAGATTGTTCCTGAACGGAAGATACAGGTCCATTGGAGTGATTAGATCCCCGTTGGCAATCCGCACTGCCCGTCGTATAGTATTTTCAAGTTCCTGTATATTCCCGGGCCACGAATAATTCGTCAGGTATTTAATTGCGAGAAGGTTTATCCCTTTTATCTTTTTTTTCAGGTCTTTATAAAACTTGTTGAGGAAGAAGTAGGTGAGAAGGACCACATCGCCCTGGCGTTCGCGAAGGGGCGGGACATTGATGGTAACTGTACTGATCTGCATATAGAGTTTTTCCCTGAAACGGTGACTATGCACTTCATGAAGCAAATCCCTGCTCGCCGTTGAAATGAGGCGAACATCTGCAGGCACGGTCCGTTTATCCGTCGTGTAAGATTTTTCAAGAAGCACTGCATACAATTTATCCTGCATAGCGAGGTTCAGGCCCTCGACTCCCTCGAGCAGAAGGGTTCCTGTGTGCGCGCGTTCAAACCGCCCTTTTCTGCTTTTATATGCCTCGATGAAGGCCGTTTTTTCATACCCGAAAAGTTCACGGTACAGGACATTTTCACTGAGTCCGGTACAGTTCAGCTTTTCGAAAGGGTGGTCAGACCTGTCGCTGTTGTAGTGAATAGCACCGGCAATGAGGTCTTTGCCCGTTCCGGTTTCACCGGTGAGCAGGACTGGGGCTGCGCTCCGTCCGATTTCCTGAACAGTTTCAAATATTTTTTTTATCTGCGGACTCTCACCGATAAAATTTTCAGCTTTGTAAATGATACGTTCATCGACCATGACAGTCCACCCCATATTCAGCCAGCCTGTAGTCTATCGACCACGGCTGAATGGGAAAGATCGGGCTGCATGCTGCTGCAGCATGCTTTTATCCGGACGCTTAGCACCATGATACTGCTGCCGGTGCATACACCACCACTTTCTATGCATTTTCCGTAAATAACCGTGTACACTATTAATTATACTTCAATTTTTCGGGAAAAAACATGGAATCTGCAAACACGTTTTGAAAATCCTTTCGTGTTGCAAGCTCGATATACTCCGTATTGAGTGATATGTCACACGCTTCCTTTCTCAGCTCCTTTGCGAGCAGCACCATTTTAGCCCCTGCTCCTGCGGCATTTCCGATAAATTTGATTTTTTCGGTTGGTATATCCGGTAGCAGGCCGCACCACTTCGCTTGATGGCGGCGGATATAGTTGCCGAATGCTCCTGCAAGTAAAATCTGTGCAATATCAGTGTCACTTGCACCAAGGATCTGCTTGAGTAGCTGATAGCCAGCTAAAATTGCGCCTTTTGCGAGCTGCGTTTCCCGTATATCCTTCTGGGTAAGCAGAATATCCTCGCCCGTTTTCGTTTCATCCGCCGGTACAAGAATAAAAGAGGCATTGAATTTGTCATGCTGAATGATTCTTTTACGGATAAAATCAGGTACATCGTCCGGGAGTTCCTCCTGTTTCAGAAGTTTACCGTTTTTATTGATGACACCGGCTTTTCTCAATTCTGCGATACCGTCGATGAGGCCAGTGCCGCATATGCCGATTGCTTTTGCGTTGCCTATGGTGTTTACCTCGATTTCGGAATCCGTGATGAGCACCTTTTCGATAGCGCCGTCGCTTGCTCTCATGCCATAGGTGATTCTCGCGCCTTCAAATGCAGGGCCTGCAGCAGTAGAACAGGCAACGAGCCTGTCACGGTTTCCCATAACGAGCTCCCCGTTGGTTCCGATGTCGATAGCAAACTTCAAATCCTTGCTCTTATGCATCTCGGAGGCAAGGATGACGGCGATCGTATCACCACCGACAAAACCGGCAATATTCGGCATTGAATAGGCTTTCCCGTATCGGTTGATGTGAACCCCCAGTTCTCTCGCACGCACGTCGATATTTGATCTCAAAACCCCGACATAGGGGTGCAGTGCAATGTATTTTGGATTCAAACTCAGAAACAGATGGTTCATGGTTGTATTACCGGTGGTGGTCACCTCGTAAATAAATTTTGTATTGATATGTGCCTGGTTCGCAAGATCGACGATGATGTCGTTCATGCACGAAATGATTCTTTCATGAAGGGTTTCCAGGCCGTCCTTGTTTGTGTTTGCGTACTGAATCCGTGTGATCACATCGTCTCCGTAGCTGGTTTGGGGGTTGGTCTGTGCTGACACAGCGAGCTGTTTGCCCGTGTTCAGGTCCATGAGATAACCGACAACGGTTGTGGTGCCGATATCGAAGGCAGCACCGTAGTTCCTGTCCACCTTGTTTCCCGTTTCAATTCCTATAACCTCATCCTCGTTGAGCACAACCGTGGTGCTGTATTCACCCTTTCGCAGTTTTTCCGGGAGCCTTCTCAGAACATCAACGGGAATTCTGGGTCCCGGACACCCCTGTCCGAGTTTGTCCCATACCCGGTCAAGATCCGATCTCTGGTCCTCTAAACTCGGCTCGTCCACGGTAATGAAAACCTTCCTTACATTGGGTGAAAGTTTGAGTTCTTTTTCTATCCCTTCCGTGAGGATTTTTTGTTCATACAATCTGCTCGATATGGGAATCTCTATGACAATGTCGCTTTTGATTTTCGTTCTGCACGCGAGAAGAAGACCGGTCTTCATTTCCTTGTCGGTGAGAAATTTATCAGAGCCTTTTTGCTCATACTCCCCTCTGACAATTTTGACCCTGCAGCTGCCGCATACCCCGACGCCGCCGCATTCACCCTTGATTATTATGCCTGCTTCCCCCGTGGCCTCGTATATGGTGGTACCCGGGAGAACGTATACCGTTTTTCCTTCCGGTTCGAAAACGACCTTGTACCTTTTTTCAACCATGGATCAGCGGTCCTCCTCTCGATTTGTAATGAAAATGGCGGTAAAAAATCTCAGTTATTTAAAATTCCTTCTGGAATACCGTACTACTGTTTTGGGGATCTACAGTATGCACATTATTGGAGATCGGTCAGTTCCTCGAGCAAAGCGTCTTCCGCTTCCTTTGTCCATTTCCCGTTCTTCGATAGAAGCGAGCCTGCTTTCGGATATTTTTCCCGCAGTTCTTCTAAAGAGATCAGGTCGAGATTTTGTATATGCGGATAAACTACTATTTTACCGGGAAAACTTCCGGTGCGAACCGCATCGATGCCTTTCCAAACATCGTTCATCCCTGAAACTCCTGCGACAGAGTTGTTTGTATCCAGCTCGCCACTTTCAAGCTTCCGCAGGGTGATTTCCATATCGTCGAGCCCTGAACCACTCGAGCCAATGTAGCGTACCGACTTTGTCACTGTATCTTTGATATTCAGGTTGACGATTGTTCCTTTTGAAACCCCCGCAAAGATGTTGAGTACCGATTTCTCCCCCAGATAGCTCGCCGCATCTTCAATTACTGCGGGAATCGCTGCGAGACACACGACATAATCGAAGAGCCTGCTGTTGTTCAGTCGCAGCACCTCTTCACGGTATGCGTCCACAGTACTGAAGCTCTTCGGGTTGACCACGTGATATTCAATACCCTTTTCCTCCGCATGCCGGGTAAATTTATTTTTAAGAGTATCGAGTCTCTTATCATCGATATCTGTCGCAATGATGCGTTTGGGTGGCGTTTTGCTATCCATTGCGAGCTGTACGTGCATCTGACCCATAGGACCACCGGCTCCTATCATCAGGACGTTCCCCCCTTTTATTGTATAGTCGGGATTTTCAGAGTAGGGCGCTTGTACGTCATTGCCGAGGCTGCCGATAATAGCGGTAACATCATAATGGGTTTTCCCGGCATCGATACGCACAACCTGCATGTTATCCGATGATGCCATGTAGTTGAGAATACCGTTTACGCTAAGACCTGATGCGGCGGATTCGACATCTTCATCCGGAGAATCGCCGAGGAGAATGATATCGTCAAAGCCCTTCCCCCCGGTATATGCGGTGATAAGTTTCTCAATAGGCTCATTTTTTACGGTTATTGTGGTAGAAGTCCCGCTGACTGCCTTCGTGACGGTATCTTTAGTCTGTGTAGCGATATCGCGCAGTACTATAGTTTCCGGAGTGTTTTCTGAAAACAGCGTGCCGAAAGACCAATGTTTTGTGTCATTCCCGCCGCCGGTGATGAGCATTGTTCCGCCGTTTTTTATTCCCAGTCTGTGCGTTATCCTGTACGCGGCAACAACGCACGCCCAGGGTTCAACGAGAGCAAGCTCGCTGTACCCGATATTTTGATTTATGAGCGGAATGAGAAAGCTTCTGCCATCGCCGTCGAGAGCCTCTTTCCCGATAACTCCGTACTGAGACAGGCCACCCGGAAGCACGTACCCGTAGGATGGTTTCGTACCCTTGTACCGTATGTCCGCCTGTATAATGAATCGATCGCCGGGTTTATACTGTATTCTTCTATTTTTTCCCGATTTAACCACAGTGAGTGCCACTTCATGTCCCGGTATAACCGGATCTTTTTTTAGATTCCGTCCCTGCAGCCGTGGGTGGCCGCTTCCAAATTTGATAATCTTCGTATCTGAAAAGCAAAGCCCCACTGCGTCACTGCGTACGAGTATTTCATCATCACCAGGTTCAGGAAGTGTTATCTCGACAGTCCGTTTATTGTCACCGAAGTTTTCCATGCCTTTCCCGTAAATCCTCCAGGCGAGGGATGTTTGTGGTATTTCATAGTCGAGTTTTTTATACTTTTCCAGTTTACTCATCATTGTACTCCTTTCATTTTCATTGTACTGTCTAAAATATTGTAAAACCTTGATTAATCAAGATAAATCACCTGTCTCTTCCTCATTATCAAACTGGGATTCAGAGGTCCCGGATGGCGTATTATTTTACTTGATTTTATCAGGAAAGGAGAGTACACTGAGATAAAATCAGAAGGGGAGGCCTTCAAATGCTTGGTGGAATAGGGATTCAGGAAATTGTTATTATTTTAATTGTGGGGCTTCTCGTTTTTGGGGCTGCCCGGCTGCCGAAAATTGCCCGTTCTCTTGGGTTGGGAATAAAGGAGTTTAAGAAAACAGTCAAAGGCCTTGAAGATGATGATGATGAAGGGCCCAGCAATGTGAAGTATGTGCCGCCCGGCCAGAATTACGGGCAGCAGCAGTATCCGCAATACAACTATGCACAGCAGAATCAGAATTTTCAGCAGGGGAATTCCCAGGGAGGATCGAATCCCCAGGGAGCTCCAAATCCCCAGGGTCAGTATCAACCAGGCCCGGGACAATATCCTCCGGGGTCAACCCAGCAGCAAACACCGCCAGGAGCAGGTCCTGCGGGTGCTTCACCGGGAACGGCTCCGAATCAAGCAGCTGGAGGCCAGATGCCCAATCAGCAGATGCCGAACCCGGGTTCTGTCAAACCCGATGCAGGTCCCAGCCCGGCTTCGAACGGGGAAAACAAGCAGGCGTAATCCATTCGATCGACTGATCTTCAAAGTGCACCTGGTTTCGGTTTAACGCCGACAAGCTCCTGTACAGTTTTCAACCATACCCTGAAGGCCTTAATATGCATATCCTTGATATACAGCATTATGTTTGGCGTTCTTCAAAAGGAACGATTCCGCTCTCTCTCAGCACATGAAAAACTCGGGCCGCCTTTTTTGGACCGATCCCCCGAACATTTTTCAGGATATCAATAGTAACCGGTATATTGCCTTTGCCGATAATAGACAGTATTGCGGAAACGAGACTGTCTCCGATTCCTGGTGTTTCTGTGAGACGGGACACAAGCATTTCTTTTGCCCGCACGGTTATATGATAAGTAGTGGCATAACGGTGCACCTCATTACGCATCGACATCAGAAGCTTGAGTGCCGGATCACTTTTTTCGAGCCTGATCGGTTTTTTTCTTCCATTCAAGTATATATCCTCATGTCTCTTTGCAAGCCCGACAACCGGTATATCATGAATGCCGAGGGCGTCCAGCACATTTCTAGCACCATTCACCTGTGGCGTGCCGCCGTCGACAAGGATCAGGTTAGGCAGCGGTTTATTTTCATTGATCAGACGCTGGTATCTTCTTGCGACTGCTTCCCGCATCATCTCGACATCGTTCTGCTCCGGTGTGAATTTGATTCTGAACCTTCGGTACTGCTTACGTTCGGGTGCTCCGGCGGTAAATCGTACCATTGCTGCTACAGAATAATTACCGAGAGTTGTAGCAATATCAAAGGCTTCAATACAGTGCGGAGATATCTGCAGACGTAGGATGTTCTTTAATTTTTGAAGAACCGCATCGGTTTCGGGAGGACGGAGTTCTTCACGGTTTTTCTGTTCCGCGTTCCTGCATGCAAGGTCTACCAGTCTCTTTTTAATACCTTTTTGCGGCACTGCTGTCCGTATCGATCGGTTGTAAGTTTTTTGCAGGTAACGGTTGATGACCTGAATATCAGGTATTTTAAAAGGAAGAAAAATAGTTTGGGGCGCCGGTGTAGATCCATCGTAGTGCAGTGAAAGAAACTGTTCGAGCATTTGTGGCAGACTGTCACCCTGCTTGACCGTGTAATCCTGTTTACCCGTCATTTTTCCGTTTCTCTTCACCAGAATGGTCACTGTGCATGTGTTTACCGTATAGGCGGTAGTCGCTGTCGCGAGAGTCTCCGATGAGGTAGTCGCTGTCGCGGTATCCGCTGACACCGCATCCGCGTACATAGTATCTCCCTTCGCAATGCCGATGAAATCTTCGTTTTCACCGGCCTCTGTGGTCATTTTCTGCTCCTCCAGCAGGTGTTCCAGCGCATGAAGCCGGTCTCGTGACTGCATCGCCTGTTCATACCTTCTGTTCTTTGCCTCGTATTCCATCTGTCTTTTTATACGGGATACGAGTTTTTGATTCTGTCCTTTTAAGAACAGCACTACCTGATCGATGAGCGCTCCGTACTCCTGTTCTGATATTTCATCGCAGCAGGGGCACATGCATTTACCAAGGTAGTAGTTAATACACGGTGTCGAGGGTTTCTGTTTATCCAGGTTTTTACTGCACCGGCGTATTTGAAAAATTTCGGTTATAGTCCGTATCGTCCTGTTTACGTATGAAGCGTTTGTATATGGTCCGAAGTAGAGAGCGCCGTCGTCGACCCGTGTTCTCGTTTTGATTATTCTTGGAAAGGTCTCCCTTGTTATTTTGATGTAGGGGTATGATTCATTTTCCTTGAGTTCGATGTTGTAACGCGGCTTATACTGCTTTATGAGGTTGCTCTCAAGGATAAGCGCTTCAACTTCATTATCGGTAATAAAAGTTTCAACCGATGAAATGTGCTGTACAAGAGTTTTAGTTTTACTGCTTTGCAGCGTTCTATGAAAGTATGAAGATACCCGTTTTTTCATATTTTTTGCTTTGCCGATATAAAGAATGCTTCTATCCTCCCCACGCATAAGGTATACACCGGGTTTTTCCGGAATACTACTGATGGATACAGGTATTTTCAATACAGGTGCCTTCAATACAGTATTTTTCATATGATTTTATGGGAAACTGTGTTCAGGTCCTCCGTATTCAGAGGGCCGTATGTTATTTTCACCTTGACTTAATGATTTTGCGGTACTACCTTAATTCTCGCAATAATATGTCTTTCAATTCATAATCTAATTATACATTATTTTCCATAATCACAGATACTGTTTTGTAGCAATTTGAAATTATATTCAAGGAGGGTGCCGTTGGCGTCTCATAAATCGGCAAAGAAGAGTGTCCGCCAGGATGCAAAGGCGCGGATGAGAAATCGGATGTGGAAATCAAGGATGAAAACAGCGAAAAACAAGCTTGAGAGGGCCCTCGAAGAAAAACGGACGGATGACGTCGATACACTTTTCAAAGAGTACGTTTCTGTTGTTGACAGTGCAGCATCAAAAGGTGTGATTCACCGCAATACTGCATCGAGAAAAAAAACAAGAATGTCTCAGAAGTTACCCTCCCGGTAACCATAGACCTGTGCTGTTTCTGGAAAAAAATAGCAGTAAGGGAATTGAGTTAATAAAGAAATATCCATGTGATTAAAAAACTGCCTGTCCACAGAACAAAAACCGTAAAAATATGAAATTCTCCGGATAAAACTGTAAAATTGTCATAAAATTCATATTGATATTTATTGTAATTTGTGCATAATATTTCCACAGGTAGTATGGTTGATCTGTTCCATGAAGAGTATTCGAGAAGGCACACACATATGACTGCTGTTAATTCCGGGTAAGTAATAAGGAGGGAATTTTGACGAAAGCAGAAATTGTAGAAGAAATAAATGAAAAATTGGGATTGACAAAAAAAGATATTGCCCGGGTGATCGATCTGTTTTTTGAAATTGTAAAGGATGGGTTGCGTAAAGATGAACACATAGAGCTCAGAGGATTCGGCACCTTCGAGGTTAAAACAAGGGAAGAGAGAGAGGCCCGGAATCCCAAAACCGGAGATTCAGTGCGGGTACCAAGAAGGAAAGTCCCCTATTTCAGACCAGGTAAGGAATTGAAATCCATTTCTAAGAATAGAATCAGCTAATCACAACATAGTGCCACCGGTTAGCGGGATATTCTTCGCGACATGCAAGCAGTTGCTATATCCGGCCGAATTATCCGGTTAACCTTCAATAGAAACTCCGTCCATGACCAACGATAAAAACGATGAGGCCGATCAATACCGAAGAAAGAGTATGGACATTGAAAATCCGGGAAAATATAGATGGCTTCTGCTTTCTCTACTGTCCGCAGCTATTCTTATTTTTACCTTTCCAGAGCCTGACTTTCCGATTCTTGGATGGATAGCCTTTGTACCGTTATTTATCGTTATTCAGCGCGAGAAGTTTTCACGAGTGTTGTTGTCAGCCGTTGTAACGAGTGTTGTGTTCAATATCTTCTATTTATGGTGGGTGAAAGAGTATAAACATCCGCTCGCGCTTTCCGGTGCGGTTTTTGCCGAGGTTGTTTTTTTTGTCCCCGCAGTCATGCTTTCCCGTTTTCTCTTTTATAATCTCCCGCTTGTTGTACCGAAGGGGCGTCATTTTAAAAAGGACGCCTATATAGAATATTTGAAACCGTTGATGCTCCCGCTGGGATGGATCGCGCTTGATTATTTGAAAACTATCGGGTTTCTCGCATTTCCATGGGGCATACTTGCATACAGCCAGTATAAAAACCTCCTGTTTATTCAGAGTGCAAGTATTTTCGGAATATGGGGGATCGACCTGATTATGCTTTACGGTAATGCAGTTCTCGCGGTTTTTTTTGCACGTATGCTTTCCGGGAAGAAAAATTCTATGCGTGTCTGTATTGTTCACGGCCTGATTGTTGTGATTCTGATCGGTCTTTCTTTTATTTTCGGAATAACGAAACGGGCTGAAGAAAAAAAGGGTTTTTCCGATTTCATCCGTGTTGCCCTTATACAGGCGAATCTTGACCCCTGGAGCCCGCATGTACGAGAAAACCTTGCAACTGAGATGAGACTTACAAACAGGGCACTTGCGGGAAATCCCGATATTGTTGTGTGGAGTGAGTCGTCAGTACCTTTTTACTATCGCTATCATTTAAAAGAGAACAATAAATACGCAGAAATGATGCACAATTATGTCGCCGGTGTGAACCGGCCGTTTGTATTCGGGACAGTCGATCTGGATGGGGAACGAAGAAACGGGAGGTATGTCGGTGATTTCTATAACGTTGCGATTATTTATAACGGCGGCGAATTAAAAGGGGTGTACCGGAAAATCCATCTGGTGCCCTTCGGTGAGTGGTTTCCATATAAGAGACTGTTTCCGTTTGTTACAAAAATTCTCGAGAATGCCGGGGCGGGTGATTTCAATCCAGGCCGGGATTTTACGGTATTTCAAACCGGAGATATCTCTTTTAACGTACTTATATGCTTTGAGGATGTGTTCGGAAACCTCGCCCGAAAATTCGTATTACGGGGAAGCGACCTCATAATTAATATTACAAATGATGCTTGGACCGGAAGCCCGAAAGCTGAGGTTCAGCACTATGTCAAATCAATTTTTAGAGCGATTGAAAATAGGAAAAGCCTCGTTCGTGCGGCAAACGGAGGTGTAACCGCGTGTATTGATCCCTATGGTAGAGAGCTTTACAGGCTGCCTCTTTTTACAAGTGGCTACCTGGTTTGCGATGTGCCTGTTTTGACTGGAGATACAGTTACCTTTTATACACGGCATGGAGATCTTCTCGCTCTTGTTCTTTTCTGTGCTGCAAGCGCACTTTTTCTTTTTCTTGTGATTCGGCGGATATTTTACAAAGAGATATGAAATAATGCCGCTTTTCAGCGGAAATAAAAATCTGTTGACAGAATTTTGAAAAAAAATATCATGGAGGGTATGCAGAAAACGTAGGAGAACAGCAGAAAATCGGACGCCTATCCGGAAAGGATTAATACTATGGGGCAAAAGATGAAATTCGAAGGAAAAATTCTTGTCGCCGATGATGAAAGGGTTAATGTTGAATTTTTTGAAGTGATGTTGAGCAAGCTTGGTTTTTCTGTTGTTGCGGCTTATGACGGAGAAGAAGTTTTAAATAAATTACAGGAGGTCAGGCCCGACCTCATACTGCTTGACCTGCTGATGCCCCGCCTGAACGGTTTCAGAGTGATAGAGAAGCTCAAAAGCGATGAAACAACAAAGGATATTCCAATAATCGTGCTTTCTGCGGTGAGTGATGTTGACAAGAAAGTTGATTTGCTCGAGCTTGGAATCGATGATTATATTATCAAACCCTTCAATTTTATTGAAATACTTGCCAGAATCCGGAGTGTCCTCAGGTCGAAGGCTTACAGGGACGAGTTGTGTGAGAATGAAAAACGGATACAGCTGCTAAAAGATTTTGAGGAGGCGCTTGAAACATTTTTTGACGGAGCATGCACCGATTCAAAGGAGATGATTGCATATATCGAGCAGAAAAGGTGGGAGAATGTCCCAAACATAGATGATCTGTTAAAGATGGTTGTTGATAGAGAAAAGAAGCTCATACGGAGCATTGAAAATCTGAGAAAACGATATACCGGACTTATAACCGAATAAAACCATACTGATTATTCCGTTTCGGAGGGTGTCGATATGATACGTGAAAGTAAGAAAAAAATGCTTGAAATGTATTCTGAGGGCCTCAGGCTGTATAAAGAGATGAAATTCAAGGAGGCATTGAATTTTTTCAAGAAGGCGCTTGAATTTGAACCTTCGGACGGTCCAAGCAGGCTCTATGTTGCCCGGTGCATCGAGCTGATCAAGAGCCCGCCTCCTTCCGATTGGGACCGCGTGTTTACCATGACGACAAAATAAAAAATGCAAAGAGGTATTTTCATGGGTAAGACGAGCAATTACACCGATATAAAAGATGCCGAGAAAGTGGAAACTGTATTCAGCAATACAACGACATTTAACGGGGTGTTGAGGTTCGACCGGTCAATAAAAATTGAAGGTAAATTCAAGGGTCGTATCATCTCAAAGGGTCTTCTTATAATTGGAGAAACTGCAAATGTCCGGGCGAACATAAAGGCGAACTCGATTATAATAGCGGGTGAAGTACAGGGTGATGTCGAGGCCTTTGAACGCCTGGAGATGCTTCCTAACGGCAAGCTTTATGGAAACATCAAGACGAGAAAGCTGAAAATGGCGGATGGTGTGGTGTTTGAAGGTTCATGCGAGATGCTCAAATACACTGGTTCTCCAGATATCCAAGGCGGCGCACGGCGTCCATCATCCGAAGAAAAGAAAAAAGGGGACTACCAGGCCCTCGGCGGCTGATTTTCCCGCGGGTTCCCGATACCAAAACGAAATCCAATCAATTACCGGTTTCAGAACCTTCCAAAATTATTTCTTATAAGGGCTCACGCGGCGACGAAAGTGAGTGCGCCCATCCCGATGAACGCATGTTACAACCCTTTAGTAAGCTATGCAACCGGCCGGCTAACCGTACGGCATCCGGATGTAACCGGGAAAAATCTTGACTTTTGGGGCAATTATTATATATTCACTGCGGTGGCAGGAAGAAGGGGTGCCGTCCGCCCACATAGCTCAGTAGGAAGAGCACGTCATTGGTAATGACGAGGTCACCGGTTCAAATCCGGTTGTGGGCTTAATTTTTTTCACGTGTTAGTACTATTGAGGAGTCTTATATATGAGAGAGCTGGTATCTCTTGCATGCGAGGTATGTAAACATAGGAATTACACTACGGATAAAAACAAAAAGAGTACGCCGTCAAAACTTCAGTTAAAAAAGTTCTGCCCTCACTGCGGTAAACATACCCTCCATAAGGAATCAAGTATCAAGTAGCGGCGTTCATGGATGAGTACAAAAGACAATTGGACGCAGATTGATTAATCTGCCCATGTTTGGTATATTTACATGTGGAGCAAGAAAATACAAGGCCAGTAGCTCCAACTGGTAGAGCGCCGGTCTCCAAAACCGGATGTTGCGGGTTCGAATCCTGCCTGGCCTGCATTTTTATGCCTTTGATCGGAAAGGAGAAGAAGTTGAAGAAAATTTTCAATTTTCTCAAGGAATCCAGGGCAGAGCTCAAGAAGGTTAACTGGCCTTCGAAGGATGAGGTGTTTACCTCAACGAGGGTGGTCATCATTTCAATTCTCGTTATTGCCGGTGTAATCGCTCTTATTGATTACGTGATCAAAACAGTTGTATTCTCAATAATCGGTGGATAGAATGTCGAAAAACTGGTATGTCCTCCATACATATTCCGGGTATGAGAGCAAAGTAGAGAAGGGAATTAAAAACCTTATCGAAAACAGCGATCTCGAGGAGTATATTTATCAGGTAAAGATCCCGTCTGAGGAAATTGCAGAAATCAAGAACGGAAAAAAGAAGATATCCAAAAAGAAGTATTTTCCCGGGTATATTCTTATCGAAATGAACATCCCGGATGAGCCGGAATATGAATGGAAGAAAATACTCACCCTTATTACGAAGATTCCAGGTGTGACCGGGTTTGTCGGGTCTGGACGCAACAAGAAACCGATTCCTCTTTCTGGCAGCGACGTAAAAAGTGTTCTGCAAAGAATGGGTGAGATAAAGGGCGACAAGGTGGTAGTTCCCCGTATGATGTATGCCGTCGGAGAAACGGTTAAGGTAAACGACGGCCCGTTTAAATCTTTTACCGGAACAGTTGAGGATATTAACAACGAAAAAGGAAAAATCAAGGTCAGGGTTGAAATATTCGGGAGGTCCACGCCGGTCGAGCTGGATTTCCTGCAGATAGAAAAAATTTAACGGCGCCTGTTGTCGGGCGGATGTACTGATTGACTATAATGTAATCTGCAATTATATTTACAGCTCGCGAAAACTTGAATTCATAGCAGTCGACAGGGCGGGAAAGCATGGCAAAAAAAGTAAGTGGAACAATTAAATTGCAGATACCTGCTGGAGAGGCAAATCCGGCGCCACCGGTGGGTCCAGCCCTCGGGCAGCACGGCGTAAATATTATGGAGTTCTGCAAGGCATTTAATGCAAAAACGGAATCCCAAAAAGGCACCATTATTCCGGTTATAATTACTGTTTATGAGAACAAGTCTTTTACATTTATTACAAAAACACCACCTGCAGCTGTGCTGATCAAGAAGGCTTTGAACCTTGAAAAGGGGTCGGGAGAGCCGAACAAGGATAAAGTTGGGGTTCTAACCTCCAGTCAGCTTGAAGAAATTGCAAAAACTAAATTCCCGGATCTGAATGCGTATAATATTGAAGCCGCAAAAAAAATCATCGGTGGAACCGCAAGAAGTATGGGAGTTGATATAGAGGAGTAGCAGGGTGAAGAGAGGGAAAAAATACAGGAATGCGCTGGGAAAATTAGAAACGAAGACCTATCCGCTGGGGGAAGCGATTAAATCGTTGAAAGAGGTTGCCTATACAGGTTTCGATGAAAGTCTTGAATTGGCAATTAACCTCAATGTTCTCCAGAAACATACGGTAAGAGGTACTGTTGTCCTTCCCCACGGTACTGGAAAAAAAGTCCGTGTTCTTGTCTTTGCACGAGATCAAAAGGCAAAAGAGGCTGAAGAAGCGGGCGCTGACTTTGTTGGTGATACGGATATTATCGAGAAGATTAAAAGCGGCTGGTTTGACTTCGACGTAGCGGTAGCCGCTCCGGATATGATGAAGGAAGTGGGGAAAATAGGCCAGCTGCTCGGCACCAGGGGTCTGATGCCCAATCCAAAGACTCAGACGGTAACTAGCGATATTAAAAGCGCGGTTGAAGAACTGAAAAAGGGGAGAGTAGAGTTCAGAGCGGACAAAACGAGGATAGTGCATCTTGGTGTCGGAAAACTATCGATGGATAACGGGGCTCTTGAAGATAACTGCAGGGCCCTCTTTAGCAGTGTCCTGCTTAAAAGACCGCAGGATCTCAAGGGAGATTATATCAAATCTGTATATCTATCTTCCACTATGAGTCCCGGGATAAAAATCGATTACAAGCAGATTGCCTAGTACCGCAGTATGAAATCCCAGTGATGTTGGAGCAGAAGAAAATGGTGCAGAATTATAAAGTTGCAAAAACACAGGCCTTGAAAGAGGAAATTAAGGATTTCAAGGGTTTCATATTTACCGATTATCGCGGATTGAATGTGCAGCAAATCAATGCACTTCGGAATACTCTCAGGGAAAAGGGTGCGGAATTCCATGTTGTAAAGAACCGTACCGTGAAGAGGGTGTTTCATGAGCTCGGGTATGAGGATTTTGATCGGTTTCTGATAAATCCAACAGCGCTTGCGTATTTTAATGGTGACATTTCGGGGATTGCAAAGACACTTGTGGATCGTATTGAAGAAACGAGCCTGCAGATAAAGGGTGGCTTCGTTAATGACAATATTCTCGGGCCTGGGGATATAGCACAGATCGCGGCTCTTCCGTCAAGGGAGGCTCTCATTGCGAAGATCATCGGCACAATAAATGGACCGAGGGCGGGTCTGGTATTCACATTAAACGGCATTCTATCCAAGTTTATTCGAACACTAAAGGCGGTTGAGGAACAGAAACAAAACTGAGTGTTAGGTGCCGGCTGCACATGGAGCTTCACTCAGCCGTGAAGCGGCATATCCCGCCAGGGACATATCCCGCCAGGGACATATCCCGCCAGGGACATATCCCAAGGGGACATGCGCC
>CAYSRJ010000047.1:3135-26357 GCA_964433545.1 uncultured Spirochaetota bacterium | reverse complement strand
CTTCTCGTTTCCGGTGCGGCCCTCTTTTTTGTACTGTTTCCGTTTCTTTTGCAATATGGGATGCCGGTTTATGTTTTTTTCTGCGCTCTGCTTTTTGGCACAGGTACAGTGTTCTTTTTTGTGGCAGGCAGGAGGATGTTTAAAGTAACGGTCTGGCTCTGGGCGACAGGTTCCATTATTTATTTCTGTATCGCTGCAGTTCTTATTCTGAAAGATGTTCAGCCGCTGCCGTATATGCAAATGGACGATTTGAACAGGATACTCTATTACTTCAGCTATCCGCTTCGTGTACTCGGCATTTTCTTCGTCGGCCTTATTTTTTCCCGTATTACATCTCCTGCTGAATTTTTACGGTGGGGCGAGACTGGAGTGAAGATTGCGCTTGCATACAGGGCCTTTGAATACTCGGTTAATTCCTTTGACGATGTACGCCAGGCGCTTCTGATTCAGGGAGAATGGCCGGATTTCAGGAAGCGGGGTCATATTTTTTTCAAAGCAGTGCTTGCAATTCGGGGTGCTCCCGTGCTTGTGGCGACCGCTTTCAGGAACATCATTCTCTGGTTTCCCTGGGCATGGATCTGTTATAGTAAATTGAGACAGGATCTCAGAAGAGGAGGCTTTTTATGAAAACATTCCTTGTAATTTTGCTCGCAGGTGCAACTGCTGCGCTTACCGTTGTTGTCCGGGTGCCTATTCCCGGTACCGGTGGATATCTCAACTTCGGTGATATCGCTGTTGTATTCTGCGGACTGTTCCTTGGTAAAAAGTTCGGCGCTCTGGCCGGCGGTCTGGGAAGCGCTCTCGCGGATGTGATCGGCGGTTTTTTTATTTTTGCGCCTATCACTCTGGTTGCAAAAGGGCTTGAGGGTTTTATTGCAGGGCTTATTTCTGAAAAAAGAACTGCCCGGCTGCCTCTCAATACTGTATTCTCACCTGAAGAAAAAAAATCACGCAAACAGATCAGAATCGACCTGGTTACCATTGCACTGCTCTTTTTTGCAGGTTTTACGATGGTTGCAGTCTATTTTACGTCTGAGCTCTTTCTTCCCGGTGTCGGACTTGGGGCGGCGGTAAGCGAGGTGCCGTTCAACATTATTCAGGCTGTTTCCGGTGCTGTCGGCGGCTATTTTGTATTCATTGCCGTGATAAAGGCGCTTCCCACTGAAAGGACATAGAAGTATCAAGATGTATACCGCAAACGGATTTGAAACAGGAAGAAGGATCATACAAAAAAGTAAAAGCCCGCTTCTCTCTTCAGTACAAGCCGGGGATGTACCGATTCTGCCTGTTGTTAAAAGGGGCAAGGGGCCGTATTTGTATGATTATGATAAAAACAGGTACGTTGATTTCTTTCTTGCGCGAGGTTCCCTCGTATTTGGCCATGCGCACCCGGGTATTACAACAGTTATGAAAAGCTGGATAAATAAGGGATATGCAGGCGGGTATCCCACTGTTTCGCACGGCATGCTTGCAAGTCGAATGGATGCCGTTCTTTTAATGAATCGAAGCCCACAGGATTCTATCGGCACCTGGCTTTTTTTTAATTCCTCGTTTGATGCAGGGAGCACACTTCTTGACCTATTGCATGTGCTGGGAATGAAAGCTGTGTATATATGTGACGAAAATAAGAACATGAGGTCATGGAGTCGAGGCCTTTCACAGATGCCGATAGAAGATGCAGATGCCCGGACTCTTCAGAGCGTCGATTGCCTTATACTGCGCTACAGCAGGCACGTGAGCGGAAGTGCCGCCCTCGATCTGTTGAAAATAGGGAAAAGCCTCGGAAAGATTATCATTACGGATGAAACGGAGCTTACATCATTTATTCATGCTTCCGCTCTGAACTTGGCCGGTGAAAGCGATATCAGGGTTTTCGGGACATGGCTCAGCGGAGGCATTGATTTTGGCGTCATAAATCTGAAAAAAGATACATTACCGAATTCGGATGCAGCGCTGAAATATATTGCCACAAAACATTCAGGCATTGCTTTTCCAGCCCTCTATAAAATAAAGACTGCATTCCGATTTCTCAAACTGGTTGAATCTGCCGGAGGGTTTGCGGCGCTTCAAGAGAAGCATGAACGCTTTGCATCGATGCTTGATCCGTCTTTTTTTGAAACCGTGGATGGATTTTCTTTCAGCACAGCACAAAACGGAGAGTACCCGTCGCTTCATGCTCAACTGCTGCAGCTTGGAGTGCTGTTTCCCGTTGATCAGGTCGATCCTCTTTTTGTTTCATTTGCCCATAACGGGGATCTCCTGAAAAAAAATGCAGCGGTTATCAACACTTTTTTGACTCATTTTTTCGATAAGAATCTGTAATCCCTGTAAAAGAGGTGAAGACATGATATTTTTTCTTGTCGAAGCGATACTGGGAACAGTGCTGTTATTTCTTGCTGTTTTTCTATGGTCGGTAAGCAGGCGGGTTTCAGCTGCCGTACTCAGTATAACGGCAGTTTTTTTCTACAGCTCACTTGCTGTAAAAATACTCGAACATTATAAGCTGCTGATTATACGAAGCGGGCTTCGCACCACTGTACAGCACGCTCTCCTGCTTATCACCCTCGGCTCCTTTATCACCACACTTATTATTTTTATTACAGAGGAAAAAAAGGATGTTTGAATAAATTTCTGATATAGGATACAGTAGTACGAAATGAATATGCGTGCGTATGATATCATCGTTAAGAAACGGGATAAAAAGAGTCATACATCCGAAGAGATAGACTTTTTCATCAGGGAGTATACTACCGGCACTATTCCCGATTATCAGGTATCAGCCTGGTTGATGGCCGGTTTTCTGAACGGCCTCGATGAAGAGGAGACATTCTTTCTAACACGAGCAATGCTCAACTCGGGAAAAACCCTTGATCTCAACTCGATACGGCAGCGGAAGATTGACAAGCATTCAACAGGCGGGGTCGGAGATAAAATTTCACTCGTACTTGCTCCAGCTGTCGCAGCATGTGGAGTTACGGTTCCGATGACGAGCGGAAGAGGGCTTGGTTTTTCCGGCGGAACACTCGATAAGCTAGAATCGATCCCGGGATTCAGGGTCGATCTTTCTGAAAAAGAATTCATTTCTGTTCTGAAAAAGGTCGGCTATGTGATGTCGGGCCAGACGGAAACCATTGCACCTGCGGATAGAAAACTCTATGCGCTGCGGGATGTAACGGGTACAGTTGAATGCATACCCTTCATAACCGCGAGTATACTCAGCAAGAAACTCGCCGAGGGCGCGGATGCGGTTGTAATGGATGTAAAGTGCGGCAGCGGCGCATTCATGAAGTCTATTGAAGATGCACGGGTGCTCGCACAGTCCCTCGTTACCGTTGCCGGACGAATGGGTCGAAAGCTCATCTGTATTATCTCCAACATGAACCAGCCTCTCGGCCGGGCAGTAGGAAATAATCTCGAGGTTATTGAGTCGATCGAATGCCTGCGGGGCGAAGGCCCTGATGATGTGACAGACCTGGTCTGTGTGCTTGGTGGGTATATGCTTTTAGCAGCGGAGATTGCTGAAACAGCAGGTGCAGGCGCACAGCGGGTGAGAGAGGTTTTAAAAAACGGAGAGGCATTTGAAAAATTTGTTGAATCCGTACGTGCTCAGGGAGGCTCTGTTGAGACGGTTCAGGATATACGTCGATTTCCCCGTGCAAGATACAGCAGAGATGTCATTGCTCGGAGATCAGGGTATGTATCAGCCATCAATACCGAGAGCATAGGTACTGCAGGCGTATTGCTCGGTGCCGGGAGATTGAAAAAAGAGGATACGGTTGATCATACGGCAGGCATATTTGTGCATAAAAAAATAGGAAATATCGTCAATCGGGGGGATGCTCTCGCCACATTGTTTTTCAACTCTGAAGATGAAAGAGCGTTCAGTCTTGTGCTCGATGCATACTCAATTGCCGGCACGAAGCCCGCAGATTTCAAGCTTGTTCATGAAGTCATTATGTAGAAGCGGTGTATGCCCCTGACGGGATACATCCTCTTGGGACCGAGTATCAAACAGTAACTTAATCGAAGCTACTTAAAAGGATGTTGTATGTCTGATTTCATCGAGGAGATGATCAATAATGCTCCCGAGTGGGAGTTTGAAGAAGTTAATGATGAAGAACTCGACCGCCTCCCCGCGAGCGCTGGACTGAGCAGAAGAGTCCGCCGAATATTTTTTCTCAGGGGCATTAAGACAGCCGATGATCTTCACCACTTTATGCATGATGATATCCTGGCAATGCATAACCCCTTTGAATTCAAAAAAATGGTCGATGCGGTTACCCGTGTGAAAAAGGCGGTACACAATGGTGAGAAAATTTTTATTTTCGGAGATCGGGATGTAGACGGGGTGCTCTCCACTGCGATGATCAATAACATGCTCAAGATGTTTGATGCTGATGTCATCTACAGGGTGCCCGAGGGGGAGTACGGCTACGGCATTGAAAAAAAAGATATCGAATATGCACAAAGCAGGGGCGTGTCTCTCATTGTCACGGTAGATACCGGTGTTTCAAGCAAGGAAGAGATCGAATACGCACGCTCGTTGGGCATAGATACTATCATTATTGATCATCATACACAGCCCGATGACATTCCCGACGACACTATAATCCTGAATCCGAAGATGGGTAATGAAAGCTACCCCTTTCGCGATCTCTCAGCAGGCGGGGTTGTGCTCAAGTTTATCCACGCGTATATATTTTCGTACACAAAAAATTTTAACAGGATATTTGCGGTACTTGTCCCTGATGGAGAAAAGATCAGGGGCATAAAGGTAAAAAACGGCCGTATAGCTGAGCCTGTTTCCATAGAGGAAAGTCTACATTACCCGATAGAAGATAACTGTATGGTTGTAAGCGATGCAGAAAAGCCGCTCCCTTTATATTTTTCGAGCTGGCTCCAGGAAAAGAAAATCAACAGAATGAAAATAATAGGTAAGAAACCGTATGTCGATGCGCTTGAATTCACAAAAATCTTTCTTCAACTGTTTAACAGAAAACAGCAAAAAACGATCCAGTTCGTTCGTTCCTTTATCGATCTGTCCGCGGTTTCAACAATATCCGACATAATGCCGCTCATCGATGAGAATAGAATTATCGTCAAAGAAGGGCTGCAGCAGATGAGCAGAACCGAAAACCTCGGTCTCAAGGTTCTATGCGGGTACTGCGATATTCCGCACGATCACGTCACTGCAAAACACGTATCCTGGAATATATCCCCTGTAATCAATTCGGCGGGGAGAATGGGTGACGCGAGTATTGCGGTTCGCCTGTTTACCACGACCGATGTGCAAGAAGCGAATGAGCTTTCATGCATGCTGATCAGGTTCAATGAGAGCAGAAAAAGAAAGGGAGAACGTAACCTGAGTATTATCAACCCGATAATCGAGAAGAACTACTACAGGGACCCGGTTATCGTGCTTTCGACCGATAAAGCCGAGCACGGTGTAACCGGAATAATTGCCAACAAAATTGCGCGTAAGTTTTCAAAACCGGCAATTATAATTGTTAATGACGGTGAAATTGGTGTGGGATCGGGCAGGGGGCCGGGTAACTTCGACCTGGTCTCCCTCGTATCACGATGCGATGATCTTCTCCTGAAATACGGTGGGCACCGATCAGCGGTTGGTTTTACCATTGAGACGAATAAGATCGATATCTTCAGAAAAAAAATACACACCATTATGCTCGATGAGCCAGGCCACCATTTGTGGAGAGATGTGGTGGAGATTGATGATGCGGTTACATCGGATGATGTATCCTACGAACTGTATGATGAGCTGCGTATTTTTGAACCAACCGGCCCCGGGAACCCGCCGCCGCATTTTTCAATACTCAACACCACGGTGGTAAATCCTGTCGCCATAGGAAAAACGAAAAATCATATTAAATTTCATATTCCCTCTTCGAGAGGGCTTATCCCCGTTATTGGGTGGGGTCTTGCAGATAAAGGCTTCAGAATGCTGAAGTACAGCCAGGTTGTAGATATTGTTTTTACCATAGAGGAAAATAACTTCAGAGGAGAAAAGTCGCTTCAGCTCTTCCTCATTGATTTGCGTGTTTCAGGCGAACACCATGATTCAAACAATCGAACATTCAAGCCCGGAGCATATACCGGCGGACAAAAGGCGGAAGGTGATTGAAATCGATGAGAATGTTTTTTCTCTTTATACTTGTTTTCCTCTATCCGATGACGATCTCCGGGTCTCTGCTTTCGGAATCCATCCTTGAAAGAAGCGAGGTACAAGCAGCTCTCCGCCGTTTTACCGGTGTCGAACACTCATTTTTACAGAGAGGCCTGAAAAACGCCTCGCTGTATCTCCCATCGGTACAAGATTCTGTTCGAAAAAAAAACCTCCCTGAAGACCTGGCCTATCTTCCTCTTGTTGAAAGCGCCTATTCGGTGCAGGCATTTTCCCGCGCCGGTGCGTCCGGACTATGGCAGTTTATGGCGCCAACCGCGCGTTTCTACAATCTCAGAGTTGATTTCTGGGTAGATGAACGGCGCGATCCATTCAAATCAACCGACCAGGCGCTCCGTCACCTGCGGGACCTGTACAGATATTTCAATAGCTGGGAGCTCGCACTTGCAGCGTACAATGCCGGTCAGGGAGCGGTTAAAAGCGCTGTTAGAAGGGGGAATTCGCGCGATTACTGGGAGCTTTGTAAAAAACATCTTCTGAAGCGTGAGACAAGGGAGTATGTCCCGCGTTTTTTTGCAGCGGCATATATTGCGAAACATCCGCACGAATTCGGTTTTGCGTTCGATGGAGGCAGGGGATACCCGGAATTTGAGACACTCACCCTTGAAAAGCCCATTGATTTAACGGTTTTCTCCAAACGTTCCGGTATACACCTCGATGAGCTCCGTTTTTTGAATCCAGAGCTTACACGACTCATGACCCCGCCTGACCGGTCTTACAGCATCCGCATTCCACTTGATTCCGTCGACAGAGCATTGACGGTTTATCTGAATCTTCCGGCCGAAGAGCTCACCGGAGCCGCACGGTACCGTGTCCGATACGGTGAAACACTCGGTGCAATTGCCGAACGGTTCGACACAACCGTTACAATGTTGAAACTGATAAACAATATCCGAAATCCTAGAAAGATCTACGCAGGCCGAACGATTCTTGTCCCTCTACATGGCAAAAAACAGGGTATCATCGATACCCGGCCTTTTGTTCCCGTAAAGGATATGGACGCCCAGGAAATACGATACACCGTTCAGCGGGGGGACACGCTCTGGGAAATTGCCCGGCGGTATGGTTCGGACATTGAAACGCTCATCGCGATCAACGGCATGGGATTCAACTCCATTCTTGTGCCCGGTGAGGAGATCGTTCTGTGGATCAGGACGGCTTTTCGAAGATAGGCAAGTGAACTTCCAAACTTTAACGATTCAAACCGACACTTGCCTAATGGTTTTTACAAGTACAATGTATTGGTAATTGTAATATAAATTATTTGATCATAAAATTCTGGTACAAAATACCAGAATTCCAATAGATAAAACCATAAACGCAAGAGTTTAAGAGACTCCGTTTTGCTGCTAAACCTGTGTCCGATCTGTTCAGGATTGCTCTTGACCGCTTTCGGAAGGTAGAGTATTTTTAGCTCACCATAAATTCCTATCCATAAAGGACTGTTGCAATGCATCTTGCAAAAAGGAGTGCCATAACGCCTTCACTGACACTTGCAATGAACACAAAGGCAAAGAAGATGAGGGCATCGGGAGTGGATGTCATCAGCTTCGCCGCCGGAGAGCCGGATTTCCATACCCCTGAGTTTATAAAAGAGGCGGGAAAAAAAGCAATACAGGATAATAAAACCTACTATACACCTGCGAGCGGTATTCAGGAACTGAAGGAGGCGATCGTTCGTAAACTCAAAGTGGATAATGATCTGACATATAGAACAGACGAAATAATAATCAACTCAGGGGCGAAACACTCCGTATTCAACGTGCTTGCAGTTCTGGTTGAGGGTGGTGATGAGGTGCTTATTCCCGCTCCCTACTGGGTAAGTTATTCAGAAATGACCGGTATATGCGGTGCAAGGCCGGTTTTTATAGCTGCAACTGAAGAAAACGGCTTTAAGATCACCGTTCCCCAGCTCGAGAAAGCATTATCCGGCAGAACACGGGTGTTTCTCCTCAATTCACCCTGCAATCCAACCGGCGCCGTGTACAGCAGGAAAGAACTATACGCTCTTGCCGAGGTGCTGCAGGATAGTGATGTGGTCACCGTTTCCGACGAAATATACGAAAAGATAGTGTATGATCGAAATGAGCATGTAAGTATCGCAACATTCTCCCAAAAAATGAAAGAAAAAACCGTCGTGATAAACGGCATGTCGAAGGCCTTTTCAATGACTGGCTGGCGTATCGGATATGCTGCGGGCTCAAAACGAATCATCGACGCTGTGAACAAACTGCAGGGGCACACGACGGGAAACCCTGCCTCGATTTCTCAATGGGCGAGCGTTGAGGGACTGTCCCACGAGCAGTCCTTTATAACGCGATGGGTTGATGAATTCACAAAAAGACGGGATTTTATCGTTTCCGAGCTGAATAGTATTAAAGGGGTTGCCTGTGCCAATCCGGAAGGAGCGTTTTACGTGTTCCCGAATGTCAGTGCATTATTCGGGCGCATATTTTCAGGGGTTGAGGTAAGAGGCTCAGTGGAGCTTGCCGATGTACTGCTCGAAAAAGCGCATATAGCGGTGGTACCAGGCAAAGCATTCGGCGACGACAACTATATACGAATTTCCTTTGCGACGTCCATGGAGAACATCAAAGAAGGAATTCGACGGATGAAAAAATTCATAATCGCGTAATTTCTGGCCTCGTAATTGTCAACCTTCATTTCAGAAGGCGTATTTTCTTTGCAATTGATATTACGAACGGGTTTACAAGAAGCCTGATAAAAAAATAAGGTACCGGAAGACGTTTAATATCGGCAAATTCGAGAAATGATCCATCCGGATCCCGAATATAGGCAAACGTTGCCTGCGTTTTCAGGCCCATGTCCTGACTGTGCGGCGGCACTGCGACTGGGATACCCATTTTTTCCGTGTATTTCAGTGTTTGTTGAATATCATCCACATCGAAACAGAGTTCCATGAATCCGATATCACCCCATTTTCTACCATCGAAGTTGTGTTTTTTATTTCCGTCCTGAACTTCAATAAGCTCAATCATACCTCCCCTCAAGAAATGCTTGAACAGCCCTTGAGGTTTGGCGCTTCTCTGCATGAGTGTCCGTTTTATTTTTTTTGAGTATCCGTATAGTTTTTCCCATTCCGGTGCCGGACCCTCATAGGTATAGATGATGTCGGTATACCCGAGAACCGAGGCGTAAAAATCTGCAGACTTTTTGATATCGGAAACCCCTACCGCGACATACTCGATACCGCCTATCCTTGTGGAACCGCGGCCGTAACCGACTGTGCTCTGCGGATATTCGAGAACGATGCCATATATGCCGTCCGGATCCTTGAAAACGGCTGTTTTCCACTTTTTATCCTTCATCGGTGTAAACGGGCCGGGTCCGGTAACGACTTCACCACCGAATTGTTTTATCCTTTCAAGGGATTTGTCTATGTTCCTGACCTTTAGACCATAGAACAGATACCCGTTGCAGGTAAAATCCACACTATCGGGAATTGGTGTGGGTTTTCGTGATACATACTGAAATATTTCAACCAGACCTCCGCCGTGAGGGTTCAGCGCAATAACGACATTACGGGTTTCATCTTTATCGAGAACGGGAAGCATACCGCTGCAGGTGTCGGTCGATTTACTCATGGGAACTGAAAATCCGAGAGCATTGTTGTAAAAAGTGAATGAACGGTCACGATCCGTCACCCCAATGCCGACGTGTTGTATTCCGTTTATCATATGAGGGTGTCCCTCCTGAATATTGACATACTGATAAAATGCCGTCCTGCATTGCATCGTGAAACGAAAATTAAAATACTAATAAAAAATCTGTTTTTCCAGTTATTATAATACCTATTATTAAAAAAATAATTAGCAAAAACCGAATTAAAGACGAAAATAATGTATATGAGGATCAGGGTTGCAGGATTGCTCATCCATAATAGCTGTGTCCTGCTTGTCAAGCACCGGAAGGGGAAAAAAAGTTACTGGCTTCTTCCCGGAGGCGGGGTGAAGAGTGGAGAGGCGGTTCAGGATGCCCTGAAAAGAGAGTTGTTTGAGGAGTTGAAACTTCATATTGAGGTTGGTGATTTTTTATTTGCCGTCGAGACGATTGCGCAGAATGCAACTCATATCCTTCAGCCCACCTACGTAATACATGCGAAGGATCCAGGATCTCTTGCAGTGGGAGAGGACAGGAGGGTCGTTGGATTCAAATTTTTCAGAAGATCCGATATACAGAATGCAACAATCTATCCTGATATAAGAATTGAACTTCAGGAGTTTCTTGCGTCCGGGGCGATTTCGAAACGCTACTTTTTGAAGCAATGGGTAGAGTAATGATTCGACTACTAAGAATAGTAATTGCCGGTTTTTTCTTGTTACCCGCCTGTACGCTATTCGCCGGACAAAATTCAGCCGTGGTCGATTGGCGAGGAATGGAATTGAAGGTTTCAGCAGCTTCGTCAATTTCGGAAGGAGAGACCGGAAATGCCGCCGACTGGCAGTATGCTGCCCAACAGCATGCGGAAGAACTTCTTTTCGAGAATTTCATTCGCGCAATGAACAATCTGCGGGTGGATGCATATAGAACTGCAGCAGACATTATAAGAGCGGATTACACAAAAAACCGGCACCTGTACATCTACTATTCGGGAGTAAAGAAATCGAAGATACAGTACATTCAGCATGATGTAATTATCGAAAAGTCGTTCCCACTTTTCGGTGAAAACGGATTTTTACCTATACTTTTTGAAGCCGGATATGATACTGGCGATTTCCCTTCATATGACCGGTTTGTCTACTCCACCACATTTACAGGCCTTATAGTTGATGCCCGGGGCCTTGGAAAACAGCCGGCAGCAGCACCTCGAATATTCGACAGCAACCACACGCTTGTATTTTCACCTGATCTTATGTATCCGGAAAATTTCAGGAAGTGGGGAGCGGTTCAGTATACTGGTGATCCGAATGACCAATTAACCGGTATGAGAATCGGTAATAATCCATACAGAGTTGTTGCAGTACGCGACGACAGACTTATTGAGACCGACATTGCTATTTCGGTAGATGATGCGCAAGTTTTACTTCAAAATAAGAATTCACGGGAAAACCTGATGCAGGGTAAAGTGGTAATAATAGTTGATTCTCTGCGTGAGGAATGAAGGGATCTTTTTTATTCCGGTATTACTGACAATCGATTACTGGGCAAGTTTCACCTTGCTGCTTCTCAAGCATGATGTGCAGATCTTCACCTTTTTTACGGAGCCATTAAGGACAATTCGTTTTTTAATGATATTTGGTCTGAAACTTCGTTTCGTAATACCTGTTATTTTGATGCCTGCCCCGTTTTTTCTTCTCGCAAGACCACGGGTGGCATATGATCTTCCTGCGACAGTGCCTTTTCCACATATTTCACATACATGCGCCATTACTGTTCTCCGGTTTTCCTGTATCAACGGGTGGAATATACGGCATTGACTATGAGCCGTCAAGTTAATTCTTGACGATATAATTCAATTCAATTAGCTTTCTTCACATGGATTTACCGCTTTCAGAGACTGAAGCCCGGGTCATCAAGATTTGGGCGGACAGCGCAATTCACGGCGGACACTGGGGTGATGGAGATGTTGAAATTCCCGAAGAATCAATACTTCTGGATAAACTGAATGATATTCAGGAGGGAAAAATATCGTTAACTGAATACGAGGCCAAGATACTTCTGATGTGGAGTGGGAGCACACTCGGTATACATACGATTGAGGAGGAACGTGTTATCAGGAGGCTCAATGCTCTTCTCAGTAACTTGGAATAAGTTATTGTTTTATACTATGTCCCGCCAGGGATCGGCCGCGAATTGGCATATCCCGCCAGGGACATATCCTGTCAAGGAGGTTCCCCAGGGGGGACCACCTCTTGTATAAGGAATGAAGATGGAAGATGATATAAGGGAGCTTATCGAAACAATTGAAACTATTTACAGTGAGCTCGGTTACAAAATATTCGACAGAGAGGAAACCGAGGATCTCTATCAGGCCTCATTTTCCAGCAATTCTGAAATCGGCGGATCGGTCTTTGTAGAAAAGGAGAGTAATTTCCTCGAGCTGGCATACTCCTACACCTTCGACATCGATGAAGAGGATTTTCTAAAAGAACATCTCGAATCAATGATGAATATCTGTTATGAATATGGCAATTATTTCAATATTATGAAGACGGATGATGAAATCAACTTCACGATTTTTGCGAAACTCTATTTTTCGGGTCTTAATGTCGAATCGATGCAGGACACCCTCGACGATTTCATTTCCTGTAATCACGAAATAATAGAAGTGTTCGGTATTGAAGAGGACGACCGTTATTCCGACACGGGTAATGGCAATCAGGAAACTTGATGCCCCCTTACCGGTCTTATAAATCAGCACTTTATGTATATGGATAAACAATTCGGTGGCATTATCCTCGCAATGTGTTGTTGCAATCCGGTTCCGTGAGAAAAAGTTGAAAAGGAAAGAAGTCTGTTTTACAATTAGAATGCACATCATGGGGTGGGGAAGTATATGGATTTAAAAAAATCGATCGTTTTTTCTCGGCTGCTTTACAAAAACAGCGATTATTTTGAGATTTTCACAGAGCTCTCGCAGTCATTCGGCTATGAACCGGTTGCTGTTGAAAGCGCCCGGCAGGCAGCACACTATGTGACCCAGCTTTCTGACTGTGTTCTGTTTTGTGATTATGAATTTTTTTCAGAAATAAAACAGGAACTGACCGGACTGAAGAGCGGTAGGGACAAACCTTCCCTCGTTATTCTCACAACGGAAAAGGACAAAGCTGTTGGATATGATATGCGTATCGATGCCTGCCTTCCACTGAGTCTTGCGCTGCCGGTATTCGGTCAGGTGCTCTATTCCGTGTATAAATACGTGTGGATTACAAGACATGCTGGGTCTGTGCAACCCGGCACCTCATCTGAATTTTCAAAAAAACTTCTCAGTGAAACTGCACATGCAATAAATAATATTCTGACCGGTATGCAGGGTTATGCGGAGTTGGCCCAGCTCAATCCCGATGATAAAAAATTCATTCAGGATTCTTTTAAAGTTGTTCTTGATTCCTCATACCGGGTTCGGCATGAAATAAAAAACCTGAGGGCCTTCCTCCGTATAGAAACTCCCAATTTCGAACCAGTATCTTTGCAGGAAGTTATCAGAGAGTCTGCAGATCTGTTGAAAACCCAGATAAAAACAAAGCAGATAGAGTTTGAACAGAAAATCAACAGAGATGCAGAAGTCAAGGGAGATTACGATCAACTCGTTCAGGTTCTTTTCAATCTTATGAATGACGTTGTGAGCAACCTCAAGGAAAAACAATCCCTTTCCCTGACACTGACCAGTCATGAAGGAGAAGCATGCATAACGTGCACCGGTAACGGCTATGTACTCGATGAGAAAGACTTTGTTTCACTTCAGAGAGTTTTCGCTTTTAATCAACCGGTTTTAAAGATGGACAGCAAGGAAGGAAAAATTGAAAATAGAAATGTTCTTTCCATCTGCAATCGGATCCTGTATAACCATGGCGGAGAAATACAGGTCGACAGAGCGCGAAATGGAGAAGTTTTGTTTTCACTGAAGCTTCCGGTTCAGAGAATTACAGCTGCAACGGCGGAAGCAGAGAGAGCGGAATCCAAACAGGCGTATGCGCATATTGATAACCTCGATATGGAAATTCTTGTTGTTGATGATGAAGAGTACGTACGGAATACCATTTACTACTTTTTCGACAAGAAGGGGTGCAGGGTGACACTCGCAGAGGATGGAGAGTTTGGTCTGAGTGTTGCGAAAGAAAAACCCTTTGATCTTATTTTTATGGATTACCTTATGCCGAAAATGGGTGGTGTGGAAGCGGCAAAGAAGATTCTGGAAAACAACAGTGAGGTGAAGATAGTATTTATCACCGGGAGGGAGTCTCTCGATGAGGAGGCGCTGTACAAATCCGGTGTGTACGCATGCATTAAAAAACCTTTTGAGTTGAGCGATCTCTATGATATCGCACGAAAGGTTGCGCTGCAGAAAGGAATTGTCGACTGATTAATCCGTGCCAGAGAGTGAGCACAGGTAAAGGCCAGTTCGTCGCTTGAAAAAGGGCCGGTAGTCAAACATGCATAAAATCAAATCCGGTGGGATACTTTAAATACAGGGGTAGGGAACAATGAATAGCGGACTAATTGAGGGTATCGAGTTTCTCGGGCATGCCACCTTTAAAATAAAGAGGAGTGTAATTATTTACACGGATCCCTATCAAATCGATGAAAACGAAATAGCTGATATAATTCTTATCACACACAGTCACTTTGATCACTGTTCACCGGAAGACATAAAAAAAATCACTGATGAAAACACCATGATACTATCCAGTAAGGATTGCATGGATGCACTGCACACAGCAGCAGGAGAGGTAATCGGGCTCGAACCCTTTGAAACAGTTACAGTCCGTGGGGTCAACATAAAGGCAGTACCCGCATATAACATCGATAAGGAATTCCACCCGAAGGAAAAAAAGTGGAATGGATATGTTTTCAGGCTTGATGGGATTTCATACTATATTCCCGGCGATACCGACAGAATACCCGAAATGAAGGATGTACAGGCAGATGTCGCTTTTTTCCCGGTTGGAGGAACCTATACGATGGATTACAGAGAAGCGGCTGAGGCGGTAAAACTCATCAACCCAGGTGTTGCTGTGCCCATGCACTACGGCACCGTCGTGGGCTCTGAAAACGATGCGAGAAAGTTTATTGAGCTTGTCGGGGAAACAGGCGTGTTGCTGTCCGTCAATTGATAAGGAAAAGCATCAGTAATTTCTCCTTACTTCGAAACTGCAGATCAAGCATCACAATTACCCAAACATTTTCAGAAAGCAACGATTTTACTTGAAAAATAGGGTATAAATGCCCTATTTTTAGTAGTATACCGGCTATAATTATTAGCACAAGAGAGGGTGTTTGTTCATGGATAATTTTATTAAAAATATAATTTTAGTAATATAATTATTTATACAGTATATGGATTTAATTAAATATTGGGTATAAAAATTGCTGTTTAATACTCGGTGATAACCTATGTTTAAGAAAATGTGTATCAGAAATAAGTTACTTACCGCATTCTTTATCCTCCTTGTGGTTGATCTTGGCATGGTTTTCATGCTTGAAAAGAGAGCGGAAAAAGGTATTCGGGCGTTTCAGAGTGAATACGAAAAACTTTTAGACTACAGCGGTATGTTCAACCGTATACTGGGCGGTGATATCCGAAGTGTCCTCGTGCTTACCAAAGACCGTTCCCTGGCAGAGGAGATGCTTGATACTCCGTATGCACTGGCAATTATTCAAAAATTCAGGAATCATGTACTATTGATTTTCGGTTCATCCCTGCTGCTGTTCGTTTCGCTGTCAATATATATAACGAGGAAGATTACAAAATCAATTCTTCAGCTTACGAATTCTCCAGGTATTGACAGCGATCTTCATTTTGATACAAAAAAACTAAAACTCAAATGTACGGCTTTAAATTCATTGTGCAATTCTCTTGAACATCTGAAAGAAGATATCCGCGAACGGGAGGAAATGAGGTCCGCTGTTGATAGTGTGGAGTTCACGAAGAACCTTGCAGCGGGAGTTGCACACGAAATTAAAAATCCTATCAACACCGTCGGGCTGATTGCAGAGTACATACAAAAAAACCTCAGCCCGGATAATCCTGAAAAAAGGTACGAGTTCTACAAACTATCTGAGAATATGAAGAAAGAGCTGAGCAGAATAAACAGGGTTGTCGAAGGTTTCCTCAGGCTTACCAAACCACACGTATACAATTTTCAGAAAGAAAGTATCAACAGCGTCGTCAATGATGCCGTATCTCTATTCAAACCGGAATGCATAAAACAGGGAGTCCGAATAGGGTTAGACTTAGACCCCGATATTCCTCTTATCGATGCGGATCGTGACAAATTGATGCAGGTATTTTCAAATTTAATCATTAACTCGATCGAGGCAATGCCGAGAGGAGGGACGATAGAAATTTCATCGAGCAGGATGAAAAATGAACATGTCATAGTGCGTATATCGGACAATGGCGTAGGAATACCTGAAGACATGGTCCACAAGATATACAATCCCTTTTACACAACCAAGAAACAGGGGTTCGGATTGGGACTGTCTCTCATTCAGGAAATTGTACACAGGCATCAAGGGAAAATATCTCTCAGCAGTGATGGTGATAAGGGCGCTGAATTTGTTCTTCAGCTCCCTGTTGAAATAAAACAGCCCGTGGTATCGGATAATGATGAGTAAGATACTGGTAATCGATGACGAAGAGATACAGGCGAATATAATTGCTGATATTCTTACTAAGGAGAATTACTCCGTCGAAAAGGCATACTCTGGAGAAGAGGCTCTGTCCTTTACGAATCAAAACAGGTTCAGCGTTATACTCGTTGACCTGAAAATGCCCGGTATGGGGGGAATCGCTTTTTTGAGTGAAGTTAAGCGAAGGGGAACAGAGGCAAAAGTAATTATCATGACCGCATACGGAACAGTAGAAACCGCCGTTTCCGCAATGAAAAACGGCGCTTTCGATTATATCACCAAACCTTTCAGCAGAGAAGAGCTTGTTATTACGGTACAGCGGGCTATTGAAGCCTACAATCTGTACAATGAGAATCTGCATTTGAAGGAAACACTGAAAGATCTGTACAGTGAAAAGAGGTTTCTCGGATCGAGTAGAGCTGCTGCAACAATAAATAGTTTGATCGACCGGATTGCATCAAGCGATACTGTACATGTACTTATAACAGGTGAAAGCGGCACGGGAAAAGAACTTGTTGCACGGGCAATTCACGCAAGGAGTGACCGATCGGAAATGCCCTTTATGCCGGTAAACTGTTCGGCTATTCCTGAAACTCTTATGGAGAGTGAGCTTTTCGGGTATGAGAGAGGAGCCTTTACCGGTGCAGTGCGAAAGCGAGCAGGTAAATTCAAAAAAGCGGACGGTGGAACGATCTTTCTTGATGAAATTGCCGATATGCCCTTGAATATGCAGGTCAAGCTCCTTCGTGTCATTCAAGACGGCGAGATAACACCTATCGGGAGCGAAGAAACATTCAAGGTGGATGTGCGTGTAATCTCGGCAACAAATAGAGATATCATGGGGATGGTTGAACAGGGAACATTCAGGGACGACCTGTACTACAGGCTGAATGTTGTTCCCGTTCATATACCTCCTCTTCGTGAAAGGAGTGAGGATCTTCCCGTACTTGTTGAATCGATTATCAACGAACTGAATACAAGATTACAAAAGAGTGTGCACGCGCTGCCGGATTCAGTGATGGAGAGGCTGCTGAGTTACGAATTTCCCGGAAATGTACGGGAGCTTGAAAACATACTCGAAAGAGCCTTCATACTTGCCGGAGATGACAGGCTGAATATTTCGCATTTTCCTATGCTTGTTTCACAGAAGGTAAAAGCAGTACATAAGAACATCGAGCTGCCGCTGAAGGATATTGCGAAGCAGGCAAGAATCCAGGCAGAGAAAAGCGCCATAGAGAGTGTGCTTTCTCAAACAAAATGGAATAGGGTAAAAGCGGCCGGGCTGCTACAGGTCGACTATAAAACGCTGCGAAGGAAGATACAAGAGCTTGGCATTTATCCACGGTATAGGACATAGAGGAGAATACAATGGCGAAAGCAAAGTCAAATAAGAATTCAATTCAGATATATTTAAAACAGATTGAAAAAATTCCCGTTTTGACGAGATCAGAAGAAGAAACATGCGCCAGGGCAATAAACCGCGGCGAGGAAGGGGCAAAGGAGCTGCTCATTACCTCCAACCTTCGTTTTGTCGTCAGTATTGCAGTTAAGTACCAGAATCTCGGACTACCGCTCATGGACCTGATCAACGAGGGAAACATGGGTCTGATCAGGGCCGTGGAGAAATTCGATGTGGAGAGAGGGTTCAAATTCATCTCGTATGCCCGCTGGTGGATACGTCACTACATACTCAAGGCAATCTTTGAACAATCGACTTCCATCAAGCTGCCTCTGAAATATGCCACTCACTTTTCAAAGCAGGACGATTTGGATGATACCGATGCAATTAAAAAATTGAAAAACATCTACCGGCCTGTGTCCCTGGATCAGAAACTTTCAGAAAACAGCAGCTCCGACACGATACTCGATCTGGTTGATGACGGCAAGTATGAACATCCGGAACAGGTTGTTATGGAAAAGAATCTGAAAGAGATTATCAACGATGTCATCAGAAAACTGAAGCCGATTGAGCGGGATGTGATTAAGAGGCATTTCGGCTTGAACGGAAGGAAACCCCTCACACTCAAAGAGATCGGCGAAAAGTACAACTTGACAAAGGAACGGATACGACAAATCGAGCATACCGCACTCGATAAGTTAAAATATCCGATGAAAAAACGAAGAGTTATGGACTTTGTCGAATAGAAGTTCCCCGCAGGGGCTCTATTTTCTTCCAAAAAAAAACCTAATATAGTACATTAAGGCAATATCCGCTGATATCCGGGCCGAAGAACAACCTCCGGTCGAAAAAAATCTTCATTGTTCACAACAGGAGAACAGGCGTGCAAAAGTACGACTACGAGGGATTTCGTATATCCGTTGAAATCTCAAATACCGCAAAGCCTGTTTTTGCACACGGGCACGGCGCTGTCAGCTCTGTTTCAAAACAGGCGACCGAGCTTGCGATCGACGTACTGAAAGACGGCGGCAACTCATTCGACGCGGCCTTCATGCTTGCGTTGAGCCTTGCAGTGTACCACCCCCAGGCTGGAAACCTCGGAGGCGGTGGTTACCTTCTTGGGTTGAAAAAGGGAGACACAAAGCCGTTCGCCATCAATTACAGGGAACGCTCTCCTGAAGGTGCCGACAGATCCAGCTTCATAAAAGACGACGGAAGCATCGATCCGGAAGCAACGGCATTCGGACCGAAATCGGTGTGTGTGCCTGGAACGGTAAAAGCGTTTTTTACACTACAGCACAGGTTCGGTGTGCTTCACGCATCAACGCTCCTTGAGGAGCTTGCAAAACGTGCGGAAGAGGGCTGTCGCATTACACGGTATCAGGCGCAATGCCTAAACCGTCTCGCACAAAAGCTGTCGATGTGCCCGGAATCAAAGAGTATATATGTAAAAGAAACAGGGGAGTTTCGGGAGGGTGACTGCATTCCAAACCCGCATTTGAAGGACACGTTTATACTGCTTGCCCGCGAGGGAGAGAATGCGTTTTATAATGGCTTGATTGCCGAACGCATCGAGCATGACCTGACGCAAAACGGCGGATTTATTACTGTGGGAGACCTGCAGAAGTATAAGCTGAAAGAGGTGGACCCCGTCTGCACCGAAATTCGAGGGAAAAGGATCTGGACCGTTCCACCCGAAGGCGGAGGAGCAATACTGGTTGAGATACTGAATATACTGAACCGCGATGCTTTTCTCGATATTCAGCCGTTTACGGCTGATTTTTACCATCTGCTGGCACAAGCCTCCAAAATAGCGTTTATAGACCGGATCGATTACATGGGTGATGTCGACCTGCGGGAAAATAGAACCTATGAGAATATATTCAGTACTGAATATTCGAAATTTTTGTTCGGTCTCATACATGGTATGGAAGACGTACGGACCGAACAATATCAGTCCCGCCTGCAAGGATACTCCGGGCCATCTTATATTCATCGAAATAGCGACGGAGAAACCACTCATTTTTCAGTAATCGACCGTGAGGGAAACGCTGTTTCCAATTCCTATACACTGAACCTCCGATACGGTTCAAAATGGAGTACGGAGGGCTGCGGATTTCTTCTCAACGGGAGCATGGACGCCTTTTCTTTCAACCCGGGCGAACCGAACTATTTCAATATAATTGGAAACATGCCGAATCTGTTTGGAAAGAACAAGCGTCCGGCAAGCAATATGGCGCCGGTGCTCGTTACCGGAGAAGCCGGTGTTGAGATGGCTGCCGGAAGTCCCGGCGGGCCAATGATCCCGACAACACTCGCAATGATTATTCTTTCTCATGTGGGGAAAGGGGAAAACCCGCTTGAATGCATCGAGCGGATGCGCACTCATCATCAGGGATGGCCCGATGTCCTTTATGTTGAACCGTGCACAGAACTGCCACATGAAATACAGAAACTCAAGACAAGAGGGTACACAATCGAGCCGAAAAAGGAGCCGATAGGGGATGTGCATGGTATATTCAAATCCGATCATGGGTATATGGCAGTAAGCGATTACAGGAGGGAAGGGTATGCGCTCTCCTTCTAGTACTACAGCGATACTTTTCATCTCAGAAACGATTATGATATGCTTAGCAACGTTAAATATGGCATAGCTTGTGTCAAGGAGCTGCTTTTTAAACCATATGATCAGTAAGTATCGCTTTAGTACTAGTACGAAACGCCCGGAAGATTATGATGTCCCGGGCTGGGGTGAGTATTCTTTCATAGAGTCACATGAAAGGTGGAATCGTGCCCGTTTCGATGGTACCCGTTGATGTAAAACTCTTCAGGAGTGTCAATAATGGAAGATGTGGTTAATTTTGTAATCGTCGGCGTCGGCGGGCAGGGTATACTGCTTGCGAGTTCAATTGTATCAGAGGTTGCCGTCCTTGCCGGTTTCGACGTAAAGAGCAATGAAGTGCACGGTATGGCGCAGAGAGGCGGAAGCGTTATATCGCAGATTCGGTACGGCGAGAAGGTGTACTCACCTCTCGTAATGAAGAAATCAGCACAGTACCTTGTATCCATGGAGAAGGCCGAAGCTCTCAGGTACCGTCATCTTTGCAACAGCAATACCAGGGTTATAGTCAACGATCTCATGATTATACCGGTAACGGTTAGTTCCGGCAAAGCCGAATACCCTGAAAACATTGACGGGATTCTCGGCAGCATATTTTCATCATTCAGCATGATAAAAGCCCAGGATATTGCCCAGCAGGCCGGAAGCATTCGGGCGGCAAATGTCGTGCTCATCGGTGCGGTTTCCAACTGCCTTTCCTTTGAAGACGAGCTGTACATACAGGCGATAAAAAACCTGGTCAAACAACAGTATATTGAAATAAATATAAAGGCATTTTATATGGGAAAAGAAGCTCTTGCTGTTTCCGAGAGGTAGAACGATGGATATGAAAGATCTGTTTTCTGATTCAGCTCGTCAATTGAAGAGCTCGAAAATTCGAGAACTCATGAAAATGGCAAACACACCGGGGATAATTTCAATGGCCGGGGGGATGCCCGATTCCGAGAGCTTTCCTTTTGAAGAGATAAAAGCTATCATCAACAGCTGGCCCTATGCACGGGCGAAGACGGCGCTGCAGTACGGAACGACCAAGGGGTATATCCCCCTGCTTCAGAAGATTGCACAATGGATGGAGCGTAAAAAAAATATTAGTATGAAAAACCAGGAGGTCATTATAACGACGGGGTCACAGCAGGCCCTATCGCTCATTTCGAAGATATTCCTCGATCCGGATGACGTCGTGCTTGTCGAGATTCCGAGTTTTATCGGGGCAATCGCATCGTTTTACAGCTTTATGGGTGCCGTTGTCGGCGTTTCGATGGATGAAGAGGGGATCGTACCGGACGATCTCGTGAAAAAGATAGAAGCATCCAGAAAAAGCGGTAAAGCGGTAAAGCTTATATACACTATACCAAACTTCAACAATCCGTCCGGAATTACGCTGTCTCCTTCGAGGAGAAAAAAACTCCTCGAGATATCATACCACTACGAAATACCGCTCGTGGAGGATGACCCCTATGGTGAGCTTTTTTATGAAGGCACTGCTGAAGATTACGCTCCGATTAAAAGTCAAGACAAACGGGGAACGGTCTTTTACCTGGGAACCTTTTCCAAGGTCCTTTCTCCCGGTATTCGGGTCGGATGGATCGTCGGAGACCGGGAGATCGTGGCCAAACTCGAGCTTCAGAAGCAGTCTTTTGATGCCTGCACATCAACATTGAGCCAGCTTATCGCCCATGACTATCTTAAAAACGGGTATATTACGCAGTATACGGAGAAGATGAAATCAGTGTACAGAAACCGGCGGGATGCGACGCTCAATGCCCTGAAGGCCCATATGCCGGAAGGAGTGCACTGGACACGGCCGAACGGAGGCCTTTTTGTCTGGGTGACTATACCGGAACACCTGGATGCAGAGTATGTATTCAAAGAGGCTGTCAAGGAAAAGGTCGCATTCGTAACGGGAGACGCGTTCCTCCCCGAGGGATATAAAAACAACTATATACGCCTCGCATTCAGCGACCTTTCGCTTGAGCGAATCGAGGAGGGGATCGCAGTTCTTGCTGGCGTGCTTCGGAGGATGATATAGGCAAAGGCAGGCGCTTTCAAGGCACATTTTCCTTGACCTTTTATTTATTCTGCGGTAATACTATTGACTGAAGAATCTAAAGAGGGCGGTTAGCTCAGATTGGTTAGAGTACCTGCTTGACATGCAGGGGGTCACTGGTTCAAGTCCAGTACCGCCCAGACTTTTTAAGATTAACTCTATATATTCATTGATTTAATGCCTGACCTTCACCACGACCTTCACCACTCAGAGAATTAAAAATTTCGAATACCCTCGAGAGCGTCTTCGGCTGCAGATGCCGGTAGATATCCATAGTCATCGATATGGATTTATGGCGGAGTAGTTTCTGTACATCGCCTTTATCTGCTCCCTGGCCGATAAGGATTGAGGCGAAACTGTGCCGGAGGTCGTGAAAGCGAAGATCTTGAGGAAGGCAGTATTCTTTCTTGATCTTATTCCACCGGAGCTGTCTCCAGCGTTCCGAACGGAGAGGGTTGTCCTTTATACCCTTGAATACCCATTCCGGAGATCCACTCTGAAGCTTCCATTCTTTCAGCATAAATGATATCTTATCCCATATCGGTATGATCGACCTGCTGCCGATTGTTTTGACCGGCCCGAGGACACCCGAGCTGTACTGTCTGCGGATATATATTGTGTTCTCTTTGAAGTCGATATC
>CAYSRJ010000047.1:0-3035 GCA_964433545.1 uncultured Spirochaetota bacterium | reverse complement strand
CACCCGAGCTGTACTGTCTGCGGATATATATTGTGTTCTCTTTGAAGTCGATATCATCCCACTTGAGGCCGAATATCTCGCCGATCCTCATGCCGGCGAGGGCCCCGAGCGAAACGATTATCTTCTCCCTGCCTTTGAGCTCGTGAATCATTTTAAAGAGCTTCTCCGGCTGAACCGTGGGATGCTCCGTTGTCGGCTCCGGAGGCAGTTTGCCTTTTATCGGATTATACTGTATTATTTCCCACTCCATAGCCCAATTGAATATCTTTTTGAGCGTTCTCATGGTGTAATGAGCAACCGAAGGGGTCTTATTCTTAACACAGAAACCCTGAAACTTCTTCATATCGGTGGGTTTGAGGCCTTTTACTTTCCTGTCGCCGAGATAAGGGATGATATGATTCCTGCAGGTCCCCTCGTTTTTCCATACAGTTGACAGCCGGTTGTAAATCTTCTCATGCTCTTCAAGATATTGGATTATAAGCTGTTTAACGGTGATATCGTGGGGCTGAATGACCTGATCCTGAAGCTTTTTGATATGCTCGATGCGGGCCCGGTACGCCTGCTCTGCGGTGGTAAAGCCGCCTTTCTCGATGCGTTTGCCTTTATAGCTGATCCGATAGTACCACTTCTTGTATCGTTTGAGTACACCGGTAGGTTTTGGCATTTAATTTACCATTCTTCGGAGCCTTTTTGTAAATAATCTGATAAATCAGTAATCAATTTTTCTAATTCTGGCCTTACCTTATCCATTTGTGCCTTATTTGTCACTGGTGTTTCTTGTGTTTGATAATTAACTTTCTGGCTAATATATATATCTTCAAATGTCACTCGCGCCTTATTATCCTTTATTTCAATTGTCATAGTAAACCAAGTATCCATTGGAAATAATGTGTATGTTATTCCAATGAATCCTTTTCCAACAATAATGCCCTCATCTTTATCTTGATATTGAATAACTTGCTTTGAAGATTTGAAACTTTTGGCCATCCATTCATTTGATAGTTTATAAAGTTCTGTTTTTGATTTACTAATTTCCAATATACTTTGAACAGTTAATTCCTCTTTTGTCAATTTCTGAGTTGTTGCACAACCAAAAGCTACGAATAAGACTGTAATGATCATGATAAAAATTATGATTCTCCTCATAGTTTTCCTCCATTTTAGTACTCCGCGGTATTTTGGCATTGGTCAATACAACCTCCTTGTTAATGTCCTGTGCATGACCTGCAACTGAGCCCCGCGAGGTTGTCAGGTCCATGCACGTGTTAGACCACGATCCTCAGAAATCCATACTGATCTGCGGGTTCACTCCTTGCCTCGTGTCGTTCCAGAACTTCTTCCCCAGTGGTTGTTTACTATAGAGGACCAGTGAATAGAGATAGACTCCTAGACCCGTCGCAGTAATTGGCTCCGCATCAGATGGTTCTGCCTCTATGTATCCAATTCGTCTCATCGCATCATCAAATTTCTGGAGCAGGAAGCGAATGAGAGATCTCCCGTCCTTCTTCCAGTCCTCGCGCCAGTTGGGATCATCAATGAGGGCAGCGATTCGAGTATCTTCCGGGTCTTCAAGGTATCGCCTGAAATTCGTTCTAATGTCTCTGCCCAGCATGAGGAGTATGAGGAAGTCCATCCGATATCGGCTCCCTAGCTCCTTGATCACTTGGAAATCGAGGTCTGCAGCAAACGGATCGACGAAGCAAAACGATAAGAGTCCCTTCTCCCGGCTGAAGTTTGGCATTGTCCGGATGATCTCCCCAGTGGCAGTCCGGACATCCTTCTGGATAAAGGTCGTTTGATATTCGCCTGGAATCGCATCAATCCGCTGCTGTAGCGCCGCGATGGAGTTGGGATCATTGTCTACGAAGATGTAGTGTGTAAAGGGAGGCTCCAGTCGCACGGCAGATGTGGCAGTTGTTTCTACTATCTCTCCTGAGTCCTCTATGACCGCTCGGCCCGCCCCAGAATAGAGCCCTATGTAGGCGTGCTGAGGCCAGAGGTCCTTCATAGATCTACTAAATAGAGAGGTGTAGTAGTTGTGGAGCTTGATCTTCTGAACGGAGTGGGACTTTATCGATGGCGTATACAACCCATCATTTTCTAGCCCACGTAGATACGACTCTGTCATGTCTTCCCTCATACCGCCAGAGACATAGATGGAAGCTCGTCCCAATACTCCCCTTCAAGCATTCGCCCGCCTTCCTTCGGGGTGCGGCCACCCCACTGCTTGAAAAAGAACGGAACGCCGGCATCAACGCATTGATCCCGAATAGAAGTTGCCCAGGACCTCTTCATTGGTCGGTGATTGAGACCACTCTCACCACCAACGATCACCCAGTGGATCCCTTCGAGCTCCAAGACAAGATCTCCCAAGAGTGGTTCACACGAAATGAACCTGATCCATGCCGGGACGTCCCGAAGTTGTCCGTTTCTGTATGCCACCTCCTGCCGTTCTATAGAGGTGCCAATCCATATGTGACTCGGGAGTGACCCATCGGTCAGGAACTCTGCGTTTGCCTTAATGAACTTAGCGGCCCGTGCTGGTCGTTTTGTCAGCACTTGAAACGTGTGCTGGGGAACTGAAAGCATCATCTGGAAGACTGACCGAACGAATGTGGCCGGAATAACTGCATGAAATAGATCACTCATGCTATTAACGAAGACAGTACGCGGCTCCCTCCATTCTAGGGGTTGGGCTAATCGCTCTGGCCAAATGCGGACAGCAAACGGATCACGGCGCGCTTCGTTTGAATCGACAACTGGTTCACGAGACAAGTAGGTATCGCTCAACAGCCTATGGGCGAGTGTGGCCGCATAGCAATTGTCGCAACCCGCGCTAACTCGTGTGCACCCTGTCACTGGGTTCCACGTCGAGTCTGTCCACTCTATGCCGGTCTTTTGAGCCACAACAATACTCTCCCCTTGAACGTGGTGTTCTTCAGCGTCAATCACATCCCCGACAAACCAGCAGGCGAAGTTGGTCTAACATATCATTATACAGAATTCCAAAAATACGGAATATATCCAATTATTTA
>CAYSRJ010000046.1:0-27430 GCA_964433545.1 uncultured Spirochaetota bacterium | reverse complement strand
GGAGGATGTATCCCAGGAGGATGTATCCTGTCAAGGATCGGCCACGAAGTGGTATATCCGGCCAGGGATGTACGCTGTTTTTATTCAAAACGGGACATAACTGCAATAATTTTTCTGAGACGGAGGAACGAACATGGTTGGAAAAGAAATTCGTATGGGAAAGCTTCTTGGAGGCGGTAAAGCGGTCATTGTCGCCGCCGATCACGGCTCATACATGGGGCCGTTCGAGGGAATCGACAATCTTCCCGAGCAGATACACGCCTTCAAAAAGGCAGACGCCTTTCTGGTCATGCCGGGCATGGCACAACAGTGCAGTGGATTTTTTTCTCAAAAAGATGCACCGCTCTGTATAATCAGGGTTAATTATGCCACCCACTACGTTAAAGCGTATGAATACAAGAAGGGATATAACGAACGGCTCATTTCTGTAAAACAGGCAGTCGCCCTGGGTGCGGATATGGTGATGGTTTCACTCCTCTTCTCCGGTAATGACGAGGCAAACACGCGAAACATCACTCAGTTCGGTGAATACGTTGAAGAGGCCAATGCCCTCGGCATCCCTCTCGTCGGCGAGTATATACCGCTCGGCAGTATCGACACGTTCAACGATGAGATAGACCGGCTGCTGTTAGGCACACGCGCCGTTGCCGAGTTCGGGGCCGACTGCATTAAAACCGTATATGTCGATAAGTTCGATTATGTAGTCAGGACCGCGGGAATACCGGTATTCGGATTAGGCGGAGCAAAAACCGATAAACCGATCGATTCGTTTAAGCTGGCGAAGAACGTGATTTCAAAAAATGCGGCAGGGGTTGTGTTCGGCAGAAACGTAATCTGCGCAAAGGATCCGGTGAAATATCTGGACCTCCTTATCCAGGTTGTGAAGCACGGCATGAGCCCGGAAGAGGCTCAAAAGTCATACGGAGGCTGATTTCGTACGGCGAGAAACCGCTCTTGCATACGTGACATGGAGAATGGGCACGGAATGAAATCCAGGGAAAGAATCCTGAAAACCATAAGAGGCGAAATACCCGACAGGGTGCCTGTGTGCCTGTTTGTCCACGATGAAGGTAATTTTCTCAAACAGGTTTTTCCCGACCTCGACTTGAGCGACCCGGTTGAATGCAAAAGAAAACTTGTAGATCTCGAACGAAAACTCGGTGTTGACCTTTTTATACGGCTTCTACACGGGATATACCCCGACTGGATCGTATATGGCGGTGTAAACATCGATGAGCAGACTGAAAACTGGGAAGTCACAACAGAAAAAATAGAATCTGCCCATTCCATACTGTTAAAATCGAAAATCCATACACCGCTCGGTTCTCTCGACCAGGAATTTACTATCTCGGAATCATCAGAAGCACCCGGGACCTTCTGGTATGCATGCACGAAAAAACCCATCAAGAACGAAAAGGACCTCGATATTCTCATAAAATACGAGCCTTCAATGCCGTCGGATTTTCCGGCGCATGCAAAAACCCTAATCACAAAAACAAAGAACTTCGTAGGGGAAGACGGGATTGTATCGGCATGGGCACCCGGGGCCGCATTTAACCACGCGTCCCTCCTCATAGAACTGAACGATATATACAGCCTCTTTCTCACCGATTTCCCCTTTTACGAAAAGCTCTTGCGGTTTTGCATTGAGCGAACCCTGCCGTTTCTTAAGGTACTTGCTGAAGCAAGCACCGATTTGTTCTGCCTTGGGGGAAACGTCCCGGGCGGATTTCTCGGCGCGAAGAACTACGAAACATATGTGCTTCCCTTTGAGAAAAAGTATGTTGACAATGTAAAAAACCTCGGCGTTATCCCCCTGTACCACAACTGCGGCGATATCATGGCGCTTGCGAACTCATATAAAAAACTCGAGGCCGATATTGTAGAACCTTTCTCACCACCTCCGCTCGGAGACGGCGATATTGGTGAAGCGAAGAAGATATCAGACGGGACGTACACAATCGTGGGCAACGTCGATCAGGTCAACGTGCTGAAAAAGGGAACGAGCGATGATGTGAGGCAGGCGACAAAAGAAACAATAGAAATTGGCAAGCCCGGAGGGCGTTTCATTCTCCAGACGGCTGATTACCTCGAGTACGATACACCGATCGACAATGTAAAGGCCTTTGTGGAAACCGGGCTGAAGTACGGAAGTTATTAAGAAAAGTTGTGTACTGTAACACTAAAATCTGAAAATCCCTTTCTGCAGAATAGGCATGAGATTTTAAAACTTCATCAGCGTTTGGATGATATTCATCTTCTAAAAACCAGCGTAAAACCACAAATGCATCGATAACCCATATCACTGCTCATATCCTCTGAGCTCACGCAGCACATCAACACTTTCTTTATCAAACACCTCTCCACGGCTCAAAGTTTTGATTTTGGTATAAAGCTTTTGCCTATCCTCTTCAGCCTGCTTATCGATAAATCTCAGTTTGAAATCATCAGGTGTTATAAGAACTGCACGAACGATCCTACCTTTACTGATCAGGATGGGCTCTTTGTTTTTTTCAAGACCATCCAGTACACTTCCAAGATTATTTTTTATGGTAAGGGCATTTACTTTCTTTATAATCCCCGCTAATTCACCTTTATTATTTTACTATCCATAATAATTATATATGTCAAGTGTATATACGTATGTGCATGTTTAATTAATACAATCAAATTGAAAATCGCAAAGCACCACAATTCGGAATTCACTGGACCAATGTATGTTAGAAATAAATAATGTGATACGGTTAACGGGCATTTAATTTTCCATATGCTTCGATTCCCTGTCAATTATTGAGAGTATGTGTACGAAATCGGCATTTTTATCCCCTATAGAAATATCCACCAGAGGTCCCTTCTGTATGATATGACCGCTCGCCCCTACGAGTGGGACATTCCCGTTATCAGAGCCACCGGCTTGAAATGCATTCAGATACCCGAAATAGCTCCCATATCCCACGAATACGATGCCCTTTCCCCCGGAGCAGGCCATCGCGGAGGGGATGTAGTAGCTGTCATACATCATCTTTTCATTATCCCATTCCCATGAGTCTGTCTCCCACCCTACCTCCCGGTCGCTAATACCAAGAAAAAGCCCGACACCGCTTTCGATAATTTTTGATATATATTCCGGTTTCAGCTCCGCCGGGCTCAGGTGTCCGTTGATCGCGCGCAAACCTCTTATTTTGAGAATCTGATCGAGAATAAAACCGAAATCGCCGCAGCAGTGATAGTACAATCCGCCAAAGGCATCCGAAATTCTGTTCAGGTAGGGGAGGCCGAATTCTTCATACAGCGCAGGTGACAGAAGAATAGCCTCATCGTCGGATACTGATATTCCGTCATTAGAATCGACAAGCGGAAAGCTGTGCACCGGGTAGGCAGGATTTTTCAGTGATTCGTACTGCATGGAGTAAAACTCAATAAAGGACTCGGTAACCAGGTCCAGTATGTAATGCGCTTCTTTCTTGTTGAACACGCACGCCTGTATGAAATCCTGATTGTTCCAAATCAAGGAGGCGACATCAAGCGGACCCTGCGGGTCGGTCGCGCCGACCGGCAATAGCCCCCCTGATTTTTCTTCAAAGTATTTCAGAGTTTCGAGTGTCCTCAGGTACACGTTGTTCTTCAATTCAGGCTTTTTCAGTAAATATACATCCTCCGGGTTTTTCCGGATCAGCGGGTTTTTTATCCAGGGATCACCATTAAAAGGAACCTCAACACTACACCCGAAGGCCTCGGATAGCACGGTAACACCCTCGAAGGGATCGAGGTAGGGGACATAATCCGTGTCGTGAGAGAGTGTAAGATTAATATTTGCAAGCTGGAAGATGAGGTTTTTCTCCCTGGAAAAAAACACCTCATGCCTTGGATAAAGCACGGTCTGGCTCATCTGGAGAACCGGCACCCCGTCTATGGGTCGAAGGTGCAGGGCATCAGTCACGCGTTTCAAAGAAGCATGAATGCGAGTTTCATTCTTTTGAAATAACCGTTCATACTGTTTGAGAAGTGCCTCGATGTCCCTTTGTATACGCACCGCAACGCTACCCCTTCAAACCCGTCATGCTCATGCCTCTCACAAAATGACGCTGGAAAAAGGCATAGATAAGAAGAACCGGGCCGATTACCAGGGTGGATGCGGCCATTGACTCCCCGGGGAACTGCCCTTCCGCCATGGTAAAATGGGCCAGCAGGAGGGGCAGGGTTTTGAGCTCGTTCTGGTTCACAATAACAAGCGGCCATAGAAACTCGTCCCAGGTCCACAAGAAAATGAGTATGCCGAGGACGGCAATTGATGAACGCACGAGTGGTATGACTACCGAGAAATAAATCCTGAAATCCGATGCTCCGTCAATGCGGGCAGCCTCTATAAGATCGTTCGGAATACCGTACATGAACTGCCGCATGAGAAATATACCGAATGCATTCATGATGAAGGGGAATATCAAACCCTGATAGCTGTTGATCCATCCGAACTTGTTCATTAAAATGTAGAGCGGGATCAGTACGATTTGAGGTGGAATCATGACACTTGCAAGCACCAGAAAAAACAGCGCATCCCTTCCCCTGAACTTCAGCTTGGAAAAGAGATATCCCGACGCTGTTGCAGAGAGCAGGACAAAGAACGTGACAGCGGTTGAGAAGATGATACTGTTGATATACCCCCGTCCCATACTGAGCTCATTGAACACCTTGACGTAATTCCGCATGGTCCAGGTCCGCGGGAGCAGATGAAACTCGACGCTTATCACCTCGAGAGACGGTTTGAATGAGGAAAACACCATCCAGATCATCGGGAATATCATCATAATGCCAATGCTCAAGAGTACCAGGTGAAGGAAAAACTTAGACACAAATTTCGTTGTCCTGTACCGGTTTAATCGATTCGGTTTTGTCATATCATTCTCCTTCACCCAGCCCGGTCGGACGGAGTACTTCCAGGATTGAACCGGCTTTTCCCGGGATAAAATATAAATTCATCATCTCAATACTCCCACTTCTGCTGGAATGCCTTGATCTCGAGCAGCACGAGGCCGAACAATATGGCAAACATGACCATGGAGATGGTCGCCCCGTACCCGAACCTGTTTCCATAGAATGCAGACAGGTACATGTGGAGCGTCAGCACCATGGTGGAGTTGGCAGGCCCACCCGGCGGACTGCCGGTCATCATGTACACCTGCACGTATACCCGTATGGCATTGATCGAGTAGATTGCCGCAATGAAGACGAGCTGCGGCGTCAGCAGAGGAATCGTTATCCTGAAAAACTGTCGTATCTGCGAGGCGCCGTCGATTCTGGCGGATTCGTACAGGGAATCCGGGATTTCATCCATCCCCGCTAGAAAGATAACAGTACGGATACCGGTATCCCTCCAGACATCCATAACAATAATACAGAGCAGCGCTGTAGAGGTATTCTGCAGAAAGGTCAGGCGGTCGGGGTCGATGCCGAACAGCTTCGACAGAACAATTGCAAAAAGACCGATTTTCGGGAAATAGAGCAGCACCCATACCAGTGAAATCGCAACCATCGATGTGACGACAGGCGCGAAGAACATCGCCGTGTACACCTTGCGCATAATTCCCTGTGTTTTATAGATAAGAGCAGCGAATATGAGCGATGTAAATATGCCGGTTGATACCATTACACCGAGGTAGTAAAAATTATGCCAGAGTGATTTCCAGAAAACCGGATCATGCACCATGTATACATAATTCTTGAAACCTATGAACTTATCGACGGTAATGAGATCTGTTCTCCTGAAACTGAGAAAGATATTGTAGAGGAACGGCCACACACCGACGAGCACATAGTATATCAGGACGGACACCGCGACTATCAGTATAAACAGATTAAAAGGGCTCTTTCTCTTTTCAGCTTCCATTTAAACAGACCCCCTGGTCCGAATTCCAAATCTCAGTTCTTCATTATTATTATTATTAAATCTTAATGCAGGCTGCACTCCGCAGGTTTGTCCTGCGGAGCTGCGTCCTGCAAGTTGATGCTGCGTTTTTCAGACTACTCGGCAAGCTGTTTTTCCTGGCCTGTTAGGTAATTTGTGAGATACTGAAGCATCTCATCAATCGATTTCTTACCCAGAAATACACTTTCCATCTCAGGATAGATCGCCTGTCTGATAAGTATAGGCTCCGGAATCTTCGTGTCAAGCGTATTTACCGCAGGCAGGCCCACCTTCGTGGCAGTAAGTGCGGTTTTGCTGAACTCATTCATCTTATCCGCAGGTCTGCTCTCCAGCTCAGCGATATAGTTCTGGTTACATACGGCGCCAACCCAGAAGGGAGGTTTCTGATAAAAGGCGATATCGAAATACTCCTGTGGCTGTGTCATCAGTTCCTTTATAAAAATCAGCGCAGCATTTTTCTCATCACCCTTGAGCCGTTTCGAAACGAACAGATCGAAATAGCTGATCACTGACCCTAAAACGAGTTTGTTACTCGGTTCGGGGAAAGGCGGCATAAGGATATAGCCGACGTCGAGCTCAGGAAAATCGGTCATCGAAGCGCCGACATCCCACGGTCCGATAAGAAGCATGGCGCCCAGCTTGTTCGGAAACGCGGTGAATGGATCACCTGAATGCGGGTCGTACACCTTGTTATCGACAAACCACTTGAAGGTCTCCATGGCCTTTTTCGCTTCAGGGATGTTGAAGTTCCATTCATGGGTCTGGGGATTGAGCAACTTGTCACGCGCTCCCTGCATTTGTATCATGTCGAGCAGGGTGTTTGCTGACTCGGTGTATGAGAATAGTATCCCGCTACGCTTGATCGAACCGTCTGAATTATACACCGTGAGCTTCTTGGTTGCGGCCTTCAGGTCGTCCCAGGACTTGATGCTGGTGGGGTCTACCCCCGCCTTTTTAAAGAGGTCTTTATGGTAGACAAAACCGAAGGCATTCGCGCCTGTTGCAACCGGAAGACCATGCGCTTCTCCATCGGAACCGACAACACCGATCATTGCAGCAGGATAGATAATCTTCTTGAACTCATCCATACTGAAAAGTGTCGGCGTTATCGGCATAAACAGCTTCGACACGTCTTTGCCGTATACCCAGTCGCTGTACCCGAACATGAGTGCAGGTTCATTGCCCTGTGCAACCGAAGGAATCAACTTTGCGAATAGCTCACCGAAGGCAACAGGTATCAGGTTCACTGTGATATTTGCATGTTTCGCATTGAACTTCTTCACATACGCAGTCATCCAGTTTATTCCGCCGGGCCAATCCTGATGCCAGAAGTCAATCGTTACCTTGGCAGACGGCTCGGTTACTTTACCGGCCTCCACTCCTGCGCCCTCTTTTTCTTTGCCTGCAAACAACACAAAGAAAAGCGTCAGCGAGAGAAGCACAAGCAGCACCTTTGATGCAACGCTAAACCTTGAATGCTTCATACATTCCTCCTCGTTTATAGTTTTTGTGATACATCCTCATGATACTCATTTTGTCCTTTCTTTATCCTCTATCACCCCCTTACATATTGCATGTACTTCAAATAGACACTTCCCTTCCTCGTGATGCCCATGCAGTCACATGTGCTTTATGCACAGTTCAGGTACTCAACGAACCGTTTGTACTGTTCTGCATACATCATGACATTATCATCAATCGGTTTTATAATGGATTTTACCCCGGCGATTTTCATACTTGCCACTTCAATGGAGCCGAACAAACCGCTTCCCACCCCTGCAAGAACCGCCGCCCCTGCGCAGGCGGCCTCCGCTATACGTGGAAGCACCACCTGGATGTCACAGGTATCGGCGACTATCTGCGGCCACACCCTGCTCTTCGACCCGCCACCTATCATAATCAGTTTTTCCACCTGCACACCGGCATGCCGAATCATCGCCAGATGCCGTTTATTGACATAAGACACACCTTCCATGATGGCACGCAGGAAATGTGCCTCACCATGCACCCCATCGATACCCATAAATGCACCTCTCCCGGAACGAGAGCTCGAAACTGGTACAAAGAAAAGGCCATCCGATCCGGGGCCTGCGCCTGCCGCTGCTTCATCCAGCTTCTCAAATGAGTGTTCGGGACGCATTACATCCCTGAACCACTTGAGTGAGTTGCCGCCAAAGGGCACGGATGTCATGAGGCCGAACCTGCCTGGTGCGGGATGTATACCGGGGAACACCGACTGCGTGATACCCCGACCCCCTAGGCTTTGTTCATCAAAATAGAGCCTGTCGCAGGTGGCAAGCAACACCCATGCAGTTCCGCAGGAGAGCACACAGTCGCCCATATTGACAGCCCCGGCACCGATACTCGCGCAGTACTGGTCGTGCGCTCCGGACACAACGGTTACCTCGTTGCTGAGTCCGAGGGTTCGGGACGCTTCGGGGGTAAGTTTTCCCAGCACTTGGCCCGACGGAATGATCTCCGGCACGTTATCCCCGGTAAGCCCGGTAACCGATAGCCCCTTTTCCGACCAGCCCCTTTTATCCAGGTCAAGAAACATGGTAAGCGCAAGATTGGTATAGTCTATCGCGAACCTGCCGGTGAGCAGATAGTTGATATAATCAATCGTGGAGGCAAAAAACCGTGCCTTCCGGTACAATTCAGGACGTTTTTCCCTGAACCAGAAAACAACGGGGAGGTTGAGCCCCCCGGTGATGGGCCACCCCGACATCCTGTACAGTTCTTCCCGATTTATCCGCCGAAGCAGTTTGTCCGCGGTTTCTTCGGCACGGGCGTCAAGCCAGCTTACTGCAGGGTACAGGGCATGAAATTCCGTATCGAGCAGCACAAGAGATCCTCCCTGCGTGGAGAGGCTCAATGCAGCAACATCCTTACCACATTTGTTACGTGCCGTTACCTCCCGAACCGTATCGATGAGTGAGCGCCACCAGTCATCGGGGTTTTGCTCCACCCAACCTTCATTGGGGTATGACAGGCAGTATCCCCTGCATGAAAGGTCCGCCATATCTCCGTTCTCGGAAAAAAGAGCGGTCTTCGTTCCCGCTGTTCCCACATCAATTCCAAGCAGATATTTCATGGAGCAGTCCTTTGGTGCAGCCGAATACTCATAAAAATCCCAGCGTGTGTGATGCACACCAGCACTTGCAAATAAGCAGTGAAGGAGACAAGCTTGCAAATGCCGCTCAATTGTCTCACATCAAAACAACCGCATTGATTTGGAGCATCTCCGCGAGTTTCAGAATATCATCCTGTCGATCACCATCCGTCACTGCGATATGATGGGTCCCTCCTGCACGCCCGTACTCCGTCAGGAATGCCGGAAGCTCCATATCGGGCTTGAAATGAAAATAGGGCATGTCGATATCTTCAGACCCGGGGATCTTATCGCACACCTCGCCGCCGTATACGATCATCTGAAATTCATTATCCTCAACGATTCCGAGATTCAGAACCGTGACTCTCTGCGGCTTCATCTGCGTATCAGCGATAACCGGATCGAGCGCCTCCCCGAAAACAAATTTCTTCCTTCGAAGAAGCGTCTTTACCCCGAATGCGGGATTCGACTCTCCCATATGCCCCATCACTATTCTCCCGCCGTCGAAATCGGGGCAGAAGGTCTCGGTGAAAACGGTGTTACCGCACAGGTACCGGAGCATCAGCCCGGCGGTTGCGCCGAGGAAATCCCCTTCGCCAGAATACACGAGGCCACCCTCCTGCAGCTTCGAAGCGGCGAGAAATGGAAGTGTTCGTATATCCGGGTTTTCAAGAATGCCCTGGAAATGCATGGTAAATGCGTTGATACCTAGCTCATCTACAATCTTTTTAAGCCCCAGGTATACACGGTTGGATTCTCCGTGTATATCAGCCGTTACGCCGGGACCTATTTCGTAATTCTTCTTGTCACCCTCGATCTCTTTTATTACTTCATCATCCCCCACACCTCTGATATGCTCGGCCAGTGTATTGAGAGGAATATGACGCACCTCAGGCCCAAGCCGTGCATGAAGGTAGGTAGTATCGATGCCGAAATCTCCCATGCCGTCGAAGGTGTATCCTGCAATACCGATGGTCGACTGCTTCAGCATGCTCTTTGCGCGCGCAGCACGCGCCCAGGTTTCTATTTCATTAAATGCATTAGCATCGTTTTTACAGCCGCTCACAAACTGAAACCATCGCCTGTTTCTCCTGAGCACGTTTGCGAGGTCCATGTACCCGTGTATACCGTGGTTGAGCATGATATCATCCATTCTCATCCCCCCGGCCATGGAGTTTTTCGGTGTTGTGCTGAACAAAACAATGGGGATATTAGTCTCGAGGAGCGGTACAAGTACCGAAATGCTCGTGGCATAGGAGACGAAAATGACGAGTATGACATCCGCATGTTCAGCTTCAAATCCAGCGATTGCGGATTTAACCTCACCCCTGTTCGTGCAGATCGATGCGGTTGTCACCTCGGCAAAACTGCCGAGCTTATCCGCAATTTCCCTGATAAAAACAGACTGCCGCGTCTGCATCTCCGGCAGAAACTCTTTATACATCTCCAACATGAGGGGTAAAAGTCCGATTCTCGGTGTTCCTGATTCATTCATTCCGCATCTCCTTTTTATACGTTGACACTGTGGATGAGATTATACCCGTTTTGAAAAAAGAAATCCTGTATGAATGTCCCGGTCAGTCCCAGACGCTCACACGCCTTCCTGACAGCCCTGATCTGCTCGTAGATAAATGAGGTGAACACGAGCTTCCCGTGATCGTCTGAAATCGAAAGGTGCCAGGGTTTTGACGTAACATAGGTATACTGGTCGTTTATCTCTACAGATTTCCCACCGCACAGGGCAATCGGGATATCGGTGCCGTACAGTATCCTCTGTGAATCGAAGTGCGCAAACAGGTACTCGAGCACCTCCCAGTTGTTCAGCATTGCCGTATCGCAGAACACATTCTTCAGAGGAATGATGTTATCCAGATACCCAACTATGTTTTTCAGATAGTATGCCCTGCCGATATGGGCGAGAATTATCTTTGTATTCTGATAGGTATTGGCGAGCTGAACTATCTGCTTCTGGTTGACCTGGTCAGCGAGGCGAAGGCTGCGTGGTATATGGAGTATAACAATTAAACCCAGCCGGTTCACCACCTCCATGATACCGGACGGTAGCATATCGTTTATCTCGACATCACCCGAATTTTTACCCGTGACATAGTCCAGGTACGGCTTTACACCATAGAATTTCATCGAGCGGAGCTCATTTTCGAACTTTGCGGGATCTTCATCCGGCCGGATGAGCCGGAAGGGATACACGGTTTCACGGTCTGCCGTTTCAGCAACGTATCGGTTGTTAATATCAGAATTGTACCGGATATCGGGAAACCCGAACACGACCGCCCGGCAGTTCTTACCGGGATATATTTCCTCACAGTCCTTCATCAGCTCCGGTATCGTGTAGCTTCTGATGTGAACACCGGGCAGTTCAACACCGGTATCCCCTTTCGGTATGGTCCCGGCATTGAAGACATGGGTATGAAAATCAAAGACCTGTTCGGGTAAAAAATCTCTGATCTCCTCGTCATAGATCTTCCTGTTCGCACGCGCAACAGCAGTTTCTTTCCAGTTCATATCGCGTCCTTTTAGTATCAGCCCCGGGTGTACAGCCTCGTCTGTAAGCCGCTAATGGCCTTCCAGTACACCATGATTTCAATACAGTGTTGATCCGCCTGTTTCACCGGGAATCCTTATACAATGTTTTCGTCTTCCGGTGCTGCCTAATGCAAGCCGTATTTCTTCGCAGCATCTTCAGGCCTGGCACCATCATTTATCACCGCATTCAGCGCATCGATTATCGTTGAAGGATTTTGAGCCATGAAGATGTTTCTTCCGAAAATAATCCCCCGCGCACCCTGTTTGACACTGTCGTATGCCTTTCCCAGCACCTCGAGATCGCTGCCTAACTTCTCCGCCCCGATGGTGAACACCGGAACGGGGGTATTCTCGACAACCTCATGAAACCGGTCGCCCGTGTAAAAGGTCTTGACCAGGTCCGCACCGAGCTCAACCATAACTCTGGTCACCCGCTTGACCTTTTTATGCACCTCCTTCGCCGTCTTCTCTTTGTGCTCGACAACATAGCATTCACCAATAAGCGGAATCCCCAGCCTTTCCTTCTGCCGGACAGCTTCTGAAAAGATAGCAACGTTCTCCGTTTCCATCTCCTCGTCTCCGTTTTCGAGAAACAGGGAGCAGATAACCACCTCGCCGCCTGCTTCGACCGCCTCCTCAACCGTCGCCGCTATCCTTGTATAGCCCCTGTCGTACTCCAGGGGATAGTAAAAAGCCGAAGTCCAGTTGATCCTCACTACCGGCACCGGTGCACTCTCGCCGGCGAACAGGTCCCAGTTTCTCTTGAGCATGAATCGCGGGAGTAAAAGCGCATCGGTCCCAAGGCAGTTCGTTATCGCCTTCCTTGCATCCTCGATTCCCGGCTGGTCTCCATACTCCATCACATGATCGAGCGCTGATATAACGAGATTTTTCTTCGTTCCAAAAAGTTTTTTCAATCGCAGGTCTTTCCCTGACATAACATTCTCCTTATACTATGCCGTTATAAGCTGTACTCCAATTTTTTGAAACTCTTTTATTTGTTGTGGATTCATATTGCTGTCTGTAATAATCAGCTCGATATCATTTAAATCAAACCATTTCACCGTTGATGATTTACCAAACTTTGTTGAGTCGATAAGCAAAATCGATCTTTTTGCATTTTTAAACATCTTGTTTTTAACACTTATTTCATCTGGTGAAAAAACATCACTGACACCACCATCCATTGAAATGCTCAGGGTTGAGAAAAAGAAGAGAGTGCCGTTGAAATCATCGATCGATGTAAGTGCTTGCGGTCCCACGAAACTATTGAAATCCTTGTTGAGCTTTCCGCCTGTTGATACAAAATCGATATTTTTATTCTTGAGAAAAAGTTCAATGACGAGAGCACTGTTCGAAACAACAATCAGGTCCTGGATTGAAGATACACACAGTGCTTCTGCAAGATAGTAGGCTGTAGTCGAGTTGTCGAGGAAGATACAGTCACCATTTCGAACGAATTCCAGAGCCTTCCGAGCGATACGCCGCTTTAAATTGACGTTTATCTTGATCCGGGAATTATACAGTTCGCTTTCTTCTTTAATGGTGACTTTTCCGTAAAACTTGTTTATCCGTCCCTCTCGCTCGAGAGCATTCAAATCGCGGTGTATTGTGGAAATAGAAACTGAAAATTTATCGATAAGTTCTTCAACAGGGCATACTTTATTTTCTTTTATATATTCAAGCACCTTCTCTTTTCGCGCGTACCTGCTCATAATGAGAAAATTCTATCATATTTTATGATAAAATCAAGCAAAAAAATGATTTATAAATGTAATTTATCAAATATTTATATACTTTTCTTAAAATTACTGAAATACTTTAGAATCTTCTAAATAAAATGACACTCCTAGTACACTAAATTTAAATTCTAATTTATAATTATTCAAAACTGGTACTTGCGAGTAGGTTGTATTTTAATCTGGATCAATATGTTATGAGTCGGATGAGGGTATTTTCTATATTTGGAAGATTGTTAAATTCAAAAAATGTACATTTCATTTTACTTACAGATATTTCTGAGCTTTGTCAACAACAGCGTCGATTTCCTTTGCTCTGCTATCATCGATTTCCCAGAAATCTCCGGAATTAATCATCTCACGAACTTTTTCATGCGCTGCAGAATACATATCCTTTTGTTTACTTTGCTTTATTGATGTGTAACCCGTCCTATCCATAATTTGAGGGAACCAGTTCTCCCTGAAATGTTCTAGTGTGTGGTTTTCTGCAATGAAATGGCCTCTTATCCCGACTTCACCGATCAGCTGAACCAGCTCCGGTACCATAGTACTCTCACCCGCACCGCCAAAATGAGCATGAATATACCGGCAGAGCTCAACATCTACAAGAGCCTGTTCGATGCTGAAAACAGAACCGCTGTTGATCAAGCCGACAGGATAGCTGTAGCGTCCGGACAGGAATGTCAGCAGATATTTCATGACCTTTTCCGCAAGAACCTGAGAATTCGGATATTTCGCATCGCAGTACCCGCTTCCTATCAGATAGTTGAATTTGTAGAGCTTTTTATGAACCTCTGCAATCGCAATATCCTGCAAAATCGCTTCAGGCGCGCTGAAAGAAACCACACTTGTCTGCATGTCTATTATACCGGAGATAGTACCACCTCCCACAGGTGATTCAGGGCAAACGGATTTAATGGCCGTCATAACACCGAGTATCTCGGCATTGCCGATAATAGCATTTCCCAGCTTGGTAACAGGCGCGCTGATACCGGTTATCGGCATTGGTATGATGGTACACGGCAGTTCCATTTTTGCGAGGGCTAAAAGGATATTTCCGGCATGCTCATCAAGAAAGAGCGGGCTTATCGTTTCTTTTGCAGTGACAAGGCATGGGTTTTTATAATACTCTTCTTTCCCTCCCCGGGCTATTATTCCTATTTCAACAAGATAGTCGAGTTCCCTTTTATCCCAGACTTCCATTGACCCGATTTTTCTCGTATTTTTTGCAATCAACGCTGCAGTTTTCACCCTTCGCAGTTTCTCATCTACTCTTTTGCCGTTTTCATCCCTGGATAAAACTACCGGATTCCCGACAAAGCCGACTTCAGGGATTTTTTCCCCAATTCTTACATAATTCAATAATTCCTGTTCACCTGGGTCCTGCAGGCTTTGCGAATCCCAGTCCAGATATTTTTCACAGCCACCGCTTATTTTCGCTTCAATATAGCTTCTTCCGGTAATCTCGGAGGTCACCCCGTTCAGCAGATGTAATTTTTTTCCACTTTTCAGTAAACGCCTGTTATTTTCAATCGTCCCTTCAACGATGCGTTCGGGAAACAGTACTGTTTTTGTACTATCATTTACCCGTGCTCCTATTTTTCTCAGGCCCGTAAGAAGTTCTTCCGACTCAATTCTCATCCCGGTTTTTGACAGTACTGCAAGAGAGGCTTCATGCACTCTTTCAATTTCTTTTTCTGTCAGCAGCTCAAAAACGAGTCTCATTCGATCCTCCCCTCAATCGATCCTGGCCCCCTCACCCTCAATAACACCGATTTCAAGATGCACTTCAAAACTCTGATCTTTTTCGAGGTATACCGCTCTTCCTTCTTTTATCTCTTTTAAACGTCCCCTGACTCTGCAGGTCCCCGGTTCTATACCCATGACGTATGAGCGTTTCCGGTAGTGTCGCCATACTGTGAGGTGGGGGAGATCCGCTGCCTCATATTTCATATAGACACCGATTCCGTTGCCGCCGAGACGTGGATTGACAAGTTTGATTTCGCAGGAAACATCAGTGATTTCAGGATAGATGACCGTATCTTCATTTTCTTGGGTCGGGTTTTTTATTTTCATAAAATTCTGTACCGGATTTCCGTTCCAATCCACCGCTTTTTTTGCAGGCAGGGAGAGTGTCGTTTCTGCCGATAGCAGTGGAAAACCAAAATTACAGTGATAGAGAAGTAAAACAGGCGTGCTTTTGTAGCCCCTGTTTACGATCCTATCTTTAAGCAATATTTTACTGTCACCCAGTGCACTCTCTACTGTTCTCTCCAAGACAAGGTTTTCCTCAATCGCAGAGGTTATTTTACATTTTCCAGACACAATCATTTGATAATCCTCTTCAGTTTCATCAACCTCCCACGACAGCTCCTGCGCGGGCGTGTTGCTGATCCGGCCATGCCCGCCGAAATCTTTATTGTCATAATTCAATGCATCATCGATACACGGCTCACCAACATTGTCCAGGCCGCATGTATGAACGAGCCCGCCGTTGAATGATCGGAGCCACTTCCATCCATGGCAGTCATAAAGGAAGGGAGAGACGATGCCTGTGCCAGAGGACCAATCAAGCGGAATACCCTTATAGTTTGCATTGCATATATTCATTCCCCTGTCGGGCACCACAGTATATCGTAGCCCTGAGCCAGTCCACACATCGACGGCAAAAACTCCTCGTTCGGGCCCGTCAAAAAGTGTATACGGCTTTATTCCGGCCACTCTGGAAAGATCAGGCATCGAATCCCGTAACTCCCGGTATTTGTATGAGGCTCCAAAAAGCTCTATCCTTTCCTCCTTCATCCTTCTATTAATTCGTGTCTCACGGTTATTTACCTTCTCAATTCGCTGTCACCGACAATTATCATTTTCAGTATTTCGTTTATAGTTGTGTTCTTCTTCTCTTTTACCCCTACAAGTAAGCCATTTTTTAACACTGCAATTTTATCAGCAACATCGAATATTTCATTAATATTGTGAGATATTATAATTACAGCAACACCTCTCTTCTTCAATTCGAGCACCAGATCATAGACTTTTCTTGTTTCTTCAACTCCAAGGGCAGCCGTCGGTTCATCCATAATAATGACCTGTGCATTGAAATAAATTGTTCTGCTTATAGCAACAGCCTGGCGCTGCCCTCCTGATAAATTAAAGACCTTCTCATGCAAATTTTTAATCTTGACATTAAGCTTCCCCAGTACGGACTCCGTTTCACCGGTCATTTTTTTATAATCTACTATCTTTAGAAATTTTAATATCCTGGACTTAAAAAGTTCACGACCAATGAATATATTTGAAGGTATGTCCAGGTTATCCATGAGGGCGAGGTTCTGATAAATTGTTTCAATGTTATACTGTTTCGCATCTCTCGGTGATTCGATAGACACCTTTGCCTCATCAATAAATATTTCCCCATTGTCTGCAGTATATGCCCCTGACAATATTTTAATTAAAGTTGATTTACCGGCCCCATTATCACCCACGAGGGCTAAAATCTCACCCTTATATATATCAAGACTAATTTCTCTTAATGCATAAATACCACCAAAGTGTTTGGTTATACTTTTCAATTCTATAAACGGTTTTTTAATTTTGACTTCATGATTATTCATTAGAAAACCTCTATATGTTCTGATATCTATTTAATTCTTTTTGCCTGCACATCGATTATCATTGCAATTAAAAGAATGATAGCATTTGCAACAAGCTGATAATATGAAGGAACATTCAATAAGTTCAGGGCGTTACTAATAGTACCCATAAAAACACTCCCTAAAAGAACCCTCATAATCCTCCCCTCGCCACCCATCAGGCTCGTTCCACCGAGAACGACAGCAGTAATTGCTGTGAAAACAAATGAAGCCCCTACGTTAGGCGAGCCGGAATTTAATCTGGAAGCAAGAATAACTCCCGCCATCCCCGAAAAAGCGCCAGAAAGCAGATACACAGAAAACAAGTACTTTAAAACCTGAACGCCTGAGAGACGGACTGCTTCTATATTGCCTCCTATTCCGTAAACGCGTAAACCAAACCTCGATTTTTTCATCACATAGGCAGCTACCACATAAATAAAAAGCATAATGATTATAGGGAAGGGAATGAACCATATATACCCTCTGCCAATAAAAATAAAGGTTGAAGAAAGGCCCGACACAGGTGTCCCGTCGGTAAAGATAAACGCAAGACCCTTAGCAAAATTCATAGTTATCAATGTTGCAATAAATGGAGGTATTTTTATTTTTGTGACCATGAGACCGTTTAGTGAACCAATAAATGAACCAGCTATAATTCCGCAGATTATCCCCATATACACCGGCATATTTAAATTTTTCATAACAATAGCTGCAACAACTCCACTTAATGCAGTTACAGAACCGACTGATAAATCTATACCTCCGGAAAGTATAACCAAAAAACTCCCAACCGCTATGACAGACACAATTGAAATCTGGCGAAGGACATTAAAAAGATTTGTCGATGATATGAAAACAGGTTCAAGAATTGTGATAAGTATGCACCATACGAAAAGAGCAAGTACTAAACCATATCTATCCCACTGTATTTTTTTTTGAAATCGCTTCATGGATTTCAACCTTTTTCAACAATTGATTCGAAACTAGTGTTTTAAAAATATTTTAAATCAATCCAGCCCCAACAATAAAAATTTTCCGAGTTCTTGTTGGTTTGGAAATGAAAAATAATAAGATGTAAAAACTTATAACGAAAACGATGTACATATTATTAAGACACCCCTTTCTTAACTCGGAAATTTGAGCCTCATAGTCCGAATCAAGAAAGGAGTTTTAAATATCACTGAACATTATCTGCTGTTACTACATATGTTTTTGTCAGTGTCTGCGGGGGTAATGTTTCTCCATTTATTGCTTTTAATGCCGCATCAATAGCGGCTTTAGCGAATGCAACAGGGTCCTGAGAAACATCAGCTTGTAGAATGCTTCCCCTTTTAATAGCCTCACGAGCATCTGTTGTATTGTCAAAACCAACAACAAGCTCATTACTTTTTGTCTTCCCGGCTGCCTCCATTGCTGCGAGAGCACCAAGCGCTGAATCGTCATTAATACCGAAAACCACATTGACTTCTGGATGCGCCTGGATGATATCCTCCATAACGGCCATTGCTTTATCTCTTACCGCATGGCCCTCCAGGCGAGCAACAACTTTAGCATTCGGTGCTTTTTCCATTACTCCTTCTGTGAAACCATCCGAACGGTCTATTGTTGCCTGTTCCATAGCATAATCAATTATGGCTATATTTGCTTCACCGCCAAGCTTTTCATTAATATAATCACCTGCCCACAACCCACCGAGCTTCCCGGCTGCGTAGTTATCAATACCAACAAATGTAGCAGCCCCTCTGTCCAGTGGATTATCAATTGCTATTACAGGTATGCCTGCTTTTGTGTATTCATCAACAGTCGGAAGAACACCCTTTGGGTCAACCGCCCCCAGTATAATTGCATCCACCTTCTTTGCAAGCATATCCTCCATGATAGCAACCTGCTTGACAGCATCATAGTTCGAATCAACAGCAATAAACTTTACACCCTTTTCAGCACAGTACTCTTTACTTGTTTTATAGATCACCTGCCAAAACTCGTGCTGTTGGTTGTAAATAGGCATGCCAATTGTAACTTGTTTTTCCTTTTCGCTCCCACCAAATAATAAGGCGGGAATAAGAGTAGAAATAACAACAAAAAATGTCAGAAACATAACTACATGGTTTTTCTTTTTCATAATTTATCTCCTACCAATTTAATTTAAATACTACCATTCTTCCAATAACCTTTTACCTTGGTATTTTATCACCCCCTTCTGTCATGGAGAAACGCTGAAGAAATTGTACCCGTCTCCTGACACCTTTCAATAAAAACAAGCCTTAATGAACAAGCAAGGCTGCTCAGCATTTCTCCCCTAATATTTTTTTGCATCTCCTTCTTATGTGTTGATATAGCGCACACCAAGCATACCGCATAATACTTCAAGCCCTCTTTTTACATCACCAAACACAAGTGCATAATGATTCGATACAAGTTCTTTCACAAACTCCTTTGAATCCCCATCCAGAACAATATCAGTCCCCGGAAACGGCGGACATCCCACTTCATTCCATTCGCTCTTTTGTACAGAGAACCCCGCCGCGACATGCATCTTTAATCCGGCTCCGTCTCTTGCAATTCTCGCGATGGTAACCCTGCCATTCTTGATCTCAGACGTGTTCAATAATCCATTGAATGATTCCCAACCCCATCTGTCAATTCTGCATCGTCCTTTCTCCGACAGCAAGAACGGGGCAAAACCGCACGCTGCTGCAAGGACTTTCCCCTCTGAAACATCGTGAATGTCTACGTAAGAAACAATTCTGCTGGCAATGTAGCGAAGGATCAGCTGCGTCAACACTGTTAAAATATCCCCCTCACATGAAGCCGTAACTTCATTCCCCAATAAAGAGAGAGCCACACAGGGTGTATACTTGAATAGTTGAGACAATTCGTATTGGCATTTTACCGAGAGCGCATCAAGCTCATTTTCTTCAATAAGCATCTTAAACGCGAGGTACATCTTCGATGACAGAATGAGATCTTCATCGCAAATTTCATCAGGGACTTCGGCGATTTCTTTTATCGTACTGTTTATCTTAAATGCTTCAGCATCCGTAATGTCTTCCATCTTTTTTATTATTTGATACTGATCGAGATGCACTATCTCCGGGCCGAATTTCTTTTTCATCGTTATATGATCGAATGTTCCCGTGTACATCCCCAAAGCCGTGTACCCGGCAAGGCCGATTCTCGCGTTTTTTAATTTTCGAACTGCTTTTGCGGCCCGATAAATCATTTCAATTTCTGACAAAACATTTTCATCATCCGGAGGTCCGTAAATGAACTCAAAGGGAACTTCAAAGTCTTCAAGACTCTGCTTTACGACACCTGCCGCAACGAATGCGCCGAGTGTCTGCCTTTTTCCATTTTCCTGTATCATTTTGTGGCTCCAGAGAACCAGAGGTCTTCCAAAGTATTCCCTGAGCGAATCAATAAGATGCGGAGCTTCCATCCATGAGACAAGAAGCGCTACAACGAGATCGGGGTTCTCATTTCGAATTGTATCTTTTACCCTTTGAACTTGTTTTCTCCCGGATACCGGGCCAATGAAAACGGGAGACAATTTATTAAGCAGTTGTTTTGAACGTCCTATCTGATCAGCAATAATCTTTTCGGGGTAGTATGGATAAGAAAAGGGTATGACCAGAAGTTCTCCCTTCATAAAACTCTCCTCATTTAAAAAACGCTCCACACATCTCTGCTTTGTATTCTGAAATGGGTAAATGCTTTTTACCGGTTTTACATACCATCAAAATGCAGCCTAGGAATATTTCGCAATAATCTTCGCTATTCTTTCATCATCAAAGATGCTGTCGCTTATAATATCAGGTTTTGAGCACTCGAGAATGAGGCTGTCCTCAAATCCCACGAAACGATGCCTCGTATTCTGCGGCATGATCTTGATGTCACCCTGGTTCATTACGACCTTTACCCCGGCAGCCTCCATCTCCACCTTCCCCTTCACTATATAAAATGTCTCATGCTTGATTTTATGGTAGTGCATGGGACATGTCTGCTGCTTTAATATAAAAATGAATTTTCCGCAGTAGCCTTCCGCTACGTTATTATTGATATCAAATTCGATTTCACCGATTTTATAAAAATCGTGCAGTCCGAAATGAAATACACATGCTGGAACATCGGGAAGCGTCAAACCCCACCTGGCAAAATTTTTTTTACATTCATCAAGAGCTTTCTGTTTACTATCGCCTACCAGCTCCAGATCGACATTCTCCATGGCTCAGCCCTCCTCACCTATTCTCTTCGTCGATTCCCTCTCACAGAGGACAGGGGAAACAAGTATTTTACTGTATTCAATTTCTTCATTGCCGATAAGCTGTAAAAGCCTCTGAACGGCAAGCTTGCCAATCGTTCTCTTTCTCACATGCATGGTTGATAATCGCGGGATTACTTCATTTGCCAGATCAATATCATCAAACCCCAGAACACATATATCCTCAGGTATTTTCAGGTTTTTTTCCTTGATTGCCTCCATTGCTCCTATCGCAACAATGTCATTTACCGCAAAAAGAGCAGTCGGATAATCGACGGTGGATTCAAGAAACTTTTTCATTGAACTATAGGCGCCTGTAATGCTGAAGTCACAATCCATGATAAGGTTTTCATCATCGTCGAGGCCGAACAATTGAACAGCCCTCCTGTAACCGATAAACCTGTCATGGCTCCCTATTTCATTTACATCTCCTTTTAAATAGGCGATTCTTTTATGCCCAAAACCGGCCAAATACCTCATGCCCTTAATTATCCCATCAATATTATCAATCAACACTGAACTTATATCCTCAGTCGGTAGATAGTAATCCACCAGAACAATTGGGATCCCCAGCTTTTTTACTTCGATAATGAAATCGTCATGGTAACAGCTTGTAATGATCATCCCGGCAAGATTATTTACATTGATTTTTTTTAATGAAAACTCTTCCGGATCCAAAGAATTAAATCTAAAGATAAGATTGTTATTTTTCACCTCTTCTTCTATGCCTTCGATCACCCTGTTATAAAAGTGGCTTGTAAGGTGAAAAAACCTCTTATCGATTACATAGGAGATGTTTTTAGCTGCGGGTCTGCGTCTTTTATAATTATTTTTCTGAGCGATATTTATAATTCGTCTCTTTACATCATTCGATATGGTGGACTCGTTGTTGAGCGCCCTGGAAACAGTGGATATATCCACACCGGCAATTTTTGCTATTTCTTTCATGGTAATGGACATCTCTAACATCCTTGAAAGCGGAGTCTGTCCTGATGGGACTGTGTATCAACAAGTAACTTCGCGAGAAGTTACTTAGAAGTGGTCTGCGTTCTTTCAGGACCGAATATCATAAAGTAACTTCGCGAGAAGTCACTTAGAAAAGGTAAGTGAACTTATCGAGCACACACTGTCCGATTTACCACTTATCTGATCGTTTTTACCCATTAAAATGCAATAGTACGAAATTGAACTATTATTTCTCTTTTCCAATTAATTTACATCATGCCGTACCTCGATACATACTTTCCCTGGCAATAAAAATTCAGCGTATCCGCTCTCCTCGAAAAACAGGTGTAAGCCTCTCATAAATATCAATAAATTTACCGTAGCCCTCTCTATAGAAATCTTTAATCACGGGCTTATACACCTTTTTCATTCTCACATGCTTTTTTACCGCTTCTTCAATACTTTTAAAATATCCTTTCTCAACTGCCGTAAGGATCGCCGCTCCTAAAGAAATTGCCTCTTCATATTCAGGAACCATAATCTCTTTTTCCGTAATATCAGCCTTAATCTGATTCCATACACTCGATTTCGATCCACCGCCGATAGAAATGAGGTTCTCCGTCTTCACATCCAGATTTTCAAGAAAAATAATGTTCTTTTTCAAAAGGTACGCAACGCCCTCCATTACGGCCCGTGCGAGGTCAGCCTTTGTGTGCGTTATGTTCAAACCATAAAACACGCCTCTTGCATTTATTTCGTACTCGGGCGAGTTCGTGCCTGTCAGATAGGGCAGAAAAATAATATCATTGCTTTTATTTATCGATGTTTCAATTTCTCTGTTTATATCTTTAAAAGACCTATCTGGATAAAAATTATTTTTAAACCATTCAAGGCTGACCCCTCCGCTTTCACAGACAGGCATAAGAATATACGTGTTTTTTAATACGCCGTAATGGCGCGATATCATGTATTCATCGCTTACCAGTGATTTGCGTGTCATCGTTGCGATGGCAAGAACAGTTCCAGTGGTCTCACTTACCACGCCCTCCCTCACATTTCCCGAACCGATCATACCGGAAAAATGATCAAGGGAACCCGCGTTGACGGTAACACTTTCCAGAAATCCAAGCTCATTCGAAACCCGGTTTGTTACCCCGCCTGCAGAAGAACCCGGTTCAATAAGGTCGGGAAGCTGTTCTTTTTTTACTCCGACAAATTCCAGTATTTCGTCCCAGTACTTCTTATTCAGCACATCAAAATAGTAGGAGAAATTATAAATCGTGCACTCTCCAAACAGGTTTCCAGTCAACCTGTATATGATGTAATCTTTCAGTAGCAAGTATTTGCCTGCTTTCCTGAACACATCACTTTCATTCTCCCGCAGCCAGAGAATCTTGGTAATCGGCCATGTTGGAATGATATCCGGCTGTCCGGTTACACGATACCCCTCTCTTTGCTTGAATTCTCTTTTAAGCAATTCGCATTCTTTTACAGACCTGTTGTCCATCCATGATATTCCGTTCCTCAACGGGCGGTTTTTACCGTCAATAACGATTAAAGATTCTGCCTGCCCTGTGAGTGATATGTCGACAATACGCCCCGGATCGATACCGGAGTCAGCAGTAACACTCATTATTACTTTCTTACATGAATCCCAGTAGTCGTCCACATCAAATTCGACCGTATTATCCGAGGTTATGTACTGCACCGGTGTATACGAAACAGCAACTTCATCAAGCGTCGAGCTGTAAATGCCGGCTTTGATGTTCGTCGTGCCCAGGTCAAGAGTCAGGATGTAGTCATCCATCAAGTTAAATTCCTTGCAGAATATTTACTAATTATTTGCATACTTTTTTAATGCAATTTGCATAATCTTAAAAGACGATCGGATTTCTGTCAAGAGTTTTTTTTCACGGTTTCTGAAATATTTTCACAAAAAGAAGTAAAAAGGTATTATTGAATGTGTTGTTACTAAAAGATGATATTGATTAGCATAAAAAATACTTTTAAGAGTTGTATCAATTTGAGCGAAAGAACCTGTTCATCCGCCCAAGGCCTGCTGAATCAAAAAGAAGGACTTCACTCCCCCATCTTTTCACGTATGAACTCGCGCACATCCTCTGTGTCGAAGCCCGCACCCTCTTTGTGCGCGGCGTCTTTGATAGGGCCTTCAAACTCCTCTTCGGTGATGCCGAATTTTTTCACCAGAGCCTCTTTCGATACACCCGAAGCCTCGGAAACAGCTCTGAAGGTGTCGCGGCCGAGTATATCGTCCGGGTTAAAAGAACCCCGCTCCTCAACATGTTCTGCAATGCCCTTAACCTTCCAGTCGAATCCGCCGGTAAAACTTGCGACAGAAACGACAGCCACGAAAAGAAGAACAGTAATAAGAACGATATTCTTCGGTTTGATTCGCGCCTTTTTCGGACCGCCTGCATACAGCGTATCCTGAACCGGGCAGGCATCGACACATAAATTGCAGTTGATGCATTCGGAGGAGTGCACCTGTTCGACAGCCTCTACCTTGATCTCCACAGGGCAGACCCTGTCGCATACCATGCAGTGTATACATGTGTCTTGGTTTCTTTTTACCCGGAATATCCCGATCCTGTTGATAAAACCCAAAAATGCACCCATCGGGCAGGCATACTTGCAGAATACACGGTCGACGAACATAGAACCGATAAATGTCAGCATCAATACGGCGAAGCCTATGCTGAATTCCGTAAGCAGGTCGGGTGATGTAAGATGGTGATAGGCGACCCACGGGTCGTACGGCCTGATGGCGAGCTCACCTGTTATGTACGTAAGAGTGACGAACGCAACAAAAACAGCGTATTTGATATACCGTGCGGGCCTGTCGACTGTCCTGTTGACGTGAAACCGCCTGCCGAACAGGGCTTTTCCTAACATACCGAAAAGCTCCTGCAGCGCCCCCAGAGGGCAGATGAGCCCGCAGAAAGATCTGCGGAATATTACCGCTATGAGGATGGTCACAAACAAGAGGGTAAAACTGCTCCATGCGATCCGCTTGAGCATGGTGCCCGTAAAGATGAGTGAGAATGCCGACTCGATTCCGCCGAAGGGGCAGAATGCGTCTACACCTGCAGGCACCCATCCCTTTGAAAACTGATGCATAATTCCGAGCGTGGTTGAAATAAGGAGCACGGCAATCAGAACCAGAAGCCGTGTCGTTTTGCTTTTTTTCTGCAGCCTCTTGTCACTTTTTTGCGGCGGCATTGCGTTTTCCTTTTCCACAGCACCTGTTTTGTCTGATTTTCGAAAATCATGACGATCTAACCCGCCTTTACTAAAAGGCGCCGATGTTTCATAAACAAAAGAGAACTGCAGTATAGCAACAAAGATAAAACCTGTAAAGAGGAAAAACTCGATTAACGGAGGTGCTGTATACGCAAAACATCTGCCGCCGTACGGAGGGGCACATGCCCCTCCGCTCGCGCATTAGAACTGCTTTGTGACAGCATGGATGCGCGAACATGTCACTGGTACCGCTTGAGCCCGTTTTGAAAAGCTCTGAGATGATTTTCCGAGGTAGCCTTCAGTCTCTGAAAGACATCACGGACATTATCGGGAATATTCCTGCCGAGAAAGGATTCATACATGGCTATGTTATCAATCTCAGCCTGCACCCCGATTTCAAAAGCTGTTTTCAAATCCTTCGGCATAACAGCATGCTCTGATGCAGTATCCGCAGGGGCGGAATATCCATAAGTTTTAAAAAGCGGAAGCAGGAGACTGATATGCGTCTCCTCTGCCCTGATAATGTTACTGAAGGGCCTGATTGTTCCGTACTCCTCGATTATCCTATCGTACTCTGAATGCGCCAGGTACTCATCCTGCAGTGCATAGGTGAGCATCTCCTGCAGGGAGGGGTCGTTATTTATTCTGGCAGCCCCTGCGCCAAATTCATCAGCAGCAAACACGGGTATCACCGCGCTCACCGCAAACATCAAAGCAACGATCGGAAAATATATCTTTCTCATTTTTTTCTCCTCCTGAAGTATAGTATCTATTCTATATAATACCATACGAAAATGTGCGCTGTGTGAATCATCTGTGAAGAAAATGTGAAGAAATACACCTTTTAATCACTGCTTTTTACTTCTATTTATTTTATGCGTGGAAATAATTATATTGTTAGAAGTGCCGAAAACAGTGCACCGGGGGCATAATGGAAACAAAGATATTCCTCACAGAAGATACGAGCCCTGGTGAGGATCTGGTCTCACCGGCGAGTTCATCCTCGAAAGGAAGGATGCCATTCTTGCTGGAGCGTATGAAATAGAAATAGCAAATATCGACGACGTGACACTAGTGGAAAAAGGAGTAGTTTTACATTTCAGTGCAATAAGAGAAGGAAATGATATTCGATGTGCCACAAACTTGACCCCATATTCTTTTCGAGATTAACGGGTATGAACCCGGCGGATGTCTGCAGGAGAAGCAGGGCGGCGTACAACAACGACCGTCATGCATACCGGATTACAGCTCTCGGGCAAGAGTATGAAATCAACACGGAGAAATGCACAATCCTTCCCAAGAGCATCGCAAACACGAATCCCGTGAGTGTAGAGCTCGGCCTCCTTATTCTTATGTATCTCCTCGAAGCGAAAAATATTCCGCCTGCAGGAAAATGGGTCAACGAATACAGCCTCAAAGGCGGGGCTATGTTTTTCCGTGGTCCCCATGCCTTTCGCACCGACGAGATCGCCGGGCGATTCGGCCACGATATCGAAGGTTTCAAAAAAGCCTGCATGCAGTTGGGCGGTGTGCCCGAGCAAATGGGTGATGCGGCCTTTCGTTTTCAGATCCTTCCCAGGATTCAGGCGGTGGTTGTTCTCTGGTACGCAGATGATGAGTTCGACGCCTCTGCAAAGCTTCTTCTGGACCCCACAATCGAAGAGCACCTTCCCCTGGATGTGATATTCGGAATGGGCCTCGAACTTTTTGGACGAATACTCGGAAAAACCCCCTGGGGATGAATTATACGGCAAGATGCCCAACCAACATCATCAATCGACCTCCTGTAAGTTGAATTGTGCTAGCAAGCCACACACGCCTGGGCAGCGCACCAAGCCTGCTGACCCGCAAATCCTGCGTTGGGATGCAATCCGTGGAAAATATCCCTGTTGATAATTACCAAGAGAACTAGTACATTAATGAAGCGCCCGGATGGCGGAACTGGCAGACGCGCTAGATTCAGGATCTAGTGCCCGATAGGGCATGGGAGTTCAAATCTCCCTCCGGGCA
>CAYSRJ010000045.1:0-27910 GCA_964433545.1 uncultured Spirochaetota bacterium | reverse complement strand
GGGATACATCCCCCCGGGATACATCCCCCCGGGACCGAGTATCTGTAAGCAACTTCGCGAGAAGTTACTTGGAAGTGCAAAAAACTCCTTCAAATGTTGATCCACGAAACGGTTTTCCCCCTACCCTTTCACGGCGCCGCCTGCAAGCCCCTGTACGAGCTGTTTCTCGATGAAGAAGAAGAGAATGACAACAGGAATGATGGAAAGAAAAGACGCGGCCATCAAATACTGCCACTGCACCATCCACCTTCCGACAAAATTATACAGCCCGACGGTGAGTGGACGCTTGTCCATTGTTTTGATAAATGTGAGGGCGAACATGAACTCGTTCCACGAGGTGATAAACGCGTAAATAATGGTTGTCACAACACCCGGCATTGCAACAGGTATCATTACCCTGAAAATCGTGCCGACTCTGGAACAGCCATCGATGAGTGCCGCCTCTTCAATCTCTTTTGGTATCGACTGGAAGTAGCCGTTCAGCATCCATATAGAAAATGCGAGGGTGAATACCGAGTTCACCAGTATCAAAGAGAGGTAGGTATTGAGGAGGTGCAACTTCGACATGATCTTGAAAAGTGAAATAATCACGATGACCGGAGAGAACATCTGGACTACCAGAAAAAGATAGAGCAGTAGCTTCCGACCGTGAAATCTCAGTCGTGCAACCGCATAGGCCGCAGGTACGCACAGGGCGGTATTGAGCAATGTCGCACCCGATGCAATGATAAAACTGTTGATGAAATATTTTGCCATGGGATATTTCGACCAGATGACCTTGAAGTTCTCCCATGCAATTCTCTTCGGTATCCAGAACGGAGGCCTCGTGTATACCTGGTCAAAATCCTTCAGCATGGTTGAAATCATGACAAAAAACGGGAAGAGAAGAAATACAATAATCACCGTGGCCCAGAAATAAACGAAGACTTTTTTCAGCACGACATTCTTTTCAACCACGGGCTACTCCTCACTCTTGAAATAAAACCGCGAATAGATGATGCTGATTGCCAGAAGTATGACAAATGTAATAACCGCCATCGCCGCAGCAGGCCCGAAACGCAGAAAGTTAAACGAATATTTATAGATGAATGTGATCAGAATATCCGTGGTGTTTATCGGGCCGCCCTTTGTCAGAATATAGATGGTGTTGAAATCGTTGAATGTCCAAAGGATGGAGAGCAATGTCGCAATAACAATGAGGTTTTTTAAAAGAGGCAGCGTCACAAAGCGGAACTTCTGGATTGCATTGACCCCGTCGACGACCGCTGCCTCGTAGAGGTCCTTCGGAATCGCCTGTAGACCGGCAAGAAAAACGAGGGACATGAAGGGAATGCCGATCCATATATCGACCCATATTGCCGCAAAAAAAGCAGGGATGGGATAGGCGAGCCAGAACGGCGGATTCTGCGTAATGTGAAGCAGCTTCAGTGTCTGATTGAGAAGCCCGAAGTCCGCATTGTACACCCACTGCCACAGCATGACACTGATGGGGACAGAAGATGCCCAGGGGAGTATCAGAAGAGTTCTGTATACCTTTCTACCCCGGTAATCAACATTGAGGAGGAGTGCAATCACAATACCGAACAGAGTCTTTATAAGAACGGCAAATCCTGTCCAGATAAAGGAGCGGCCGAGTACGTCCCAGAAGTCTCGTATCTTCGTCAGATACTTGAAATTGCCGAGCCCGATAAACTCAACGATCTTTCCCAGTTTACTCGTCTTGAAAAGGGACATCAAAAAAACATAAAAAATTGGATAAAACATAAAAAGCAGTAAAAAGATCGTTCCCGGAATGAGGAGTACATACGCGAGCTTCGATTCCGTTGTCCAGAAATGCCCCTTCTGCTTAACCCCGTCAATCATCATTTTCCCTTAAGAATAGAAAGGCCCCGGTATTGATAAAATACCGGGGCCTGTTATGCGATGTAACTTACATTCCCCTCATGGTATCTATCTGTTTTGCGGCATCATCAAGCGCATCTTGTGGAGATGCCTTGCCCAGAAACACCTTGCCGATGGCATCCCAGATGGTATTCGTGGCCTCAGACCATTCTGCCATAAGAGGCCATCCCTTTGCCACGGCATTTGCCTTGACCATCTCTTTGTACACAGGGGTCTGGAAAAAAGGATCCTTGCCCGCGGTTTTTGTAACAGGCGGGAACCCGACAAGTTTCTGAAAGGGGATCTGAACCTCATCGGAGTAGAAGTAATCGAGGAATTTTCCCACCATCTCTTTGTTCTTCGATGTATTGAAAAACGCAAGTGAGTCGGTAACCAGCAGGCTCGACGGTTTGGAACCTTTAAAATAGGGCATCTGTGAAGGCGCCCAGCCGAAAGAAACGTTCTGCTTCTTGAGTATGGCACCCGTAAACCCGCCGCTCATCATCATGGCGAGATTCCCGCTTATCATGAGGTCCTGGGTATCATCCCTCGTATAGTTCGTAACACCCGGCTGCGTTACCTTGTACTTGTTCACGAGGTCGTTCATAAATGTAAGCGCCTTTACCCCTGCAGGGCTGTTCACCGTGCATTTTCCGAGCTTACCATCAGACGTCGTTTCAAAAAAATCGCCGCCTGCGCCGTAGAAGTAGTACACAAACTCCGTCAGCTCTGCATACTTCTTACCGCTCATTCCCACTCCGTAGATATCCGGAGGGTTGTTCACCTTCTGCGCTATGCTGAGCATGTCTTCAAAGGTCACCGGCGGTGTATCGATAAGGTCTGTTCTATAGAACATGATTCTCGGACCGATCGCATCGGGAAGTGCATAAAGAACACCGTCGACGACCGCTTCTTTTGCGCCGGGCTGAATGTTATCGATGGTTGCTTTTGACACCCACTTCTCCGGTGGCTCGAGCTGGTCTTTGAACTCGAGTACCCATCGTGTTCCGATAATCGACATATCAGGCGGATTGTCTCCCCCGAGGCTTGTAATAAGCCTGTCATGCACCTGATTCCAGGGTGTCGAAATGACGGTAAGTGTGGCATTCGGATACTTCTCCTCGAACCCCTTTTTCATCTGATCCGCAAACTCAGGAGTCAAGCCGTCATATTCAGCCCAGATAATGCTGATCTCGGCCTTTTCAGCCGCTTTTCCCTTCTCTTTAGTACCACCGTTGAAAAAGAGAAGAAAAGACGCCGCTACCAGCAACGAAACTGCAATCATGAGGTATCTCTTTCTTTTCATCACAACACTCCTTTCAAAATAGTTAATTTTCGATCTTTACTGCTTTTTATCATTGCTTTCTTTTTTTGTCAATGGAATAAAATATGTCTTTTTTATATTTTTGTGCACTACTTCGTAAAATACTTCAGACCACGAAACCCGATGTCATTTCTGTAGTATGCACCTTCAAACCGTATTTTATCGACAGCGGCATAGCTCCCTGAAATTGCTTCCTGAAGGGTCTTGCCGGTTGAAACGACATTCAGCACCCGGCCCCCGTTCGTCACTACTCTTCCGCTTTTTACTGCGGTTCCCGCATGAAAAACATATACATCATTGTCACTGCTGTAAACATCAAGGCCCTGTATCTCCTTCCCCTTCTCATAGGGGCCGGGATACCCGCCTGATGCCATGACAACGTCACAGGCATAGCCCTTTTTCCATGCTATGGTGCAGCTTTTAAGATCCCCGTTCACCGTTCCGATTATCGATTCCGCGAGATCTGATTCTAAAAGCGGAACAACCGCCTCTATTTCCGGATCTCCGAACCTGCAGTTGAATTCGACAACAGAGGGATTGTCATCCTCCACCATGAGACCAGCGTAGATGACGCCCCGGTAGTCGATACCCCTTTTACGGAATTCATCAACGAGTGGAAGAAGTATTCTGTCTATCACCCTGCCTAAAACCGTTGTATTCACCACCGGGGCGGGTGCAATTGCTCCCATGCCTCCGGTGTTGGGTCCTCTATCGCCGTCGTATACGGGTTTATGATCTTGAGAGGATATAAGGGGCACGACGGTATGCCCGTCGCAAAGCGCCAGCACGGTCGCCTCCTCTCCCTCAAGAAATTTTTCGATAACCACACATGTTCCGCTCTCTCCGAAAACCTTTCTTTCGAACATATCGGCCAGGGCCTCGCGGGCATTTTTTTCACTGTCAACGATCAAAACGCCCTTACCCGCTGCAAGGCCGTCGGCTTTTATCACAAATGGCGGATCCATCTGATGTAAATACTCCAGCGCCGCCTGTACTTCAAAAAACTCCCTGTAGGTGGCTGTCGGTATACCCTTTTCTTCCATCATTTTTTTTGCAAAAATCTTGCTTCCCTCTATCCTGGCGCCCCCGGATGTGGGGCCAAATACTCGGAGTCCATGTTCGATAAAAAGGTCGGCAATACCGTTTACAAGGGGAAGTTCGGGACCGACAACGGTTATGTCTATTTTCTCCTTCCTTGCAAAGCCCAGAAGAGCTTTAAAATCATCAGCCTTTATCCGCGGGTTTTCAGCTATTTCTCCTGTTGCGGCATTGCCGGGAGTCCAGTATAGCCTTTGTACTATCGGACTTTTAGACAGTGCATATGATAGAGCATGCTCTCTCCCTCCGCTTCCAATAACGAAAACCTTCACGATGAATCCTCTCCGCTTATTTAAAATAAAATCTTTACCAAGATACCTCCGTTGTATGCATTCAGATAGAGATTCTTAATCAGTATATCATTCCAGCTGTTCAAAGGCGCCGCCAGCAACCCGCCGGTATACCTCGAGGTATTTTTCAACTGATTTTTCGATAACCTCTTCCGGCAGTGAGGGGGCCGGCGCTGTTTTATCCCAATCCTGTGTTTCCAGCCAGTCACGTATATACTGCTTGTCAAAACTCGGTTGAGGGCCTCCCGGCTTATACAGCTCTTTATCCCAGTATCGTGAGGAATCAGGCGTGAAAATTTCATCCGCAAGCAGTATATTGCCGTCGACCAGGGTAAACTCAAACTTCGTGTCTGCGAGGATAAGGCCCTTTTCATACACCTCATCATGTGCTTTATTGTACAGCGCAATAGACTTCGATTTAATAAACCGGGCGACTTCAGTCCCTATCCTGTTTTCGACCTGCTCGAAGCTGATATATTCATCATGACCGCTTTTTGCCTTTGTCGTGGGTGTAAATACCGGTTCGGGAAGCCTGTCGCCCTGAACGAGTCCTTCAGGCAGCGGAAGATCGAAGAGCCGGCCGCTCCGCTGGTAACTGCGCCATCCGGAACCGTCGATATATCCCCGTACGACGCACTCAACTTCGATCATATCCCCCTTTCGTACAAGGGAGCTTCTGCCGTGCAGTATTTCCTGCTCCTGTTCACTCATTTTAAAAGGAAAATCCTTCACATCATCCGATATCAAATGATTTTTCATAATATCTCCTGTTTTTCTAAACCAGAACGCAGATATCGAATTCAGCACCATTCCCTTGAAAGGAATCGCATTCGGTAAAACAACATCAAAAGCGGAAATTCTGTCGGAGGCGACCATGAGAAGCTTGTCACCGAGATCGAATATATCACGCACCTTCCCCCTGGTGAAAAGCGGAATCGACCGGATAGTAATTTTACTGTATGCTTCGGGCATTCTCATGGCGTTTACCTCCATATCAAATTTAGTAAAGATAGGTGTGCTTCTAAGTAACTTCTCGCGAAGTTACTTGTTGATATTCGGTCCTGATAGAGATACATCCTGTAAAGGACGCACGCTACTTTTAAGTCAGGGTTTCTTCACGAACCTTCCGGCCGAACGAACACCCTTCTCCCCTGCACCTCGAGCCTGTCCTCGCAGAAGTACTGCAGGGCTTTCGGATAGATGGTATGCTCCTTTTCGAGTATACGGTCTGCCAGTGTATGCTCATCATCATCTTCCAAAACCGGCACGATTTCCTGAAGAATTACAGGCCCGGTGTCAACACCATCGTCCACAAAATGAACGGTGCATCCGGAATACTTCACACCATATTCAAACGCCTGCTTCTGAGCCTCGACACCCGGAAAGGATGGCAGCAGGGCCGGGTGGATATTGAGGATTCTGTTCGGATACCTGTGAATAAAGTTTCGTGACAGCACCTTCATGAACCCGGCAAGCACAATGCCGTCAACAGACTCCCGCTCGAGAAGCGTTAAAATTCTTTCGAAATACGCGTCACGTGATTCTTCTCTCTTCTTCTCAAAAACCGCAGTCCGTATACCCGCACTGCGCGCATATTCGAGACCGGGCGCAGCGGAGTTATCGGAAATAATCACGACGATTTTCCCCCTGATGATGCCCTTCTTTACTTTATCATGAATCGCCCTGAAATTCGACCCGCGTCCGGAAATAAAAACAGCAAGCCTCTTCGTGTTCATAGCACCCTTTACTTTCTCTCGACAATCTCACCGATATTAACCGGTTCCTCCTCCTGTTTACGCAGATACCCGTATAAACCGGCGGCCTCATTTCTCTTTATGATGAAAACGAGCCCTATCCCCATATTGAAAGTATTTCGCATTTCCCCCTCGTCGATTTTCCCCGCATCTTTAATAAAGGAGAAAACAGGATGAGGCGTTATGTTGTCCCAATCTATTTTCAGGTCGAGACCTTGCGGGATTATTCTCGCTGTGTTGCTGTACAGGCCGCCGCCTGTGATGTGGGCAATACCGCCAACGCTGAAACTGTTCAGGACTTCGAGCACCGTCTTCACATATATCCTGGTCGGCGTCAGGAGCTCATCGATAAGCGGTCGTGATAAGGGTGGAACAACTGATTGATAGGAATATTTTTTTTCTGAAAAAAGCGCCTTTCTTGCGAGGCTGAGACCATTGGCGTGAACTCCGCTCGATCTGAGCCCTACAAGCACATCGCCCGCTTCGATGGTTTTTCCATTGACGAGCTTTTCTCGTTCGGCAATCCCCACGGCAAACCCTGCAAGCTCATAGGTCCCCGGTTCATACACACCGGGCATTTCGGCGGTTTCTCCGCCGAGCAACGTGCACCCTGCCTCGCTGCATCCATGTACAATACCGTCCAGAACTTCAGACGCAACTGCGATATCCAGTTTTGATGTCGCCAGGTAATCGAGAAAAAATACAGGTCTTGCCCCTGTTGTTATAATGTCGTTCACACACATTGCAACAAGATCGATACCGATCGTGTCGTATTTCTTCGCCTCTTTCGCAAGCAGAAGCTTTGTACCGACCCCGTCTGTGCTCGCGACAAGCACGGGATTGCGATAATCGAGGGAAGAAAGATCAAAAAGGCCGCCGAAAAGCCCGATGTTTTCGCTGCCGGAGCCTTTCAGCCTGCTTCTCACGACGTCGACGAAGCGCTCTCCCGCCGATATATCAACCCCCGATTCCCTGTACGTTAGTCCCAACTCCTTCTCCGTCTTTTTGAAATAGGGCACCCTCTTCATGCACAGTATCTGAAGCCTACATCTCATTCACCCGGAAATCCTCCAGGAGCATCTTCCCCTCATTGTCATCCTCCATGATCGGTACCGGGTAATCGCCGTTGAAACACGCATAGCAGAGGCTGTCAAGCGGCTTCCCGACCGCCTTCGAAAGGCCTTCAAGAGTAATATAGGTGAGACTGTCCACCTCTAAAAACTTGCGGATGTTTTCTATAGACTGTGTCGAGGCGATCAGTGTTCTCTTTTCCGAGGTATCGATGCCGAAAAAACACGGGTGGGTTATCGGCGGAGAGCTGATGTACAGGTGTATCTCCTTTGCGCCGGCATCCCGTATCATCCTGATTATTCTCTTGCTTGTCGTTCCGCGGACAATCGAATCGTCCAGAACAGCCACCCTCCTGCCCTTGATGGCGCTTCGAATGGGATTCAGCTTGATCTTTACCTTGTCCCCCCGCTCACTGGTGCCGGGATCAATAAAGGTGCGGCCCACATATTGATTTTTAAACAGACCGATTTCATACGGGATACCGGCCTCCCGTGAAAAACCTATCGCCGTCGTCACTCCGGAATCAGGAACAGGAATCACCACGTCCGCCTTCTGACTGTTGACCCGGTTTGCGCGCGCAAGCTCACGACCCATGCGCTTACGCACCTCGTACACGCTGATCCCGTCTATAACCGAATCGGGACGGGCAAAGTAAATATATTCGAACACACAGAGTGCGTTTCTCTCCCCTGTCTTGAAGGTGTAACTTTGTATATTTTCACCGTCTATTTCTACCAACTCTCCCGGCTGTATATCTCTGACAAATTCGGCATTCATCACATCGAGCGCAGTTGATTCGGATGCGACCGCGTAGCCCTTGTAGATTCTGCCTAGGCAGAGAGGCCGGAAACCATAGGGATCACGCAGTGCAATCAGTTTTTCACCCGCAATCATAACGATAGAGTACGCCCCATTAATCCTCGCAATTGCATCAAGTACCGCGGTTTTTATATCCCGCTCCTTCCGGCTCGCCACAAGGTGCAGCAGCAGCTCCGTATCGGAACTCGAACGGATAAGGGCGCCGTTTTCAATAAGCGAATTCCTGAGCTCTTTGGAATTGACGATGTTGCCATTGTGTGATACAGCTATCATCCCACCCCAGTATCGGGCAATAATCGGCTGCACATTCTGAAAGTAACCTGATCCGGTTGTCGAATACCGTACATGGCCGATACCCAGGCTGCCGGCAAGAGATTCAAAGTCTGAAGGCTTGAACACCGAGGTAAGAAGCCCTTCGCCCCTCTTTATATTGACGATATCGTTTTTATATGCTGCTATGCCGGCACTCTCCTGTCCTCTGTGCTGAAGGGCATACAACCCCCTGTAGATAAGGGCGCCGGCGCTGAATGAGCTGTCAGACGACATCACACCGATTATCCCGCACTTTTCCCGTGGGGTATCCTGAAATACATCGGATCCACGCTCAGCCATTCTCTGTTTCTCCAAAGGCGTTACATTCTTTTTCGATCCCGCGTATCACGTCCTGCCAGTAGCCGGCAATTTCGGCCGCGCGTTTTTCCGCAAGGCCGATATATGCAGCCGGATTTTGTGAAAGTTTCTTCCATGAATCAAGCATGGTTATTTCCCTGAAAGCATCGTCTTTCTCCACAACGTCAAACAGCCCCCTGCCCTCCTTCTGTGCCTGAAGCGCAGCTCTTTTTACAACTTCATGGGCATCCGGACGCCCCTTTACAGCGAGCAGTATATACAGCGGCTCTGCAAGAAACATCCCATCAGCCGTCTTGATATTTTTTTCAAGATTGACGCGGTCGATTAAAATTTTTGGAAGCTGTCTGACAAGCCGGTCAACTGAAAGCGTAAAGGCTGTAATAATCTCGACAGTGAATCTATTCGATGCTGAATTTGTAAGGTCCCTCTGATGCTCTGAAATCTGGTCGAGATAGCGGGTAACCATTCTCGGCGCATACTCCTTCCACATTGATTTTACATGCTCGAAATTCCAGGGGTTCCTTTTATGCGGCATTGTCGAAGAGCCCACCTGGCCTTTTTCGAACTTTTCACCCATTTCAGAGATTTCGGTTCTCTGCAGGTGCCGCATGTCATCACCGATCTGAGCCAGAACACCGAAAGCCGATACAACCGCATGCATCAGGTCGAGCATATACTCCGGTTCCACGATTTGCGAGGAGAAATTCGCCGGTTTCAATCCAAGCTCGCCGAGCACATCCTCCTCGAACTTTCTGGGATCTTCAAAGATAAGCGACCCTGCATTGTACGCACCGACTGCACCACTTATCTTGCCCCGCAGATCTTTCACCGCCCCGGCAATCTTGACAAGCCTGCCGCCGAACCTGTCCGCATACCCCGCGAACAGAAATCCGACGGTTACGGGTACTGCATGCTGGCCATGTGTTCTTCCGATCTGAGCAGTATGCGCCTCCTTCATGCCGATATCAGTCAGTATCCGCATGAGCTTTACGCACAGGGGGATCACAACCCTGTAAAATACATCGCGCATACGAAGTGCCTGGGCTGTGCCGGTAATGTCTTCAGACGTCGCAGACAGGTGAATAAAAGGTGCAAGCCGGGGGCTCACCTTTCTCTGCAGCACATTCACCAGCGCGCGTATATTGTGCCTTGTTTTTTCTTCTTCTTCGTACACTTCCTCCGGGGTGATACTTTGGCATGCCTTTTTCATTATTCGGGCCGAGCCACCGGGGACTGTGCCGTATTTCTCCATAACCGTAATGATCGCTCCTTCGACCAGTACCTCATAGCGAATAACGGAATTTTCAGAAAGGTAGTCGGCAAGCAGTTCCATAAGCTCTCTGTTGCTTTTATAGTAGCGTGAATCGAGCGGGCTGATGTTGAGGAAGATGTCTCTCTCCATGTCTTATTCCTTTGATAATTGTCTGTCTTTCTGTAAAACCCCGTTTGCCATCTCTTTTTTATAGGCGATCAATTTTGTTTCAATAGATGGGTCGGATGTTGCGAGAATTTCAGCGGTAAGCAGGGCAGCATTTCTCCCGCCGTTTATTGTCACCGTCGCAACCGGAACCCCCGGAGGCATCTGCAGCATCGAGAGCAGGCTGTCAAAACCCAGGACAGGAGAAGATGAAGCCACCGGCACACCAATGACAGGACGTGTGGTATACGATGCAACCGCACCAGGCAGCGCTGCCGCCATCCCCGCTATAGCAATGAAAATCCGAACACCGCTGTTCGCGGCCGTCCGGACATACTCCGCGAGAATATCCGGTGTTCTGTGTGCAGAAATGATACGGGCTTCAAAAGAAATACCGAATTTCATCAGCACGGAAGAAACCTCGTGATAAATAGCTTTATCGGAATCACTGCCCATAATGACTGAAACTATATGCATTTCGACTCTCCCAGGGAGTATCCCCTCGAGGTTTTCCTCGGGATACCCGGCATCTTAACCCGATTTATGAAAGACCGGATATCCTGTCATGCTGTATCGTGTTCAATATGGTTTTATCCATCAAAATTCTGGTACCTTGTAACGGAATTTATAATAGACAATGATCTTTTTCTTGTCCAGAACCTATTAAGCATTGGAAAATTTCGGTAAAAACCATTAGGCAAGTGTTCTTCCGGCCGTCAGAATGGGCTCGCCATGCAGTTGCAACGGAAAAACACTTATCAGCGGGCCCGATCTGTTTGACCTTTTACGATTGAAGTTTACTTGCCTATTGTTAATATCACCTGAAATGTTCGACGGAATCAAACAGCACGGATAATTCGCAGTATAAAGTTCTGACTCCCGTAGATGCTGCTTCGAGTCCCTGTGTTCGCGACTCATCTGAAATAACCGGCAGTATCAAACAGTGTGTGGCTTGATCAGTATAGAATGAAAAGATAGGGAAATCAAGAAAAACTCTTCAGTTCCTGTTCCACCTTGTCCCGGACGAACGGGCCGATTTCACCGAGACCGACCTGTTGCTTTTTTCCGCTTCGTCTGTGCACCAGTTCAACGCTTTCTTTCGACAATCCTTTATCACCGATATTGATCCTGTAGGGAATACCGATAAGGTCTGCATCCTTGAACTTGACCCCCGGTCTCAGCTCTCTGTCATCGAGAAGCGCTTCGATTCCGACAGCCCGCAGCTGTTCGTAAAGCTCGTCAGACACCTCTTTCATGCGGCCTGTATATTTGATGGGAAGAATATATACATAGTAGGGCGCAATTGACATCGGCCAAATTATACCGTTTTCATCATGATTCTGCTCGATAACAGCCGCAACGGTTCTCTCCACTCCGATACCGTAGCATCCCATGAGTGGCGTTTTTGCATCTCCTCCCTCATCCAGATAGGATACATCGAAGGCCCTGGTATACTTGTCGCCGAGCTTGAAGATGTGTCCGAGCTCGATACCCCTGAACAAAGACAGCCTCTTCTCGCATCGAGGGCATCGGTCGCCTTCTCCGATGAGCCGAAGATCAGTATAGCTGTCAGGGGTAAAGTCCCTTCCCACATTAACGTTTTTATAGTGATAATCCTTCCGATTGGCGCCCGTCACTCCGCCCCTGATATTTTTTATACTGTTATCTCCAATAATAGCGGCGCCTGTAACATCAATCGGCCCGGCGAATCCGAGCGGAATACCGAGAGATTTAAGGACATCATCCGGATCGGCCATTTCAATCTCAGGCACACGGAGGTAGTTTTTCAGCTTTGTTTCATTTAATTCAAGATCACCCCGTATAAGCGCAATGACATACCCTCCTTCAGAGGTTTTAAACAACAGCGACTTTATGAACCGCTCCGGCCCCCTATCGAGAAAATCGGTCAAACCGGATATGGTTTTCACACCGGGAGTGTGGATGAGCTCAAGTTCACCGGTATCGTTGTACTCCTGATTTTCCTTTCCGCATTCGGCCCTCTCCCTGTTTGCAACATAGCCGCAGGAAGAACATTGAACGATTTCCTCCTCTCCGACCCGGGCCGGAACCATGAATTCCTCGGAGGCTGAGCCGCCCATTGTCCCGGAATCTGCAGCAACAGGTATGGTATTGAGGCCGCATCGCTGAAATATCTTCCTGTATGCCGAAGCCATGTCATTGTAAGTCGCATCAAGAGACCCACTGTCCGATGAGGTGTGAAAGGAGTATGCGTCTTTCATTGTAAATGTCTTACAGCGCATTACACCAAACCTGGGGCGTATTTCATCCCTGAACTTCGGCCCTATGTGGTAGACGGTCAACGGAAGATCACGGTATGATTTAATATGATCTTTCAGCAGTGCTGTAAACACCTCTTCGTGGGTCGGCGCCAGTACATAGTCCTGCAGGTTCCTGTCCTTTAATCTGAACAGCTCTGCACCCATTGAGAACCACCGATTGCTCTGTTTCCACATATCACCGGGTATAAGCACGGGCAGGAGAAACTCATTGCCTCCGATCCTGTTCATCTCCTCCCGTATGATATTCTCGACCTTCTTGACCACCCTGTTTCCCAGCGGGAGCAGGGAGTAGATACCGCTTGAAACCTTTTTTATAAGCCCGGCACGCACCATAAGCACATGGCTCTGAATAGATGCATCCTTCGGTGCTTCTTTCAACGTCGGGAAAAAAAGTTTGCTGATACGCATACAACACCGCCAATCGGGTAAGATGCACCAAAAGATAATAGGGCATGTTTCGAGTTTCAAATAAAATATACCGGCTGTCGAAATACAGTTGAAAAAGTAATGGCTGCCGTACAGTATTTTTAATTGCGTCTCAGGCTGCTCCATGGTATATTGCCTACTGTACAGTCCAGCATATCTATTCGGAGGTTGAAAATGTTTGGATCGAAAAAATTATCGATTGTTGTCCTGATCTGTATTACTCTTCCGGCAGCATCTCTTTTCGCAAACACTACGATTACAGGATCATACGGGTACTTCACCATGCCCATCACAAGTACTCCCGCAAAAGGAAACGTCAATATTAATGCAGGGTACATCTTTGACCCGGGCAATATTTATGTATCCCTCAATACCGCCGTGCTGCCGAACTGGGAACTCTCCGCAGGCAAGGAAATTCTCACTCAGGAAGGCCAGGATATCGGAGTCACTCCTTTTATATTCGGAAGCAAATATGTGTTTTACGGTGCCGACAGGAGTGGTTTCAGGGCCGCCGCAGGCATACAGGCTGAATTCATGTCCGATGCCGCAGGGGTCAACGGAACACCAATCTCGATATATGCGGCAATCAGCGAGAACGCCGGGAAGCTGGGCTACATGAATACAGGTCTCGGGTATACATTCGGTCTTGATGCCGGATATCTTCTGAACTTTTTCTTTGGAATCAGAAAACCGGTTTACCGTGACAAGCTTTTCGTTATCGGCGAGTTTACAAACTACAGCGTACGAAAAGGTCTCGGTCTTGCGTGGGATGAGCAGAGGGGAGTTTTCAATACCGGCCTGGTGTTCGAGCTCAATAAATATTTCAAATTTAAAGTTGTGGGATACGACCTGCTCGATCACTTTCTGACCGTTGGAATCGGCGCTGAAGCGGGCTTCAAGGTATTTTAAAACGACGTGCATCCCTCTAGGAAGAATCCCCCCGGGATCAGTCCTCCCGGGGAAATTCCCTGTCGGGACAGACTACCAATAAAAGAGGGGTCCCGATAACGAGACCCCATTTATGTGAAGCAGGTTGCACACAATATAAATCAAGAAATCAATTTATTTCGAAATCCCTGTTATGAATCCTGAATCCGCTGAATAAACCTGTTAAACCGCATCTCCTTTCGCCGTATTACATCTCGTGAAAGAAAGCGTGGGTTGCTGATCCTGCTCATGATCCTGTCTATCTTCCTTACAAACGCCAGGTCCAGAGAGTGTCCGGACTTGTAGGCGATAAAATGCCCCATCATCTTATACCCAATCAATGAGAGGTCGCCTATTAAATCGAGCATCTTATGGCGCACACATTCATTGTCATACCGAAGATAGTCGTTGACAAGACCCTCTTTTGTATAGGCCAGTGTGTTGTTTAAAGAGCCGCCTAATGCGAGGTTGTTCTTTTGTAATGATTCAAGGTCTTCAATAAACCCGAACGTACGTGCCGATGCAATCGATTTTTTGAAGGTTTCTCTCTTTATTGTGTAATGTGCTGTCTGGGTCCCGATCGCTTCACTTTTCGAGTTGAAGTCGATAGTATAGGTTATTTTGAACTGCTCGTTGGGCAGGACAACAAGATAGCTTCCGCTATTCTCGATCCACATCGGATAGGGGATATACATGATTCGCTGTAGTGCATGCTGCACTGCTATTCCGACTTCTTCGATCTTGTGAATATACTTCTGTGAAGATCCGTCAAGTATGGGCATTTCACTGCCATGCACCTGAACATACGCATTGGTAATATCGTACGCATAAAATGCGGCCATCAAATGTTCGATTGTTTGAATATCATAACCGTTGTTACCTATTGTGATAGCATTCGTGGTGCTGCGCAGGTTTTCAAAATGTGCCTCAAACCCTTCAGATATATCCGCATTACCAGGAATGAAAAGCAGGCCTGTATCAACAGGCGCCGGCGAGATCGTTACCCTGGAATTTGTACCGCTGTGAAGCCCAATACCCTCTATACTAAAACTGTCAGCAACCGTATTCTGAAAGAACACACGTCCACCCTTATTGAAACGCTATATTGTTTACAGGTTTTAAGTGCAATTAACGTACCAGTTAGATTACCATGTATCTTATGTTAATTAATTGTTATGCAGACAATTAAAAAATTACCGGTTCTGTGTGCTGTAATAGAAAACATTAAATATGTGGTAATTAGTACACATGCACGTATTATTTCTTCCACATACACGCATTATCCGTCGGTCATTAGTGACCTGCGTTCCCGGCGGGGCCGATTCTTGGCAGGATACATCCCCCCGGGATACATCCCTCTGGGATACATCCCCCGGGGACTGGGTATCAAAACGTAACTTAATCGAAGTTACTTAGAAGTGGTCTACGTCCCCGGGGGCCGAATATCATAAAGTAACTTCGCGAGAAGTTGCTTAGAAGTGGCTTACTGCATCCCCACTGTATAGCCGCCGGGAATCGCGCTTTCGATATCAAAAGAGGCCGGGTCAACAGGCTTATTTACATGAACTTCCGAATAGCTTATTTCAAGAGTCCGCCCCCCGGCTGTAAGAGATATCTTGTGCGGAAAATAAACCTCATTATATCGATTGAATTTCGTGAGTTTCAGGATATATTCAGCCGGTGGAACATTTATCGTTGTAAGATCCGGAAGGGAAACTTTATTAAAATGAATCTCTTCATGGATATCGTCTTCTTCAATAAGGAGAGTCGCGGCATCGATAGGTGAGGCCGTACCTTGATTCTCTTCAACATACACCCTCCCCGTAATCGAAGGGATGAGTATTTCAGGGAGTATGCTAATACCGGCAAGATTTTCCAGATCGAGCTCTTCATACTTCATCTGATAAAACTCCCGTTTAATATGATGAACAATAAGAATATCGCTTCCCCTTTTAATGAGAGTGAGCACAGGTTTTTTGAATACAAAATCATTGAGGTCGAGTCTGAGATCCTCATTTCGTGAAATCACATGAGCTCTGAAACTGAGGGTTTGATTCTGATCCTTGTAAAACATGACTGCTATGCCGGTTAATTGTCGGACACTGACATTATACGATTCAAGTTTTTTCATGAGCAGAGCCGTTGTGTCTTCCTCGACTCCGCTTTTCTGAATTGGAGCGGTACACGAAACGGTTATCAGAAGCAGGATTATCATACAAAACAGGCCAGGTTTCACTGTTGTATCTCTCTCAGTGCTCTTTCGATCTTTTTCCGTATTTTCTCTACATCCTTCATCTCGACTGCCCTTTTCCATGCGTCAAGCGCTTTTCCGGTTTCACCCAGTTTGCCGTACGCATCGCCAAGATGGTCGTAGATAAGGTAGTTCTCCTCATCGGATTTATCCAAATGGCCAACAGCGCTCTCGAGATACTCTATTGCTTTTTCGTACTGAGACAGCCTGTAATAGACCCACCCAAGACTGTCAAGATATGCACCGTTTTCGGGATCGATCGCCAGAGCTTTCTCGATATAGGCTTTTGCCTCGTCAAGACGTATATCCGCATCAGCCAACAGGTATCCCAAATAATTGAGGGCCGGAGCATTCGTATCGTCTAGCTCGATCGACCTGTCAAGATACTCGATAGCATTTGGTATATCCCCGAGCCGCTCATAACAAATTCCGAGGTTAAAAAGATACACCGCATTATCCGGTTTCAATTCAGAGGCTTTGAGAAATTCCTGCAGAGCATTCGTATAGTCTTTGAGGATTCTGTACTCCAGGCCGAGGTAGTAGTACAACTCGTCATTTTTCGGCATCAATTTCACGGCTGAACGAAAACTCTGTATCGCTTCTTCATGTTTTCCGACCCTGTCGTAGTTGATGCCGAGTTTGATGTATGCATCCCCCTTTTCAGGTGCGTTATCCAGGTAGTATCTGTACTCGTCAATTGCCTGTTCGGTCATCCCCATAGCGCTGTAAATATCACCGAGTAAATACCTGTTTTCAAGGAAGAGAGAATCTATCTGTTTGACACGCTTTGCATTCTGCAGTGCCTTCTTATACGCGCCTATGTTGTAGTAATTACCCGCCAGGACAAACCGCCATTTTTTTTCCATATCAACATTCTGTGTCTGTTCAGCAATTTTTATAAGTCCCACGTATGGAGCGATCGAAGACGGGTCCTGCTTTATCGATTGCTCAAAGAGCGTCCTGGCTTTATCCAGATCACCCTGAAGATATCGAAGGATCGCCTTTGATACCGGTTTAAGCTTCTTCTTATCACTTATTCTGTCGTAGACGGGGGAGGGATTTTGCCCCTCGACAAAGAGGTTGATTCCGTAATCCTCGAGCATCTCATCGCTAAGCAGTTCTTTCCTGTCCAGTTTCGCGAAGAGGTCAAGTGCTTCATCGGTACGCCCCTCACTGAGAAAAATATAGGTGAGATAAAAAATCGCTTTCTCATTATCGGGGTCGGATTGTAAAACATTCTTGTATTCTTTCTCCGCAAGAGAAAACGCTGCCTTTTTCGTGTACAGATAGGCGAGATTCAGCCGGACATCTATCAGGGACGGCCGATACTGAAGTATTTTCTCGTATATCTCGATAAGCTTTTCATCATCGTTCAGCTCGCTGTATGATTCCGCAAGAAAGAACAGCGCCTGAAGGTTGTCCGGCTGTTTCTCCAGCAGTTTTTCAAGATAAGGGACGGCTTCTTTGTAATTCTCTGCACGTATTAGATCCGCAGTAATAACTTGAAGGGCAGATACGTTTCCCGGATCTATCTCCAGGGCCTTGAGGGCATACTCGGAGGCTTTTTTCTGCTCTCCTTCTATACTGTAAATATCTGCGATGATGGAATAGACCAGAGAAGACGGTTGTTTCAAATGATTCACACACAATTCAAACTGTTGGACGGCCATGGAGAAATCATTGTTGTATAAATAGTAATACCCCATGGAAAATGCGGTCTGGGCGTCTGCATCGCTGAAAGGACCTGCATTCAGTGAAATTGCAGAAAAAACCAGAACAGTCATAAACAGTACAATTATTTTCTTCAATTATGTATGTTGTCAGCTCTTAGAGGAGCTTTCCACCTTCCCTTAGGATTAATCACCGTTTCCGACAGTACAATCGATTTCTTTCATTTGATAAAACTATCCAGTCAGGCAACATTTAAAATATGGTTTTCACAAACCTTCCAGTTACCGGAAGTTCACCAACGAGAGGATTTACGTACTCCCTGAACTTCCTCTCATCTATCTCCCCGCCTTCAAGCACCCATTCCTCTGGAAAGCTTTTCGTGTGTTTCTGAACGCTCTGAAGTGGAGTTACAAATGTGGTGATACGATAGGTTCCGTCGCCTTCAGCCCTTTTAATTGCAATGCTTCCCTCATCGAAGGTATCCTGGGTAGCGGCGATTACCGCATTGACTCCCACCGTGTTGGCCTCCTGAGCATCAACATCCGATATTGCGAGGGGGAATGAACGCTGAGGATAGCCCAGAGTATCAGCCCGAACCCGTTTAATATTTAGAGAACTTTTAACAATCATAGCAAGAATATCTCCCATCATCCCGGATCCACTGAGGCTCACATTCCCGTGAGAATCGAGCTCAACGGCTCCGCCCTTCCCTTTTGGGTTATACGTATCAGGCAGAGCGAGATGAACAAACGAGTTTAACCGCTGAGAAATATAATCAGGCTTCTTCCCGTTTTTCAGATTGAATATTCCCTGGCTGTTTATTCCTTCAGAAACCGCGATAAGCGCCCGTCCATGCTCCTTGAAGGTTCTGTCCACATCAGCGAGAAAAGAATCGAGGTCAAATGGTGTTTCAGGCATATACACGAGATGGGGACCGTCCTTGGGATACTGTCGGGCCAGCAGACTTGCAGCAGTTAGAAAGCCTGCATTTCTCCCCATGACGACATTGATCTTAACCCCCTTCAAGGCTCTGTTATCCTCATTGTCACCGATAAATGCGCATGAAACATAGCGTGCGGCACTGCCGTATCCGGGACAGTGGTCGGTTACGAGCAGGTCGTTGTCTATTGTTTTTGGAATATGCACCACACGAAGGTCGTATCCTTCGTGCGCAGCATAGCTGTTAATGATGTAGGCCGTTTCCGCGGAATCGTTGCCTCCAATATAAAAGAAATACCGCACGTTCATCTTTTTAAAGTTGTCAAAAATTTTCATACATTCATCGGCGGTTGGTTTATGCCGTATTGAACCGAGCGCGGCGGCAGGGGTATTGGATATCTGCTTGAGAACAAAGTTAGGCTGCGAAAACAGAGGAACGTACTCATTATTCAGCATGCCCTGCACCCCGTGTCTGGCGCCGTATAACTCAAGTATCTCAGCATGTTTCCTTGCCTCCATAATCGCTCCGATGAAACTTCGGTTGATCACCGCAGTCGGACCGCCTGATTGTCCGATTACTGCATTGCCTTTTAGGCCGCCCATGCTGAACCCCTTGTCTTTCGTATTCGGAAACTATCTGAAATATATAACAGAATACTATCGTTAGGAAAGTTCTTGTATAAAAAACTAATCATTATCTGATAAAAACCTGTGTGTAGCCGCCGGTAAGCGGTATTATAAACAAACGATGCGTCAAAATAACTATATTGAACCTATGAATTTGTGAAAATCCTCTTCTTAAAACCGAATATTTTTCTCAAAAAGAGGAGTGTCCCCGCCATTGAAATAGAGCTGAACGAGGGCTGATCTCGGCAGTCGGTTTTCCTCGATGAGAAAGATGAGAGAGCTGCTTTCTCCGGCTAGAAGCAGGGTGTTTTCAGCAATGGTTTTTTTCAAACGCAATACAATCGAGTCTCCCTTCTTTACTTGCACGTACACCGGCGCTGGATTTTCAAACTGGATTGTTTGAGTAGTCTTATTTTTTAGTGTAAATCCAATCAGGATCTTCTTTCCCTTTATTCCGGTGACATTCAGACCGTAATTGACACCATTGATCTCCTTCTCAAGGTACACATTAGCAGGCTTAGTGAGCAGATAAAATGCGAGCGCAACGAGAAGAATATCAACCAGCAGGATAAATATCCCTCTTCGTGTTTTTCTTGAGAAAAAGCGCCTCCTTTGCGGCACATATCCGCTCCTCAGCTTTTTGAGCCGCTCCTCCCTGCTGTAATGAAAATGGAGCCCGCTGTTGCTTTCCGGTTTTGAATCCTTTTGCGGAACTCCGCTCATTTCAGCTTTTTCCTCCGAGCTGCTTGAAAGCGTAGGGAATTAGATCGATCAGGTCCCCGGCATGCGCAGCATCATCCGTAAATACGCATTCAGCCCGTTTACCGCACTCGGTATGAAGAAAAACTCCCGCAACAGCAGCATCCCTGCATGACAGGCCTCGCGCCAAAAGTGCCCCGATCATCCCTGCAAGAACGTCTCCGCTCCCTCCCTTTGCGAGAACCGGCACTCCACCGTCATTATAAAAAATTTCCCCGCCATGGGCGATTACGGTAACTGCATCTTTCAGCACGACGGTAACCCCGAACTGTGCCGAAAACCGGGCTGCTACAGCCCTCTTGTTCTCCTTGACATCGCTTTTTTCCATTCCGGTGAGCCGCGCCATTTCACCTATATGAGGTGTGATAACGACACTGGCTTTTTTTTCTTTCAGGATATCAGGATTTCCTGCGATTGTATTCAGCCCATCAGCATCGATAAGCAACTTTTTTTCAAGCTGTAACATCTGTCGGATAGTAGAGAGTGCACCGTCTGAAACGCCCATGCCTGGTCCTACAACAAGTGCATTCTGGCGTTTGAAAATATTTTCAAGCTCGGCATTTTCCCACAGCGAATCGATGGAGCCCCGAAGTGTACTGAGTATAATCTCATCCGGTTTTGGGACTCTGTTTTCACTTGAGAAAAAGATGGTCACCAGACCACAGCCGCTTCTCGACGCGGCGCGCGCGGCAAGGAGAGAGGCCCCCTCAAAACCATTTCTTCCGCCGAGAACACCAACATGACCGTAGGCACCCTTATGAGAATTTTTTTCTCTTTTTGGAACGAGTTTCGTTACTAATTCTTTATCAATAAAAACCACCGGTGAATCTGTGTCTCCATGCAGGGGCGCCCTGTACAGAGAGGGCGGAAAACCGATATCAAGCACAATTATCTTCCCACACAGGGCTTTTCCAGGGTACTCGACAAGACCGTACTTCAGCATCCCCATGGTATATGTTGCACGTGCCTTCACCGCGTGAAGATTCTGCCCTTCAGCATTTTGCTTTTCAGCATTTTGCTTTTCAGCATTTGCGTCCACACCGGATGGAAGATCAACTGAAATAACCGGTACACCGCAGTTTTTCATATACTCAATAATCTCAGCAGCGACTCCTCTCGGCAACCCGTGGAAACCAAGGCCTAAAAGCGCATCAATAATAAAACTGCATCCATCTATATATGGTTTTTCTCTGTGAAAAAACTCCGGGGTCTCGATGCTCCTCACCTCAACAGAAAAATAACCGAGCCTTTCAAAGTTTACGCGCGCATCCCCCTTCAATTTCTCTTCGGAAACAGACAATAACACAACAATATTGTCAAATCCCCTTCTTTTAAGATGACGGGCAATAACAAATCCGTCGCCTCCGTTGTTGCCGCCTCCGGACATGACTGCGATTCTGTCACTTTGTTGAATAGAAAAATCACGTATAAAAGCATTGACAAACTCAATGCCCGCATTTTCCATAAGAATCTCACCTGAAATACCGTACTCCTCAATCGTCCTGCGATCGATTTCCCGCATCTCGTCTCGATCAACGATTCGCATTTTTAAACCCCTCAATCTTCTGCAGAATGAATTCCCGAACACTGATTTTTTCTTTTTTTCTGTTCAGAAGCTCATCACTCCTCCATCGATAAAAGTATGCATTTTTATCATCCAACTTGACGGCATATACCGAGCCGTCTACTGCTACCCGAATATTAGTCCAGAGCCCGTCATCTTCAAAACTAAACCTGCGCTTCGCAATGATGGTACCGTCCGGTCTGACGATTGTCACAACAGATTTGTTTTTATCGATATACTTCCAGAGGAACCCATCCGACTTTCCGTCAATACCGAGAAACTCACTGGTCGTGTCCGTGTTCAATCCCGTCTCCCAGGTATATGAGGAGATAATATCGTCCGAAGCAATATCAAAACGAACGAGTTTGTAAAATAGAAGATCGTTCATTCTCTTTTTAACCGCCTGATTCGGCGACTTGCCTGCATCCTTAGAAGAGGACGCATCCCCTGAAGAGGACGCGTCAAAGTTCTCGATCTCTATTTCTTCGCCCCATGTATCCTCGGCTTTCTTAAGGGATTTAGTATCATTGGCAGTTTCATACTGGGAAACCCAGTATACCACTTTTTTTTCGTTAACCTCGGGGCAGACATCCATAACAAAGGATACTCTATCAACCGGTGTATTGCTACCAAGAATTTCCTCCTTGTTTATTGTATACTGCTTAATCAGCGATCCCTCCATATCAAAGATATAATAGGTCCAGTTCTCCCATGCTTCGTCTGCAGTTAGAACAATTAAATCACCGTTTATGTCCGTCGTAATTTTATAGATGTAAAAGAAGGGTTTTGAGTCGATCCCCTTCTTCCCTATTCTGTATTGATAATTTCCAAGCCTGTCGAACTTCACAATGTACGACATAAATGATTCGGTGTACTCCGCCCCCTCCTCATTTCCGTTTTCATCCAGGCTTATAATATCGATGACGGATTGTTTCTTCTCTTTCTGAATAAAGATATTCTGAACGTAGAGATTGTTCTCATTGTCGACCGCTATCTGTCCGATAGTATCGAAGTTGTAATTCTTACGTTCTTTTGTGCGCAGGATAGTGCCGGTATCCCTGCCAGCATTATCATCTCCTTTTGAAATGACGAGGATGACATCCCCCGGAGTTGTTACCTTCATAATTTTTTGATTGACACTGTCGACAATAAAGAAAAATCCATTTCTGAACAGCACCGCACCGGGACCGTGAAACTCGCCATTTTGACTTTTCCGCACACCGATTTGTTCTTCTGCATTTCCTATGGGTATACTGAAAAGTTTTTCTTTTTTAAGCTCTGCAATCCGATTTTTTCCACATCCGTAAATAATAAGAAGGACACCTGCAAGTAGAAGCAGTAAAACCCTGACTATAATTTTCCCTGACATTTCTTCTTCCTCTCACCCTTTAACTGAATCGACTTGTGGCCAGACGAACCCGGTTTAGTCGGCACAACAGCCCATAATGCTCAATGTATCTGTTTAATACCTTTATACGTAAAGTAGCAGGTTTTCTCACAAGATTAAATAATTTTCGTGGCCGATAACACAAAATAAAATCAAACAAAGTGAGCGAAGTGCAGCTTGATACTTGATCACTGTTTTTAAATTGCATTGATTTTTAAAAATACGCATAGTAAATTTGTTACATGAAAAATCCAATAGTAAAGATTTTCGGCAGTAAAAATGAAAGAGAGATCAAGGGCCTTTTTCCTCTCCTTGAAAAAGTAAATTTACTTGAACCGGAAATCTCATCACTCTCCGATGACAGCCTCAAGGGGAAGACCGTAGAGTTTAAAAAACGTCTTGAAAGCGGTGAAACACTTGAGGATATACTCCCTGAAGCCTTCGCGGTAGTCCGGGAGACCGCAAAAAGAACAATCAACATGCGTCACTTTGATGTTCAGATACTCGGCGGTATTGTGCTGTACGAGGGAAAAATCGCTGAAATGAAAACCGGCGAAGGTAAAACACTCGCTGCCACACTCCCCCTCTATCTTATCGCCCTTGAGGAAAAAGGCTGCCATCTCGTAACGGTAAACGACTATCTTGCAAAACGGGACGCCCACTGGATGGGGCCGATCTATGAATTCCTCGGACTGAAGGTCGCCTCCCTATATCATGATATGCCCTTCGAAGAGAGGAAAGCGGCGTATGACGCCGATATCACCTACGGAACGAACAATGAATTCGGGTTTGATTACCTCAGGGACAACATGGCGGACAGCCTTGAAGCCATGGTACAGCGGGGTCATCACTACGCAATTGTTGATGAAGTGGATAGTGTGCTCATTGATGAAGCGAGAACACCGCTTATTATTTCAGGTCCGACAGATTCCGATTCCTCGCTCTTCTATGAGCTCAATCCGAAAGTTAAAAACCTTGCCGTCAGGCAGAAATCCATCGTGAACAGATACCTCAAGGATGCGGAAGAGCTTCTGCGACAGGAAAACCGTGAGGAGGCGGGGAAAAAACTTCTTCAGGCGCAAAAAGGCGGTCCGAAAAACAAACGTCTCCTCGAGCTGAAGGAAAACCCGGAGAACATCAGACTCATTCAAAAAACGGAATTTTACTATAATCAGACAAAAAGCATTTCTGAAGTCGAGGAAGAACTGTACTTCGTCATCGAAGAAAAGGGACATTCCGTAACGCTTACCGAAAAAGGCCGCACCGGACTTGCTCCTTCAAATCCCGAAAAACTGATACTTCACGACTATACAGACCGGCTTGCCGAGATCGAAAAACTGGATCTTCCGAAAGAACAAATACTGGCAAAAAAGGAGGAAATTGAAAGCGAGTACCTGCAGGCCAGCGAAAAACTGCATATCATCGATCAGCTTCTCAAAGCCTACTCCCTGTACGAACGTGACGTCGAGTATGTCGTTCAGGATGGCAAGGTTATCATTGTAGATGAATTCACCGGCAGGCTAATGCCCGGAAGACGTTTCGGTGAAGGCCTGCACCAGGCAATCGAGGCAAAAGAGGGCGTGACCGTTGAAAGGGATACACAGACCCTCGCTACTATCACCATACAAAATTATTTCCGCCTGTATGACAAGCTCGCCGGCATGACGGGTACCGCGGCAACCGAAGCCGAGGAGTTTTCTAAAATATACAATCTCGAAGTGATTGTCGTACCGACAAATGAGCCGGTTATCCGCATTGATCATCCGGATAGAATCTATCGCACAGCAAAGGAAAAATGGCGGGCAATCGCGGATGAAATCGAAGCACTGAATTCAAAAGGACAGCCGGTGCTGGTCGGCACAATATCGGTTGAAAAATCCGAGCTGCTCTCAAAGGTTCTTAAAAAGCGCCGGATCCCTCATGGAGTTTTGAATGCGAAGTATCATGAAAAAGAAGCGCAGATCATTGCAAAGGCTGGTGAGCAAAAAGCCGTTACAATTGCAACAAACATGGCAGGCCGGGGCACCGATATAAAACTCGGTCAAGGAGTCACGGAACTCGGCGGTCTCCATATTCTTGGAACGGAACGCCACGAGGCACGACGTATAGACAACCAGCTCCGGGGCAGAAGCGGCAGACAGGGAGATCCCGGCTCATCCCGATTTTACATGTCGCTTGAAGATGACCTGATGCGTCTTTTCGGGTCGGACAAGATCTCCAATGTCATGCTAAAAATGGGCATGGAGGAAAACCAGAATATCGACTCCCCCCTTGTGACCAAAGCAATCAGCAGCGCACAGAAAAAGGTCGAAAACAGAAATTTCGAAATCAGAAAGCATCTTCTGGAATACGACAATGTAATGAACGACCAGAGGAATTACATTTATACGAAGAGAGCGGAATTCCTGGAAAACCTGAATATCAGCGAGAAAATCGATGAAATAATCGAAGACGTTATCGACGCACAGCTTGAGGAGTGGGAATTGCCGAAATCCGGCATCACCACGCAGGATATCGAACCTGCTGTACTATGGCTCTCAGACCTTTTTAAAAAGGAAATAGGCATCGATGTTAACGGGGATGAGGAAATAAGCCTCGATGAATTCAGGGAACGAATGCTGCGTCCCGCCTTCGAAGCCCACCGGGATAAGACCACTGAACTCGGCGAAGATATGGCACCGCGTGTCGAGCAGTTTCTTGCACTTCAGGCGATCGACAAACGGTGGAAGGAACATCTGTATGAAATGGACGGCCTCCGGGAAGGTATCGGGTACCAGGCGTATGCGCAGAAGGACCCCCTTATTGAATACAAGTTTCAGGCATTCAATCTCTTTCAGGAGCTAATTATCAATATCAACGCTGATATTATTAAAAACCTGTTTAGAGTTCATCTCGCACCGTCCGTTCAGCGGCCCTCCATATGGCGAATTAAAAATACACAGCACGAAGAGTATGGCCAGTACGGTCACTTCGGCGGCCGTCAGCAGTATGAACCGGCTGAACAGTATGCCGGAGGTGGTGCACCGCCCTCTCACCAAAACAGGGAGCGCGTTCAAGTTGTTGTCGGTCAGAAAGTCGGAAGAAACGACCCATGCCCCTGCGGGAGCGGTAAAAAGTACAAGTACTGCTGCGGCCGGTAATCCTGTTCAAACGTCTACGTCTATCCATCGTACACAGCGTTCGTATCCACTCCATGGGCACTATTCATTTCAAGTACAGAAATTCCGGTAATAAATGTCAGATACGAGGGGATGAGCGGTAAAACACAGGGTGAAATAAAGGAGATGAATCCCGCAAGGAGCGCAACGAAGAATGACAGGTTCCCCGCTTCTATCAGTGTGATGTCCGGTACAAACGCAAGGTACTGGGAGAATTTCTGAAACTGTCCTATAATGAGTGCTAATCCGATACCAAGGAGAAGAAAACCGCTGACCAGCTTGATGAGTTTGAAATGTTTTTTCAAAAACAATGAGAAGTTGAGAAAATATCCGAAGGCGATAACAGAAAAAAGAAAAGGTACGCCGAGACCGATTGAATAAACGGCCAGAAGCCCGATGCCCTTGAACGCGGTCTTGCCTGTTGCGGCGAGAATAAGAATGCTCGATAGAATCGGACCAATACAGGGTGTCCAGGCAGCGGCGAAAGTGACCCCGATGATAAAAGCTCCGAAAACTCCATGCGGTTTTTTCTTTACATGCGCTTTCCGTTCATAATTCAGAAAAGGTATCGTAAAAAGGCCCATCACCTGCACTGAAAGTACAATGATCACAGCACCACCTACTGTCGTTATGAGTCTCGAATAACGACTTATAACACCGGAGAGAGAGCCTGCGCCTGCCCCGAGGAGAACGAAAATCAGGGTAAACCCTAAGATAAAAAAAAGAGTATTGATAATACCTTTCGACACAATTGAAGCATTTTTCACAATGGTTTTTACCTATAGAGTAATAATATGATATTGTAATATAATAGATCAGTTGAGCATAGAAATTATTGTACAAATAACTGGAATCTTTATGAATAAAACCATAAGAAAACACGATGCACCGGGCAATATCATATCGGCATTCTCATTGACAAGGACATTAAATCACCCTATTATGAGAATATGCTGCAGTTGCAACAATCAATAATCCCCGTAGATATCTTAGAAGAGATTATAACCCTCGGAGAAGGATACAAAGCGGAATTTGAAACGACTCTTGGTGAGGGCGGTCTCACTGCAGAAACTCTCTGTGCGTTTTCGAATTCGAAAGGTGGGAACCTGTTTATCGGCATACGTGATTCCGGCGAGCCGGTAGGTGTACATGATAAATACCTGGAACTAACAAAGATAGACAAAGCACTTGCTCTGCTTATCCCAAAACCTGATATACTAGTCCGGTCGGTCACCTTCAATAAGTTTCAAATTATTATTCTTGAAGTACGGGAGGGAAAAAACAAGCCTTATTTTATAAACATCAATGGAAAACTTCAAGCATTCATCCGTACTGGAGCCGAAAATAATCCCGCATCGAAAAAAGAGATAAAGGTATTTATGAACAGCACCAGGATTCTTTCATCTGCGTACAAAAACCTGAATTGTGACGAAAAGATACTCTTTGATCTGTTTGAGCAGGAAAGACGACTCGCCCTATCTGAGATACGAGAAAAGCTGAATTATTCTGAACGGCAAATGAAAAAGGCACTCACCAATCTATATAAACTCGGCCTGGTAGTGCCGTCTTTAAGCGATAAAGAGGTATACTACCGAACCGACCATGCATAGAACCCAC
>CAYSRJ010000044.1:0-28419 GCA_964433545.1 uncultured Spirochaetota bacterium | reverse complement strand
TTTATGAAGGTTTTTCCTTGACAAATATTTACTGTTAGAATAGAATTGCAAATAAGGAAATTATTTTAATAATATTATATAATATATATTAATAGTATTGTTATAAGTTATATATTTATAAAGTGGTAATAAACTGTATTGTTAATTATTTGTTTTTAAAAGACTAGTTTAAAAGCGGCTTAATTAATATTTTTTTTAAGGAAAGGAGGTTGACGTATGAAATTTGTTCTATGTATCCTGAGTGTCTGTGTTCTTGCGGGGTTCGTATTCATCACTGGATGTGGAGGTATCAAGGATGATATCTCGACTAATCAGGATGACATCTCATCGAACACAGCAGCCATCGAATCATGCCAACAGTGTCACTCCGCAACATCTGATATTGGAAACAAGATACTCGGGGCACAGGCTGGATATGAAAGCTCCGGACACCTGTTAGGACCACGGACCTATGCAGAAGCAACCATTGCAACGAATACCGGTGAAACGTTTATGTTTCACGGAAGTGACGCGATGTATTGCAACGGTAGTCCATGCCTGAAGTGCCACACTCACCAGGGATTTGTGGAATATGTAACAACCGGAACGAACGCATCCACAGTCGTTCCATCCGCAAGCCCTCCCGGCTGCTTCACCTGCCATCAACCGCATGAGAATGATGATTTTACGCTGAGTACCACTGCTGCTGTTACGCTGGTTAACGGAACCACCAGTTTCGATCAGGGTGATGGCAACCTGTGCGCGACATGCCATATGGCAACAGGGAAGGTCGATGATTTCGTTACCGGCACTTTTCCAAAGTCAATTGCTTCTTATGAAGGACCGCATCACGGACCTCAGGCTGATTTCATTATGGGGGTAAATTACTGGGACAGTGGCCAGACAATGGCGGGCGTTTCCGTTCATTCCAAAAAGAGCGCAACCGGCCCGCAGGACAGCTGTGTAACCTGTCACCACTATCTATCCACCAGCAGGCAGTCCGGTTCCCTTGAAATGGGCGGACACGGTTTCTACATGAGCGCGGATGTTCACGGTACTGAAAAAGACCTTGGAGATGTGTGCTTGCAGTGCCATACCGGTGAATTTACCACCGATTTTTCAGGCCATGCCAATGATTTTGAGGCGAACAGTATACCGGCCCTTGATTATGATGGTGATAGTGTATCGGAGAATATGCTGCTCGAGATCAAGGGACTCCGGGATACCCTGATCGGCTATTTCGGTAACGGTATTGCTAATTTTACCGGAAATGGAACAGGCGCAATTGTTGACGCAGCTACCGGAGCAGCAGATGCAACTTCCGGTGAATGGCACAAGAATTGGGATTTTGCGTCTTCTGTGGATGTGACCAAGGTCCAGGCACAGTCTCTCTGGAATTTTAAGTATTTCATGGAGGACAAGAGCCACGGTGTACACAATCCGAAATTTGCCGCCCAGATACTCTGGGATGCAATCAAGAATTTAAACGATAATGCCGGTGCAGGATTGACCATCGGAACAAGCCCGCATTAATCGAAAAATTGGAGGTTGCATCAACCTTCAACCCGCTGGCTCTGCTATTGCTTCAAATGAAAGCATACGGGAGGATAAACCCCCTCCCGTTACTTTATCTCCGCATTTTTATATCTTCTGAGTGATTTCTCGTGAAGTTACTTACAGATACTCGATCACGAAATGATACATCCTGTCAAGGACGTATGTCACTTCTGAGTATCTTCACAAAATCAGCCTGCCGGAAGCTGATTTTTTTTACACACGTCCTTACGGTTACTGATGACAGCTCTTGCAGCTTGCAGTATTGGGATTAAAGGGGTGGCGAATTCTCGGACCGGTTGAGATCGCTGTACCGTGACAGTTCATGCAGTCGGTTGTAACATGGTGGCCCGGTTTTTGAAGGCTGGTGTGCTCCGCCCACACCTCAGAGCTTTGATGGCAGAAAGTGCAGTTGCTGCCGACCTCCCCGCTTGCAAAGTTACTTCCCTCCATGTGACAGTTTATACAGTGTCTGTTGCTGGGAGAACCCCACAGAGCGGTGTGGGAGAACGGTTCGTTTGTGGTATGGCAGCTTATACACTCGGACTGATCGTGGCAAACGCTGCAGCTCTCACGGTCGATCTCGGCCCTGCTGCCGTGACTGTGAATTCTCCACACGATCGTATGATTTTTTGGCTTTTCCTTTCTGTGGCAGTCAAGACAATCATTGTTGTTCTGCGGTGTATGACACAGGGTGCAGTTAGTATCTATTCTTGTCCGGGTAAGTCCCTTTCCATGATTGTTGTTCCAGAAGGTGGTATGATCTTTCGGACGGGTCTTTTCAAAATCCTTTCCATGACAGGTTGCGCAGTAATCTTTCTTTCCAACAGCAAACTGTTTTTGATGATGGCACCTCGTACAGCTATTTTTCAGTTCCTGAGTGTGGCATATCCTGCAGTCGGAATCTATTACCTCACGGGCCAACCCTTTTCCGTGCTTGCTCTTCCATTCCGTCGTATGGCTCATGGGCTCAATCTTTTCATACCCTTTTATATGACACCCCGAACAATCCGTTACATCCATGACACGCCTTTCTGTATGGCAGGTGGTGCATGTCTGCATAGTCGGGAGCATTTCGTTTGCATCGGCCTTTGAAGAATCCGGGATAGGGTGGCACTGTTCACAGCTGATTCCTTTTTCCTCATGTCGCTTGTGGTCGAATCTTACATGAGGTGCAAGTTCCGTATTCTTTGGTATATGAGTTACATTTCCCGGCAGGGTGTGACAGAGTGTGCAGTCCTTTTTTTCAGATGTTTCATCCACCGCCTCGCCGTGACAGGATGAGCAATTATCATGATCCGGAAAGGTCATAAACCGGGTATTTTGCTTATTTATTTCATGGCAGAAGGTGCAATCCAAACCGAGTACTTCACTTTTAAACTTGTGGTTTATCAGTATGCCGCTTGGGAGACTTTCGCGAAAGGCCCAAATCAAACCTGAACTGCTGAAAACCACAAGAATTACTATTCCAATAAAAATAAAGAGTACCTTTTTTTTAGGTTTACGCAGCAACACATCTTTTTTTGCTCTCATTTTACCCACCTTAAAATTTATATCCTACCCTGAAATCAAATGTGAAATAAGGTCTTGGATTATCAATAATTTCGGTCATCTCTACAGCGGTAACGTCGTTTATCTTATCAGTGCTCGTCAGGGAGGCGAGCTCGGCAACCTCGTAGGATGTTTTGAAGGACATATCAACTGATTTAAGAAGGCTCCATTTACATTTCAGATAGTATTCCTGGGCGAAGAATTCATCCTCAATGGCTGTTTGGGTATAGTTCGTTTCAAACTTGTTTACATAGTATGATGAACCCAGCTGCAACTTTATTTTTTCCCATTTCTTTGCAATTTCACCTCCCACTGTGTGAATATCATTTTTTACGCCGGATGTAAGGATAAACTCATAAAAGACCTGTAGGAACCAGCTATTACTCAATGATACATTTGAACCGATGCTCAACATATTGTACTGTGGGTTGAGCTGAGATTCATCGTCTTTATCAGTGGGCTGCCTGTGCTCATATCTGAGCTCCAGAGATATGTCATTTCCCGTTCCGGTCCAGTTGAGGACATCTGCAAAACTTTTCGAAAGATCGACCGCCGTGCGCAGGTAGGGATGACTCGCCGTCAGTATTGATGAAAATTGGGTCAGTCTGTCTCCCAAATCTGAGATGTCCATCAACTGCATATAATACTCAAAGTTGTAATTGAGTAATAATTTATCGATATCACCGCTGGCCCATCCGCGAACGTATCTCGGGTCAGTATCAAGAAAAGAAGTTGTCAAGCCGGTTCGTAGCCAGTGAGCGTAATTATAAGTAACCTTCGCTTTTGTAACATGATCGCTCGATAGGAAATCATCCCGCGTCTCACCAATGAGTGAATCGGTCTGGGTTAACTCCCGGAGAAACAGATAGCGCAGAAAAAAGCGTAATCCCTGATCGGGAAGGAGAAAATCCGCTCCTGCCCCGATTAAATATTCGCCTTCGCCCCAGTAGTTTTTAAAATTCCCAATATAATTGTAATGCCACGGCTTTCCAGAAAAAGTCTCAACTCGCAACCAGTTAAATGGTTTGCCCCAGAGCATTATCCCGTCAAATTGAGAAAAATCATATTCATACGGATTGTAGCGCCCGATAAGGCCGCCGTATTTGTCGGTATTGTATTTCAGATAGGCCGTGTAGATTCTGTACTCAAGACTCTGGTCCTTGTTCACGGCATCGGGCAAACCGCGAAAGGCTATGTCTGTTTTTTCCTCGCCCGTCGCTGAAACGGAATTTATCGTACCATTTAAATCTTTTCGTGCGCCTCCATACCACTCGAAACTTAATTTATCGGAGAAATAGAGGCCAAGATAGTGGTATTGATATATATCCTGATCAGTTGCGTTATCGCCTGTCTGTAGCTGATAACGGGTATCAATTCTTCCTTGATACTCAACCGCAGCTCCGAGAGTTGGTATAAAAATGAATACGCACAGTAAGAACGCAACTCCCATCGAGCTGTTTATAAAAAATCTTTTTATACGGTTGCTCCGCTTCAATTTTTTCTCCTTACTTTTCGTCGGTATCAGGGCGTATTTTTATATAGGTTTTTAACATAATAAAAGCAAAGCTTGCGTGTGGGTGTTTGTTATTATTTTTTATTCGTACTTAAAATATAAGATATATTAGTTTAATATTTTAACTTATATGACATTCTATATATTTTTTATTATGTTATGTATAGTATACTATCAGTAAAATCTGTCAAGTCAAATACTGTAATTTTTAAAAAAAATAGAAATTTATGCTGTATTTGTTTACCTGGATTCGGAGTATATGGGGTATTGAGTTTCGGACACGGGGGAAAAAAATACAGCAGGAGCGAAAAAAGGCGAAAGCAGCAGTCAATAGCCCCCGCCCTTATTATTATTCGGAAACTTTGCGTTCGAATAATGTCGAAGATGCCGTAGGTGCTGCAAAGTACTGAAAGTACCGCCGGTGAAAGCACCAGGATTTTTTATACCTTGTTTCGCTCTGGCTTGACGCTGAAAACATGCTATTAATGCCCGTGGTATTAATGCCAGTGGTACTAGTGCCTGTAGTACTGAAAGTGCTGTAAAGTACCGCTCACCGCCATCCTCACCTGCCGATAAAACCCCTGACGGTCCGGGCGATCTGGTCAGACTGCAGTCCGTACAGGCCCAAAAGCTCTTCGTACGGGCCGTTTGATGCGAATTGGTCGTCCACTCCGATCATCTTCATCGGTACCGGGTATTCGAGCGCAAGAAGCTCAGCAACCGAACCCCCGAGCCCGCCCTTCAGGTAGTGCTCTTCGACGGTTACGATTCTTCCGGTCTCTTTCGCTGCCCTGACGATAATCTTTTTATCGAGCGGCTTTATGGTATGTATGTTGATGAGTCTTGCGTGTATACCCTGCTTTTCCAGTATGTCTACTGCTTCGGCTGCCTTGGAGAGAACCGTTCCCGTACCGATGAGAGTCACGTCGCTTCCATCGCGCATCAAAACGCCTCTATCAAGCTCGAACTCGTAGTCCTCGTCGAAAAGCACGGGCATTTTAGGGCTCCCGATCTTCATGTATACAGGGCCTTCGTACTCGGCTATGGCGAGCGTCGCGCCCACGATCTCCTTCGGGTCGCCCGGGCTCACCACCGTCACGCCGGGTATTGTTCTGATAATGGCGATATCGTCCAGTGATTGATGGGTCGCGCCGAGGTCGGAGTAGGTGAGCCCTGCGCACCGTCCCACAACCTTGACGTTCTGCCGCATGTAGCCGAGATCGTTTCTGAACATCTCGAAGGGACGCGCTGTGACGAAGGGCGCGATTGCTGCTATGAAGGGAATTTTTCCCGTCGTGGCAAGGCCCGACGCAAACCCGATCGCTCCCTGCTCCATGATGCCGAATTCGATATGTCGCTCGGGAAAGTTTTCACGAAAAGGGGTAAGCCCCGAGCCTTTGGAGCTGTCTGTTGATATTGCTACTATATTTTCATGCCGCTTGCCTGCCTCGAGCAGTGCTTCACCGAATGTCTTTCTGGGATCAAGAAGTTCACCTTTTTTCATCGTCATTCCCCCACCTTTTCCAGGTCTTTTTCTGCAGTCGCGATTTCCTCGGGTGTGGCCCGCCAGTAGTGGAAGTTGACCTTCCCCTCGGCAAATGAGATGCCCTTTGACTTTATAGTATTGGCGATGATAACCGAGGGCTTTCCCTCTTCGAAGGGGAAGCTTCGTACTGTTTCCACGATTTGGGCCATATCGTGTCCGTTTATCTCCTTTACGCTCCAGCCAAAGGCCTCCCAGCGTTTATCGAGCGGCTCATAGCTCATGACCTGGACGGTCGGGCCGCTGATCTGGAGCGTATTTCTGTCGACAAAAACGAGCAGGTTGTCCAGCCGGTGGTGGCTTGCAGCTGCGGCTGCCTCCCAGTTCGATCCCTCTGCAAGCTCTCCATCGCCCATGATAACGTATACCTTCGAGTCGAGCCCGTCCATCCGAAGCCCCATGGCCATGCCGCCGGCAATCGAAAGCCCGTGCCCGAGGGCTCCGGTGTTTGTTTCCACCCCCGGCAGTTTGTGCATATCGGGATGGCCCGGAAGCCTGGATTTCAGCGACCCGTAGGTATCGAGTATCTCCTTTTCAAAAAAACCCTTTTCAGCGAGCACGCCGTACAGTGCGAGGCACTTGTGGCCGGCCGAGAGCACGAACCTGTCCCTCTCTCGCAACTTTGGATTCTTCGGGTCAACCCTCATAATATTGAAGTAGAGCGCCGTGAGGATATCGGCTGTTGAAAGTGCGCCCCCAACATGGCCCGATCTGCCTGCTTTTATCATCCGTAAAACGTTCTTCCGGACGTTTCGAGCCTGTTTTTCGAGTGATTCTTTCTCTGTTTTACTGAGTGTGTACATCTGTCTTTTCTCCTGCAGTTTACTGGAAAATTATCCGGCCGCTCCGGGTCCGGAGCTTGACAGTACATCCCAACCGGGTTCGGATAAAAGGGGTTTGCGGGTCTGCGGAATGTGCGGCACACCGGTGAAATTCCGAACACTTTGCAATCTTTTTCAGTGTGAATGCTCTTTCGCATACTCGTAGATACGCTGAATTTTCGGTTCTGACCGTCCGCCCGGTGTATATTCTGAGTTCATCCACACAGTGACGAGGGTCTTCGCAAGCATATAACCGGTGACCTGTGAGCCAAGTGTCATAATATTTACGTTGTTGCTTTTTCTTGACCGTTCGGTTGAATATGCATCGGAGCACAGTGCGGCATAGGCACCGGGGACCTTGTTTGCGGTGACACTCATTCCGATACCGGTTCCGCAGATGAGTATCCCACGGTCATGCTTTCCGGCGGCAACCGCCTCTGCAACCTTTATCGCCACGTTGGCATATACCGGATCATCGCTTCCATAATCCTCCCACTCGTAGCCGAGCTCAGTGAGATGTTCCTTGATACTCTCTTTCAAGTCGGATGCATTCGGGTCGCATCCGATTGCAACCTTCTTCATGGTATTCCCCCTGTTTGTAAAAAAAAGTTATTCGGACTCGTAGAGTGCGAATAATGCCGCCTGCCGGAGGCATTAAAAAATCGACGACTAATGGTTAAAAAAAATAACGATTTACAGGGTGAAGGTCAATTATTCTGGATGTTTTTTTGGATGGAGACTGTTTACGATTTCGAGAGGGATCGCAAAAACTGTAAGAGCTGTTGTTCCCTTCTTTTTTTCGCGTAATGACGGAATGATTTTGAAGATCTTCATCGGTATAGCTACCGATACATCGAGGCGATATGTTCGCCGTAGACTTCGGTGATGACATTTCTTCGTATCTTCAGGGTCTGTGTAAGCTCCATGCCGATCTCGAACTCCTTCGAGAGGAGTCTGAAAGTCGGGATGTATTCCACCGTCCTGAACCCGTTTTTCGGCGATATGAGGGATTTTAGCTCAGTTCTGTACAGATTTTTCACAGTCGGGTGTTCCAGAAGCCCATCCCTCGATGCATACTCGATACCCGTTTCCCGGGTATAGTCCTCCAGTTTCTCGAAATCGGGAACGATGAGCGCGCCGAGCGTCTTCTTGTCCTGGCCGACCACCATCACCTGATTGATGAATATGCTCTCTTTAAGTTTCTGCTCGATCGGAAGAGGCTCGATATTTTCTCCTCCGAGGAGCACGATGGTGTCTTTCGCTCTTCCCGTTATTTGCAGCTCGCCTTCGTATGTCATGCACCCGAGATCGCCCGTATTCATCCAGCCGTCGGGCGTGATAACCTTTTCGGTTGCTTCCGGGTTCTTGTAATACCCCTTCATAACGAGTGGACCCTTGACCATGATGATGCCCTTGTGTCCGGGCGGAAGCTGTTTGCCGTTCTCATCGACTATCTTCACCTCTACTTCCTCAAGAAGAGGTCCCACTGTGTACGGGACCGGCCGCTCGAACGTTCTGACCGCAACAATCGGTGAGGTTTCGGTAAGCCCGTACCCCTCGAGCACCCTGAGACGAACGCCCGCGAAAAAGTCGTCCACATGGCTCTGCAGGGCGCCGCCTCCGCTTATGCCGGCAAGAAGGCAGCCGCCCGTTTTCTCCCGTATCTTGTTGTACACGAGCCTGTCCCCCAACGCTATAACGGGTTTCAGGAGAAATGCTCTTATTGCGGAAACCAGGACCTCTCCAGTCCGTTCAAACATTTTCTTCGGCCTGTAGTAGGGGAGGAGACCCTTCAATCTCATTCTGCTTTTATGATACCGAATCCCCATTTTGACGAAAAAGTGGAAGATCCCGCGCTTGATCGCGCTATCCTTGCTTATCTTGTAGTGTATGGCGTTGTACAGGGCCTCCCAGATCCGCGGCACACTCACGATGTAGTTCGGTTTTTCCGTCTCGAAGTCCATCAGCAGCACCTGGGCGGTCGGCTTGCTGTATGCGTTCGAGGCTCCCACGTAGAGCAGTATATACTCGCAGGTCCGTTCGAATGAGTGCCAGGCCGGCAGTATGGAAAGAAACCTGTCTCCCTTCGTGATGGGCACCGATTTGGGCCCGTTTCGCACATTGTGCATGATATTTCCATGTGTGAGCATCACGCCCTTGGGCTCGCCGGTTGTGCCGGAGGTGTATATGATCGTTGCGACATCATCAGGTTTTACGGCTTTTGATACGTTTACAAAACGCCGGTCTCCGCCTGCGAGGAGCTCTTTCCCCCTTTTAATCAGCCCGTCCATGGTATATATGTTCATCAGGCTGTAGTCTTGAGGGTCGATCTTCTTTTGACTGCTTATGAGGATGAGGTTCTTGAGGGTCGGAAGGTTTTCTCCTATTGCGTAGATTTTCTCGAGCTGCTTTTTATCCTCCACAAACGCAGTTTCAATGTCAGCGTGTTTGAGTATATATTCGATCTCCTGCGGTGTGGTGTCGCTGCCCCTTGGTACATCGCAGGCTCCTGTGCCGAGCACGGCAAGGTCGCACATTATCCACTCGAACCGGTTATCGGAGATGAGCCCGATACGGTCATCATTCTTTACCCCGAGATCGATAAGCCCTGTTCCAAGCTTTTGTATGATTTCTCCGAGATCGCGGTATGAAATGGGTTTGAATATCTCCCCTTCCCGTATCTTGAGGGCGGGGAGTCCGGAAAACGTATCAGCGCTTTCCATTATCATTTCATTTAATGTAGAAGACATGGACGACCTCCGTCATATTTGTCTATTATTATATGTATGATATTTTCCGTCAACAGTTTATTTTATCCTGAGAATGGCGTTTACCGAAGACTGGATTTATCTATGAACCGACTTACCTGGATTGGGACCTGTGATGAAAAGTAATACCATACAGCAGGCAGTACTGGAGATGACAGATGGAGTGGAAGGGAACACGATCCAGAAGATACGGCTTCTTGATTTCTGTACACCGATATTTGATCTTTACGGTCAAAAGGGCCTGTTGTTACTGGCTGTTTCTCTGAAAAGGGGTGACGGTGGTTTTCATCTGCTCTTTGAAAAAATAAAAAGTGCGTACCTCTACCGGTCACCTGCATCACAGCAGTTTTACACGCTCGTGCGGGGGTTCAGAATAGAGCGGCTGCAGTACATCGAACAGTGTGTTACAATAAGGGTACATTCATCATCGGTTCGTTATCTGGTTTTTGATTTCAAGGCTTACAATGCGCTTGTACTCAATGAAAAGGGTGAGATTGTTTTCAGGTTTATAAAAAATAAGCCGGAAGCCGATTTCTCGCATATTCGGTTGATTGCAGAACATTTGATTGCGAACGGGGAAAAAGATACCGGGTGGTGTGAGATGGTTTCGGGAAAACAGTCTGACATCTGTATCAAAAAAAGAAAAGATACAGCATCGTCAGGTGAATTTTCACTAAACAGGGAGCTCTCATCACAGTTCTTCAAAAAACGCTCGGAAGCGCTCGTCCAAGGGGCCTTGAAGATCATAAAGAGCGAGCAGAAGAAAGCTGCTCGACTTCTGGAGAAGCTGCAGCTTGAAGCGGAGGAACTTGAAAACAGTGAATCGATACGGGTCTGCGGCGAACTTTTAAAGTATAACCTTTCGAAGGTGCAAAGGGGAATCTCTTCCGTTTCACTGAAGGATTTCAAAGGAAACGATGTTGAAATCAGGCTTGATCCGGCCCGCAGTCCCGTCGAGAACATGCACCGGTATTTCGAACGGTACAAGAAGCTCGGCAGAAAAAAGGAGATATTTGAAAAAAAATTTGAATATGAAGCAAAAAGGCTCAGCGCATTAAAAAGTCTTTTACGGCATGTATCGGATAAAAAAACGATCTCTCTGAATACCCCTCCTGCTGAAGTGATTGGTTTGTTGAAGGGGGAGTATTTTAAAGAGAGTTTTCGAAGACGCGTTGAAAACGCACTGATGCAGCGCCATGACAGGCGACCATTGAAAAAAGTGGAGGTAAAGGGGGAGTTCCTTCGATTCACCTCTGGCACCGGTAAGGTTATACTGGTGGGAAAAAATGCCCGTGAGAACGAGGAGCTTGCGATCAGAAAGGCCAGGGGCAACGACCTCTGGTTCCATATCGAAGACGGCACGGGAAGTGCTGTCGTTTTGCGTTATGACAGAAAGGGTGAGTTTCAGGAGACGGATATAGCAGATGCAGCGGCTCTTGCCCTTTATTTCAGCAAGCTTCGGGGCCAGGGGGCGGGGAATGTGGTCTATACACACTGCAAATACGTGAAGAAACCCAGGGGAACAAAACCCGGGTACGTTATCTATCACCACAACAAGACGAGGTATACCGTACTTGAAGATGAGGTCCTGGCACGGCTTATTGATTCGAAGATACCAATCATGGTGAGCGGGCAGAAAGATAAGCTTGACATTTAATTATCTGTTTGAGTAATATTGTTCATTGTTTTTTTATCGTTTTTTATCTATGAGACCGACGCGATCGGTCTTTTGTCGTATTTATTGAAGGTTCGATCAAGGAGCAAGCGGTGAAAAAGGTTGTTCTTGCATTTTCGGGTGGTCTCGATACCACCTTTTGCGCTGTGTATTTAAAAGAGGAGCTCGGATTCGATGTGGTGTCCGTTACAGTAGACACCGGTGGATTCAGTGATGCAGAGCTGAAGAACATTGAGGGGCGCTCGAAGAGCCTTGGCGCGGTGAAGCACTATACGATTGACGGGAAAAAGTTTGTGTATGATAAGTTCGTCTCCCATATAATACGGGGCAATTCTCTGCGCGGCAACGTGTACCCCCTTTCAGTCGGCGCTGAACGGGTTGCCCAGGCGGTTGAAGTCGCCAGGATTGCACGGGAAGAAGACGCGGCAGCAGTGGCGCACGGTTCAACCGGCGCCGGGAACGATCAGATACGGTTCGATGTTGCACTTTCCGTACTTGCTCCTGACAAAGAGCTCATCACGCCGATACGAAGCCTCGGCTGGAGCAGGGAAAAGGAGGCCTCCTGGCTGAAGGATCGGGGTGTCGATGTTGACGTTGAAGTCAAGGATTACTCCATCAATGAAGGACTATGGGGTACAACGATAGGCGGCAGGGAAACCCACGACTCATGGCAGTTTCCGCCGGATTCTGTATTCAAAAAAACGAAAAACCCGGAGAAAACCCCGGATAAACCGGCCGATATCGTCATTGATTTTGTAAAGGGTCTTCCGACCGCGATTGACGGAAAAGAGATGGAGGGAATAGACAGTATTGCCGCCCTCAATGAAAGGGCCGGGGATTACGGAATCGGACGGGGAGTGCATATCGGCGATACCATTCTCGGTATAAAGGGGAGAATTGTGTTCGAGGCGCCGGCACCGATTCTGCTCATTGCAGCACACCGTGAGCTCGAAAAAATCGTACTGTCGTCGCGGCAGAGGTTCTGGAAGGACCACATAGGCCAGGTGTACGGTGACCTGCTTCACGAAGGCCTCTACTTTGATCCGGTTATGCGGGACCTCGAGGCGATGATCGTTTCGTCACAGTACAGGGTGACCGGTTCTGCGCGGGTGCGACTGAACCGGGGCAGTTTTCTCGTTACCGGTGTAAAAAGTGAGAATTCTCTCATGCGGGAAGACCTGGCTACCTACGGTGAAGTGCAGAATCTCTGGGATTCCAGGGATGCCGAGGGCTTCAGCAGGATTTACGGTATACCTTCAAAACTCCACAGTCTCGTAAACAGGGACGGCAGCATCTGAAGAGCCTGTGCCCGGTCGCGATGTATCCGAAGAGTACTCTGCCTGAGGGATATGGATGGGTAGAAAACCTGAAGGATGTCTCATCCGATGTACCCACGCAGCCAGCCGCAGGTCGGTTGAATAGAATAGAGGAGCAGCTCAACGCATGAAGGAAGCGATAGATAAACGGGCTTCGGTTACGGTAAATGTGCCTCTCAAGCGGGAGGTTGACGTTCGTCCGGAGAGTGACGGGAAGAGAGGGAACGTGTGTGTTGTGCGTGCCCTTGAAGAGAAACGAGTGTACGATATGATCGAGCTTGTTACCGGGAGAATGGCAAAGATTTCTCGCGGTGACGTTATAGCCGGAGTGCTCGGCGAAAGGCGCGCTCTGCAGGGTTTTGCCGGAGTGTTGCCCGATCGCATAAAGCGGGGCGATGTCCTCAACATTCTGAACCTGGGCGGGGTCATCGGCAGGGCGGTTTCTTACAACAGAGAGTACGGTCAGCCGTTGAAGGTGGAGGTGCTTGGAACAGCTCTTGGTCAAAACGAGCTGTTGAATATCAGGGACTTTTCGCTGGAGACATCCTCCAGTCTGAATGCGCATATACCGGTGATCACGGTTTCCGGAACCTCAATGAACAGCGGGAAAACGGTTGCAGCAGCGAACATTACTCAGGAGCTTGCCTGGAAGGGGTACAGGGTCTGCTCAGTCAAAGTGTCAGGTATCTCAGCACTCAAGGATATTTTGAATATGGAGGACCACGGTGCTCTCAAGGCGCTTTCCTTCCTCGATTTCGGGTACCCCTCAACCGTTAACTCCGAAGCGGTGCCGCTCATAGCAAAGGGAGCGTTCAACGAGCTTGCGGGATACAAACCGGATATTGTCATCGTCGAGCTCGGCGACGGCATTCTCGGTGATTACGGCGTGCTGAATTACTTCAAAGATAAGGAGCTTCGTGACGCTATTGCGTGCAGCGTTGTATGCGCCCTCGATCCGGTGGGTGCGTGGGGTGCTGTTCAATTGATGAAGGAGCTCTCAATGCCGGTCCATCTCATAAGTGGTCCGGTGACCGATAATATTGTCGGTGTTGATTACATACACGAATCCCTCGAGATAGAGGGGATAAACGCGGTGTCCCAAAAAAATGAGCTCGGTAAGTATATACTCAGTGTAATGAAAATGTCCTGAGACCGTGTTAAAAACCATTTGTAATAATCCGGGGAAAGGGAGCATGCTGTTCAAGGCGAAGAGAAAGATCAACGCCGGTATTATTGGCGGTGCCGGATACGGAGGAGCGGAGCTGGTAAAACTCCTTCTCCTGCATCCCAGGATCAATCTCGTTTTTGTCACCTCAAGGCGCCACGCGGGGAAAAAGATATCCTCTGTAAACAGATTTCTTACCGGTGTTACGAATATGGAGTTTATAGAACCCGACATCGAGAATCTGACGCCCGATATGGATATCGTTTTTCTTGCAACGCCGCACGGGGCATCGATGCATATCGTGCCGGATATCATCAAACACATGCCGAAGGCGAGAATAATCGATTTGAGCGGGGATTTCAGGCTGAAAAACCCCCATATATACAAGCAGTACTACAATAAGGAGCATACTGCAACGGATCTGCTCGGTGAGTTCGTGTACGGGCTTCCCGAGCTCAACAGGGATGCAGTGCGCAAAGCGCGGTATGTTGCCAATCCCGGATGCTTTGCGACCGGTGTTATCTTTGCGCTGTACCCCCTCTTTACGGTGAGCGCGGTGGCACGAGACATCAGCGTTGTTGCCGTTACCGGTTCTTCTGGTTCCGGAGAACTGCCGAAAGAGTTGACACATCATCCGATCAGGACGTCTAATTTCAAGGCGTATAAGATTCTCGAGCATCAGCACATGCCTGAAATCGAGCAGTTTTTTAAGGATACATTCATAAGCTGGGATTATGAGATTGGGATGGTGCCGCAGTCCGGACCTTTTGTCAGGGGCATTTTTACAACTGCCACGATATATAATGAAAAAATACAGACAGACAGGCTGCGTAATGCGTTTATGGACTGTTACGGGGATGAAAAATTCATACGCATTGTTGAAGGATCGCCTGAGATCAATCCTATAGCGGGAACCAACTATGTAGAGATCTCATACGTCGGCAGGAGTAATTTTATCGTGACCATGAGCGCTATCGATAACCTTGTTCGAGGCGCAAGCGGCCAGGCCGTGCAGAACATGAATATTATGTTCGGATTCGATGAGGATGAGGGCCTGCAGTTTCCGGGCCAGCGTCCCTGACGAATGCCTTTTTCGATATTGATTTATGAAAGATGCATTTATCACGGTTTCAGGCCGGCTTTATAATAAAATTCTTGTGAAAATTTCCTGGATTTAAATGGATAAAACAGTATGTCTGAAAACTTCGAAGCAGTAAAAAGATTGGAAGACACCTACCAGCTCAACACCTACGCGAAACTCCCCATCGCCATCGAGCGCGGAGAGGGTGTATACGTGTATGATACAAACGGGAAAAAATACCTTGACCTGTACGGTGGGCATGCGGTGGCTCTGACAGGCCACTGCCATCCTGAGGTTGTCAGCGCCGTGAAAACACAGGCCGAACAACTTCTTTTCTACTCGAATGTTGTGTACCTACCGGTGCGGGCGCGGGCGTCACAGGCGATTGTGGATGTTTCACCGAAGCCGATGGACAAGGTGTTTTTCTGCAACTCGGGTGCCGAGGCAAACGAGACTGCACTCAAGGTTGCGCGCAGGTTTACCGGAAAGAGTGAGATCATTGCCATGCAGGGTGGTTTTCACGGTCGGACGATCGGCGCACTCAGCGCAACGGCCCTGGGTAACTACAGGGAGATGTTTTCTCCTCTTATCGAGAGTTTTCGCTTTGTGCCGTTTGGAGATATACCGGCCGTTGAGAAGGCTCTGACTGATCGGACTGCAGGGGTTATTCTCGAGCCGATACAGTCGATGGCGGGAGTCTCGACTGCGGATGAGGAGTACTACAAAAGGCTCAGGGATATCTGCAGCAACAGGGGAATCGTTCTTATCTTCGATGAGGTTCAGACAGCGCTCGGAAGATCGGGAAGCTGGTTTTTCGGCGATACGTGGGGTATTGTTCCGGATATAATTACCATGGCAAAGGGAATTGCAGGCGGCATACCCATGGGGGCGGTTCTCATCAGGGAGCATATATCAAAAACGATACATCACGGAGAGCACGGCTCCACCTTCGGGGGCTGCCCAGTTGCATGCGCGGCGCTCAAAGCCAATATAGACGTTATCAGAAAGGAAGGTCTCGTGGAGAACGCTGCCGTCGTCGGCGCGTATATACAAGAAGAGGTAGAAAAACTGCACGGTGTCAGCAGGGTGAAGGGAAGAGGGCTTCTCCTGGGGATAGAGCTCGAACGGGAAGCGAAAGAGGTGTGCGATCTCCTTCTTGAAAAAGGCGTTATAACCGGCACATCGGCAGAAAAAAATGTATTACGGTTGCTTCCGCCGCTCGTGCTCGGGAAGCAGAATGCTGATGTATTTATACAGGTTCTTCGTTCTCTGTAGGCCGGGCGCTTCGCATCTAAATAATTTACAAATGGAAAGTATTTGATTTGTTTTCGAGTTGCGGCCTAAATTATATTACGAAACTGGAGTTGCTATCCTATGAAACATTTTATTTCGCTTTCTCATTACTCGGCAAAACAAATTGCAGACCTGATAGAAGATGGTATCAGGATGAAACGTGGAGAGTTTCAGCCGGGACTCCCCGGGAAAAACCTCATCCTTCTCTTTTTCAACCCGTCACTTCGAACGAGAACCTCATTCGAGCTTGCAATGAAACAGCTTGGTGGAAATGTTGTGACCCTCAATGCGGGAGAAGATACGTGGAAGCTCGAAACAGAAGAAGGAGTTATCATGGACGGGAGGAATGCCGAGCACATAAAGGATGCGGCAAAGGTTCTCGGCAGGTATGGGGACGCGATCGGTATACGCGCGTTTCCGAAGGGAGATTCATGGGAGACCGACAGGAAAGACCCCGTAATAGGTTCTTTCGTAAAGTATGCAGGCGTGCCGATTGTCAACATGGAATCTTCCCTCTACCATCCAAACCAGGCACTCGCGGATATCATGACCATCATGGAGAGACATGGCAGGGACCTTGAGGGATTTCCTGTGACAATCACCTGGGCGTATCATCCGAACCCGCTTCCGATGGCGGTTCCCAATTCCATATTAACGGGATGCGCCCTGTTCGGAATGGATATACGATTTGTGCGGCCCGAAGGGTATAACCTGGATCCGGAAATAATGCAGAATGCGGAAAAATTGTGCAAAATTGCGGGCGGCAGGTTCACAGTAACCGATACTATTGAAGAGGGGTATAGCGGTTCTAAGGTTGTGTATGCAAAGAGCTGGGGCAGCCTGCAGTTTTACGGGAAGGAAAAGGAAAAAGAGCAGAGGAAGACACTCAAGAACTGGATCGTTGATGATGAAAAGATGGCACTGACGGACAACGCCTCGTTTATGCACTGCCTTCCGGTGCGGCGGAATGTCGTTGTGTCGGATTCAGTGATAGACAGCCCCGCATCGATTGTGTACGATGAAGCGGAAAACAGACTGCATGCCCAGAAATCGGTGCTCTATACCCTCCTCGGACGCTAGGTATTGCCGTGCATAGGCATGCACAATGTTTTGTTCGGTAAACCCGGTATCGATTTTCACCCGGAGAATCCGTTGCTGCCCGGCAGTATGCGTCGCAAAACTTTGTACAACATCTCCCGGGTTTGCACCGAACCCGAACGTATCGCGTCCGAATAATTCACATCATCGAAGCAGGAATCACGAGGTGCATTATGCAGGATATCGGTATTCTCAAGCAGGCGCTTCCCTATATACGGCGGTATAAAAACCGGATATTCATCATCAAACTGGGCGGCGAGCTGATTCAGGACCAGGCGGTTATCGACGATATTGCACAGGATGTTTCCCTCCTGTACCAGATCGGCGTACGGGTGATTCTGATTCACGGGGGAGGTCCGCAGGCGACCGAGCTCTCGAAAAAGCTTGGTATATCTCCCAGGATAGTTGAGGGGAGGAGAGTGACCGATGAAGAAACCCTCGAGGTCACGAAGATGGTATTTGCCGGCAAGATCAATCACGAGATGCTCACTATACTCAGAAAATACGGCGCCAAGTCGGTGGGTCTGTCGGGAATAGACGGTGATGTGATTATTGCGAAGCGGAGGGAACCTGTTTCCTATGTCGATGAGAAGACGGGTGAAGTCAACAATGTTGATTTCGGGCATGTCGGTGATATCGTGAGCATAAATACCGAGCTGATTACCGTGCTTTTAGACAGGGGATATATACCCGTGATCTCCTCACTTGCGGACGATGGAATGGGCCATATACTCAACATCAACGCAGATACGGTTGCATCGAGTATTGCGGTCGCGGTCGGCGCGTACAAGTATATTACCATGACCAACATCGGAGGCATTCTCACGGATATAAAAGATCCTGAAAGCAGGATATCCTATATATCACAGAAGAACGCACTTCGTCTGATCAAAAAGAGAATAATTCATGGGGGCATGGTGCCGAAGGTGAAGGAATGCATCCATGCGGTTGAAAATGGGGTGAAGAGGGTGCATATACTCGACGGGACAATAAAAAACTCTCTCCTCATCGAGGTCTTCACAAGCTCGGGAAACGGCACCATGATTTTATCGGAAACGGATGTCGAGGAGTACGAAAAAACGGGGTTTTGATACATCTCGTATATAATTTTTGCACCGGGGTTTACACTGGCGTCACCCTTTGGATACGAGGTGACCAACAATGCATCCTCTGGAACATCACCGGGCGGTATTTCTGATATCCGTATCATCAGGGAGGAAACCGTGGCTATACGGGACGGAAGGCTTAAAAAACCGCTCAATGCTGTTTTTTCCGGTATGAATGCATCTATCGATTTCGACAGGAGGCTGTACCGGGAGGATATCAGGGGTTCTGTCGCCTATGCGAAGGCGCTCGAAAAACGCGGCATTCTTGATCGGGACGAATGCAGGGCGGTTGTCGACGGTCTTCTTGCCATCGAGAGGGAAATAACGATCGGTGCCTTTGATTTCAGAATCGAGGACGAAGACATTCACATGAGCATAGAGCGGCGGCTTTTCGAAAAAATCGGAAAGGCCGCCCATAAGCTGCACACGGGAAGGAGCAGGAACGAACAGGTTGTGCTCGACGAGCGCATGCACCTCATCAAGGCGTGCGAATCAATCGATGAAAAAATGCTCTTTCTTTCAAAGGCCCTCGTTGAAAGGGCGAAGGAACACCTCTCAACGATAATTCCCATATATACCCATCTCAGGAAAGCCCAGCCTGTGAGCCTCGCACATCTCTTCCTTGCATACTGCCATGCCCTGGAGCGAGACCGGGAGAGAATGAAGGATTTCCAGAAGAGGCTCAGGGTGCTTCCGCTTGGATCGGGGGCTGCGGCCGGGTCGTCGATCGGCATTGACCGGAATCAGCTACTCAAGGAGCTTCCCTTTGAGACCCTGTCTCGAAACTCGATTGATGCGGTATCGACACGAGATTTCATCATGGAGTTTGAGTTTATCTGTGTGCTGAGCGGTATCACGCTCTCCCGTATGGCGGAGGATATCATCATATACTCATCGGAGGAGTTTGGATTCCTCGATCTGCCGGACGATCTTACCACTACCTCATCTCTTCTGCCCCAGAAGAAAAACCCAGATTCTCTTGAGCTTATACGCGGTAAATCCGCACGCGTGATCGGGAGCCTGGTGTGGATGATCACCCTCATGAAGGGGACACCCTACACATACAACAGGGACTTTCAGGAGGATAAGGAGGGCCTTTTCGATACTATAGATACTGCCATTCAATGCAGTGCGGTGATGACAGAGGTGATCAATAGACTGGAGGTGAATGTTGATCGGGTTGAAGAAGCGCTTCGAAGGTCCGGGGGAACCCTGTTTGCAACGGATATTGCAGACTATCTCGTCGATAAGGGGATTCCGTTCAGGGAAGCCCACCGCGCGGTCGGCGAGATCGTCGGATTTGCCCATGAGAGAGGAGTCGACCTGAAAGACCTTTCGCTTGATCAGTACAGAAGCTTTGATCGTGTTTTTGAAAAGGACGTGTACGAGCTGTTCGACTACATCCGTTCGGTTAACCGTCACGATGTGCCTGGCGGAACAGCATTGAAGAGGGTGGCCGGCGAGATCAAACGTATAGAGGGCGCCCTTGAGAAAGAGATGCGATCCCGATAATCTCAAAATAGTTAAATATCAACAGCGCATTGAAAAGTGAGGGATTTGCACTATATTGTACATATAAGACTGCAGTGAAACCATGTCTTGAATCTTGATTGGGAATGGTATTCAGACTTTTCGGGTTAGAACACAGGGTGCGATAATGAAAAGAGGGCTGTTGAGACTTTTTGTTTTACTGCTCGCTGCCGGCATTATACTGTTCGGCATCTCTTCATGCGGCTTCGTCGGCGCCCTCTTCGGCAGTGGTGGGGATGATGGTTCGGGGGCGAGCGATTACTATACATTGACGATCAACTACAACTACTGGGGGACCACTGAGGCGGTTTCGTCGGACAGCCCGATTGTGTTCTGGATCATGCCACTGGATGAAAACGGAAACATTATCGAAGACACGAGCAACCCTGACGGCGGTCCTGCGCGGGAGGTCGAGGAGGCCTATATTCCGAAAAGTTCTCTATCAGTTACGCTTGCAACCGGGACCTATGCCGTACTTGCCTTTCATGATTCGGTAAATAAAAACAGTATGCCGGATCTCAGGGAGCCGTACGTTCTGTACAACGACCGGTATTTTGCGGATTCAACCGTAACGCCTTATACTGATACGAGCGGCGCGACTCAGTACTTTATCAATCCCCATTGGGATACAATTACATTAAGCGATCACGATGAGAATATATACATCGGGTTCGGCAACGAGGGGCAGAAGTACGAATGGCATACAGTGTACATAGCGAAGCCTGATGACGGTGATTATATTAATACACAGTTCTTTACCGTTGCCGGCGGCTTGTTCGGCGGCCAGGATACGACTCTCCAGGTTGAGGTTGACGGAACTCCCATTGCAGGTTCTGTAACCATCAACGACACGGGCGAAACGTGGTATGCCCAGATAAATACCTTTTACTTTCCGGATCAAACCCATAGTCTCAGGGTAAAAGCGCTCGGTCGGTCCGGCGAGGTATTTGACAGCTATACCATCGGGTTTGTGGAGAGGAATGGTCAGAGCGAACCTGATGTGTATATTACATCACCCTATGAGAATCAGTATCTTCTGGACCGATTGAATCTTACGGGAAAGTACAATCCCGGCACGGTGTCCTATGTTGAAGTTTGGATCGATGGAATATCTTACGGCTATGCCAATCTTGACTCGAACGATAGCACCTGGGATTTCAGTATCGATACAGCGAGTCTTTCACAAGACGGGTTTCATTTTATTTCTGTTGGTGCTTTGGATGAATTTTTTAGTGTATTCCAGTCCTACGGCGTCAGTTTCAGGGAAGCAGACGGCGCGTATGTGTACACCGATTCTACATTTTACAATTCATCGCAATCTGTTGATTTTACCGTATGGGGAGGTTTCGACGCAGACGCGGTGAAGCATATTCAGATACAGATCGACACAGGTCCGCTACAGGACGCCGGTACTATTGATTTCAGCTCCGGGTATTGGGATTACTTTGTAAGTGTGACATCTCTTGTGACTGGGATACACACCCTCACCGTGTATGCAGTTGATCAGTATTACAATTTGTTAAGTACTTATCAAATTCCTTTCAATAAGTAAGTCATAAGCTCCATCCACCATTATTGTGCTCTATGATGCCTCCTCGTCCAGAACATTTCGAATCATTCCGAGCATCCGGTTCATCTTGAACGGTTTGCCGATGATTCCCCTGGCCTTGGCTGTTACGGCATCCATTTCTGGCCCGTCTTCAGCGTAGCCGCTCGCAATAATAACCTTTGCCTCAGGGTTTATTTTTAAGAGCTCTTCCAGACACCGGCTCCCGCTCATCCCGGGCATGATCAAATCGAGAATAATGAGGTCTATATCGCGGGACCTTTGATTAAAAATCTCCAGCGCACACTTTCCGTCTGATGCGGTGAGCACACTGTACCCGAAGCCTCCCAGCATCTGTTCGCCGAGGTTTCTGATAAACTCTTCGTCATCAACGAGCAGTATAGTTTCATTACCACCCTGCGATATATCTGAGTTGGGTTCGTCTTTAAACTCGTCGATGTTATTAATCACCGGAAAATAAATCCAGAAACTTGTTCCTCTGCCCGGTTTGCTTTTACATTCAATGTAGCCGTTGTGGCTTTTAACGATGCCGTACACCATGGCAAGTCCGAGGCCGGTTCCCCTGCCCTTGTCCTTGGTTGTGTAGAAAGGCTCGAATATGTGTTCGAGGGTTTCTTTGTTCATTCCGTGGCCGGTATCGGAGATGCTGACAAGTACATACTCTCCGGGAATTGCGCCCAGGTGCAAACGGCAGAATTTTTCATCGAGTGTTTTATTTTTTGTTGTGATCATCAGGATGCCTCCTTCCGGCATGGCATCCTTTGAATTGACGATTAAATTCATTAGAACCTGCTCCACCTGCACCGGGTCTGCGTTGACCGTGCGGAGCCGGTTTGCCGTGTTGAGCTTGATTTCGATCATTTTTGGAATGGTTCTCTTGACGAGAGCGTGAATGCGGTTGACGCTGTTGTTGAGATTAACCGGTCTCATTTTACTCTCGACCTTGCGGCTGAAGGTGAGAAGCTGCTGTGTAAGCTCGGCCGCTCTCAGGGCGGCGCTTCGTATCTGTTCGAGCTCCCTGTACTCAGGCCCCTTATTCTCTTTATTCAGCATAAGAAGGTCTGAGTAGCCGAGAATTCCCTGAAGGAGATTGTTGAAGTCATGGGCAATACCGCCTGCAAGGGTCCCGATCGCCTCCATCTTCTGTGCATGCTGGAGCTGGTCCCTGAGTTTTTTTTCTCCGGTGATATCCCTGATAAAACAGAGCACTGCAGGGCGATCTTCCCACAGTATCTGAACGGAGTTTATCTCTCCCCACAGAATAGCACCGCTTTTATGCAGTACCCTGAAGGGAAACGGTGGGGGGACGGTTTCTCCAGCAATGGTCTTCCTGTATTTCTGGATCATGATTTCTCTGTCTTCGGGATGTATAAAATCAGAAAAGTGGGCGGTTTCCAGCTCCTCTTTTGTATAGCCGGTTAACACTGCGGTTTTTTGGTTATGAAACTTAATGAGATTGTCCTGTACGATGACGATAACATCCGTGGCATTTTCAACGAGCACACGGTATTTTTCCTCCGATTTTTTTATCTCTTTTTCAGCGTGCTTACTCTCCGAGATATCACGATATATTCCGTATACAGCAACCTGTTTACCCATGACCCTTATAGGAAGCCCGGATATTGAAACATCGACCCATGTCCCGTCTTTTCGTCTGCGTACGGTTTCAACAGTGATGCGTTCACCCTTTTTGATTCTCTTCGTAATGGAAACCGCTTCTTCATGAAGTTCTTCCGGTGCAATGAGAACGTCGATGCATTTCCCGGTAACTTCTTCCTTCGTATACCCGAATGTTCTCGTGAACTCTCGATTTGCCCGGATTACAGAGCTATCGTTATCGACCAGAACAATCGCTTCCGGCGCGTTCTCGAAAAGCTCCTCCAGGTACGCCTTTTCAAAGAGAAACGTTTTTTCCGCCTCTTTTCTTTCTGTGATGTCTATCATTGCAGCCTGAATAGCCGGCCTTCCGCGGTATTCAATAAGGTCTGCGTATAAATCAAACCAGCGTATAGTGCTGTCTTTTAAAATTCCCCGAAACTCGTAGTGCGGCGGCACCTGTTTACCACTCAAACGGTCACGAAAGCGCTCCCAGAGCAATTTCTGATCATCGGGATGAACGAGGGCCTGTACTTTTTCTGGTTGCAGACTCAGCAATTCCCCGATTGCATATCCCGACATCTTTTCAAAGGCTGCGTTGGCGTATAAGATATGAAGATCCCGCATGACGATTATTCCCTGCAGGGAGTGCTCGACCAAATTCCTGTATCTGTCTTCAATTTTCTCCGGTTGTTCGGGGGCTGTTTCAGGACTATATGGATTTTCTTTTTTCTTTTCTATTTCCCTTGTAGACATCCCATGCCCGTGTTTGTTCTCGTTACCCATCAAACGGATCCTGCCGTCTTCTTTATTTTACTATAAACTACTGTACGCGAATCGGCGTCTTTGCGTGGACGCAAGGCACCTGAATAAGTATTGAAAGAAAGAGAGTTCCTGCGTAAACTTGGTTTAATTATAAGACATCTGCAGGATAGATTCCAATCTGCTGAACCTGCAGTAAAGCATCTCATCCCCATTTTTTGCTGTTTGCTTAGATATAGTATTATACAGGCCTGGTTGCCTGTAATTATGATCCGGGTGATGGTGCGTTTTCTGTGTCCCAGGCATCTGCGTTCAGGTCAGTAACATAGTAACCCCCGACATCTTTTATTCGCGAAGCGTGCTTTCCGAATATCGGGTCGCCGATCCAGCCTGCAGCTGTCATTATTTCCCTGTCACCTCCGAAGCGTGCATCTCCCTCTGAACCATCCGAGAAGTAGCATACCCCGTCTATAAACAGACCGTTTACCATGAGCACAATCTGGTCCTTCGTGCCTGTCGGGTTTGAATCGGGTGTGTAGAACCGGTTGTCCTGTTGGAAATGTGTGGTATATACATGATTCCAAACCACCAGAAAATAGTCACCCTCAAGAACCTGAACATCCACTCCGTTCGTAATTGAGGTATCGTCACCGTCCAGGTCGGTTACCACAAAGTTTTTTACCGAACCGCTTTTTGTAATAAAAAGCTCCACCCAGTCTTCACCCAGATCATCATCGGCATCGATAGAAAACTCCGTTATTATACCGAGTGCATCCTCGTCGAGGAGGCCGGGTGAAAATGGTATATCGCTGTTTGGCGCACCGGGGGAGCCGAAGCTGCCATCACTGAGGTTGACCGATTCACCGGATGTATACCATGACGATTCGTCCCAGCTGATACTGTCAGAATCGATGTACCGTGACATGGATGCCCGCGTTTCTGATGTGTTCATACCGATTGTCGGTTTCCCGCTGTCGCCGGCGGTATCAAAAACCATGCCTTCGGCATTCGTGAGGATGAACGGTCCAAAAGAGGAATTGGACAGTGAAAGAGACGCCGCTGTACAGTGTACCGGGCAGGTAATTGCTGTTTTTTCACTTTCACCGCTGTAATTTGCAATAAGAAATACGGAATCCGCCTCTATTCTGCCTGAAAAAGCGAGTGGAGTGCCCTGTCCCGCCCCGTTTTCGATGTACCAGCCTCCGAGGTAGAAGGGGCGGATGGTCCGGTTTATGATTTCGATGTACTCGTCGTATGAGCTCGTGAGGGTGCCTGCCCATGCTATTTCGTTGAGGAGAACATCGCCTGCCTGCGGCGGGTCTCCTTCATCGATGATCGCCAGGGTAAGTGAAGCGGTTTTTCCGTCTTCATCTTCAGCGGTTATTTTAGCTGATCGATCCTCCGTCGAATCCGAGGGGATGAAAAGCGTCTCGTCTCCCGAGTATGGCTGAAAGCTGCCAGTTTCCGCTTCACAGCGCCATGCAACATTGCCCGAGCCTCCTTCCGCTTTGAGTGGAAGCGGCTCCGTATCGAGAATTTCTGTTTTACCGGTGATTATTTCGAAAGGCCCGGTCCTGTCTTTTGATATGTCTGATTCCCCGTCTCTGACGGGTGTGTCGATCTTCGTGCACCCCGACCCGCAGAAGATGAAGTACAGGATTATGAGCGTGACTGCGAGGAGAAACGCCTTCATGGATACGTGCTCCTGAATGATTCCATATATATAAACAGAATAATAGGGAAAAAAATTTCAGATAGAGGGCTTTATTTTACAAATTTGTCAGATTATGTCAATAATAATTTTAAAAATTGCCTGAGGCCTCTTTTTTCGAAGAATACGACACAAACACATGAGGTGCGGGGGCGATGTCATCTGTTGGAAGTAGTACTGGAATAGAAAAAACGGCTCTGATTTACGGTCAGCACTTCGAATACCCGCAGGAATGACACACCACGCAGCCGCTCTCATGTTCGAGAATATTGCCGCAGTCCGGGCACATCCCGGCTATATTTTTTGTGCTGGGGGGGTGTACTGTCTTATCCGGGTTGTTTTCTGTAGGGTCAACTGTTTCCTGTGTAGTCTCCGGCCGCATGGGCACGGTTTTACCCTTGCTGCTGTAAAAATCATCGAGGTAGCGCTCCAGAACCTTGGCTATTGCGTCAGAACAGGAGAGAACTCTTCCGCCCGACTGCGGGAGCAGAGACGGAGAGGGGCACCGTATTCCCCTGAGTTGTTTGACGATGGAAGATGGATCGACATTGGAGCGGAGAGCCATTGATATAAGACGCGCCTGCGCATCTATCTGTGATGCGGCGCACCCGCCTGCTTTTCCCATACTCGCGAATATTTCGCACGGCCCGTAATCGTCTGCATTGATCGTCACATAGAGATTACCGCATCCTGTTGCGATCTTTTCGGTCAGCCCGTGTGTTCTGGCCGGTCTCTGGCGCGGTGCCCGCTTTCGGTTTTCAGGCTCTTTCTTCGTCTTTCCGGTTGTGAGTACCTGGGCATCCCGTGAGCCGTCGCGGTATACGGTGATACCCTTGCATTTCAACCTGTACGCCTCGAGATACACATCCTTTACGTCTTCGACTGTGGCCGAATTCGGAAAATTGACGGTTTTCGATACGGCATTGTCGACGTATTCCTGGAAGGCAGCCTGCATCCGCACGTGATCGATTGCCTGAATATCGTGAGCAGTAACGAATATGCTTTGATACTTTGCAGGAACCCCGAGCATGTCCTTTACACTTCCGTGCTCTGCAATGCGGCGGACAAGATCATCGGAGTAGAACCGCTCTCTCTCCGCAATTTCGAGAAAAAGTGGGTTTGTTTCCGGCAGTTCGTTGTTGTCAAGCACGTTCCTGACAAAAGACACGGCAAAGAGCGGCTCAATACCGGAGGAGCAGCCTGCAATGATACTTATCGTACCGGTCGGTGCGATTGTCGTTCTTGTCGCGTTTCTATATCTCAGGTTCTTCTCAGCATAGATTGATTTTTCCCAGTTGGGAAAAACCCCCCGTTTTTCCGCCAGCATGATCGATGCCCTGTTTGCCTCCTCACTGATACACTTTATTATCTCTCGGCCGGTTTGCCGGGCCTCCTCCGAATTGTAGGGTATTTCAAGTTTGATGAGCATGTCTGCAAATCCCATTACTCCGAGCCCTATCTTCCTGTTGCCGCGAACGAGCTCTTCGATCTCATGTAACGGGAACCTGCTCATATCAACGACATTATCGAGGAAATGGATCGATTCATGCGACGTTTCCCTCAGGTCGTCCCAGAGAATATTGCCGCTGTCGACGAAGCATTTCAGGTTGATGGACCCGAGATTGCAGGCCTCAAAGGGTAGAAGCGGCTGTTCACCGCAGGGGTTGGTGGATTCGATCCTGCCAAGAAGCGGAGTCGGATTGGACCTGTTGATTTCGTCGATAAATACGATTCCCGGGTCCCCGTATTTCCACGCACCTTCGGCGATAAGATCGAACACCTTTTTCGCCTTCAGGGTGCCGATAACCTCATTTGACCGCGGATTGATGAGCTCGTAGTCATCGTCGGTCAACACGGCATTCATGAAGGGATCGGTTGCGGCAACGGATATATTGAAGTTGTTGAGAATATGCTGTTTGGTTTTCGAGGCGATAAAATCGAGGATATCTGGATGGTGGACGCTCAGTATACCCATATTTGCGCCCCGTCTCGTGCCACCTTGAACGATCGTTTCCGTTGCGGTGTCGAATATCTTCATAAACGAAACCGGACCGCTCGAAATCCCCTTTGTCGATTTTACAACGTCGTTCTTCGGCCTGAGCCGGGAAAACGAGAATCCCGTGCCGCCGCCGCTCTTGTGTATGAGAGCCGTGTATTTAACACCGTCGAAGATGCTTTCGATCGAATCCTCTACAGGCAGAACGAAGCAGGCTGAAAGCTGCTGCAGCTCTCTACCGGCGTTCATCAGTGTCGGGGAATTGGGAAGAAAGCGCTTTGAAGCCATGAGGTTGTAGAATCGTTCGGCCGTATCTTCTATGGAGACTGTCTTGTCATAAATCCGGTCAGCTTCAGCTATGTTGAATGAAACACGCCGAAACATGTCTTCTGGATTTTCGGTCGGCGTACCGTTTTTATCTTTTTTTAGGTATCTCTTCTTCAATACTGTCAGCGCATTGTCTGTGAGTTCAAAGGTTACTTTTTTTTGTGTGACCTGCATCAAAGGGGCTCCTTCATGTAGGGAAAGTGTGCTGAAATTATACCATGAACGAAACTATAATAGTATACAGTGTTGTTGAAAATAATAAAAAAATAACGTTTCTTTTAATTTTTTTATGACACTGCAAGAAAGATTTCCATTTGCCGGGTAATCTGTTATAATGTGTATTCAGAAACGGTGTATATCCTCTTGGGACCGAGTATTAAAAATAATTTATTTGAAATTACTTAGAAGCGGTTTACGTCCTTGACAGGATGTATCCTTGACAGGATGTATCCTTGACAGGATGTATC
>CAYSRJ010000043.1:0-28674 GCA_964433545.1 uncultured Spirochaetota bacterium | reverse complement strand
CAGCAGCCTTGTATAATATGAAAGATTAAACCGGCCAGCCTGGCAGTGTACACTACTTTTAACTTGACAACCTGTATTCTTTTATTATTATTCCATCAGCGTTTCAAAATTTTTCCATATTGAGGAGGGTTTTTCTATGAAGAAATTGATCATCTTTGTCGTACTTGCGGTTATGGTAGCCGGTGTTTTCATCGCTGCCGGCAGCAAGAAAGGCGAAAAGGGAGTGTATCAAATCGTCATGGTCGTGAAGCTCGAGGGTGTGGCATGGTTCGACAACATGCGCCTCGGCATCAAGGAGTTCAACAACAAGTATGAGGATGTAAACGCCTATCAGATCGGTGCCGATACGGCTGACCCCGCTGCACAGGTCGCGCTGGTGGAAGACCTCATTGCCAAGGGAGTAGACGCAATTCTCGTCGTTCCTAACGATCCCGAATCTCTTGTTCCTACATTCAAGAAAGCCAATGACGCGGGAATCCTTACATTCACCCATGAGGCCTCTGTACAGCAGCAGGTCACTTACGACCTCGAGGCATTCGACAACACTGCATTCGGCCGCCACATGATGGATGTTATGGCTAAGTGGATGGGCGAGGAAGGCGAATGGGTGCCCTTCGTTGGCCACCTCACCTCAACGACCCATAACGAGTGGGTAGACGGTGAAGAGGCCCAGGCCAAAGAGAAATATCCGAAGCTCAAAGAGGTCACCTCGAGAATCGAGGAGCAGGAGAATCAGCAGATTGCCTATGAAAAAACACTTGAGCTCCTCAAGACCTACCCGAACCTGAAGGCGATTATGGGAAGCGCAATGAGCACACAGCCCGGTGCTGCGCGGGCCATCGAAGAGAAGGGCCTTATCGGAAAGGTCGCAAGCTTCGGTACAGGATTGCCGTCAGTAACAGGCGAGTACATCATAAGCGGTGCATCCCAGTCATTTCATTTCTGGGTACCGGCTGATGCAGGATATGAACTTGCCTATGTTGCATACCAGACCCTGAAGGGCAACAAAATCAAAGAAGGCGACAATCTCGGCAAGCCGGGCTATGAGAGCATTACCATCAAGAAGAATGCATCCGGTATTCCCGTTATTTACGGCTCTGCATGGGTCGATGTAAACAAGAGCAACCTGGACGACTGGAAGAATCCCGACGGAAGCTGGAAGCTGTAAAGATACATGTAAATTAACGATACAAATTGACCGGGGGGATTCATCCCTCCGGTTACTTTTTTTTCTTCCATTTCTTCACCATTTTTGATAAAATTAGTACTCTATTAACAGAACATGCAGCGTCTGTTAAAAATGAAGATTTAATCTTATACAGCTCTTAAGATCGAACCATGACTGAAAAAATCCTCGAAGCAAAGAATATAAGCAAGGCGTATGTCGGGGTACAGGCCCTCGACAGTGTCAATATGGAAATCAGCAAGGGCGAGATCCACTGCCTGGTCGGAGAAAACGGCTCCGGGAAGTCAACCCTCATCAAGATCGTTGCTGGTGTGGTGAAACAGGACACCGGTGAAATCATCATAAACGGCCATCCCTATACCTATCTCCACGCCATTGATTCCATCCGGCAAGGTGTGCAGATTATCTACCAGGACCTGTCCCTCTTTCCAAACCTGTCGGTAGCGGAAAACATCTCTTTGAACCAGGAAATAGAAAGAAGCAGCAAGACCATTAACTGGAGTGATATCCGAAAAATTGCAGAAAAGGCTCTATCGGAAATTGGTGAACAGCTCGACCTTGATGAAAAGGTCGAAAACATCTCCGTTGCATCCAAGCAGCTTGTCGCAATATCACGTGCACTCACGCAGAATGCAAAGCTGATCATTATGGATGAGCCTACCTCCTCCCTCACGAGGGATGAGATCACCCACCTCTTCTCCGTTATTACCGGCCTGAAGAACAGAGGTATCAGTACACTTTTTGTGAGCCATAAACTCAGCGAGGTGTTTGAGATATCCGAAAGGGTAAGCATCCTCCGTGACGGCAAGATGGTGGGAACCTATAAAACCGAAGAGCTCGATAACAACAGGCTCATCTTCCTTATGACCGGGAAAAAGATCGAGGCAACGCTCTACATGTTCGACGAGAAGTCGACCAAAAAAACTCCGCTTCTCGAGGTGCAGCACCTCTCAAAAAGCAGGAATTTCAAAGACATAAGCCTTTCTCTTCGCAAAGGTGAGATTTTAGGCATTACCGGTCTGCTCGGCTCGGGGAGAACAGAACTTGCCCTCGCCCTGTTCGGTTTATATCCTGCCGATTCCGGTGAAATCCATATTGAAGGCACGCCCATTTCCATAAAATCAATACCGGACGCGATAAAAGCAGGTATCGGGTACCTCCCCGAAGATCGACTGAACCAGGGGCTGTTTATCGAGCAGACCATAAGCACGAATATAATTGTCACGATATTGAAAAAATTGTTAAACAGGTTCCGTATGGTTAGCAAGGTCAAGAGAAAAGAGCTCGTTAACAAGTGGGTGGATGAGCTTTCCATCAAAACACCGTCGGTCGAGGCGCCTGCCCAGAGCCTTTCAGGGGGGAATCAGCAGCGTCTCGTGCTTGCGAAATGGCTCGCCACGGACCCGAAGGTGTTCATACTTGACGGCCCAACCATCGGAGTCGATATAGCTTCCAAGAGCACTATTCATAAAATCATCAGAGACCTTGCCGAATCCGGAATGGGTATTATTATTATCTCTGATGAAATCCCCGAGGTACTGCAGAACTGCAACCGTGTGCTGATTATGCGCAGGGGGAAAATCATCGAAGAGATTACGGATGTAACCAGTGTCACGGAGGATGAACTTTTTTCAATCATGAGCGGGAAGAATGCCAATGAGGCTGTTTGAACAGATCCGACAGTACAACTACAAGCGGGCGCTCAAGTACAACGAAACGTACCTGTTTTTCGTGCTTATCGTATTCGGGGCCGGTATTACGATTATCAACCCGACTTTTCTCTCACCGGAAAACACGTTCGATCTTATAAACAGCAGCGCTGGCACGGCCATACTTGCAATCGGTGTCTTCCTCGTTCTCATGTCAGGGGGGATAGATGTATCCTTCACCGCAATTGCAATTTCAGGCCAGTACATAGCAGTCAATGTGCTGGCCGCCACCCATATCGACAACCTCGCTTTTGCATTTCTCGTTTCCTGTTCTGTGGGCATTGCATTAGGCGCGATAAACGCGTCTCTCATATCATTGTTCAAGCTTCCGACGCTTATCACCACTCTTGGAACACTGAGTATGTTTCACGGAGGGCTCCTCGCCTTTGTGGGAACCAAGGCGTTCAACACCGGCGATCTGTCAAACTGCTTCAAGGTCTTCGGACAGGCGAGCCTCTTCACGCTCACCAGGCCCGACGGCAGCATGTACGGCCTGTCCGTGTACGCACTTATACTCCTTGTCATTCTTATTGCAAGCTGGCTTATTATGAGATACACGATGCTCGGCAGGGGGATAGCCGCAATCGGCGGAAACAGAGAAGCCGCGGAGAGAGCGGGATTCAACATTGTACGTATTCAGTACTTCATCTACTGTTTTGTCGGTTTTCTCGCCGGGATCATGGGAATTATGCACGTTTCATTGCTGCGCTACAGCAATCCAAACTATATCGTTGGCGATGAGCTCAATGTCATAGCCGCGGTTGTGCTCGGCGGAGCGAGGATTACGGGCGGCTCCGGGTCTCTGCTCGGGACAATGTTAGGAGTAGCCATGATCGTCATTCTGGAGAAAAACCTGGTGCTCATCGGATTGTCTTCGTACTGGCACCAGTTCTTCATCGGCCTCATCATCATAGTCGGTGTGAGCATCACCTACTATCAGAACCTCCGGCGAGCGAATCAGCGTGTCGTTTTTGTGAAGGAATAAACTATAGATCTGGATTGATAAGAGGAGACGTCCTTGTTCGGTAGACATTCGAAACTCTGGACACTGTTTATTATCATGGTCGTCGTGATAGTCATCATGTCGGCCGCTCTCCCCAATAAATTTCTTCGGGTCATCAACTTCCAATCCATGTCGAATCAGATACCCGAGTTCGGGCTTCTTGCGATTGCAATGATGGTAACCATGATCACAGGCGGCATCGACCTTTCCGTGGTTTCCACAACCAACCTGACCGGCGTTGTCGCCGCCCTTATATTGAAAAATATGATTACACCTGAAATGGCGTCATCGCAGACTTTTTTACTTATGGCTTCAGCCGTGGCCGCAGCAGTTGCCCTGTCTGCGGTTTGCGGAATCGTCAATGGATTTGTCATAACCAGATTCGGTGTGCCTCCCATACTCGCCACACTGGGCACGCAGGGACTTTTTCTCGGTATTGCCATAATCATCACAGAAGGCCACGGTATCACCGGGTTCCCTGAAAAATTCCTGTTTCTCGGAAGCGGGAAGATAGGCGGCATTCCGATGCCGTTTATCATTTTTGTGGTGGTAACGTTTCTGATATATATCTTTCTCAATAAAACGAAACTCGGTCTCAGCATGTACATGGTCGGTTCCAACCCGACAGTTGCGCGCTTTGCAGGTGTAAACAACAACAACGTTCTGCTTAAAACCTACATGCTGTCCGGCCTACTCGCAGGAATATCCTCGGTTATCATGATATCCAGGGTAAACTCGATGCGTCCGGGATACGGCTATGCCTACTTACTGCAGGCCATCCTGGTCGTGGTCCTTGGAGGAGTCGATCCGTACGGCGGTTTTGGGTCGGTTTTGGGTGTAGTTATGGGGATCATCATTCTGCAGGTGCTGCAGAGCGGGTTCAATATTCTGGCCTTCAACCCGTTTTTCAAAAAATTCATCTGGGGGCTCATGCTGCTCGTCGTCATGATTATTAACTTCTTCGTGGCAAAGTATAAGCAGCGCGCAAAAAAGCTCGGCGTCGGCGTCTGACCGCCTTCTCTACGCAAATACCGTTCAGGTTGACCTCATGAAAATCGAAGCAATTATCTGGGACCTCGACGGTGTGCTCATCGATTCGGAAGAGTATCACATAGAAGCTGAAGTCGAAACACTCAAAAAATTCGGAATAGAGTTGTCGCTGCCCGTTGCAAAGGAATATTTCGGCGTAAAACTTGAAGATTATTTCTCGGGTATAGTAAAGCGGTACAAGATAAACATCCCCGTTCACAGGATGATCACACAGCATTACAACACGCTGATCGGGTATTACAGGAAAATATTTCCTGTAACCCCCGGCGTCTTTGAGGTGCTCGGTGAGCTTCAAAAACGCTACAGGATGGGAATTGCGACAAGCAGAGAAAAAGAGCTTGCCGATATTGCCCTTAAACGATTTTCCCTCTTTGAATTCTTCGAAACAATCGTATACGGCGAAGATGTCCAAAACGGCAAACCCGACCCCGAGCCGTTTCTCATGGCGTGCGGACGGCTGAATACAAAGCCTCATCTATGCATTGTTGTCGAAGATTCGGTCAGCGGTGTTGCAGCCGCGAAAAAGGCGGGTATGCGCAGTATTGTCAGAAAAGCCTGCCACAATATTGATCTTGATTTTACAAAAGCTGATTATATGATAACCGATCTGAGCGAGATTCCCCCACTACTTCAAAAAATGGAACAAAACGGGTAAAAAACGATAGTTTTGTACGAATCACCCGGCATGACGCGTTTTATGTACGTCCCGCGCGGTTGGAATGTGCTGTCAGGATTGTCGAATGCCTGCAGACGGTAAATCACTTGACAATTACAGAGTGTACAGATACAATGCGTATCCGAGGATTATTCGGATGCTTGGTGTACGAATAATGCCGCTTGACATCAGTAATACAGTAGACCGCCTATTCTTTTCGAGAAAGACGAAACTTTTCTCAGAATATGAAAGGTCAATTCAGACAGGGCCGAGTTTTATGCGTATATCCCCTGTTTCCGAATAAACGCCCACAATGACAATAGAAAAACTGAATAAAAGAGCGGGAATTTTCTTCTTTCTTCCTGCAGGCATAGTGATTATTGGCATTATTGTTTACCCCCTCCTCTTTTCACTTGTAACGAGCTTTACCAGCTACGGCTTTTTAAATCCTTTTTTCAATCAGTTTCTGTGGTTTGAAAATTACGGAACTATATTTCACGACATATATTTCTGGAACTCCCTGTGGGTTATATTCAAGTTTGTATTTGTCGTGGTCACGCTCGAATTCCTTCTCGGGTTTTCCGTTGCACTGCTCCTCAACCGCAAAATAAAGGGAAAGGGTATCTTCTATACCATATTGACCATTCCCATGGTAATGGCTCCGGTAGCGGTTGCCCTTATCTGGCGTGTTTTTCTTCACCCAGAGCTCGGTATTGCAAACTACTTTCTCTCACTTTTTAAAATTCGCCCGGTAAACTGGCTCGGCTCATCAAAGGTCGCGTTCTGGACCGTTGTCATGGTCGATATATGGCAGCAGGTCTCTTTTATGATACTGATACTCCTTGCTGGCCTGGTTTCACTTCCCAGCGACCCCTATGAGGCGGCAGCTATTGACGGCGCATCTACTATCCAGAGGTTCTTGTACATTACACTGCCTTTGATGAAACCGGTTATCGTCGTTGCGGTTCTACTCAGGACAATCTTCGGATTCAGGACATTTGACCTGGTCTATATCCTCACCCGAGGTGGACCGGGCGTTACAACCGATGTAATGAGTTATTATATATACAGGCGGACATTTATGGGGCTCAGTCTGGCCGAATCCTCGGCTGCCTCGTACATACTCCTGCTCATAAATATGATTGTTGTGGTATTTCTGTACCGGGCATTACGTATGCAGCGGGAAGTGGAATAGGGAAATGGTCATGAAAACCAGATCGGTAAAAAAAACAAGGATACTTGCAGATGCAGCGACATACATACTGCTCTCGATCTTTTCTCTCATAATTCTTTTACCTGTAATATGGATCATACGGCTCTCTTTCACTACGAAATACATTGCCTATCAGGTACCGCCCGTGTGGTTTTTCAAACCGATCCTGGATAATTACCGATCGCTCTTCATCGATTACGGGTTCGAGAGATTTTTTTTCAACAGCATTGTGGTTGCAATTGTTGCAACGGTCATTGCCATACCCCTCGCCTTTTTTGCCGCCTATGCCTTCAACAGGTTTAATACGGGCGGACGCAGTCTTCAATTCGGCATTTTAGGCCTGCAGATGCTTCCGCCGATTGTGTTGAGCATTCCGATATTCGTACTTATGAAAACAATGAATCTGTTGAATACAAGGGGAGGGTTGATTGCATCGTATCTCTCCTTCAACCTCCCCTTTCTCATCTGGATGCTAATGGGGTTTCTTGACGGCATCCCAAGAGAGTTGGAGGAGGCTGCAATGATCGATGGAGCCTCCAGGCTGCAGAGTGTTATCCGCATAGTGTTCCCCCTTGCGACACCGGGAGTAATGGCTGCGGGAATCTTAAGTTTTATTTTGTGCTGGAACGAATTCCTCTTCGCACTGATGCTCACTGCGGAGAAAACGAGCACGGTTCCCATAGCACTTGCTGCCATGCAGACGGAGCGCGGTGTAATGCTCGGCACTCTTGCGGCTGCTATGTGTTTTGCAATCATTCCCATGCTTGTGCTTTCAATAGCGATACAGAAGTACATGATCAGGGGGTTGACCTTCGGTGCTCTTAAATAGGCCCAGAAAATAAATAAAAGGAGGTGATACCGGAAAAAGTGTACGCAGCAAGAAATAAATTAATTCAACGGAGGTAAAAAATGAAAAAAATCAGAAGCATATTGCTTTTGACGCTGCTCGCAATTACAGTATCAGCCGGTGCCGTTTTTGCGGAGGAGATAAACCTGCTCATGGAGGGCGTGCCGGATACCTTTATCATCCAGAACCTTCTTCCCGAATTTCAGCGGGAAACAGGTATAAAGGTAAATTTCGAGGTTGTGAACTATGCGCAGATGCATGCCAAGCTTCTTCCCCAGCTTATGGGCAGAAAAGGGGCTTACGATGCAATCGTTGTCGACAACTACTGGGCGGGTGAATTTCCTGCCGGAGGATGGCTTGAACCGCTCGACGATCTTGCGAAAAGCACTCCTTCGATAGAGCTCGATAAATATGTGCCCTCAATGCTCGATATGGTCGGCTACTACAATAAAACCCTGTATATGATTCCTTTCTACAACTACACGATGCTTCTATTCTACCGTGAAGACATGATGAACGATCCGGATCTAAAAAAGGAGTATCAGAATAAGTACGGAAGAAAGCTCAAAGTCCCGAATAACCTACAGGATTATGTGAACCTCTGTACTTTTATGACAAGAAAGGACGGAAAGTATGCCGGTACGTACGGCGCATCAATGATGGGGTTGAAACCGGACCCGATATGCATGGAGTGGTCAAACTACCTGTTCAGCATGGGCGGTGACTACTACGACAGAACAACATGGAAATCAACGATAAACAAACCGGAAGCCGTTCGTTCTGCGAGCCTCTATGTGAAAAACATGACGGTAAGCGCTCCTCCAGGTGCGCCGGGGTACGGCTTCGACGAGGCCATTCAGCTCTTCAATCAGGGCAAGGCGTTCTCGATTGTGACGTTCTGGATGTTCTATGTCGATATGCAGGATCCGGAAAAATCAAAAGTTGCCGGACATGTCGGCCTGTCACGGATGCCCGGCGGCGCCAATCTCAACGGAGGATGGGGATGGGCCATTCCCAAAAGCTCGCCGAACAAAGAAGCCGCCTGGAAATTCATCTCATGGGTCGAGTCATTCCCGATTGCGAAGAAACGCGCGTTGGCAGGCGGCGCACCGACGAGAAGGGATGTGTTCAACGATCCGGAAGTTGCAGCAAAATATCCGTGGTACCCGCAGGTTGCGGATATACTAAAAACTGCAAAACCGGTTCCCGAGTTTGCCTATTCAACACAGATGATAGAAGTTGTCGGGCGTGAGCTTTCACTAATGATTCAGGGAAAGGATATTGTGAAAGGCCTGGACACTGCAGCAAAAGAACTGGACAAGCTCGCAAAGAAGGCTCGATTACAGTAGTTTTTCGAATATCGATACCCCGCTTTGATGCGGGGTATCGATGTCAGGATTTTTTTTTACAAATAGCCCATTTCTACAGGGAAAGGACGCAATGATGCGATTTGACGGGAAAACGGTGGTTGTAACAGGCGGAGACAAGGGAATCGGACGGGCGATCGTCATTGGATTCGCAAAAGAAGGGGCCCGCCTGGTAATCGGGTATTTCCGTGATGCAGAATCAGCCGAAGAGACCGGAAATCTTGCTGAAGAATACGGCGCGCAGTATGTGCTCGCACAGATCGACGTGCGTAATAAAAAAGATTGTGAGAAACTGGTGAAAACAGCGGTGGATCGATTTGGCCGTCTGGATATCGCGGTTAATAATGCCGGCGTCTCCACAATGAACCGGGCAATCGATTTAACGGAGGATGAGTGGGATTTGAACATGGATATCAACGCCAAGGGCGTATTTTTAAGCTGCCAGGCACAGGTTCGTCAGTTCATAAGCCAGGGCAATGGCGGAAAAATCGTTAATATCGCATCAATCGCTTCAAAAAGGCAGGCCGTACTGCTGTCGCACTATGCGGCATCCAAGTTCGCAGTTCTCGGGTTTTCAAAATCACTTGCCATGGAGGTTGCCAGGCTTGGCATAAATGTAAATTGTGTCTGCCCGGGTCTGGTCAAAACGTCGATGCAGGAGCGAGAGATTCAATGGGAGGCTAAACTCCTCGGCATTACGAAAGAAGAAGTACTCAAGAATTACCATGCAGCCATTCCTCTCGGGAGGCTGGAAGAGCCCGAAGATGTTGCAAAAGTAGTTCTTTTTTTAGCATCAGATGATGCCGATTACATGACGGGACAGGCTGTAAACGTTGCGGGCGGTATGGAAATGGCGGTATAGTACGCCGGATAGTAATAAAAACCGGAACCGTAGCAGAACGGAAAAAATACGGCATTTACTGAAGTTTCGATTAGCCACAGGTATGTGCACCTGTCAATCTTAAAAGTTGAATACTATCACATACCTAATGGTTTTTACCTATAGTATGTAATATTATGTCAATGTAATATAATATAGTCATTTGTATTCAAAATTCTGGTACCTGTGCCCTTGGTACAAAATCCCAGACTTTAAATGGATAAAGCCATAAATCAGCGAAGAAGGAGGGAGAAGTGGATACATCAAAGGTAATCAGCCGCTTGAACGAATATATAGATGCCCAAAGAGAAAATATTCTGTCTACCCTGCAGACCTACATAAACTATCGGTCAATCAACACTGAGCAGCTCCGGGACGGAGAAGAGACTGAAATAACCCAATGCCAGCAGTGGCTGAGAGATCAGCTCGAAGGCATGCAGTATTTCGAAACAGTCGATTACTACGAACTGGAAAAAGGAAGGCCGAATGTAGTAGGAGTGAAAAAGGGCCGCCAGAACGGCCGCTCCCTCCTCTTCAACACCCACTCCGATGTTGTAACGGTAAGCGATGAACAGGAAAGAGACTGGAGTGTTCTTTCCCCGTTCGACGGAGGGGTGCAGGATGGGAAGGTCTGGGGCAGAGGCGCGACGGACATGAAAGGCGGGGGTACCGCAATGCTTTTTGCGGCGCGTGCAATAAAGAACATCGGTATCGAGCTCAAGGGCGACCTGCTTCTGACCTATGTCGACGGAGAGGAATCCGGCAGAGCCGACATAGGGATATGGTCGCTTCTCGATAAAGGATATACGGCGGATTTTGCAATAATGTGCGAGCCCACAAATCTCAGCATTTACAATAAGTCGAAGGGCGAGATATACTTCCGTATAAAGATCAGGGGAGTATCAACCCATATCTGCAACAGGTACAAAACAATTTGGCCGCAGAGTACACGGGAGGAACAGATCGGCGTCAATGCTATCGACAAGATGGTTAAACTGATCAATGCCTTTAATGAGCTCGAACGTTCATGGGGGCTAGACTATCATGATCCGGCGCTTGATCCGGGTGCAACGACGCTTACCGTATCACAGATACGAGGTGGGGAGAGCTTTTCAGCCCAGGCCGGTGAGTGTGAGATGATGATAGCCTCGATGATTTCGCCGCAGACCACTGTTGAAGACATCAAGAGGCAGATAATCGATACTATCGAGTTCATTGCAAAACACGATTACTGGCTCAAGGGACACCTGCCTGAGTACGAACTCCCCTTTCCTGCAAAAGTTCCGCTCGATATTCCCGAAGAAGATGAAACAATACAGACAGTGGCAGCCTCATTCGAACAGGCTCTCGGTGAGAAACCCTCCATTAAACCTTCTCCTTTTGTCGGAGATGTGAATTACATTTTTGAAAAGGGGGTCAAGGCTATAAACTGGGGTCCGGGGGACCTGAGCATGGGCATTCATGGAACAAACGAGTACGTACCCGTAGACCAGGTACTCTCTGCGGCAAAAATGTATGCAGCGGCAATAATAAACTGGTGTGAAATCGCCTGAGTGGTCGATATTCGAAATTTCCGCATAAACCCGGTGAAAGAGCACGTTGGTGAGTACAGCTAATGTAGAAAAATGTTCATCTTGCCGCTGCGCGCTTCTCGGCGAGAGCCTCCTTGACTTTCATAATCCTGGTAAGGTTTGAGCGCTCCATTTCGGCAAGTTTCATGGTGATGTACTTTATCGTATCAATATAGTTGGGAATAAGTATATACTCCAGGGCATTAACCCTTCTTCTCGTCTTTTCAATCTCCTCCGCAAGAAGTATGGAGGCTTTTTCAAGCTCCGCGAGCCTGAGTAATGTTTCGAGAAAGGTTCCGTATTTTCGAACGCTTATATCGACGAGCACGGAGCTTGCTGCATCACCGTAATCGTACGGATCACCGGATATCTCTACTTCGAACTGCGGTACCTTGAGATTCATGATTGTCCTGGTATGTGATTTTATATCCGTTCTTGCACCGGGAATAGAAAAAAGATTCTCGATATGCGCCCCCCCGACTACACCTTCCGCCAGAGAGAAGCTCTGATAAACCGACTCGGTTTCCCTGTCCGCTTCAATACGAAGAAGCTTTGTATCTTCAATTATCTCAAGAAAGTTCCGTACCAGCTCATCCTGCTTGTCCTTCAGGAGTTTGTGCCCCTTTTGCGCGAGAACAAGCCTTTTTTTGAGTCTCAGAAGCTCCTGTCTCGTCGGGTTTATATCAAGTATCATCTCAGAGATTCTCCAATACTGTTTTTAAAAAAGTCGAGAATGTAGTACTTTGCTGAACCGGCCGTACATGTGCAAAAAACTCACTGTCATAAAACAACACGATCTCGCCTGACGGTCCCCAATCGGCTCTACACCCCTGCGACCTCCTTCTTGGGTTCAGACTTCTTGAAATTCGGCAGATACTTTTCAAGAAATTCCGGCCTGATTCTCTTGAGCTCCATTGTGGGCAGGCTCGAAAGGAGCTCCCAGCCGAGATCAAGAGTAAACGCTATATCTCTATCCTCTGTTTCACCCTGGGCAATGTACCTCCTCTCAAAACTGTCGGCAAATTTATAAAATATCCTGTCCGTTTCAGAGAGAGCCGCTTCACCGAGAATAATCTCGAGCTCCCGTGCCTCCAGACCCCGGGCATACGCGGCGAAAAGCTGATTGAAGACATCTGCATGATCCTCCCTCGTCTTACCCGCCCCGATGCCCTTGTCCTTCAGTCGAGACAATGACTGGAGCACGTCGACCGGAGGGTATATTCCGCGTCTGTGCATGGACCTCGAGAGTACGATCTGACCCTCGGTGATATACCCCGTCAGGTCGGGAATCGGATGAGTCTTGTCGTCCTCCGGCATCGATAGGATAGGTATCTGGGTGATCGAACCCTCCCTGCCCCTGATCCTTCCTGCCCGCTCGTATACGGAAGCAAGGTCCGTGTACAGATAACCGGGATATCCACGCCTTCCCGGCACCTCCTGCCTCGCTGCCGATACTTCCCGCAGTGCCTCGCAGTAATTCGTCATATCGGTAAGAATAACAAGCACATGCATATCCTTCTCGAACGCAAGATATTCAGCTGCGGTAAGCGCGAGCCGCGGTGTTGCAATCCGTTCGATTGCAGGGTCCGAAGCAAGGTTGATGAATAGAACGGTGCGCTCGATGGCACCTGTTTTCTGGAAATCCTGCCGGAAGTACTGGGCTTCTTCAAAGGTTATTCCCATTGCGGCAAATACAACGGCAAACTCCTCCTCAGTTCCGAGCACCTTCGCCTGGCGGGCAATCTGTGCGGCCATCTTCGCGTGCGGCAGACCGCTTCCTGAAAAGATCGGCAGTTTCTGGCCGCGAACGAGGGTGTTGAGTCCGTCTATCGTGGAAAACCCTGTTTGAATAAACTCGGAAGGATAGTCACGGGCGTACGGATTGATCGGCGCAGAATTAATGTCGAGCCTCTTCTCCGGAATGATCTTCGGGCCCTTGTCAATGGGCCTCCCCTGTCCGTCGAAAACCCGCCCCAGGATATCTTCGGAAACATCGATTTCCATACCCTTGCCTTTAAATCGGACCTTGGTCTGGAATACGTTGACCCCGATTACTCCCTCAAAGAGCTGGATGAGCGCTGTATCCCTGTCAACCTCGAGCACCCTGCCGTTTCGAAGCTCCCCGCTGGGAAGCTCGATCTCGACGAGCTCTTCGTACTTCACACCTTCAACCTGCTCAACGAGCATCAGGGGGCCTGCGACCTCTCTAATTGTATTGTACTCTTTTATCATTTATGCCTCCACAACCGCCTTTTCCTTGAGTTCTTGAAATGCCCCGGTAATGTCTTCCTTCAGTTTTTCAATTCCCTGGATCTCATCTTCATGAATGAATTTCATTCGCGCTATCGTCTCCCGTATCGGAAGAACAGCTATCTCCTTAATGGATACACTATTCTTCAGCGCATCTGATGCGCAATCATGAAAATGCATGATCAGGTCGACCATCTTTCCCATTTTCTCAAACGAGCTGTACGTATCTATTTCATGAAACGCATTCTGATGGAGAAAATCTTCACGGATGGACTTTGCGGTTTCCATCACAAGCCTGTTATCCGGCGAAAGAGCATCGAGTCCGACAAGTCGGACGATTTCCTCTAGCTCGGCCTCCTGCTGAAGTATGGACATCGACCGCTCTACATGATCAAGCCACTGTTTTCCATACTTTTGCTCGAAGTAATCTCGTAGATTTCCCGTGTAGAGCGAATAACTTGTCAGCCAGCTTATTGCGGGAAAATGCCGGGCATAGGCGAGCCTGTCTTCGAGGCTCCAGAACACCTTCACAACCCTGAGTGTCGACTGAACAACAGGGTCCGACAAATCTCCTCCTGGAGGCGATACAGCGCCGATTGCGCTGAGCGCCCCGACCCTTTGGTCACTACCCAGACACACCACCTTTCCCGCCCGTTCGTAAAACTCCGCAATCCTTGTGCCCATATATGCGGGATACCCCTCCTCGCCGGGCATTTCTTCGAGCCTCCCGGACATTTCCCGCATCGCTTCCGCCCAGCGGGACGTTGAATCGGCCATGAGTGCGACTGAAAACCCCATATCTCTGAAATACTCACCGATCGTAATTCCCGTGTATACAGACGCCTCACGCGCCGCAACAGGCATGTTCGACGTATTTGCAATGAGAACCGTCCGTTTCATGAGCGGTTCCCCCGAATGCGGATCCTTGAGCTCGGGAAATTCCATGAGAACATCGGTCATTTCGTTTCCCCGTTCCCCGCACCCCACGTATATTATAATCTGGGCATCCGCCCATTTTGCAAGCTGGTGCTGAACAATGGTTTTTCCACTTCCGAATGGGCCCGGAACGCATGCCGTTCCCCCTTTGCTGATCGGAAAGAATGCATCAATCACCCGCTGACCGGTTGAAAGCGGTTCATCGGGGGCAAGCTTTTCAACATATGGCCTCGGCTTTCTGACCGGCCACTTCTGCATAAGCGTCACCGATACCTTTTTACCGCCTTCCGTCTGTATCTCGGCAACTGCATCGGTTACCGTAAACTCACCTCCCTTTATTTCAGAAACAGTTCCCGTCACACCCGGCGGAACCATGATTTTATGCTTCACAAGAATAGTTTCTTCGACAGTGCCGAGCACATCTCCTGCACCGACGCTGTCGCCCTTCTTTACCGCAGGTTTGAACTCCCACTTTCTGGTTCGCGAAAGGCCGGGGATGTCAATTCCTCTCGTAATAAGATCTCCTGCTTCTTCTCGGATTACATCCAGCGGCCGCTGCACACCATCGTATATCGATTCGATCAGTCCGGGACCGAGCTCGACTGAAAGGGGCTCTCCGGTTAGATACACCGGTTCTCCTACCCCCAGTCCGCCCGTTTCCTCATACACCTGAATAGACGCTTCGTCACGGCGCATCTCAATGACCTCTCCCATGAGCCGCTGCTCACTGACCCTGACCACATCGTAAATCTTGGCGTTCTGCATATTCGACGCAATGACGAGCGGGCCGGCCACCTTTACAATTTTTCCAACTTCCATTCTAGCTCTCCTTGAATATGTCTGTTCCTATTGCCTTGATAACAAGGCTCCGTAGACGCTCAAAGGCGATGCCTTCGGCCTCCCCCAGGCTCCGTATTGTGAGCACCACTGGAAAATCCTGTTCCCACAGTGCATCGATCTGCTCTTTCAGTTTCCTGGCGATCCCGTCGGTGATAAGAATCAGTTTGTATTTCTTGCGTACTATAGTTCGGAACCACTCTTCAGTATCTCCCTCTTTATCAAGAGACAGATGGACATCAACCCCAAACGGCTTGAATCCAAGAATATTTCTCTCCTCACCGACGACTGCTATACTAGCTGCCATAAAGCCCTCTTATCTGTTTTTTTATGATGTGCGTGGGCACTCCGCTTAATCTGGCTATGAGTATGGTCCTCAGATTTTTATTTTCAATCTCTTTCTCCCATAAAAACGCAAGAAGCGGTTCGATCCCGAATGTGACGAATACACTCTCCCGCAGGTATTGTAAAAGATGCTCATCCACACTTCTTTCAATCCAGGCTATCTGGTCCCCTTCATCTTCGGATTTATCTACCTGCGAAAGAATCGATGCAAGGGGTGAAAAAATAATAATCCCAGCAAAGCCATCGATATTGAGATCGAAGCCTTCTTCGAAGTACGCCTGGTCGATGGAACCGAAGGGAATAAGCCTTCCCCTCAACTCCGATCGCTTCTTTCCCTGAGATTTTATCCTGAGAACAGTCACAATGTTCTTGGCATCAATCGACCGGATAAAATAATTTTTAATAAACGGGTTTCTGCATCTGTCGAGCAGCACAAAGAGCTCTGTATGATAGGCTATATCGCAGGCAATATCGATATCTCTGCCTGAAGATTCCCTCAAACCCGACATATGCCTGTACGTTCCGAACAGCATTTCACCTGTTTCCGTTGCCCGCCCCTCTGTGAGGGCTGATTTCAGGTGCTGATACCCGTAGTTGGAGCGTTCCTGGAAGGCCATCGGAATAACTACTTCACCGCTTTTTCTCTCCTCTTTCAGAATGAGTTTCAGCAGCTCATAATCATACTTGAGAGAGATCAAACGCCTCATCTCTTCTTCAATAATCATGGCCCTGATCATGGCAAATGTTTCGCTGTAAGACTCTTCGAGATTGCTGAGAATGCTGCTGTTCCCAATATCTCCACCGCCAAGTCCCGTCGATTCAACGAACAGTGGTAAAAAGCGGGCTTCAGGTGCGGATATCAGCGAATTCAGCGTAGCCGAATCGATTCGCCTTGTTTCAAGCGCCCTGATTCGGCCGACGGCATAGGCATACTCGCTGTCTTCGACAAATTCGATGCTTTCAGCTTGCATTGAAAAGCTCCCACGCCCTCTGTTCCAGATCGTTTCTCTTGTAGCGGAAAAGACTGTCTATGGACATACTTGTTTCAATCTTCCCTTTTTTGAGCACAAATCCCCACTGAAAGGAACCGCGTTCCCCGGCAAGACTGAAATTATTGTCCGATTCCCTGTTCAAATCATCGATTATCTTTTTCGGATCCTTTTCCCCGCCCTTTTCACCAAAAACAACGGTCTCGTCTTTCGTAGTCGATACGCTGAGGATGAGGGCCCCGATCAATGAACTGTACTCGGAAACAGGCTGATCAACCAGTTTTTTGAAAGCTTCTTCAAATGCACGATCCATCCACTTCTGCCGCGCCTGCAGTACCTGTTTCCTCTGCTGCAGCCTCCGATTCAGTACTGCATGCTCCATTTCCCTGCTGTATTTTTCCTCCAGACGCTGCCTCTGGGTTTGGAAGTACTTCTCGGCCTCCCGCTTCCCCTCTTCAGTGAGCGCAGATACCCGTTCCTGTGCTCCGTGCTGTATTTCTTCAGCCTGCGCGCGCGCATCTGAAAGAATACGATCTATAATCCCGTCAACAGACATAACATTACTCCACGGTCGGGTTAATTTTTCACTTCTTCAACGCTGCACTCAAAATGTCAAGAACAGCCATACGAATATTGAAACAAGAAGCCCTAAAACCGCATAGAATTCAACGAGGACACCCATAACGAGGGCTTTTCCCATTTCACCTTCCTGTTTGGATATGAGGTTTACCCCGCCGGCGCACACCTTTCCCTGGTGGATCGCGGAGAAAAGACCGGCAATTGCTATGGGTAAATTCATGAAAAAGACTTCCAGCCCCTGTGTCGTTGAGAGCTGAACAACCTGTCCGGTCAGTAATCCGATTTTTTGTATCGTCAAAAAGCCCATGACAAAACCGTAAATTCCCTGTGTTCCCGGCAGGGCGACGAGAAGAATAAACTTACCGAACTTTTTGGGATCTTCGCTGAGAGCCCCTGCTGCGGCAGAGCCAACAATGCCGATACCTTTTGCTGAACCTGTGCCTGGAAGAGCTACTGCAATCGCTGCACCAGCAATGGCGAGATAAAGACCTGGATTCATACCTTCCTCCTGTGTAATTTGCAACTTGTATATATTTACAAACTCAATTTTTTTGCAGTTTCACCTGCGTATACTTTCTTTTTTCAGAAAAAGTTTCGAGAAGCACCCCCTCACCGGTATAAAACTTTGTGAAAAATTCCATGAACTGAAGCCGTATGGAGTGCACAAATGCGCTGAGCCCGCTTATAAACAGGTTGAAAAGATGTCCCACAATAAGAACTCCCACAAAACCGACGATACCGACAATAGGAATCTGTTTCACCATGCCGGCAAGCGTATTCATAACACCGGCAATAACGCCTGTTGCCAGCCCGAGCGCGAGAAGCCGGGAATAGGAAAGAACATCTCCGAGAACACCCGACACACCGTACAGGGTAAAAAGACCCTTGCCGATCCTCTTAATCGGATTCAGCGAGCTCCTCTCGGAAAAGAGAAGAATTATACCCGCCCATAGAGCAAGAAGCACGTAGAACAGCACGTCGAGCGTCCCCCGGGCTCCCGGCATGAATTTTTGCAGAACCTTCGGCACAGGCGCGAGAAGCAGAAATATCCACGGCAGATGATCACACACCGCTTCAATCCATTCGCCGTCCCTGATAAGCATGTAAATCTTGATAATATACCCGGTAATGAGGTGCACAACACCGAGGGACAGAGAGAGCGCAAAGAAGGTGAGCACATCCTTGCCCGAATCAAACAGCATTATCTTGTAGCGTGCCTCGCGCAGCCACGCCAGCTTCTGGGGAAGCAGATCGAAATTGATTCCGAATACGGTGCCGATCAGTGCACCGATAACAAATGTCGAAACGCCGAGTACCAGAAAAAGCCTGAGAAACTTCTTGAAGCCGTTATTGGTTTTTATCAGGTTCATCCCGATTAGAGAAATAATTGCAATCACAAGCCCGTATCCGGCCTCTGTGAGGCATATCCCGAAAAACAGCGCATAGAAGGGAGCAAGAATCGGTGTGGGGTCAACCTCCCGGTGATTTGGCGGGGAATAGAGGTTGACTATGATTTCGAAGGGAGAGACGAGATTATTGTTCCTGTACGCAACAGGCGGCACCTCAGCCTCCTTTTTTTCAATCTGGGTAATATGCGCTTCTTTATACGCCCCGACTGTCTTCTCGAGGAGGGCAAGGTCCCGCTTTTTCAGCCAGCCCTGGATCACTGAAACCTCTCGTGTGTAGAAAAAACGTTCTTTGGCGTTCTCCTTTTCAAGCTCAGTCTCGAGATAATCACTATACACGCGGAGCATCCTGATTTCGGCCGCAATATCGGAAGCCTGAGATAAAAGCGTATCTCTTTTCACTTTCAACTTGAGTATTTCGGCAAGAAGGGATTTGATTGCCTCTGCCGGAGTTTGATCCATATCGGGAAACGATAACGGTTCGAATCTGTACTGTTTTTCAAGCTGCTCAACAACCTGCGCTGCTTCACTGTGATAAACGATGCCAAAATAGACCGCACTTTCCGGTTTGTGAATTGCTGAAAATTCCTCCTGCTGTTCATCATTCAGCAGACTGGAATCCCCAACCCTCGATACGGTGGATATCTCTTCAACGACAACGAGGTCTTCGTCTAAATCGTCATAAAATTTCTGGAAGGCCTCTGTTTCAAGCCGCGCAATAACCATCCGCACTGTTCCCACAGTGTTGATACTGCTCAACAAAGCCCTGAAGTTAATAATCGGTGCAAGCTCAGTTACTTTGGAGGTATAATCCCTGAGACCGCTTTCAACCTCTGCAAGCCTTTCCTCTGCACCCAGAGCTTTTTCCTTGACGGTCTGAACATCCTTTTTCCGGGAGAATCGTTCAAGCTCATCCTTTGTAAACTCATCAGGCTGCATTGAAAGCTTCTGCAGAATACTTATCCTGGGAGCATGCGCATCAAGAAAAGAAATCGCCTTACCGACAATGGCGAGCTCTTGCTTCAATTCATCGATATGCTCACCTGTTTTTTGAATACACTCCTTGTCGCTTTCCCACCGTTCAATCCCGTGCGGGTCGATCTGAATAACGGAAAGCGACTGCAAGTCGTCCAGCATCGAATCGATAACGCTGTTATGCGCGGTGATTTCAACTTTGCAGACAGGATCAAGAGCCATGTTTCATTCCTTCACTATTTCCTCTGTAATGTACTCAACGACCTTCAAGAGGTTTTTGCCGCACATCGAATCTATCCTCTCGATCTGCTCTTCCTCTTCATGAGCAATCTCTTTTAAAACCTTCGAGGCCTCCTCTTCATATCTCTGACTGATACGGACTTCCTCTTTTTTAAGCAGTGCATCCTTTTCATCAATGAGTTTCTTTTTTCCCTCAGCAGCATGTTCGAGCGCCGTCTGAGCCTCTTCTTTCGATCTATTTATTATATCCTGCGCCTCGGTTTCTTTTTTCCTGATTTTCTGTAAAACTTCTCCGGCCATATACCTCTCCCCCCTCATTCAACCGCTTGCTTCACACAGAGAACAACCGGTATCTTTATCAATTATCAAACATTGTTTTTTTTAATTCAAATATTTATGGCTTTTTTAGACGCCTTTTATGCATGATTTCATTTTTCATTCTATTTAAGTATTGCGAGCAGCTCAGATGCGCTGTCCACTGTAAAATCCGGTCCATGACCATCAAAATCGCGAATAGTGGTAAAACCGTACTTCACATATACCGATGAAATTCCCGACGCGTGCGCTACGAGAATGTCGTTCTTGCCGTCACCGATCATAACCGTATTTCTTCGGTCTGCACCGCTTTTTTTCAATATATATTCCACTCCGTCCGGATGAGGCTTTTTCCTCTCGAGTGTGTCACCGCCGACAATGAGAGAAAAAAAACCGGTAAAATCAAGACTGTCCGTAATCGCCTTTGTCAGTTGATATGGTTTATTTGTGAGAAGCGCAGAGTAGCAGCTATCCAGCTGTAAAAGAACCTCTTTAATACCCGGATAGGATCTGGTTGTATCCAGAAGATGGGCTTTATACGCCTCTTTAAAAAGTAAAACCGCCTTGTCGATATCGATACCGTTATCCGGAAGGCTGCGCTCGACCAGTTTGACTATCCCGTCACCGACATAGCCGGTTACCTCCTCCATACTCATTTCCGGCAGGCCGTAGCTGGCTCGCACTGAATTGACCGCAGTGGTCAGGTCTCTTCGCGTATCCACGATTGTGCCGTCAAGATCAAATATGCAAAGCTCAAATTTCACCGTACAGCCTCTGAATATGTGCAGTACCCGCTCACAACAGTTTGAGTGATGGGCGTTGTTCTTATTTTTTTCTCACGTGCTCAGGGTACGCCGATGAAAATAATACCGGGGAACAGTACACATGTCAATATATTATGACACTCGAAATAAATCAACACTCAGATTACAACTTTGTCTTGAATGATACGGAGATTTTCACCATATTTAACCAAGAACTTTCATACCACGGCAGGATTTTCAAGGGGAAAATTGGGCACCTCAGAGGATCACTTGATGAGCGTACGTACAGGTAAAAACGATCTTTATACCACATGCGTGGAAACAGCGAGAGAGGCTGGGCTATACCTTTTAGACCGATTTAAACGAAATGCGGTATCGGTAACCTCTTCATATGCACACGATATAAAGCTCGATGTCGATGTTGCAACCGAAAATCTCATGAAAAGATCGATCAGGAAAAAATACCCCGCACATGGGTTTATCTGCGAGGAAAGCGGCAGGGTTGATGAGGCTGATGACGGAAACTGGGTAATCGATCCACTGGACGGGAGCGTAAACTACTTTATGGGCATACCGCATTACTGCACCTCCATCGCATTTAAAAATAATGAAAAATATGTTGCCGGTGCAGTGTACGACCCCGTGCGGAACGAAATGTTCTCCGCCGATCACGCAGGCTCTTATTTAAATGATACCCCCATTCGAAAGCACACGGTCACTCAACTGGAAGAAGTTGTCATATCAGGCGGATTTTTCAAGGCGCAGAGCCTTGAGGACGGCACCCGTATATTTCAGAAAATATCGAAACGGGTAAAAAAGATTCGGTTTTTCGGTTCTGCTGCGCTTGACCTCTGCTATCTCGCGTGCGGAAGGGTAAATGCATATATTCAGCACTGGGTGAATGAGTGGGATATCGCTGCCGCCGCCCTTATTGCAGAGAAATCGGGTGCTGTGCTCGACATCACGCATGTCGACGGCCATTTGAATGTTATTGCAGGTGACAGTAATATTTTCACCGAACTGAAAGAGTGTATTGCTTCTTCGAAATAAAAGCGGCGCAAGTCCCCTTGGGGAAAGCCGCTTTGCTGCTGAGTATCAAACTGTAACTTTTTCGAAGTTACTTAAAAGCTGACTATCTGAAAATTAGTTTTCCGGGCAATACGAACAGCTGAAGCTACCGAAAGAGAGTTCTTCTTGACAGGTGGGAATGGTCATGAAAGTTCTGGTATCCAAGATAGAGTTACGAATCCCGCAGGCAGCCTCACTGAAAGACAAGAGGCGTATTATCAGAGGCCTTAAAGACAGGATCTGGTCGAAATTCAGGGCTTCCATATCGGAAATCGACCGTCTGAACAGGGCTCAAGAAGCGGTACTCGGCCTTGTGTACGTGTCCAACAACAAGCCTCTGCTCGAATCCGTCATGAACAAGATCGTCAACCTGGTTGAAACAAGCTATCCGGGACTCCTGCACACCTACGAGTATACTATTGAGTATTACGGCTGAAATTTTACCGATTGCAGGCGATGCCGGTAATCAGCTTCCCGCATACCGAAGCGTAAGTAACGTATCTTCACTGATCTGATCGCGGTCCCTGTTCCCTGGAAACATTCCGACGACCACTGCATCAATCGGTTTTATACTGCTAAATGCATACTTGAACGCCTTTTCCGTATATCCTGGGGTTTTACAGTTCCTTCCTGCTGCAAGTATCTTGAAACCAAGACACGACTTTGATACGCTTTGTATAGTTCCACACATTCTGTCACGGTCCTCATCCTCGAAACAGTCCTCGGTCACAATACCGGTTATGATATAGCTTTTTTTCCAGCCGCTGATCCTTTTATACACATTATAGAAACTTGCCATATAGAAATCAACATCCCATCCCTTTTCCTCGATGTACTCGATTACTTCAGGTTTATGACTACCGATGCCGACTGCGACTCCAAGGTCCCGCGCCGTTTTCATAATTTCCCGCACCTCTTCTATCCTTCCCGTGTTCCAGTAGTTGTCCGTTTGCGTTCCGTGGTGATAAACGGCTATCGCCCCCTCTTTTACCGCCAGACGTATATTGGCGCCAATGTCCTCCATCTCACTCGCGGTCTGGCAGATGAACTTGAGATGGCCCCCATCCTCCCTGTGCTCACGGAGAAGATGAAAAATCCAGCGGTCGGCTCTCCCCTGAAACGCCGTGATTCCGTGCTCCTCACACTGTCTGAGGAGGGCCTTTGCGGTCTCCATGGTAAAATAACGTTCCATAGATCGACTGAGTTTCCGGGAATAGTGGCTTACGCCTGAGATCGGATTGTTTCCCAGAATGAGCCGACTTATACGGTGTCCGGCAAGTTCTATATTCGGAAGGACAATCTTTGATCCGGCTAATTTATCTTTCATATCCATACAAGTATATCCTGTCCCTTCTGTCCCCGCCTGTAAAACAGAGAGAGACCACGAGAAAAGGCGTCCAGAATCAGTAGATAAAGGGGTTCTCCTGCAGGTGGCGCACGAAAATGTGCCCGTTCAGCTTCGCCCCGATCCCTTCGACTGCGGCGACTGCCGCAGATGTGGTCGTTGTATAGGCGACGCCGTGGCGAATCGCCGCCTGGCGTATCGTATAATCATCTATCTGCGATTCTTTCCCCAGGGGAGTGTTAATAAAAAGATCGATCTTCGCGTTTTCAATATAATCAAGCACATTCGGATGCCCTTCATGAACCTTCTGGAGCACATCAGACCATATGCCGTGCTGCCACAAAAAAGAGGCCGTACCGCTCGTGGCTGTTATCTTGATACCGAGCTCGCTGAGTTTCTTGGCAACCGGCAGTATCGTTTCCTTATCGCTGTCGTGTACACTTATGAAAACAACGCCGTTTACCGGAAGCGGCGTATTCGCGCCGAGCTCAGCCTTGTAGAATGCTTCACCGAAAGAAGCGCCCGTTCCCATAACCTCGCCTGTCGAGCGCATCTCGGGTCCGAGCAGCGGGTCGGTTCCCGGAAAGCGGTTGAACGGCAGAACCGACTCTTTGACCGAAACATAGTGGACGTCCAGGTCGCTTGTGATACCCAACTCTTCGAGTGTTTTTCCCATCATGAGTGCCGTGGCGACCCGCGCAAGCGGAAATGACGTGGCCTTGGATACGAACGGAACGGTGCGCGAGGCACGCGGGTTGACCTCGATCACATATACGAGGTTCCTCTGCACGGCAAACTGAATATTTATAAGGCCGACAACTTCGAGAGTTTTTGCAATAACCCTCGTCTGGCGCTTGATCTCCTCTATCCACTCATTTTTTGATTTAACCGGGGGAATGGCGCACGCAGAATCACCCGAGTGAACCCCAGCCTCCTCTATATGCTCCATAACACCGCCTAGTACCACCCGTATGCCGTCCGAGACCGCATCGATATCGTACTCGAAGGCGTCCTCTAAAAACCGATCAATGAGGATGGGATTGTCCACCGAAAGTGATTGCTCCTTCGAAAGGTACTGTTTCAGACTCTGCTCATCGTACAGAATGGCCATCTTGCTGCCGCCGAGTATGAATGATGGCCTCACGAGCACCGGGTATCCCACGGATTTCGCAATATCGATCGCCTCTATTTCGCTCTTCGCCGTGCCGTTCGGCGGCTGCCTGAGACCGAGTTCTTCGACCAGTACCGAAAATTCCTCCCTCGATTCCGCCCGGTGAATGGATTTTGTTGATGTGCCGAGAATCCGCACGCCGTTCTGCTCGAGCCTTGTCGTCATGTTGAGCGGCGTCTGCCCGCCGAACTGCACAATGACGCCAACGGGCTTTTCCTTTTCGATGATGTTCATCACGTCTTCGAACGTAACCGGCTCAAAGTAGAGGCGATCCGAGGTGTCGTAGTCGGTACTGACCGTTTCCGGATTGCTGTTTACCATTATGGTTTCATACCCAAGGGCCTTCAGCTCGAAGGATGCCTGTACGCAGCAGTAATCAAACTCAATGCCCTGGCCGATGCGGTTGGGCCCGCTCCCCAGTATGAGCACCTTTTCCCTGTCCGTGACAATCGTTTCGTCTTCCCTGTCGTAGCTCGAGTAGAAGTATGGCGTGAAGGCTTCGAATTCGGCGGCGCATGTATCGACCATCTTGTAGGCGGGCAGGATTTTATGCTTTTTTCTGAGGTTTCGGATACTGTCTCCGGTTGTATTTCGCAAATGGCCGATGAGCTCGTCTGAAAATCCGGCTTCCTTTGCCCGGCGCAGGGTCCCCCTTTCCGGCGAATTATTTTGTATACGATTCATCAGGTCGGATGCCTTTTTGAACATGTTGATAAACCAGGGGTCGATGCTCGTACGCTCGTGTATTTCCCCCTCGCTTATTCCCCGTCTCAGAGCTTCGACGATGAACGGAATCCGGTCCGGTCTCTGCTTCGATATATACGAGAGGATATCATCGGTGCCTGTGTTTCCTGCTACCGTGTACCAGGCGTTCGCATTCTCGAGCGCCCTGAGGCCCTTGAATACCGCCTCTAAAAATGTCCTACCAAGGGCCATCACCTCGCCAACCGATTTCATCTGTATGGAAAGCTCAGATGAGGCACCCGGGAATTTTTCAAAGTTGAAACGCGGCATCTTGACGCCCACGTAATCGATAACCGGCTCAAAGGAAGCAGGAGTCTTCTCTGTTATGTCATTCGGTATTTCATCAAGCGTATATCCGACAGCAAGCTTTGCTGCAATCTTTGCTATGGGGAAGCCGGTTGCCTTCGATGCGAGTGCTGAGCTTCTCGACACCCGGGGGTTCATTTCGATTGCGACGATACGGCCTGACTCCGGATGCATGGCAAACTGCACGTTCGAGCCGCCCGTTTCCACGCCGATTTTCCGCAGTATGGCGATAGAAGCATCCCGCATATACTGGTTTTCCCGGTCCGAGATGGTCATTGCCGGGGTTACGGTCACGCTGTCTCCCGTGTGTATTCCCATGGGATCGAGGTTTTCGATACAGCAGATGATGACTGCGTTATCATTCTTGTCACGCATCACCTCATACTCGAACTCCTTCCAGCCGTGGATCGACTCCTCGATGAGCACCTGGTGTACGGGACTGTCCTCTAATCCTTTTCGAACAGCCTGCTCAAGCTCACTGCTGGAAAACGCAAGGCCGCCGCCGTGCCCACCTAACGTGAAACTTGGCCGAACGATGACCGGCAGCCCGATTTCCTCTATAACTGTACGGGCCTCTTCCACGGATTGCGCAAGCCCGCTTTTCGGAACATCGAGGCCGATCTCCTCCATAGCCTGCTTAAAGAGCTCCCGCTGCTCGGCTCTCTGTATGACCTCGATATCGGCGCCGATGCATTCGACCCCGAACTGCTGGAGCACCCCTGCCTCTGAAAGGTCTCGAACCAGGTTGAGAGCTGTTTGTCCGCCGAGCGTAGGAAGCACTGCGTCGGGTCGCTCTCGCGCGATGATCTGTTTCACCGGTTCAACGTCAAGGGGCTCAATATATGTCCTGTCCGCCATCTTTCTATCCGTCATAACGGTCGCCGGGTTGCTGTTCACGAGAATAACCGAATACCCCTCTTCTTTGAGGGCCTTCACCGCCTGGGTTCCCGAATAATCAAACTCACACGCCTGGCCAATGACAATCGGGCCTGACCCCACGAGGAGTATCTTCTTTATGTCCGTCCTCTTCGGCATAGACCTCCAGTGCACCTCAATTGTCCAGAAGTATTTGAAACGCTTTCTGTCGTTAAAATACCGTTCACCAGTGGTATATCGCTCCAGTTCGAATTGTTAAGGATAGTAGTATAGCCAAACATAAAAGTCAACGTCAAAGAGGAAACTGTGGATTGGCGGCTAAAAATCAAAATTTGTGATTCCTGTAACCTGTGCTGAAAGTGCACCTATTCCCCACGAATCATGCGCAGAAACTCGTCAAACAGGAACATGGTGTCATGCGGCCCCGGGCCTGCCTCCGGGTGAAACTGTACGGAAAAAAGCGGAAGCTTTTTGTGCCGCAGACCCTCAAGCGTGAAGTCATTTAAATTGATGAATGAAACCTCGATATCCCGCATATCGAGGGTTTTCGCGTTAACGGCAAACCCGTGGTTCTGCGAGGTGATGTATACTTTACCTGTCCGCACTTCACGCACCGGATGATTTCCCCCGTGATGCCCGAACTTCAGTTTGAATGTCCGAGCACCAAGCGCCTGCCCGATGATCTGATGCCCCAGGCAGATGCCGAATATCGGTACTTCGCCTATCAGGGATTCGACGAGGGACACGATGCTCCCCAGAGCAGCAGGGTCGCCGGGCCCGTTTGAAAGGAGAATACCGTCCGGGCGGGTACTCAATATGCCCTGTCTGTCGGAATACGCAGGAAAAACTTCGACACGACATCCCCGCATCGCAAGCAGTTCAAGAGAGCTCACCTTTATACCGCAGTCAAGCACGGCTATCCGCAGGCCCTCCCCCTCGCTGAATAGATAGGAATTTTTAACCGTTACCCCTTTCACAAGATCACGCCCGACAATGTCCGGTGAACCCTTCACCATCTGTAAAAACTTCATTTTATCAAGGGTTCGTGTGGTGATACCCGCCTTCATCGCTCCCGCCTCGCGAATATATTTTGTGAAAAAACGGGTGTCCGCCCCCTCCACCCCCACTATACCCCGACTGCTGAGATACCCGGCAAGGCTCGTTATAACAGGATTATGAAGAGATTCCGCCCGTTCATCCCGACCCTTTCTGCTATAGGAAAGCGTATTTTCCGGGTAGCGCTGGACTTTTTCCGTGTTTTTTGCGAGCGGCCTGCCGCCGTACTCCCTGACGACAAGCCCCTCTGCATGAACTCCGGTCGATTCGTCCTCGCCTTCTCTGATCCCGTAATTCCCTATCATGCTCGCCGTCATCATCACGATCTGACCCTTATATGAAGGGTCTGTGATAATTTCCTGGTACCCGGTCAGAGCGGTGTTGAACACCAGTTCCCCGAAAACCTCACCATCACCGCTGAAACTCTCACAATCACAACGCTCGCCGTCCTCGAGCATGAGAAGCGCCTTCATCTGCACCCCCGGTTATACCGTCACCGATTCGAATTGTTAAGGATAGTAGTACAGCACGCTTTAAAAGTCAACGCCAAAGAAACGGTGTGAGGTCAGTATTAAATTCGTTCTTTATTAAATGATGCGCCGGGAAAAATGAAGATGATAATCAAAATTCTATTGCTAAACTCCATGCACCTTTTCAGAATGACTGTTTTCTTTCCTCTTCTTGAAGTACTCTATATATTTGTACTGCACAATGAAAACTTTTTACAGGGCACATGGAACGGTTCTCACGGGTTAATTAATCTATAGGCAAGTGAACTTTCAATTGTAAAAGGTCAAACCAATAGGGCTCGCGTACTAGTCGTGGTTCTTTACAGCTGCTCGGCGAGACCATTCAGCCGACCGCAGGTCGGATGAACACTTGCCTAATAGTTTTTACCTATAGAATGTAATAATAGATAGTTATTACATCATAAATCATTTGAGCATAAAAATTCTGTTACCTGTGCCCTTGGTACCTGTGCCCTTGGTAC
>CAYSRJ010000042.1:7304-29189 GCA_964433545.1 uncultured Spirochaetota bacterium | reverse complement strand
TCACCCCCTTTACTGTTGTGATTGTTTGCATTGTATGAAAAACTATGTTGTCTCAGCCTGGAAAGTGAGAGAAAAGTATGTAGGCAACAAGACCCACCCAGAGGACGTTGAATCCCCAGCGAAAGATACCAAGCCCGATCGGCTGGATCAGACCGATTATACCGATGATGATCATAATCATGGCGATCGGTTCAAAAACTCTTTTAAGCTTCTGTAAAACCATGGGCGCGTCTCCTTGTCTGCACTCGTTCGGTATAAAACAAAAAATTCAAAAAATATTCTGCAGTTTACGATTATTGATGTTTTTTGTCAACATTATAAAAAATTTTTTCAGCGTCTTACTACTTAATCAATTCTCAGCACGATTTTCCCTATCGGGTGCCCGGTTTCAAGTTCCCTCTGCGCATCGGCCGCGTCTTCGAGCGGGAAGGTTTTGTGCACAAGTATTTTCAGCTTTCCCTCATCCATGAATGAGGCGCAGTTCTTCAGTATTTTTGTCTGGTGATTTTCAACCTCGATGAGATCGAAGTACCATGGAGTGAGCATCAGCTCGTTGCTCAGGTACACACCCCTGAGCCGCGCCTGTGTCCAGTCGGCATTATCCGACTGCGGCTTGAGCAGGGAAACGAGGGTCCCGTAAAAACGAACGCACTCAAAGGTCCGGTAAAAAGTTTTACCCCCGACTGTATCAACCGCCGCATCAACTCCCTGCCCGCCGGTAAAGGCAAGCGCCTCTTCAACGAAATCTTGGTCGCTCGAAATTACCACTTTATCAGCACCTAATTTCTCGACAATCTCTTTTTTCTTCGCTCCTGTTACGGTTGCTATGACGCGGATTCCATGGGCTGCCGCAAGCTGAACAGCAACATGGCCCACCCCGCCCGAACCGCCGTGTATGAGCACACTCTGACCCTTTTCCAAATGTGCCCTGTCGAAGAGGGATTCCCAGGCTGTGATAAGAACGAGAGGCGCTGCAGCCGCCTCGATGAAATCTGCTCTTTCAGGTTTTTTCACTGCAAACCGCTCTTCGAGTAGTGCATACTCCGCATAATTGCCCGGCTCCTTGCCAACACCGCCGTGAGCAAAGTACACCGCATCACCCGGTTTGAATTCCGTAACGCCGGCACCTGTTTCTTCGACAATCCCGGCCCCATCGAGACCGAGAATCTGCGGCGGGCTGCTCGGGTACCAGGTGCCGCGCCTCCTCTGCTTGTAATCAACGGGATTGATACCGGCCGCCTTTATTCGCACAAGCAGCCCTGTGTCGGTTTGGATTGCCGGTTTCGGCACTTCAGCGAGGTTTAACACCTCAGGCCCGCCCATCTTCGTCATGAGTACGGCTTTCATACCGATCACTCCTTTTTATATCGAAATATTCAGCCTTTCTCCAGCAATTCTTTTTCCGGAGACAGTTTTAATGTTTTTGTCAAACTCCTCTTTGATGTTATGTGGTTCAACAACTATATTTTTCTCTTCGATATTGATGATGAAATCCGCCTCCCAGATTACTCTGAAATCAATACCGTCGATACTGCTCTCTGTATGATGATTGCCGACAATATAGCACACCCTCTCGCTAATATCAGGCCGTACCCCGATACCCTTCATCAACTCCCCGGCCACCGCGGGTCCTTCCTGCTCCTGATACTTCGCCTCGAGGGATGAGTACTTCTTCAGGGATTCAGGAATACCGATATCGTGAAAGATTGCACTCAATCTTATCACATCTTTCAAGAACCCGGTGCTGATCCCCTCACCTTCGGAAATGTGCTCGGCAACCGTTAGAACCTTCAATGTATGCTCGACAAACCGTTCCTCACCGAAATAGTTCTTCATCACTTTCAGTGCTTTTTCTTTATACATGTCTTTTTCCATTAGATTTCAAGAGAATTATTCAACTGAGCTGATTGTCGAGGCAATCGTTCAGCGCATTGTACTGGTAGATATTTCTCCCGCGGACGAATCAGGCGGGTTATTTTTTTTCTACAAGACCGAATGTCTCCATGAGCCAAGCAGCTAACCCGCCTGTGCAGTCGATCTGCCATGGAACGAGATCTGTATCCTCATAACTGATATGCAGAGCACCACGCTTTTTTTGTTTTAATCTCCTACCCTTAAATCAAGCCTGTCGAATTAATGGCAGGCCTCGGTTCAATTGAGTACCCGCTCCTGAAAGGATCGGCTACATAACTCGACTCTTCGTTACATGCTTTCCTGGTTTTCAAACGTATCTCATTCAAACCCGATAATGGTTTTCAGACCTTTCCCGCTCATGGCAAATTCAAACGCTTCCCCGATCCGGGACACGCTGAATTTTTTGCTGATAACCGATTTCGTATCGATCTGGCCGCCTTCGATAAATCTCATTGCTCGTTCATGCTGACTGATCGAAGCTCCCGTCGTGCCGGTGACGATGATGCTGTTGTAATGAATGCGGTTTGTATTCATCGGCAGGTGATCCTTGCCCTTCGGAAGGCCGCCGAAGAGGTTGATCCGTCCCATCTTCGCCGCAAGCTCCACAGCCTGCTGCTGAACATCGGGAGCAGGGCAGGCTGTTATCACCACGTCGACACCCCGTCCCCCTGTTTGTTCCATGACCGTTTCAACGAGGTCATGTTTCCGGGTGTTAATAATAACATCCGGCTTGAATTTCTTCAGAAGCTCGAGGCGCTGCTCGACAATATCCGCAACGAATATACGGCGCGCGCCCGCACACCTGTTGACCTGAAGGTGAAGCGCTCCCATGGGTCCTGACCCGACGATCAGAACATCGTCTCCCGGTTTGGTTCCCACGGATTCATATGCATTGATGCAGCACGAGAGGGGTTCGGCAAGCGCCATCTCTTCAAATGAGACCGAATCGCTGAAAGGAATGAGGTTCCCCTGCAGCACCGCCTTGACCGGCACCCTGAAGTATTCCGCGAACCCGCCGTCAAAACTTATACCGGTTGCTATATACTCGGGGCACATGTGAACCTTGCCCATTCTGCAAAATTCGCACACACCACAGCCTACATTCGAAGCAACGCCGACCCGCATTCCCGGCCTGTACCGCGTCACCTGCGGGCCGACCTCTGCAATTTCACCCGAGAACTCATGGCCGAGTATCCGCTCTTCACCTTCCTTTATTGCAAAGTGTCCGCTTCTGAATATTCTCAGGTCGGTACCGCACACTGCCGCCGCGCGGACCTGTACGAGTATCTCATTGTCACCGATTACAGGTTTTTCAACCTCCCTGCATTCGATCTTTCCGACCCCGCTGTATACTGCTGCTTTCATCAACTCTTCTCCAATTGTTGTTTAACCGTCGGTTCTACCCTTGAATAAATCAACCGAACACCTTCTTTTCAGCGGCCTTTATATTTTTAAGGCCCTCTCCTGCAAGAAAGTCCGCGCTCGGCGCAAGCTGTCTCCAGATCGCGCAGAGCCGCGCAAGCTCCTTTATGTCAGGAACGAACGACTCGATCGTGATCCACCCCGTATACTCTATATCCTTCAGCGCCCGGTACACCTCTTCCCATTGAACGAGCCCTGTGCCGGGGACCCCGCGCTCGTTTTCACAGGCATGAAAATACCCCAAATACTTCCCGGTATCTTTAATTGAATCGTAGAAACTCTTCTCCTCTCTGATCATGTGGTAGGTATCAAGATGCACGGACACGTTCGGCTCACCCACATCTTTGCAGAACTGCACGCTATCCGCAGCAGTATTCAAAAAATGTGTTTCAAACCGGTTCACCGCTTCCACTGCGAGTCTTATACTCTTGCCCTGGGCGTACTTTGCCGCCTCTTTAAAATTATGAACCGCCCATTCCCACTCCTGCTCAGTCCTCGAGGTGCCGGTAAAATAGCCCCATGCAGCGTAATTGACTCCGCCGATCACTGAGTCACCGCCGGAAATTTCGCAGGCAACATCTATACTTTTTTTAAAAAACTCAAGCCCTTTCTTCCTTACTTCCGGATCTTTCGAAATAGCATTCGTGTCTTCAGTAAGGGTAATGACAAAATTGACGCCCATGTCGTTATCCTTGAGCGCGCTTTTAACCTCATCGACCGGAAAGCGTTCGGGATGCCCAAGGTGCAGCTCAACTCCGTCAAAGCCGAGCTCTTTGGCATGTGAAACAAGTTTGACGTCCTCTTTTTGAAAATCACCTGTCCACAGCAGCAATTCCAGACCATATTTATGCATCACAATCCTCCTCCTGTATTTTTATTCTTTATTTCGGAAGTCAATCTATAACCAGGCGGTTACCGCCAATAGGCGGTTATCGTCTGCACACCTTGAAATAGGGTGTATCAGCCGGGGCATCCCAGAGCCTCTTTGTTTCATCATCTGCTTTGCAGATAGACAAAGAGAAACCTGCCATCTCCTGCGTCGTTATGATATTACCGATAAGCGGCCTGTACGGATTGATGCCCCTGTCTTTTAATATATCCTTAAGCCTGTCATAAAGGATGAACATCTCCATCAGTGTCGTTGACCCCGACCCGTTTATAAGCACGAGCACATCGTCCCCGCTCTTGAATTCACCGTCTGTAATTATCTTTTCAGCAACGATATCCATTATTTTATTGGCTGTTGTCATTTTCATAGGACCCTCAGGGCCGGGTTCCCCGTGAACACCGGGACCGATAATGAGCTCATCCTCCGCAAGCGTAAAGAGAAGCTGTCCGGTCGTGGGTATTGTGCAGGGCTTGAGGGCGACGGCGAGAGTCCTTGTGCTCGCGTTGATCTCTTTCACCTTTTTAATGATTTCATCCCTGCTTTTTCCTTCCTCTGCAAGAGCGCCGGCAATCTTGAAGCTGTACGTCATACCGGCCATTCCTCTTCGGTTTTCTTCCTCGCCCTTGGGAGCACTCGCGATGTCATCGTACAATAAAACACTTTCGACATCGATGCCGTCATCGTGCGCCATATCGACAGCGATGCCGTTATTGATCACATCTCCCTCGTGATTCGCAATCAAGACGAGAACGGGGGTATGGCCGCTCGCCTCCCAGGCGATCTTTATTCCTTCGTATATCCTGTCGCCTCCCGCGCATGCGAAAATACCGCCGGGAATCTCTACATCATGCATACCGTACCCCAGCATGCCTTTATAACCCGGCTCATGTCCCGCTCCCTGGCCGAATACGATCTGCACCTTTCCCTTTTCTTTAGGTTTCTTTCGGATAATGATGTCGTCTGCAGCGAGCTCTAGAATGTCGCTGTATGCAGATGCGAGACCTCTGATGAGCTCAACAACGATGTCATCCGGGTTGTTTAAAAACTTCTTCATTGCCATGACTCTCCTCCTGTGTGCGTAAACTGTATGAGTTTTATTTCACTGCTACGATTGTCCGTGCAGATTATTTCGTCCTGTTCATGCTTAAGAATGTACTTCGGCCCGCAGGTCTACGGGGTCATCGTTTACAAACCTTTTTCACATACCTTTTTTACATTCCGTGAGACTGAAAATAATCAGCCATAGTCCCTATAATCAAGGCCATACTCGCGGCACCCGGATCCTTGTACCCCAGGCCCCGTTCGCCGACATTCTTCGATCTGCCTTTCCTGGCGACCATATCCCTTGTCTTTTCAGCCCCAGTTGCGGCGGCGTCCGCAGCTGTACGGAAAGCATCGGCAAAGCCTGCGCCGCTTTCAGCAGCAGATGCGAGGGCTTCAACTGCAGGCTCGAGAGCATCGACCATCGTTTTATCACCCGGTTGCGCGCCTCCCCGTTTTTTAATCTGCGCGAGCGCTTCTGCAAGCATACCTGAAAAATCCGAAAGAGAAAGAGTATCTTTCTCCTTCAGGTTGTTATTGTAATACATGGCCTGACCGGTGAAAAAGGTTCCGAATACGGCACCGGCTGCGCCGCCGACTGTTTTTATCAACTCGAAGCCGCATTTTTTCAGCATTTCCCCCGTATCGAACGATGCATATTCCTGCAGCTTATCATTGAGGCTCTTGAACCCTTTCGCCAGACTGAATCCATGATCACCGTCGCCGATTTCCGTATCCAGTTTTGACAGCTCGGCTTTCTTTTCATCGATTTTCTGATACAGAATTTTGATCAGCTCGACAAGATTTTCTTTCGTAATACCCGCTTTCTCCTCCATTCGCATGCCCTCTCTACACCATTGATGTCAGACGTATTCCCCGTTTGATGTGGAATAAAACAGGGATACGTTGAATCCATTATCCCTATTCTGGCCGACATGTCAAGAGGTGAAAGAGATGAAAATGAGTTTCAGTAGAGCGTTTTTTACAGCATAACGGTACTGTTTAAACCTCATAGATCTTCAACCTGCTTTATGGTTTTTTCCATTTAAAATTCCATTATTTTGTATCGAATTTTACTGCTCAACCGGCTTTTTGTGTTACAATTAACCACCTACATATTCTATAGGTAAAACCATACGACAAGCGTTCTTCTGGCCTTCGGCCGTCAGAATGGGCTGGCTGTGAAGTTGCAACAGAAAAACACTTATCAGCGAGCCCGATCTGTTTTTACTTTTCAGGATTGAAAGTTCACTTGCCGATTTTTTTGTTAAATACCGTTATTATGGTGAGGCAAAAAAAGTTTTCAGAGCAAAATGACCAGCTTCAGAACAGCATACAGGAGGGCTCGTATCCATGGTATCGGAGAGGCTTTCATCCTTCGGGACAACCATATTTTCAAAGATGACGAAACTCGCAAACGAAATGGGCGCAATCAATCTGTCCCAGGGCTTTCCCGATTTCGATGCCCCCGAGGAAATCGTAGAGGAGGCGGTGCGGGCCTTACGAAGCGGGTTCAACCAGTACGCACGCTCACAGGGTCACATGCCGCTCGCAGAGGCCATTTCGGGAAAGATCAGGCAGGACTACGGTATGGAGTACGATCCGGAAACCGAACTGCTTATTACAAACGGCGTGACAGAAGGTATTGCCAGTGCGTTTCTCGCACTGCTCAACCCCGGGGACGAGGTGATTTTCTTCGAACCGCACTACGACAGCTACCCGGTATGCGCTGCGCTGGCAGGGGCACATTGCCGTTTTTACACGCTGCGCTTTCCCTCTTTCTCCATTGACGGCGACGAGCTGGAAAAATGTTTCAACAACAGAACACGAGTCCTTTTCATCAACACACCTCACAACCCGACGGGAAAGGTCTTTTCAAAAGATGAGCTCGAGATGATCTCAAGCATCTGCATTAAACATAACGTTATGGTGGTGACCGATGAAGTATACGAACATTTGACCTATGACGGTCTCCCCCATATTCCGATCGCCTCTATGCCAGACATGCGCGAAAGAACGCTTACCATTTCAGGGGCGGGCAAAACGTTTTCTATAACCGGCTGGCGAATAGGCTGGATTACAGGCCACGCTGACAGTATACGGTCCGTTCATACCGCACACCAGTATATCACCTTCGCTCCCGCAACTCCCTTGCAGGAAGCGCTCGCAACCGTTATAAGAAATATTGATGAATCCTATTTTACCAATTTGAAAAACGAGTATCACAGACGGCGGGACATACTGCTCGAAGCTCTTCGGGATACAGGGTTCAGGCCTGCGGTGCCGGAGGGCACGTACTACATCCTCGCTGATTTTACCGGGCTCCACGAAAAAGGCGACGTCCATTTTGTGCGCTTTCTCATTGACAGATGTGGTATCGCTGCCATACCTCCGAGCGTTTTTTATTCAGAAGCCCCGGATGAAGGCAGGAGTCTCGTCCGCTTTGCCTTCTGTAAAAGGGAAACAACGCTTAAAAAGGCCGCAGAAGCGCTGAAACTGCTTGGAACGAAGTAAAAATGAAAGGACCGTCCGGATGTATGGCTTTTGTCTATTCCGGAGGGTACCGTCTGTCCGGTTTCCTGTGCTTGGTCCCGCCGTGCTTCACGATCTCGAAATTTATTCCCAGGTAGGGCTCCGTATCGAGGTAGTAAAAAGAGCTCCCGTCAAACTCGCCGCTCTGTATCACGGAAATTCCTTTTTTTGCATACTCATCGATGACCTGCGGGCAATCGTCAACCCACTCTTTTATATGATGGAGGCCGTCTCCCCTGGCCTCCAAAAACTCTTCGTATATATTCGGACCGGTCAACGGCTGTATTATCTCAAGCTGCCTGTCACCGACCCAGGTGAAAGCAATCATCGCAGACCAGTCGGACGGTTTTCCCCTGTACGTAATATTCTTCATCTCGGGTGGTCCGTACCTGTAGATATCCCACGGGCCTGCATCGTAGATTTCGTAGTACTGTTTTACGGCCCGATCGAGGTCTTTTACAACGATTCCAATTTGAATGATTTTTCTTTCCGACATACGTCTCCCTCACTATCGTTGAAGTATTGTTTACCGGATATCGCCCGGCAATGCAGAGCTGTGTAACACCAGCAGTTTACACATACAACAACCGCTCTTTCCTATTGTATCAGTAATCCACTTTTCTTCAATAGATTATTCAGACGTTTCAGGGCGCTTACTGCCTTCTCCGGCAGAATTATTCAACAGATATGTTATTCTGGTAATGTCGCCTTCTCTATTTTTCTTGATAGATAGCGAAAGCGAAAAACCCTGTTCGCATTCTGTGTTCGGCGCCATGATGCGCCCTTAATTATTTGAAAAATGCCGATAAAGATACTATAAATAAAGGCAAGGAGAAAAAAATGCATATAAAACGGGGAATTAGAATCGGTCTGGCTGCACTATTCATTACTCTCGGTATTATTCTGGTAAGCAGCTGCGGAGGAGGTTTTACAGTAACCTTTGTCGACACCCTCAGACCGCCGGCAAAAGAACCTGTAAAGAAAAAACCGCCTGCACCTGTTGAAAAGGAAAAGCCCCCGGAACCTGCTCAGGAGCCGGAAATAAAAGTCGAAGAGCCGAAAACCGAGGTTGTGGCCTCAGAAGAAGAGACTGTCGTCGTTGCGGATGAGAAACAGTCGGAAAATCAGCAGGAAAAAAATCAACTTGCCGAAGAGGGAAGCACAGAAACAGCACCCCAGGAACCGACAGTGACAGAAAAACCTGAACAAAGAACGGAACAGCCTGCACCTGTTGAAAAAAAGCCGAAACAGAAAAAAGAGGAATCAGCACCGGTTCAAAAGAAACCATCCGTTGAAAAGGGCAAAGAACAAAAGGTGGCAAAGGAAACTGAGAAGATAACAACTGGTGAAAAGAAAAAAACAAAGCCACCTAAAACAAAGAAGAAAGAATCACAAAAGAACGCCGTTTCGATTACAGGGATCGTACGTCTCGAGAAAAACACTTTCTATATCACAGAGCCCGAAAGTAAAAAGCGCTACAAACTCGTTGGCCTGAAAAAAGAAGAGGAGGCGATACTTAAAAAGCTCATTGGAAAACAGGCGGAATTTGAGCTCAGAATCGTTTCGACGGAAGCGAAAAAGGCCGATAATGCGCAGCTTGTGAAAATACTCAAGGAAGTGCCTCAGGTAAAAAGCGAAACTGAAGAGCCGGCTCCAAAAAAGAAGAAGAAGTAGAAGGACGGCTGCTTCCGCATCCACAGCCTCAGCCGACCCCACGCATTTGGACCGCAGGGAGAACCAAGCCATTAAATCGAGCGTTCAGCCGACCTGTACTCCTTCAAATCAACCGGCCTGCCTTCTTCCGCCGACCGGTCTGCGGCAAAGATCACCCGGTGGGTTTCGACCGCATTTTCCAGGTTGTTGTGCGGGTCTCTTCCCGCATCGAGGCACTCGGCAAAGTATGAGAACTGCTGCATATATGGGTGATTCGATACATCGCCGCTGTCGATGAGCTGAACATCGAGCCTGCTCCATCCCTCCATGCCTTCGATCTTCTTGCTGTAGAACTGATCGTTTTTTATTGAGCCGTGGCTTCCGATCATGTTCAGGTTGAAGGTATACGGCTGCATGCAGTCGGTGACGCTCGAGACCTTTCCGATGATGCCGCCCCGGAATTTGAGCAGGGTAACGATATTCAGGTCGTAGTCATAGGGCCTGTACACCTCGTGCGGATTCTTGTTGGCGTACGAAAAAACCTCCACCACCTCATCATCAACGAGCCACAGAAGCATATCGAGAGCGTGGCAGCCCGCGCGAAGAAGGGAGCTTCCCCCGTTCTCTTTCTTGACCTCCCATCTCTGGTTGGCATACCAGGGCCCGATACCGTGATAGTAGTCTGCCTCGCCGTAGTACAGGCTGCCGATCAACCCGCTTTCGATAATCGACTTTATCGCCTGAGACGCGCCGATGAAACGTACCTCAAAACAAACCGAGGTATTCACTCCGTTCTTTTTAACGGCTTCGAGCATTCTGAGCGACTCCTCGTACGAAAGGGCAATCGGTTTTTCGATGATAACGTGCTTTCGTGCTTCAGCGGCCTGTATGGTCTGTTCCGGATGCAGAAAATGCGGCGTACAGATATCGACGATATCAATCGAATCATCAGAAAGAAGGTCATCGAGATCGTGGTAGATCTTGACGTCGACACCGTATTGCTTTTCAATATCCGTGGATTTGAGATCCCGCCTCGAAACGATTGCAGCAGGTTCGTAATTTTCAAGTTTCGCGAATGAGGCCAGGTGGGCGCCTGCCACCCATCCAAACCCGACTATTCCAACCCTGTAGGTTTTCATCTCATCCTCCCCATGCATGATACATTATGATTACACACCGTCCCGATACACGATATCTCCGCCTAAAATCGTCATCTTCGCATTGAAATCCCGGTCGAAGACAGCGATATCAGCTGCCTTTCCAACCCGTATGCCCCCTGCTTTTTCCTGTATACCAAGCAGACATGCGGGGTTCATCGCCGCCCATTGCAAAGCCCGATCCAGCGGCTCGCCGATAAATCCGGACACTCTCTGCACCGCCTTGTTGAGCGTTACCGCGCTTCCCGTTAGATTCCCGTCTAATTCGGGATTGTCCTTATATATCATCCTGAGCACACCCTCTTCCACAACCGCCTGCCTTCCGTCCTTGAAGGTCACCACCGTACCGTCCGGCCTGCCCGCACCGACCAGGGAATCGGATACGACTATCTTTTTGTCATGGGGCTTGATTTTGTTGACGAGCCTGAAAAGAGGAATCGGCACATGTATGGGACATCCGATCAGCTCGACGCTCACCGCATCGTTTATCAGAACGGCCGTTTCCATTCCCGGCTCCATGGTGAGCGCTTCCGAATCGCTTTCCCTGATACCGAGTGTCGCGTCAAAGAGATGGGTAACATGCCGCGCACCAGCCCTGATGGCTTCGAGCGTCTTCTCAAATGTTGCCGCTGTATGCCCGATAACCGGGACAATACCGTTTAACGCGAGTGTCTCGCACAGCCATATCGCATTATCGAGCTCCGGCGAAAAAGTAACCGTTTTAACGAGATCACCGGTCTCACCGAGCAGCCGTTTGACATCCTCCTTTTTGGGTATGCGGAGGTACTTCTCCGGATGACCGCCCTTGCACCGGGATGCGAGCCAGGGGCCTTCAACATGCACACCGTGCACCATTTTTCCCACTGTGCATTGTTCCCGTGCCCGCCCTATCTTCTTCACCTGCTCGACGATTGCGCCAAACGGGCTTGACAGGGTGGTCGGGAGTATCCTCGTCACGCCGAATCGGAGGTACTGCTCGAATCCCTCCATCATGCTCTCGATCGAGCCGCCGATGAAATCGGCGTCAAAAATACCGTGCGTATGTATATCGATAAGCCCGGGAGAGACGATATGCCCTTTCACGTCGATGGTTTCTCCCGCAAGAACAGGCCCATCCCCCTCCCCGATACCTCTAATTATCCCGTTTTCAATAAAGAGGTGCCCGCTTTTAAGCACCCCTGATTCGGCAAAGACGCGGCCGTTTTTCAATACAAGGGACATACGTTCCTCCGTATTGTTCTCACAATCTCGTTTCAGTGTTTCATCCCGATACAACCTCGATTCATTTCCCCCGTTTCACCCCCGTACGATCATTAAAAAAATCCAGGCGAGATATTTGTGTCTCAGTTTACCTCCGGCACGAGCGGGCCTGCGAGCTCTTTGATGAAAAAGAGTTTTCCGGGAAGCTCGGGCATGACACTCGAAGGAATCCACATGTCCGGTCCGTATTTCAGGGTAACCCACAACGCCATACTCTGGTAGATCATCCTGCGAGAAGGGAGGTACCCGTCGACGCCGCCGATGGTATAATCGGCCTGCAGAAATATGCCCGGGCCGATCGTATTCGCCCGGGCCGGCACGAGCGTAATTCTTCCCTTGAAACTCGTAATGGAGTTCTGTATGATCGTGAGCGGGTGCAGCTTCGCCGCCATCCGGTGCGTCGATTTCTTCCATTCTTCCATACTCCGGAAATCCGCCGCGAAATGAGGCTCCCAGAAGGCAATGTGAAAAATCCAGCCGATGCCGTATATGAGAACAAACTTTGCGCCCTTTGCCCTGAGGTCGGCAATCTGGTCTGCATACCGCGGCAATTCATCCTTCGTCGCGAAATGCCGCTGCTTTTCAGGCACCGTTCGGTCTCCCAGCCTGCCGTAAAACGCCGCCTCCATAGCGTTTCTGAAAGCACCCGGGTTGGATGCGGGGAGGGTGTTGCCCTCGTTGTTGCTCCATTCGTCCATGTTGAACCCGTGCACGTGGGAGCAGTCGACATTCCATATATTCAAAAACTCCGCGGCCCACCGGTACATCCCCATCGGACCGGCCGAAAGAATAACAATGACGTCACGTCCCTCTTCTTTCGCCTTTTTGATCTGCAGGGCTATTTCATGACCCATCAACGTGTTGAAGTCCTGAAGCGATTCGGCGCCGACGGGTGCAAAATCGGGATGCCACCATTTTTCGCGTGCATACACATCTTCGGGCTTCCTGCTGCAGCAGTAGTCGATTTTTTTGAGATCCCAGGCCTCCGGATAGAAATTCTCGAACATGGACCCCTCGATCGTCGAGATAAGGTCGATTTTTTCCATGTGCACGCTCCTGTTCGTTGAAGTTATTTCAGTATATATCGAATGAATGGTTTTATGCTGAAGGTGGCCGTCTGGATGGTTTCACCCAAACAGCACCAGCTACCCGACCGACTCCCGATGAATGGTGATTTATCCATACCGTCCGGCCGAATTACCTTCGTGTACACCGTGCCGTTTACGATCTTTCACCGGTGTAGTTGCTGATTGTAACAGCAGCAATTATGATGATCCCGATCACAACATCCCGCATGTACGGGTTGACATTCATGATGATCAGCGCGTTATCAAGAAGCCCAATAAGTACGACACCCAGAAAGAAACTCAGGGCGTTTCCCTTGCCGCCGGTTATGGCAACCCCGCCGACAATAACAGACGCAAGCGAATCGAGCGAATAGGAATCCCCCGTCACGGCAAGCGCAGAGCCGACACGCGAGATGAGTATCAGTGCAGCAAGCGCATCCAGGAGGCCAACGATCACGTAGGCGGTGAGGGTTATTCTGTCGGTGTTGATACCCGATACATATGCAGCCTTCCTGTTCCCGCCGATTGCGTAGAGGAACCTGCCGTATCGCAGAAACTTCAAAACGATATGGGTGACGATGACGACTCCGATGAAGAAGAGTATGGCGATTGGAATAAAGTTGAGTATCCTGCCGCGGCCGAGCAGCTCAAATCTCCCGAAGAGCATATATGAAGCGCCGCCGCTTATCAAAAGAGCCGCTCCCTTGTACACCGATCCGAATCCGAGTGTGATTATAAATGAAGTCACCCTCGATTTAATCACCGTAATCCCGTTTATCAGCCCGAGTAAAAACCCGACAACAAACGAAACAACGATAGCCATGGGAATGGCAAAAGGGGCAAGCCACGCGTGCGGAGAATCGGCGGGGAGGCCGCCGATCTTCTGTATGATCATGGCAAGAATAATGCCCATGAGAGAAACCTGCGGCCCGACCGAGATGTCTATCTGGCCCGATACGAGCAGCATCCCCACGCCGCAGGCCACAATACCGAGCACCGAAATCTGCTGAAAAATATTGATTATGTTCACAATACGAAGGAATTTCGGGTTTACGATTGTTGCCACGAGGGCAAGCATAACGATCAGCATGATGAGCATGGTGGACTGTGTGAGTCTCCTTTTCTGTCCTTCTCTTGAACGAATGTTGATCTTCATCTTCAATCCTCTTCAGAAACCTTTTCACCGACACCGAGCGAATACTTGAGCATGTTTTCCTCGGTAATCTGATCTCCCTTGAGCACTGTCACAAGCTTCCCGAAACGCATAATCCCGACCCGGTCGCAGACAGAGATGAGCTCCGGATTGTCCGACGATATCATGATGATTATCTTTCCCTCTTTTGCAAGATCGTCCATGAGCCCGTAAATCTCAGTCTTGCTGCCGACATCGATACCGACCGTCGGCTCATCAAAAATAAGAATTTCAGATTCGGCAAAAAGCCATTTCGCGAGCACTACCTTCTGCTGATTACCGCCGCTCAGGTTTATCACCATCTGGGAAATGGATGGCGTTTTCACGTTAAGCGCCTTCGAAATATCCCCTGTCTCATCCCGCTCTTTTGAAAGGTTCATAAATGCGCCCTGGCTCTTTGCAAACCGAACCATACTTATATTTTCAAAGACAGGACGAATAATAATGAGCCCGTCGTCCTTTCTGTCTTCGGTCAGCAGGCCGATGCCTTTTCTGATGGCATCGTTCGGGCTGGTCGGAGTAATATCCCTGCCGCAGTACATAAGCCGTCCGGAGTCTCTCTCATCGAGGCCGAACATCATTCGTGCGAGCTCGGTTCTGCCCGATCCCACGAGCCCGCCGATTCCGAATATCTCCCCCTTCTGCACCGTAAAGGAGACATGATCGACGGCTCCCTGCCTGGAGTAATCGATCATCTCGAGAATGTTCCCCTCCAAACCTGCAGCTTGAACAGCACTTCTCGAAAAAATGGATGCGCTTTTCTTTCCGATCATCTCTCGGACGATTGTATTCATGTCCGTTTCATTCACGGTATGAGTGTTGATTTTCTTGCCGTCTTTGAATATGGTCACCCGGTCGCAGATTTCAAATATTTCTCCGATATGATGGGAAATGTATATAACACTCAAGCCTTTCTCCGTATACTTCCGGACGATGTCGAACAGCACATTTTTTCCGTGCCTGTCCAGAGCCGCGGTGGGTTCGTCGAGAATCAGAATCTTTGCTCTGTGCGAGAAGGCCTTTGCAACGCTGATGAGCTTTTTCTGCACGGGGGTGAGGTCGTTCAATTTTTTTCCGGATTTGATATCGATGCCGAGCTCCACGAGAAGCCTGTCCGCCGTGTCGATACAGGTCGCAAGCTTGACAAAGCCGAATCGTGTTTTCGGCAAATCGTAAAGGTAGATATTTTCAGCGACCGAAAGCTCCTCCACGAGCTGGTTTTCCTGGTGTACGGTCTGGATGCCAAGCTCGATCGAGGTGGACGGATCAAAATGGGTGTACTCCTGACCATCCAGAAAAATGTTTCCTGAATCAGGCTGGATAGAGCCTGCGATTATTTCGATAAAGGTCGACTTGCCCGCCCCGTTCTGACCGACAAGCGCCTGGACCTCACCGTATCGAAGGTCAAAATCAACCGCGTCGAGTGCCTGAACGCCCGGGTAGCTCTTGCTTACCTGCACAGCCTCTAATATATTCGTCGTCTTCACACACTGTTCCTTCATTAGACTGCCTGTATACTACATAAAACTACGGGGTCTCTTTTCGAAAAGAGACCCCTGAAAACATCGTTGATTTCTAACCTGTGTTACTTTTTCCGCAGTTCCGGTTTATACTTTCCGGTCTTAACGAATTCGTCTACAACCGGCATCCAGGTTTCGTCTACATCCCACGGAATCAGGTTTTGCTGCCAGTTATTCCTGTCAACCCACACGATCGGGGAATAGCTCTTCTTCTGGTAGGGTTTGCCCTTCATGTAGTTGATGAGGTTTTTGGCGCAGATCATACCGTGCAGTCCGGGCGACAGGCTCAATGCGTAATCGAGATCGCCCTTCTTGAAGTTCTCGATATCCATGGGACCGCCGTTTACGGTGACAACGGCAACCTTGTTCAGGTCGACATTTTCCTCCTTGAGGCCCTGGATAATTCCTTCCGTGATTTCCTGGCATGCGCCGATCGCAACGTTGAACTGAATGCCCGATTCCACGAGTGTCTTCGTAATATCGAGAGACGGAGCAGTTGCATAATCGCCGTACTGAACATCAGTCGCAAGCTTGATTCCTTTCAGTTTCGGCAGTTCTTCCTTGAAACCGGTAATTCCCTGCATAACAGGCGGTGTTCCGGCAAAACCCTGGATCCAGATTACCGAAAGATCCCCGGGAACATCTTCCCTGATACTTTTGGCAACTGTCCGGTAGATTTCAAACCAGTTGAAATCGACGTCAGCAACCGGTTTTCCCTCTCCCTCAGCAATCCCGCTCTCGGTAATTTGAATCGGGATGTTCGCCTCGTTGGAAAGACGGCAGGAGTACTCGGCACTCGCCGGGGTCACAGCGGTGAGGTTTATGCCGTCGACGCCAAGGGTGATGAGATTCTGAATCGCCTTGGTTTCATCTTCCGCCTTGTAGTTGTTGTACTGCCAGTTGAGCTTTACCCCTTCCTGATTGGCAACAAGCTCGAACCCCTTGTGAAATGCGGTAAACCAGCCGACCTCATAAGGGATGACAACACCGACGGTGAGCTCTTCTCCGGCTTTTCCCTTGCCTCCACCACCGCTTGCAAATGCGGGCAGTACTGCAAAGGAAACCGCGAAAATCAGCACCATGAGTAACGCAAGCTTCTTTTTCATAAAAATTACCTCCTGAAAATTTTTTATGGTTGAAACTGAAATAGCTTCCGTGTGGACATCAGAATATACCCGCCCAAAACACCCGTCAAGCTAAATTTATTTTTATCACCTGCAGTGCAGGCCTCGCTACAGCAAGATTAAAACTGGCTCTGCACCTCGAGTGAGACCTCATCCACGAACCTGTTGCCATTGTATATTTGATTTCCGTCAATAGTCAGTCCGAAATTCGCGCCTTCTTTCACCGCATAGTGCAGATTTCGCACGCTCACTGAATCTCCCAGGTTCACGACCTTGAGACCGGCTGATTTCAATTTTTTGTATAAACCGTCGTTGGGTCTGACGAGACAGCTCACGATGTCGTCTGCCTCGAGCTCGTCTTTATTGAAACTGCCGTCCGCAATAACAACACGGCTTTTGTCAACCGCGTATATTGAAGAACCGGTACGCACTTTTACCGGATATTTGAAGGGTTTCGAGCTCAATGCTTCCGCATCCGTCTGGTCGAACCGCTTTCTCAGGACGTACATGTGTACAGGCTCGATTCCGGAACCGAACTGCCCATTCTCCGTCACAATGGTAACATCCCGACCGATCGATGCGAGATACGCAGCGGTATCCGCCGCGGCAAAATGGTCACCCCACACTACAACCCGCTCGCCGAGCTTCTTCGGCTTGCGGTCGCCCGGGTAGAACTCGCATGTAGCCTTCGGGCAGGCTATGACTTCCTCGAACGGGCTGATAAAACCCTTTTTCATCCCCACGACTTCCGGAATATAAGAGCTCGCGCCCGTCGCATTGACGACAACATCATACTTCTTCAACTCCTCGAGGGCTGGCTCATGATTGAGCTTCACCTCGACCTTCAGTTTATCTATCTGAAACCTGATCCAGTCCGTGTACCACTTCATCTTGATCTTTCCCGGCGTCATGCAACACCCGAGTATAGCACCGCCGAGCTCACCCGTTTTCTCGAAAATAACAACCCGGTGCCCCCTGATGGTGGAAAGCCGCGCCGCCTCCATACCGGCGGGCCCGCCGCCGACAACGGCGATATTCATCGGCTTTTCCGCTGTTTTTATATGTTCGTACCGCATATCTCCGACAGCGGGATTAACGGCGCAGGCAATATGCTTCTTCGCGAGCATCGAATCCTGCCAGCAGCCGGTCAGGCACGATATGCATTTGCGTATCTCTTTCACTTTGCCGCTATATGCCTTTACCGGCCAGTACGGATCGGCAAGGAGCTGCCGCGACAGGCCGACCATATCGGTTTTACCTTCCGCAATCACCCTGTCGCAGTACTCAGGGTCGCGCAGGGTGTGGCTGTTGACGACCGGGATTTTCACCACTTTCTTTATCGCCTCCGAGGCGTACATGGTCCAGCCCTGCTCGTAGTACATGGGGTCGAAGCCCGCACCCGGTGTTTCTGTGATACACTGGCTCAGGTCGAGCAGTGCCACCCCCGCCTGTTCGAACAACTTCGCCACTTCGATGCTCTCCTCGAGACTGCGGCCGCCCTCGATCCATTCATCTACCGAGTACCTGATAGACACGGGGAAATCATAGCCGCATTTCTTGTGTATCTGATCGATAATGGCGAGCGGGAATCGCATGCGATTTTCAAAACTGCCGCCGAACCGGTCGGTTCTCCGGTTTGTGTAGGGACTCATGAACTGCGCGATGAGGTAGCCGTGGGCACCGTGAAGCTGAACCATGTCGAATCCCGCCTGCTGCACCCGCCAGGCCGCATCGGAGAACTTGTCGATCATATCGATAATCTCTTCGATTGTCATCGCACGCGCACGCTTTCCCTGCTCCTCGGCGGTTGCATAAATCACCTCGTGACCGGCTGACCAGGGCACCTTTATGATCATGTCGTTTGTCGACATCGTGTTGTACCGCGGGATTGCGGCCTGCCTGCCGGGATGCATGAGCTGAACCGCGCATTTTGCGCCGTACCGGTGAATACCGTCTGAGAGGCGGGCAAGTCCCGGGATATACCTGTCGTTGTCCGCAACGAGGGAATTAACCGTCGGCCTGCCTGTTTCCCCGTCCGGCGAGGTCGCGCCGACTATAACGATGCCGACACCACCCTTCGCAATCTCAGCATGATGATGGATGTCAAGCGTGCTCACCGACCCGTCTGCATGCGACGAGCTGATATCCGTCGGTTCATGCAAAATACGGTTCTGCGCTTCGAAGTTTCCGATTGTAATCGGCTTGAAAAGGTTGGGAAAATTACCCATTTTTTATCTCCGTATGAAGTTACTGAGCAGTAATAGTATACAATAGATAATATTTGTTTTCAATCAAAATAGAGAAATGAAATAAATTTTTACATGCTTGCATTCTGAAAACATAGCGCGTACCGGCGGCACAGTTCAGGTCAAAGCAGTAAATCTCGCTACTCGGTCGGCAGGGGAAGGTGTACCGTATCACCCGTTTCCATCGCCCGGTCGATCGCAACGCACAGCTCATGGGTTTTGAACGTTTCCTCGATGTTCAGCACCGTCTCGCCGCCGGTATCGACGCAGTTCATAAAGTCATCGATGAGGTGTCGGAAGGGATGATGAGAAACAGACGGGCTGTCCGGCATGATAGTATTGAACTGCTGCCACCCCATCTGGCCGGGGAAGGTATCCTTGAAGTAGAACCGGTCGTTCACGACCGAGCCGCCCGAGCCGTGCAAAATGAAGTTCATGAGGTACGGTGATTCGATTTCAAAACTGCAGCTCGTCTTACCGATAGAGCCGTCTTTGAACTGTACCGTCGCTATATATGACGGCCAGTACTCGAAATCATCCCGGTGGCCTCGTGTCCCGTACGCGCGAACCTCGGCTATCTCACCGCACAGGTATCGCAGCATATCTGCCGCGTGAATGCCTGCCACGAGTGATGCGGAGGGTCCGCCGCTTTTTTTCTGGCCGCCCCAGGTAAATCCGTTCCACCAGGGCCCGAGGCCGTGAAAGTAATCTACCTCTATATAGAAGAGTTTTCCGAAAACACCCTTTTTGATCAGGTTTCGTACATTTGCCACAAAGGGGTTCCACCGCAGGGCGAGCCCGTTCTGGAATTTCACCCCGGCCTTGTGTATCTCATCCCGGACCCTGCATATCTCGGCCCAGGTCATACCGATCGGCTTTTCACAAACAACATGTTTGCCGAGCCTGGCCGCCTGTATGGCCTCGTTTGCATGGAGAAAATGGGGGCTCGTGAGAACGAGTATCTGTATGTCCTTTCTCTGAACCAGCTCGTCGTAGCTTTTCAGCACATCGCAGGACAGGTCCATATTCCGTATCTTCTTCTCTGTTTTTTTCTGATCCCTGCTTACCACTGCGACAACCTCTGAAAGCGGGTTGTTGTTGACCGCCTTTATATACTCCTTCGCGACATCACCTATCCCGAATACCCCGACACCGTACTTTGCCATGACACGCTCCCTCTTCTTGATCGGCGACCGCTTCACAGGCAACCGCCCTTTTCGGTCACTGTACATCAAAGGCAAACCCCCTGTCAAGCAGATTGTAAAATTTCTCATTTTTTAGGAACGCAATTCAAAAATGCTGAAGGGCAATTATTTTTCAAGGCGGCATGCTCGGGACATTCTTTGACATTTTTCCCAATCCGTCGTATACTCGTCAGCACATGGAGCATTACACCTTTTTATTCTACCTTATTTCCCTTATCACGGGGATACTATCCATCGGGATATCAACGGGTATTTACCTGCACTACAGGAGAAAGGCGCTTTTATACTACATTTTCTTCCTTGTGAGTCTTGCTCTGATCATAACCTCGCTCGCCATCGGCAGGTACCACGCACTGATGCGTGTCCCCTATTTTACGAGACTTTTTTCACCGACTGACATTCTCGGCTACACAGGACTCCTGCTTGTTATGGTTATCCTGCCCCCGTTCCTCCACAACCTGGTCGCCCGTACTTTTTCACCGGTGAAACGTGTGCTCTTTCCCACATTGGCTTTGGTGCAGGCGGTGATAATCATTTTTACCGGAATGTACGAACCGGAAGACCGGTTTTTTCTATTCTTTACACTTCCCTTCGTATTCGTGTTCGTATACTGCCTCGGGCTTATCGGCATCTCTCTCGGGAAAATCGGAAACAGGGCGCTAAAACGGGGCGTCGTTATATTCTTCGCCCTCTCGCTTTCATATTTTCCGGTCAACATCCTTGAGATGGTTCGCGATCGGTACCCGTTTCTCAACCTTCCCGAGGGCTTCGAGCTTTTCACCCTGCCGCTGTACTTTTTCGCGCTCAACCTGTTCAGCATAGCTTTTGCCGTTTTCTTCTTCAATCAGCCCGCATATATCGAGAAGGATGCCGTTACCGTTTACTTTCGCACGCGGTACGGGATATCCAGGAGGGAATCGGAAATCATTGAATCAATACTTGGAGGGCTGAAAAGCGAGGAGATCGCCGACAGGCTCTTCATTTCAACAAAAACGGTAAACAACCATATCTACAATATCTTTCAGAAAACCGGTGTAAAAAACCGCGTCCAGCTGGTAAACCTGCTCATTACAAGCCGCCTCAGCCGCTAATAAAAAGGGTTCTTATAAAAAATTATTTCTAAGTACCTTCAATAATAAAACTGCTTCGTGGCGTTCGGTCGCAATCAGCTTGTAAACTAACGGATACATGCCCTCATTCGTATGACATCATAGGTAAAAATACCCAAAAACCGGTACTCTGAAAAATGAGTATTTCTCCCTATTTACTTAAACAACCATAGTCGGTAGATTGCTGAAGGTTTCAGGGAAATTTTAACCGGTCCGTTTAATAAGAAACTTCGAGGAGGATGTACTATGAAATGCATGAAAAGAATCAAAACCATAACGGCTGCGGTGTTCGCTTTTATCCTGTCGGGTTTTGTCGTACACGGAGCGCAACCGACAGAGCTTGCCTACAGGGAGACCACCGGAAAAAAAGTTGAAGAGGTTTCCTATACAATCGAGGAAGCTGATTCTGCAGTATACATCAGAGCGGATTATCACGACGAAGACCAGGTAATCACAACAGATAGGAATTTCAATACGAAAAACCTTCAAATCATCGCTTCCACTCGTACCGATACGATCAGTATACACAGGGATGACGACAGGCTCGTTATCGC
>CAYSRJ010000042.1:0-7204 GCA_964433545.1 uncultured Spirochaetota bacterium | reverse complement strand
AGTATACACAGGGATGACGACAGGCTCGTTATCGCGGGAAAAATTAAAAAATCAGTCCCTATAAAATCTGATATTTCCTGGTACCAGCTACCCTTCTGTTTGAAAAGTTTCATACTTTCGGAAGACAATAAAATATCATTTTATGGGCTGAGCTCGAATTTTGATGAACGTCTTTCACAGGGAAAGGGCATACAGATGATACGTCTTTCGGCCAGAAAGGAGGCGGTGGAACAAATCGAGGTATGCGGCCGCCAGGTAGAGGCCGTGAAGGTGCTGATTTCATTCGAATACATCCCCGCCATCTTCTGGAAGGCGTATTACTGGTACCGTGCCGATGACGGGCTGCTCGTTCGCTACAGTGAACCGCGGGGTGCTCCCGGAACTCCGAAAACCAATGGAGAACTGATATACGAAGGAGGATCTCGTGAATAGAAACGCAAATAGCACGGTTGTCGTCTTTGTTTTCCTTGCCTACGGCATATCCTGGTTTGTGTGGCTCCCGCTGCTTCTCAACACACGATTCCACCTGTTCGTCCTCCCTTTCCAGCAGCATCTTGCGGCATACGGGCCTCTCGCCGCCGGGCTGATCACGACCTCGATTTTCAGCGGCAAAACCGGTCGTATGGAGTATATGAGAAAGGGGTTTCGTTTTCCGAAAAGAATTATATGGTACGTTTTTTCAATTGCAGTTCCTGCAGCTTTCTTTTTCCTGTCTGCTGCCGGAAAAACGCTCATTTTCGGCTCCTTTCCTGATATGGAAAATTTCACCGTAGCCGTGTTCGCGCAAAACGGCACCGGCATTTTTAATATCCCGGCCTTCCTCTGGGGTGTTCCCCAGCGCATCATTGTTAACATGATTCTATGGACCGTTACCTACGGTATTGGTGAAGAGACCGGATGGAGGGGGTTCTTGTTCAGGCATTTTCAAAAAAGGCAGCTCGCATACACCGCCGCACTCATCACTGCTGTTTTCTGGGCTGGCTGGCATCTTCCCCTGTTCTTTTTCGATCCCGATTTCATGCAGATGGCAGGCTTCGGCATTGTCGGATGGCTCGTGAGCCTTGCATCCGGATCCGTTTTGCTCTCATGGATGACCCTCAATGCGAAAGGAAGCATTATTCCCGCAATCCTGTGGCACGGTACCTTTAATACGATCGTATCCGGGGCCGATTTTTTCGTTTCAGGTTTCTGCAGCATGGCGGTGATCGCCGCAGCAGCTCTCATCAGAATCGGTTCCGGACAAGATTTGTTGTGCAAAAAACTCAGAATGGAGGCATATATATGAACTCAAAAAGGCAAAAACTTCGAAAAGCGATCATTCTATGCATGTTTCTTTCCTTTCCCGTGGTCATGAACTACTTCTCACCGGTTCTTATCGCAATGGGGGCAGCCGCAGGCATTGTAAACGGGAGCTTTCTGGTATTCGGATTTCTGTTCGTAGCAGCACTTTTTCTCGGAAGAGGATTTTGCGGGTGGGTGTGTCCTGTCGGTGGGCTCCAGGAAGCCTGCTTCATGGTGCGGGACAGCCCGGTAAACGGTAGAAAAACGAACTGGATCAAATACGTAGTCTGGGTGCCGTGGATAGGACTCATCATCTTTCTTGCAGTCAGGGGAGGCGGGTTTACAAAAATCAGTCCTCTCTTTATGGTGGAAACTGGAATATCGGTGTCTGAGCCGTCCGCGTACATCATCTTTTTCCTCATTCTTTTGATATTTGTTGTTCAGGCCTTTTCGGTCGGGAGACGGGCCTTCTGCCATACCCTGTGCTGGATCGCGCCGTTCATGATTATCGGGAGAAAGCTGAGAAACCTTGCGGCCTGGCCTTCCCTCAGGCTCAAGACGCAGGAGGAAAAATGCGTGGATTGCAAACGCTGCACTAAAAACTGTCCGATGAGCCTGGATGTGAACGGCTTGGTTCACGCCCGGACAATGGAGAATACGGAGTGCATGTTATGCGGTACCTGCGTGGACGTGTGTCCGAACAATGTTATTTCATTCTCGTTCAGTACAGGGAAATAACGGATTCATTACGGGAGACATAAAAACCCATCAACAAATTTAATAAAATAAGGAGTTGACGGCATGAACCTGATGGAAAATGATCGTATCAAGGTACTCGTGGCTGGTGCTACCGGATACCTCGGTCAATATATTGTAAAATCGTTGAAGAAACACGGATGTTACACCGCCGCACTCGTTCGAAATACCGAAAAAGTAAAAACCATCGGGCTCGATTCATTTCTCGACCGGTGTATCACAGCCGAGGTTACGAAACCCTCTACTCTGAAAGGAGTGTGTTTCGGTTTCGATGTTGTTATTTCAACAATAGGCATTACACGGCAGAGGGACAACCTCACCTACATGGACGTCGACTTTCAGGCGAACATGAATCTGCTCGCAGAGGCGAAACGCGCCGGTATGAAGAAATTCATCTACATCTCGGTCTTGAATGCTCATAAAATGAAGCGGCTTAAAATAATCCAGGCGAAAGAACGCTTCGTCGATAGCTTGAAAGCATCCGGTCTTCGATATACCGTCATACGACCGAACGGATTCTTCTCAGATATGAAAGAGTTTCTCAAGATGGCGGATAAAGGAGTAGTACACCTTTTCGGAAAAGGGGAATTCAGAGGCAACCCAATCGACGGTGAGGACCTCGCTGAAGTTGTTTTCGAAAGTATTGCAGGGAATAGGACCGAAATCGAGGTCGGTGGCCCTGAAATCCTTACACAGAATCAGATTGCGCATATGGCATTCGAGGCGCTGCACAAGGAAGGAAAAATACGGTATGTGCCAATATGGATAAAGAATATCATACTTGCACTCATACGCTTTTTTACACCGCAGAAGGTATACGGGCCGATAGAATTTTTTCTCACGGTTTTAACAATGGATATGGTCGCACCTCGATACGGCAGGAACAAGCTCGAAGAATTCTACAGAGAAGCCGCAGGAAAGTGATTCTGTTCGACGATTCGAGTATTTTCGGATACAACGACATATCAGGTCGACAGTCTGGGAGAGGCGGCTGCAGAGGGAAACTCCGGAATGAAACAGTAGCCCGGATTTTTTCGCTGCTCCTTTTTAATAGAAGATACCCGATTGAGGCCAGCCAGGTACCCCTTCGGCGGCGTCGGAGTGTCGAATGCGATTTCATCGTGCAGCTTTCGCAGGTTGAAGAAGGGGACCGCCGCAAACATGTGATGCTCGATGTGACAGTTCATATGCCAGTACAGGTAGCCCATCAACGACCCGAAGATCACCGTATGGCAGGAAACGCGCCAGTCAGGCACATTCGGGCACAGGCCGAGGTGCTGCTGCATCACGCATCCGCGCGTCGGGAAGGTGGCGAAAAAGTAGCCGAACGTAACAACGACTCTAAAGATCCAGAGATGAAAATAGGTGAACACACCAAGCAGAATGAGGTGGCCGATAACGATGATTCGCGCCCAGGTACACATCTGTTTCCTGCGCCTGTCACCCGGCGGAAAGAGCGGGTCCCAGAAAAAAAAGTCGACATCGGCCCTGCCGAAAAGATGGGCAAGACTCGGAAATACGTACATCCCGAACTTCTAGACGTCGAATGTAAACCAGCTGAACCAGTCGATTTTCATATTTTACGTTCCTTCACGAAGGTTCGGATTCACTCCTTCAGCTCCTCAGGGAACCCGGCCTGCCTACAGTTTGAGGTCTCCGAGTGGCAGAACACGATACAGTTGCCTCAAAATACCCCTGACCCTTCCCGCCACCTCTGCAAGGTCCTGTTCATCCGGTCTCTTCCGGATATCCCCGAACCGACCCTCCGTGTTGTAGGATATATCGGCCTCCGGGAAAAACCCGAGCACCGCGATATGATCGACGACGCGTATACCCTCGTGCTCGAAGTACTGGCCGATATGCTTCAGCATGGGCTCCGCTTCCTTGTAGCCGGTATGCCCCCCTCCGTAGGTGCAAAACGGCACCGCAGCCACGCCGGGTGTTTCCGGCGCCGATGCCAGAAGCTCAACACCGTCACGCCTCCTGTTTTTTCTTAAGAATGACAAAACCGGTTTGGGAGAAAGGTTTTCGTACACGGGCGCCCCCAGGAAGATCAGGTTGTAGTCGAGGTATTCGACCTCGAGCTCCTTGTGAATGCGGGATATTGATACATCCATCCCGGCAGTCTGCAGGGTGTCGTGAATACAGCGGGCCACCTTTTCCGTGTTTCCGTTTTTTGTCCAGAACAGGACAATTGCTTTTCCTTCGGGCATCGCAGGCTCCTTTGTGCAAATATCGTCCTATGATATCACATTTTCTACTGGTATGATATTAAATAATTGGAAGGTGCTGGTAAAACAGATCCGGCCACTTTTTAAAAGCAGCCGGTCTCGAAATACTCTTATTATCTGCTGTAGGCCTTTTTCGCGGTTGAAGCATACCGGTAGTGGGAATGCTTCTTAGATCTTCCCCTGCCCCATGATGCATAAGAGCCCCTGTTCCTCCCGGTTTTCGGCCGGTTCTCTGCAGTAGATTTTACAGCCTGGACACTCATCGAGTGAAACGGTTGACCCTGCCATACGGGAAGCTGCTTTTTAAGCACCCTTTCGATCTGCTTGAGGTAGCCAATCTCCGAGGCATCGCAGAAGGAAAGCGCTGTGCCGCTCTTCCCCGCTCGTGCGGTCCGTCCAATACGGTGAATATAATTCTCCGGTTCGTTCGGCAGCTCGTAATTGATGACATGATCTATATCGTCGACATCGATCCCGCGCGCAGCGATATCGGTAGCGACGAGAACCCGGATCCTGCCGGAATGAAATCCGTCGAGTGCCCTCCTCCGGGCCTCCTGCGTTTTGTCGCTGTGAATGTCGTCCGATTTGACCCTGAGCCGAGTCAGCTGCCTGGAAAGATCCTTTGCCCTGTGCTTGGTACGTGTGAATACCAGCACCTTGACAATCCCCTGGTCGGCAAGAAGTTTCATCAGCAGGGCATTTTTATCCCTGCTATTGACGAACAACACCTTCTGTTCGATCTGCGGAGTGGTGTCGGCATTCGAGGTAATCTCGATGCGATGAGGATCGCGCAGCATGTTTGCTGCAAGGCTGATGATACTCGGCGGTATTGTCGCGGAGAAAAAAAGTGTCTGTCGTCCTGCCGGCAGCTCCTGAATAATTTTCATGATATCCGGGATGAACCCCATATCGAGCATCCTGTCCGCCTCGTCGAGGACCATGATCTCAACACGCCCCAGAAGCCCCCTGGATCCCTCCATGAGGTCGAGAAGACGACCCGGTGTCGCAACGAGAATATCCACGCCGCCGGATAGTTTTTTAATCTGGTCGCGCCTGCTCACGCCTCCGTGCACGATTACCTGCCGGAGATGCAGGTGCTTGCCTAATGTCGAAAAACCCTCGCCTATCTGAGCTGCAAGCTCACGGGTCGGAGCGAGCACGAGTGTGCGCGTAGAATTTCGTATCGGGTTTTTCTGGCTCTTCGCGAGTTTATTAAGAATCGGCAGGACGAACGCGGCTGTTTTCCCGCTCCCTGTCTGCGCGCATCCGAATAAATCGCGTCCTTCCAGAACAAGCGGAATCGCCTGTTCCTGGATAGGTGTCGGAACCCGGAAGCCCTCTTCCTGTACTGCCTGTTGCAAAGGTTCGATCAGGTCGAACCCCTTGAAATAATCCTCTTTCATAGTTGTCCTCTGTGTAGTAAATAGTTTTCGTTGAAGCTGCAGCCTGGGAATGGTCCGAAACAGTCTCGTTCCGGGCATTTACGTTGATCAAAAGTTCAGAGAACTGGCAGGATTACTCATTACTTTTGGAGACGCTTCCTGTAAGCAAAACATCTGGTCCAATCCCGACGAATTTTCCACGTGATTGCAACCAGAAAATGCGGCAGGTTTAAAAACTCCAATGATTTTTCTTCGTTCAACGCTCTTAATATACCCCTGAATTATACATCGGTCAATCCAATTCGAATATAAATCGATTTACTTATACGAAGCGACATGCACAAATCAGGAGGGCGTAACGGCGGTACTTACAGCATCTACGATATTATTCGGACGATTGGTATGCGAAATGGTAAAAATAGAATTTTGGATTTTTCTTTACTCATCTCCCTGTTCTTTATTGCCCGTCACCTGAAAGAAATGAATCTATTGCCCGTTTCGCTTCTTTGAAACCATTGTACTCGACTATTTGTATGTCCGGGCATCCGGCTATCATGGCAGAAAGCTTTTTACCTTTTTTTAGATTATACAGGCAGAGCACCTTCTTCTTCAGCCTGACAGCCTGTGCGATCTCATAGCCCACACCAAGACTCGGGATCGAAACCTCGGCAATTACGGCATCCGCCTGCTCGAGCCATCGCAGGTCCCGATCATGAATATAGCGCGTATCGTACGACTCCCCGTGTGAGGCTGCCGGGGTCGGATCGCCGACATGCTCGGTCAGCACAGCAGAGTTTCTCTGAATATGGGTGATAAGCCTTTGATAGAGTTCGGCATCCTCCCTGCCGCCCCGTATCGATCCCGCGAAGTAAATCTTCATAAGCGTCTGCCCCCGGTGCCGGCGGTATGGATTATGAATGTTTTCCCACCCTCGGGTATATTTTCGAAATTTTATGAACTTTCCAAATGGTTGCATATAAAACCATTCAGTATTCTACATTTCCTCGCGCTGCAGAAAAGCCCTTGCGAATTGTGCTTCTTCATAACTGACAGACCCGTGCAGGCGTTCGACAACCGGGGTCAGCTTCCAATCGCCCAGGACCGCAAACGATTCTTTGAGCGATTCAAGCTTTTCAGGGCTGACCAGGTGTCTGATATCGATATCCTTCCCCTCACGGATCAGCCGCTCGAGGTGTCTGGCGATTGTCGATGCAGTCAGGCCGCGTATTTTGGCGATCTTCTTTATTGAAAGACCCTTTGTAAAAAGCTCGTATGTCTCTTGAAGGGTTTCTCCTTTGACCCTTTTTGGTTTGATATCGTCATCCGGGAGAAATGATTGTTCATCATCTATATGCCGTACATGAATGGCCGGGTTTTGCTTTAAATAGGCGGCAATCTCCTGTGCGAAATACACCCCGTAGCGTTTGAGCTTGGTGTCTCCGACACCGTTGATTCTCTTCATTTCAGCAGACGTCGTGGGAAAATACCTGCACATCTCGTGAAGAGTTTTATCGGAGAAAATAATGTATGGAGGGACGTTCTGTCCTTCGGCCA
>CAYSRJ010000041.1:24531-31321 GCA_964433545.1 uncultured Spirochaetota bacterium | reverse complement strand
GGGACTTTCCCAAGGGGACTTTCCCAAGGGGACTTATGCCACTTTTAAATGGGAGGGGATTTTGATTGTATTCAAGGGGAGCCTATCCCCGCTGCGAAACCTGTCTGCTCTACTGGCCTTCATTGTATTAGGGGCCCTATTTTTCATACCGCCTGTACTCGAGGCAGAAAACACACCCAGCTCGATGGTGTCGGAAAACGCATCTGGTGCCAATACGAAGGACAGCACATCGATAAAAGAAACAAAGGCGATGCAACAAGGGGGGGCGCCAGAGGCGAATCCTGTGCCCAATTACGAGTATCAGGAACCTGAATTTACGCATAAGGAAGTTTCCTACCCTCTGCTGATTCTGCGAACAGTTGCAGTGCTCGGTGCAATAATCATCGGTATATATTTTATTTTCCGCCTTCTTCTTAAAAACCGGAGGAGTCCGGTAAAAGACTCCGAAATAATAAAGGTGCTCGCAACGTACCCGCTTGCGGCAAATCGCCTCATTCAGGTTGTTGATATAGGAGGACAGGTTCTTGTGCTCGGCGTGTCGGATTCGAGCATAAACCTCATTACAGAGGTTGAAGACAAGGAAGTTATCGACCAAATCAGGCTTCTAAGCAGTAAAGAATCAAAGGGGGCAGGTGGGTTTAAGGACCAGTTTCTAAAGCTAATCGGTGGAAAATCTTTTACCAAGCCGGGGCAAATATCCTACCTTGGCGGGTACAGAAAAAGAATCGATAAGATGAAAAAGATGTAAATGTAGAAGGTTGAAGGGGCTGAAGAAGTATGGGTGGATGTTTTTCACCGGTGATGGAGAGTTTTACGGCAGGAGTTTTATGAAAAGGAGCTATTTTTTTATATATTCATGTATGATATTTTATAACTTATATAAATAATTTTAAGTTCTATGGCCTATATTCGGGAGGGGGACATGAAGCGAAAAAAAGTGTTGTACGGGATTCTGATGTCTCTCGTCCTTGCGTGGCTGCTTTTCATCCCGGTTAAAAGCTACGCACAGGAGAGGATACCGATACCGCGAATTGGGATCACACTCGATGAAGCCCAGCAGCCGCGTGACGTTGCCCTCTCGCTGGAGATACTTTTTCTTCTTACAGTTCTCAGCCTTGCCCCTGCAATTATAATCTCGGTTACCTCGTTTACAAGAATTGCAATTGTGTTTTCTTTTCTCAAGAGAGCGTTGTCAACGCAGCAGGAGCCTCCGAATCAGATCATGATGGGCCTTGCGATATTTCTCACCATTTTCATTATGGCACCTACAATAAAGGATGTGAACGATACAGCAATAAAACCATACTTCAATAATGAGATCAACGTGCGTGAGATGTATGCGCGCGGAATTGTACCGATACGGCAGTTTATGTTCAGGCAGACCAGGGAAAAGGATATTGCACTCTTTTTACGGCTTGGGAATGTCGAACGTCCGAGAAATCAATCAGAGGTGCCCACTTATGTTATTATTCCGGCATTCATGATCAGTGAATTAACAACCGCTTTCAAGATAGGAATACTATTATTTATTCCGTTTATTATCATTGACCTGGTTGTTGCCAGCACGCTTATGTCAATGGGTATCATCTTTCTGCCGCCCGTGTTCATCTCGCTCCCGTTCAAGATAATCTTGTTTATTCTGGTGGACGGCTGGCACCTGCTGACGTATCAGCTGGTCAACAGTTTCAGATAGTACAAATAGTAAAGAGGAGCAGCGTATGACAATCGGTTTTGCAGCCACCTTGATGGGGCGTGCCGTCTTTCAAATACTGCTTATTGGCGCCCCAATGCTCGGGCTCAGCCTGATGGTTGGGCTTACGGTAAGCATTTTTCAGGCGACAACCTCGATTCAGGAACAGACATTGACATTTGTGCCGAAGATTGTCGTTGTGCTCGGTTCTCTGATCATATTCGGAACATGGATTTTCAACAGCATGGTCAATTTTACAATGAATATATTCGCCCTTATTCCTGATATGGTTAAATAACTGACACAGCAACAGATGCTGAACCTGTTATGGAAGGACGGCGCCTGATGGATTTTTTCGTCCAGTATTTTCAGATATTTCTTCTGATACTGGTTCGCATGTTCGGAATGTTCGTGGTTGCTCCGTTTTTTTCGAGCGGTGTCATACCGCTTCGCATACGGGCTGTGTTTTCAGTGTATGTAGCGGCCTGCATATTTCCGGCGGTCTCACGTACAATTGTGAGCGTTCCGGAAAATATGTATTCCTACGCATTACTGGTAATTTCGGAGGCCGTTATTGGGATACTTATCGGCTTTTTTATTTCAATTATATTTGCAGCATTTCAACTTGCTGCGAGATTTTTCAGTTTTCAGATGGCGCTTGGAATCGCAGAGGTTATCGATCCTTTCTCTCAGGTGGGTATTACACTTGTCGGCCAGATGTGGACGCTCATGGGGATAATGATTTTCATCGCAATTGACGGACCCCATATGCTTGTTCTGGCAACATACGAGAGTTACAGTACGATTCAACTCTTTCAGATACTGAGGGACAGCGGTGTGATGTACAAAGCATTGATAAATACCTTTGGTGCAATGTTTATGGTCGCGTTGAAACTGTCGTTTCCTATACTTGCGACGCTTTTTCTGCTTGCAGTGACGCTCGGTCTTCTCGCAAAGGCTGCGCCACAGATGAATATATTTATGCTCGGATTTCCCATCCAGATCGGCGTCGGGTTTTTAATGATGATCATTGTCGTCGGTGGGGTTGCGCTCGGTATGAGCTCCGCCCTGGACAGGGCATTCAAAGACCTTTTCGCACTCATACGGGCATTTGGCGGTTGAAAAACTGTTTTTAATGATAAAGGGGAGGCATTACCGGAAAAACACCGGTATGTAAAGGGGTTCTTTCTCCAACGTTGTTCTACACAACTGAGAAAGCTGTGTTCAGATTTTTTTATGGCTGGTCACGAAAAGGGTACTATGGATAGTGTGAAATCATTTTTTCTGTTTGGTGTGCCGCAGATGGTGTGGGCAGAGATGAGTGCGCAAACGGATGTGTGCATGGGCACGCGTGCGGACCTGCATACCGACTTCCGGTTCAATCTCCAGCTCTTTGCAGCGGAGGATGAGGGGAGAACCGAAGAGCCTACTGAATACAAGAAAAGGAAGGCCCGCGAGGAAGGAAAGGTTGCCAAAACGCAGGAGCTTCCTTCAGCACTCATAATGTTGTTTGGCTTTTTCGTCATTTTCCTTTTTGCAAAGAGTATGCTCAAGAATACGATGCACATGATGGAGTTTTATCTGAACTCTGTGAACGATGTCGTCAACTCAGGAGAAAATCTGATTTTCCTGTTCAAACCGATTCTACCCCTCCTGCTGCGTCTTCTCGGCCCGGTGATGGGCGTGGCGTTCATTGGTGCCCTGATCGGAAACGTGGTTCAGGTGGGTTTCAAGTTTTCCGTAAAACCGGTACAGCCGGATTTTACACGAATCAATCCGAATCCCGTCCGCTTTTTTCAGAATATCCTGTTTTCAAAGCAGGCGGCGGTCAACCTGGGGAAAGCGATATTCAAGATTGTGGCAATCGGTGCTGTTTCTTTTCTAGTTATACGTAATGATGTGGGTATTATTACGAAAACGCTCGATATGGGGCTCGCGCAGAGTCTCTATCTGCTTGTTTTCATCGCCTTCAAGCTCATAATGGTCGTAAGCGGAATACTTCTTGTGCTTTCCGTGCCGGACTATCTGTTCCAGCGGATGCAGCACATAGAATCTCTTAAAATGACCCGTCAGGAATTGAAGGAAGAACGCCGAATGCTGGAAGGTGACCCGCTTTTGCGCGCTCGTATGCGCGAAAAGCAGAGGGCATACGCGAAGAGAAGAATGATGCAGGAGGTGCCCACAGCTGATGTGGTAATCACCAACCCGGTGCACTATGCGGTTGCATTGAAGTACGATTCGCTCAAAATGAGCGCGCCGGTCTGCGTTGCAAAGGGGCAGGATTTGATTGCTCAACGAATTAAGCAGATCGCCCGAGAGCACGATGTTGTCGTTCATGAAAACAAGCCGCTCGCACGAGAGCTGTATAAGCGGGTTGAGATAGGAGATGAAATTCCTGATGACATGTTCACTCTTATTGCCGAAGTGCTTGCATTTGTGTACAAGCTCAAGAAACGTGAGGCGGTATAAAATTGGCGAATTTACCTGACGGCATGTATCTCTGGCGGGATATGCCACTTCGCGACCGAGTATCTGTAAGTAACTTGGCGAGAAGTGACTTAGAAGGGACCGGGTTTGCATGAATATTTTTTAAATTATCCCGATAATTAAATGAAGGGAGAGCATACAGCTGAATAAACAGGGAGGGGGCTATGGCTGATGCAGTTCCAACACGAGTATGGTGGCAGAGAACAGATATCTTGATCGCAGTTGGCGTTGTTTCGATTGTGCTCATGCTTATCATTCCAATCCCGGCAATGCTGCTCGACTTTCTAATCTCCGTAAGTTTCGCACTGGGCCTCATTACAATTATTACCGTCATGTATATGAAACGCGCCATTGATCTCTCGGTATTTCCCTCTCTGCTCCTCGTTTCGACCGTCTACAGGCTGGCGGTCAATGTTTCGTCCACCAGATTGATACTGCTCCAGGGGCCGGCGTTTAACGGGAGGATCATCCGGGCATTCGGCCAATTCGTGGTTGGGGGAAATTACGTTGTCGGTATTATCATATTTCTCATCCTCATCGCTGTACAGTTTATCGTTATCACCAAAGGTGCAACACGTGTTTCGGAAGTTGCAGCCAGGTTCACTCTTGATGCAATGCCCGGAAAGCAAATGGCGATCGACGCTGACGTTTCAGCAGGACTAATGACAGAAGAGGAAGCCATCCAGAAGAGGATAGATATACAGCGTGAGGCGGATTTTTACGGCGCCATGGATGGTGCCAGCAAGTTTGTGCAGGGGGACGTGCGGGTCGGCCTCCTTATTACGATCATCAATATCGTTGGCGGCCTTATTATCGGTATTGCAATGCGGGGCGAAACCCTGAAAAGCGCTGTTTCGACATACACGATGCTTACCGTCGGCGACGGTCTCGTTTCACAGATTCCGTCCCTCATGATGTCGACTGCAACGGGCATTATCGTGACACGTGCGGTGTCGAAGGATGATCTGGGTACCGAGATTACCACCCAGCTTTTAGGCCAGCCGCGAACGCTGTGGATTGGCGCCGGCTTTCTTCTTTTCCTTGCCATACTTCCCGGTTTTCCAAAGATACCCCTCATTGTTCTCGGATTGATTCTTGCTCTCATGGGGATATACCTGCGCAGAGGAATCAAGTTCGGTCCCGAAGAACCTGAACTGGCGGCAAAAGAACGTGAGGAACCGGGCAGAGGACCGGAGAGTGTTGTCGGACTTCTCCAGATAGACCCGATTGCACTTGAAATAGGATACAATCTTATACCGCTTGTGGATCCCGATCAGGGGGGGGATCTTCTGGAACGGGTGACCATGATAAGACGGCAGAGCGCGATAGAGCTCGGCCTCATATTTCCGCCCATCAGGATACGTGATAATATGAAGCTCGATCCGAACACCTATTCAATCAAGATAAAAGGGGTCGAAGTGGGTGCCGGGACGATAAAAATGGGCAAGTACCTTGCGATGAATCCCGGCAGCGTCACCGAGAAAGTCGAGGGAGAAGAAACTGTCGAACCGGCATTCGGCCTGCCGGCTATATGGATAGATGAGGACAACAGAGAGAAGGCAGAACGTCTTGGATTTACGGTAGTCGATTCACCATCCGTCATTGCAACTCATCTGACGGAAATAATAAAGGTCTATGCGAGCGAGGTGCTCGGGAGGCAGGATGTACAAACCCTGCTTAATTCATTGAGCAAGGACTATTCGGCGGTTGTTGAAGAGATTAAAAAGGTGAATGCGACTGTCGGTGACATACAGAAGATCTTGAAGGGGCTTTTGCGGGAAGGTGTGTCCATTCGTGACCTTGTCACCATTCTTGAAACGATTGCGGATTATTTTCCCACAGTGAAAGATCATGATGAGCTCATCGAGCTTGTGCGCCAGGCGCTCTCACGACAGATATGCCAGCAGTTCTCAACCGAAGGGAGGAAGATACCGGTTATCACCCTATCAAAAGAGGTTGAAGAGGAAATCAAGAAGGCTCTCGTGGAAACTGAAGTGGGCAAGCGCTTTGCGATGGAGCCATCCGCCCAGAAGAAGCTCCTTGAACGGATCAGCGACGAAGTGCAGAAGATACGGAAGAGAGGCTTGAAACCGGTGTTTCTGACATCCCCCGATGTGCGGGCCTTGTTCAGAAATATAGTTTCTAATATAGTACCGAATGCTGCTGTTTTGAGCAGCTTCGAAATCGTCCCTGATATACGTCTGGAGGCAGTAGGAACTATTGCATTCTGAAAGAATCGCATTTTGAAAGGGAGAAGGAGCAAATGGTGTATAGAACTTACAAAGCACCCACCTATAAAGAGGCGGTTGTGAACGCGAAGATGGATCTCGGGAGTGATGTTTACATAATAGGAAGAAAAGATATAAAAGAAGGCGGCTTTTTAGGCATGTTTAAAAAGCAGTATACAGAAATCACGGTTGCAAAAAATGAAGACATAAGTAAAGCGCTTTCACGTAAGATAAAGAACAGGCAAACATCAGAACAGGGTGAGGAAAAACCAGAACAGCAGAATTCCACGCCTCAAGGAGGGATACCTCAAGGAGGGATACCTCAAGGAGGGAGACCTCAAGGAGGGATACCTCAAGGAGGGATACCTCAAGGAGGGATACCTCA
>CAYSRJ010000041.1:6840-24431 GCA_964433545.1 uncultured Spirochaetota bacterium | reverse complement strand
TCAAGGAGGGAGACCTCAATTCAGTAAATATTATCTCCGAGCTGGAGCGGATAAAAAAACAGCTTGACAAGATTATGATTAATAAAGGCGGGGAAGATAATCCTTCCCTGAGCAGGCTTATTCAACTGCTCAAGGAAAATGATTTTACTGATGACTATATCGATGGTATACGGAGCACATTCGAAAAGGAACTCACTCTGAAAGATATCAGCACTCCTGAAATATTCAGTGAGCGGGTTAAGAACTACATACTGACCTCGATTGATGTTTCGGGACCGATCGAGATCGGCTCATCAAAACCAGAAATTGTCGTGCTCGTCGGTCCGACAGGTGTGGGTAAAACGACAACCATCGCAAAACTCGCAGCGTCCTTCGGGGTACTGCAGAAAAAGAAGCTCGAGCTTATAACCATCGATTTTTACCGAATAGCTGCAATTGAGCAGCTTGGAAAATACGCCGAATTGATGCAGCTCCCATTTACACCGGTCAACACACGCGAGGAGTTTAAAAGTGCGGTGAAGAATAGCAGCGCAGAGCTCATTTTTGTCGATACTGTCGGACGTTCCCAGAGGAACAATATGGGACTTGCAGAATTGAGGAATATATTAGATGGTATCAAGGCGCCTATGGATATTCACCTGGTACTCAGCGCGACGACGAAATACCGTGATACGATCGACGTGGTCACGCGATTCAATCAGCTTCTGTACAACAAAATCATCATCAGCAAGCTCGATGAAACGAACACAGTCGGAAGCCTTCTGAGCGCTTTGCAGGACAAGAAAATCTCCTATCTTACAACCGGACAAAGTGTGCCGGATGATATAGAAATAGCCAGCAAGGAAAAGCTGTACGAAATGATTGCGCTCGACGGTCTGGGAGACGGCCCGGCAGGCTAAAGCCCTGGAATTCGGTTTCGAACGGAGGAGTCAATGAACGATGCTGTTCATCAGGATCAGGCTGAACGGCTTCGCCTGATTATGAAAGAGAAAAACGGTCAGGCTGAGACAGCCTATGCCCGGCAACCGCGAATAATAACCATTTCGAGTGGAAAAGGCGGTGTGGGTAAAACTAATATCGCAATAAATCTTGCGATTGCCTTTGCACAGATCGGTAAAAAGGTGGTCGTAATGGATGCCGACCTTGGACTTGCCAATGTCAATGTCATTCTCGGTATCATCCCGAAATACAATCTTTACCATGTTCTGAAAAAACAGAAAAAATTACGGGAGATAATAGTCGATACAGAATACGGAATACAGATCATCGCAGGTGCATCCGGATTCTATCAGTTAGCCAGTCTCGAAGAGGATGAGCGAAGTGCCTTTGTGGATAATTTGAAGGACCTTGCATATGCGGATATTATTCTCATCGATACCGGCGCAGGGGTTTCACCAAATGTTCTCACCTTTCTCAAAGGCGCTGATGATGCAATAATAATCACCACGCCGGAACCTACGGCCATAACCGATGCCTACGGCATTATAAAGAGTATTTCAACTGAGGTAAATGGGCCTAATATACGGCTCGTGGTCAACAGGGTAAACTCTATCATGGAGGGGAAAAAGGTTTCCGATCGGGTGATTAACATAGCGGGTCAATTTCTGAACATCAAGGTGAACAACCTCGGTTTTGTCTTTGAGGACAGCGTGGTTCAGCATGCCGTCGTGAAACAGGACCCGTTTATGCGGAGCGCGCCGAACAGCAAGGCTTCACAATCTATCAAACATCTTATGAGCAGACTGGCAAACATCGACTATCAGGAAAGCGGAGGGTTCGGAAGGTTTCTGAAGAGTATATTCGGGGGTAAACTGTAGGCAAGCGAAGATTTACCGATTGATTTTTCCTGTAAGTGGTGTATTGTTATATTGTTGGGGAAGTATCTTCAATAGAATTGAAAAGGAATCGATGGTGTCGACAAAACTGGACAGCAGAATACGGTACATTATCTTTGGTACCCTGGGAGCATTTTTACTCTCAATCCTTGTGGGATTGTTTTCAAAGAATCCCTTTGGAATTGTTTTTATTCGCGCAGTTGTGTCGTCATTCATATTCGGTTTTATACTTTTTGGCGCATGGCAGTTGATAAAGAGATATATTCCTGAAATTCTGGCGGTACAGAGAGAAGAGAATACATCGGGTGCTGTCCACCATGATCGAACCGGTGGTTTAGAAGAATTTACAGACGCCGGGAGAAGCGAAATCGGGGAGGGTGCCCGGAGGGCTGCTGAATTTTCTCTTGGGTCAGGGGAGGATGGTTTGCAGTTTCCGGAAGGCAATACCGAGGAAGAGCAGGCTGGAGACAGCGAGCTTCCATCTCTCGATAAACTGATTGATGAAGAAGAAGTGCTGCCCGATGAACTTATTGGAGAGGAAATCGAGAAGAGCAGCTCACCGAAGGGTGACTATATCGATATAGGTGCTATGAAGTTTCCAAATGAGCCCGAAACACTTGCGAAAGCGGTAAAACAGATAATGAACCAGGATTAATATGAATAACGAAATGGTAAATGAGTTGGTAGAGACAACGGGGTGCGACGATTTTCTTGCAAATATGCTGCTTCGTTTCACCGGGGGGGATGTCGATGGTGCACGGAGAATAATCGAAGCTGTTCCAAAGGATATCTTCGCTGTCAAACTCAAGTTTATAACGCAAATTACCGGCTATTATGGCGCCTGTTTTTTCTGCTTCGATCAAAAAGAGCAGAGAATTAACCGCTTTGTCGCAGTAATAAGTGATGACAAAGAAATCGGCAAATTCGATCTGCAAACAGATTGGTATAATTTTGAGGAGCAGCTCTATAGCTATTCTCGAACAAAGAAGATCGACGGAGTCAAGATCGATCAGCTTAAAAATCTGTTTGTGAGCAGCGAGTTTATTTCTCGAATTTCGCCGTTTTTAAAACCGGAACAGCCTGTTCGAAATGATCTATTAAATAATCTGATTGTCGATGAGCTTTACAATGTTTTTGCTGATACGAATATAGCGGTGAAGTTCGATATCGAGAAGACCGATGCGTTCAGGTTGAACAAAAACCGAGATCTGCGGAGCGAGGAGACGGAAACCGGTGAATCGCTCAGCACTGAGGGGGCGGACAGGGAAAAAACCGGGTATGAGGAAAGGAAGGATCAATCTCTTATTGTGCTGCGAGTAAGCCCCGTTCTCTCTCCGGTCAGTGGTTCTGAAGTCAAGGACCTCGAGTTCGGGGATGAGATTCAGGTGCGAATCACTGATGAAAGAGACATTGCAGATTACCTGGCCGAACTGATCGGGGGAAAGGTCGACCGTATACGCGTTCCCGTGTTCAGCAAGATTATTGAGGTAAAAGAGCTTGAAGGCGACAGTGTCGGTGTTTTCACACAATTTGGCCCGGGGATATTCGGCATGTTCAAAGTACCTGCGGACGCCAAGATTGTCACAAAGATAAATGAGGAGGGATCCCGCGCACCGGTTCATGGTGGACGGAGGGAGATCAATCCGCTGATTATTGTCGGTGGTATTGTTGTTGTCATTGTTATTTTTATACTGTTGATTTTTTTATCGAGGTAATCGGTACGGTTGCCCTCCCTGATCAGTACCGGCATAATACCGGATATGGAGATGGAAAGTGTTTGAAGATAAATCAGAAGAAGTGTTATGGAAACAATACAAAAGAGCAAAGGACCCCAAAATAAGGGAGCATTTTGTCACTCAGTATGCGCCTCTTGTCAAGTATGTAGCTGGAAAAATAGCGATCGGAATGCCCCAGAATGTCGACTTTGACGATCTCGTCGGATACGGTGTCTTCGGCCTCCTCGATGCAATCGATAAATTCGATCCGGATCGGCATATCAAGTTCAAAACGTATGCGGTAACGAGAATCAGGGGCGCGATCTATGATGAGCTGAGGTCGATTGACTGGGTGCCGAGGTCAGTAAGACAGAAGGCGAAGGAGCTCGAGCGGGTAATCGGAAAGCTGGAGAATAAGCTCGGACGGGCGGCGACGGATGAGGAAATCGCGAAAGAACTGGGAATATCCATCAAAGAGTTTCATACACTCATATTGAAACTCTCGGGGGCATCTGTGCTTTCGTTGAGCGATGTATGGTATGTCGGTGATGAGAGTGATAAGGTATCGGTCATGGAGACGATCGAAAGTCCAAAGAGCCTCAATCCGGATGTAATCGTTGAAAGGGAAGAGGTTAAAAACATAATTGTCCAGGCGATAAACGAGCTTCCCGACAAGGAGAAAAAAGTTCTTATTCTGTATTATTACGAGGACCTGACCCTTAAGGAAATCGGTGAGGTTCTCCAGGTGACGGAATCCAGGATTTCGCAGCTTCATACAAAGGCGATAATGCGGCTTAGAAGCAAACTCATGAATATCAAAAAGAGCATGGTGATATAAATGGCGTCTTCATTCGAGAAACTGCAGGAGGCATTGAGCGGTCTTGATTTCGATGTACCGGAATCAGGACAGCGGGATATGATTGAAGTTGAGGCCTATTCTATTGAAGAGGGGCTCGAAAAGGCGGCTGAAGCTCTGGGGGTTACCATAAGTGATCTGGAGTACGATATTGTCTCTCAGGGAAGGAAGAGCCTGTTCGGCAAACGCCCGTACTATCTTCGGGTTCGCATAGTAGGCCGCCTGGTATCGATGGAAGGTGAATCTACGGCCGTTGTCCCGACGTCTGAAGAGGCACGGGTTATACGAAAGGATGCGGACGGAATCTTCAAGGTCAAAATAACGAGAATCGGAGTTATGCTAAAGGTAGCGGCGCCGAGAGGAAGGGGAAGCAAGGTCCGGGTTGAAGATGTGCTCGGCGCGATAAGTGCGCGCGGAGTCACTGATTTTGATAAATCAAAGGTTGCAAAAATCGTTCGTGAAGCGGGCGGGGAGTATCAAAAAATTGGCGAGTGGGTGCGTGTAGAGAAGAGTGATTCACGCTGCATAATAGAGGTTTCCGACAACGATATGAAGGCGTTTATGACCGTAATCCCGCCGAAACCAAGGGGACGGGTGCTTGACATTGACGACGTGCTCGAGTCTCTGAATGACAAGGGTGTTGTATACGGCATAAAGCACGACGTTATACAGGAATCCTTAGAAGAGGGGGTATTCAATGTGCCCATCCTCGTTGCGGAGGGTAAAAGGTCTGAAGACGGGGCTGAAGCGAAAATCGTGTATAATTTCAGGACTGAGAAGAAGGTGCACCTCGAAGAAGATGAAAAGGGCCAGGTGAATTTCAAGGACCTCGATCTGGTCGAAAACGTTGTGGCCGGTCAGCTTTTAGCGACAAAAACTCAGGCAACCGAAGGCACCCCGGGTAGAACAGTAACTAACAGGAGTCTCGAAGCAAAACCCGGGGTAGATGTCGAACTTATCCCCGGCAAAAATACTGAGCTCTCATCCGATGGAATGAGTATTATTGCCAATATAAACGGGCAGGTTGTCCTGTCCAATGATAAGATCAATGTAGAACCGATCTATGCGATAAAGGGTGATGTTGATATACATACGGGAAATATACTCTTTCTCGGAACGGTGATCGTGCACGGGAATGTGGAAGACGGCTTTTCCATAAAGGCTGCGGGTGATATAGAGATAAAGGGAAGTGTCGGTAAGTGCCTTCTTGATGCCGAGGGTGATATTTCCATAAAGCAGGGCGTTATGGGCAAGCTCGGTGGCTCTATTAAATCCGGCGGAAATGTAGCCTCGAAATTTCTGGAACAGGTAAAGGTAATTGCGGAAAAAAGCGTGTTCGTACAGGACGGTATTATGCACTGCGATGTTGACGCAACCGAGAAAGTTGTCTGTTTCGGTAAAAGAGCAACGATTGTGGGCGGGAGAATACGGGCCGGAGAGATCGTAAATACAAAGACACTCGGGTCTGTTTCATTCACCGAAACCATTGTTGAAGTCGGGGTTGATCCGAAATCCCGGCAGCGGCTGTTTGAAATAGATAAGGAGAAAACTGATCTCGAGAACAACCTCGAAAAGCTCACTGCCAATATCACCACACTTCAAAATCAGAAAAAAATAAAGCGAAGCTTTACGGAGGAGAAGGAGCAGCTTCTTGAAAAGATGCTCTCTTCCCGTGAGGAACTGACGATCCGGTTGAGTGAGATCAATGAGGAGATGAACGAGCTCAAGTCGTATCTCAAGCTGTTAAGGACAATAGGCAAAGTGTCTGTTTCAAAGAATGTATATCCCGGTGTGAGAATCGGCATCAAGGATATAAACTACGATGTATCCAATGAGTTTAAATATGTCACCTTCGTGCTTGAGAGTGGCAGAATACGGATGAGGAAGTACGAAGATATTGATATTGAGGAAATTCTCGGAAAGAGGGTGCGTACCTGATGGCGATACTGCCGGTTGACATTCAGGCCCTGCTTGTGAGAATGGATAGTGTGAGCAAGGTGCAGCAGATGCAGCAGGAAGGCGTTGTTCTTGCGCAGGCTGTCAAAGGTGGTGAATTGAGTGAGCTCTCGCATATCGAGTCGAGCCGTGTAAACGATGTTAAACCGCATCCGGATGGAAACAACAAGATAGAAGATGAACAGAAAAAGCAGAAGAAGGGATACGTACAAAAGCGAAAGCAAAACGGCGGCGGGAAAAAGGAAGAGGAACGAAAGAAGTTTGAGGAGCCCTATAAGGGCACGCATGTCGATATCAAGCGGTAAAACTGTTGATAACCGGACTCATTTCGAAGCCGTCGGTAGAGGAGAGGTTGTTCTTTCCGGCTATAGAATAATTGGTGAATATGTCGATTTGGCATGTACTGTGCACTCGGTGAACATTGTTCGGTGAATATTCTTTAAGAAATGAGACATTTTCAAAATAATGAGATTGAAAAATGAACTACGCTCTGCTTTTTTCGGCCAACTGTATTCTTCTTTTTATTGTATACGTCGTTCTGAACAGCAGAATACGAAAAAATAGTGCTTCCGGTATTCTTGGGCGGTATACAAGGGAAGTGGAAAATTTAATTGTCGAATTGAACAGTGCACTTGATGATGCCGTCAAAGTATCTGAAGAAAAAGTCGAGGAACTGAGAAAGGTCATTGCAGCTGCTGAAAAACTCCTGAAAAAACCTGCAGTTAAAAAGGCACTTGCAGATAAACAGGCCTCAACTGTTTCTCATGCAGGAGAGAGTGCAGTGGCTGCACTGAACGGAGATACCGCCTTCTCTCAGGAACCGCCCGAATCAGTCAATCTGCTGAAAAAAACCAGGCAGTTAAAGTCAATGGGATACTCAAAGGAGGAGATTTCCCGCATTCTCAAAGTACAGCGTGCTGAAATTGATTTTCTCGAATCTATTGGCAGGTAAGTGGTACGGTTCGGTATTTTCCTGCTTGACTCAGACCTGTTTTTTGTTATATTCATATGCGAGTAAACCGGCCCGGGTGGTGGAATTGGTAGACACGCTAGCTTGAGGGGCTAGTGGCCGATAGGCTGTGCGAGTTCAAATCTCGCCTCGGGCAACATAAAGTCAGTATGCTTTTTTTAAAATTTCCTTTCATTGCCCCCGGTTTTTCTCCTTTCTCCGGGGGTATTCTTTGAACCCTCCTTTCTCCACCGCCGATTCGCGAGTTCTATAAAAATCTTTATAAGCTGTAATGCAGATGTTATTTTATGATGGCTGTCTTTGGTTTTTACCGGGCGGCACTATATAAAAAAGAAAAAAGAGGAGAATGGCGGGGAGATGTATCTTCCCATCGTCGGACATTCTCTGGCTATTATAGTAAGGCTTGAGGTTCCTGATTTCTGGGGGGTGAACCCGGAACTGCTGCAGCATGAACAGATGACGGGATTAAGTGCCGTGGCTGCAGATGGATTTGCGGGCCGTCCAGAAAGCGGCTGTTGATTGCAGTGCAGTTAATGAAGAATCCCTCGAACCGGGCATGCTCGACCTGACGGCGAATAAAATCATCATGGGGCTGCGGTAGCTGCTATTCGAAAAAGAATGAAAGGTTGCGGATATATGGGTGAACTCTGGGGTTTTTTGCTGTTATTCGCTCCGATTGCCGTTCTCGTCGGTATAGCAGCGGCATCTATCTCTTTCAGCGCATGGAATATTGTTGTGCCGCTTCTTTTCGTGGGTTTCAATTTCAATGTGCATGATGCAATCACCCTTTCCGTTATAATGGATCTCACCAATGCGTTTATCCTGACGGTTGTGTTTTCCCGGCACAAAAAGGTGAATTTTCAGGACGGGATCAGATTGGTGATTCCGGCACTGGCAGGTGCAGGCGTCGCATTTTACTTCTCGAGCAGGTATCTGATCCAGAATCCGGATAAGCTGAAGGGAGGAATCGGGTATTTTGTTCTTTTGATAGGCGTTTATTTCATCATGAAAGGGGTGCAGGGCCTGAAAAGAGAGAAAGGAAACGGAAATCAAGGCTCGAAATATTCGGTTGTCATCCGGAAGGCAGCAGAATTTCTTCAGAGAATCGGTACGCCGGTGCTGATAGGTGCAACGGCCCTGTTTGGAGCTCTGGGGGGTCTTGTCGGTATGGGAAGCGGTACTAATTTCACCGTCACACTACTCCTGTTTTTACCGGGCTACACACTTTCAAGGGCAACGGGAACGGGCGCGTTCATGATGCTCATTCTGATGGGACTGTGCGCGGTTCTATTCGGCATGCACAGCAGCCCCAGGTTTTTATGGCGGTATGTTCTGCTTTCGGTACCTTTCTCTTCAGCGAGCGCGGTTATCGCGAGCAGGTATACACTGAAACTATCAAAAGACAAACTGCATCTGATGGTCGGTGTGGCGGTTTTTTTCGCAGGGGTTTTCTCATCAGTGCAGAGTCTCATCCTGTAGATTCTGGATCATGCGCAGAGCCTGAGTATTTCCTGCACCTCTTTCTTGCCAATATCCTTATGCTCTCCGAGAATATCCCCGCGTCTTGCGAGATTATCCGCAGCCGTCATACAGGAATCGGGAGTTAGTTTATAGTCCTGCAGTCGCGTCGGCATGCCGATACTGTTGAAAAATGAAACTGTTTTCTCGATCGCCTGGTCTATCGCCTTTTCGGGATCAGACTCCGTTATCCCCCATATACGCTTGGCATACTGCAGGATCTTATCTTTCTTTTTCTCTCGCTGATGCTGCATGACAGCCGGTAGTATTATGGCCAGGGTCTGGGCATGGTCGAGCCCGTGCAGTACAGTCAGTTCATGTCCTATCCTGTGGGTGGTCCAGTCTTCCACTGCGCCGCACACAATGGTGCCGTTCAATGCCTGAGTTGCGCACCACATGATATTCGCGCGTGCGTTGTAGTCCCTGGGGTTTTCTTTTACAAGCGGCGCCTGCTCTATAAGGGTGATTAAAATAGCTTCAGCCTGCCTGTCCTGGAGTGGTGTATGGACGTCGCAGGTTAGATACTGCTCGATAACATGAATATAGGCGTCCACTATCCCGTTTATGACCTGGCGTTCCGGGAGTGAATACGTTGTTTCCGGGTCAAGGATAGAAAATCGCGGATACACATGAGGACTGGAAAACGCAAGCTTTTCGCCCCGTGCTCTCCTTGAAATAACAGCGTTGCCGTTCATTTCCGAACCGGTCGCAGGAAGGGTGAGTACACATCCGATCGGAAGAGCCTTTTTCACTGTTTTTTGAGCTCCCTCGGTGAGAATATCCCATGGGTCTTTACCTGTATAATAAGTCGATGCAGCGATGAATTTCGTTCCATCGAGCACCGATCCCCCTCCTACCGAAAGTAGAAAATCAATACCCTCGTCTTTAACTACTCGGGCAGCTTTCAAACAGGTTTCGTACTCTGGATTCGGCTCGATACCGCCAAATTCATGAATAGAATATTTCTTGAGCGCGTCCGTCACCTGATCGTACACGCCGTTTCGTTTTATCGATCCACCCCCGTATGTCATCAGTATCTTCGATCCAGGATCGAGAACTGTTTTGAGTTGTGAGATAGAGTTTTTACCAAAGATGATTTTTGTCGGGTTGTGAAAGGTGAAGTTATTCATATACAAACCTCCGTCCTGTAATAGAGTGTAGAAAATTAAGCATAGTTGTGTTATGCTAAAATGGACTCCAGGTTTTTTATGATGTCGTATACATGTGCAGTCCATCCTGCTTATGTGTAATTCAACTGCTTACCCATATTCAAGATATACAATTTTACCTTGTTCTGCGAGAATAATTTTCAATGAGGTGCGATTGTTTTAGGGGAAGAGGTTTTACGAACATACAGGATTATACAGAATAATGCATCAGCCCGTGGTCTGCATAGTTTTGTCGGCACAACAAAACGGAGAAACCATATATATTTACATCGAGATTTCCTACGCTGTGATGTTAAAATACTTACCGGTTTCATTGAACCGCATTTTTTTGCAGGATTTTCAGGCGACGGTAAAGCGGTTATGCCGGGCCTTGCTTCTCTTGAAAAAATACGGAAAAGAAACGTCGATTTGCGTATTGCCCGAAGGGCCGCTCACAACATCCGGTATTGATACAGGCTTGTAAACATCCGATGCCCAGCAGGCTGCATGCCGGCTGGACATTCGATTTTATCATTTTACTTTTTTTATACAAGCCCACTCTGTATCCTTGCGGCTTTGATTGCGTTTTTCATGAGCATCATGTTTGTGATAGCGCCGACACCGCCGGGTACGGGAGTGACTTTTGCAGCTTTTTGGCTGACGCTTTCAAAGTCGATATCTCCGACGGTTTTGGTTTTCGGTTTTCCCTTTTCATTCAGGATGGGATTGCCGCTTTCATCAAGCATCTTTACTCTGTTGATACCGACATCGATGACAAAGGCGCCTTCCTTGATATGGTCTGCGGTTATAAGGCTGGCCTTTCCTGCTGCAACAATAAGAATATCTGCGCCCCTTGTATGCTTTTCGAGATTACCAGCCATCGAGGTAAAAATATGCGTGGTGCTAATGGTTGCATTCCGATTGAGACAGAGTATTGAGATGGGCTTTCCCACAATGTTCGAATGCCCGACAACTACTATCTCGGCGCCTTCGAAATTTATCTTCTCTCTGTCCATTATCTCAATACATGCCGACGGTGTTGCAGGTGCGAAGGTGACTTCTCCGAGAGTCAGCTTCCCCATGTTATAGGGATGAAAACAATCGATATCCTTGTTTACATCAATAGAATTGATAATTGCGTAATCTGAAATGTGTTCCGGAAAAGGTCGAAGTGGCAGTATGCCGCTCACCTTTTTGTCGTTGTTGAGGTCTTTCACTATCTGTACCACGTCGTTCTCATGGGCATCTTCAGGTGGATTTGCATTAATGTATTCGACACCCATTTCCCCACAGAATCGTTCGACCTGACCGCGATACATTCTTGCACCAAAGTCGTTTCCAACAAGTACTGTTGCAATTCCAACAGCGGCACCCTGTTCTTTCACATTCTCGATATCTTTCTGTAGTTCCTCTTTAATCTGATTCGCAATTGCTACACAATCGATTACTTTTGCACTCACTTGTTCCCTCCATTTAAAATAAGTTTCTGGTTTATCCAACCTTCAGCCGGCCGAACGGGGACATTCGAGCCGGAAGTTTACTTGCCTGCTGATAAGAGATTGTAATACAAATTAAAACTTTGTCCACTGAAAATAAAGGCAGTTATGCCTGACCGAGCTGCTCCAGTGTGGTAGCAACTGCTTTCTCCCGTATTTTCCTGGCTTCCTCGAGTATCTCCCCGAGCCTTTTTTCTGTCTTTTCGATGTACTCTCTATTCTTCATCCAGCTGAAGTTGATGCGCACGTTTATCATACCGCCGATTGCAGCGGCCTCTGCGAAGAGAGCAGAAATAGCACCGTCAGTAATCGCCATTTTGTTTCCCCGTGCATGCACTTCGCGGGCAAGACGGGAAACCTCCAGGCTCTTTTCCATTATTGCAAGCGGGACCTCGGATGCCTTGATAAGGCCACTCTCGATTGCCTCGGTGCGCGCTTTTTTCTGTTCTTCACTGTTTTTAGGCATTTTAAATGCCCGTGCTGCGTCGTCGAACGCCTCTGTATCCTTCTGAAGGAGGTTGAGCAGCTCGTTTTTGAGGCCATGCGCCTTTTTCAGATTCTCCGCCATTTCCCTGTGCACGTCCTCGTACCCCTTTTTGTCGACAGTAAGAGCGGAAAGCATACCGGCAAGACTGGCTGCAACGGCACCCACCAGGGCTGATGCGCTTCCGCCTCCCGGTGCTGGACTGTTTGAGCAGAGTTTTTCCAGGAAGTAATTTAGTGGTTTTTCGGTGTACATTGCACCTCCCCTGATGTGAAATGAAATAAGATTTTACCCTGTTTTATTATACTGAAATATTGCTAATTCGTTAACAATTTTAAGGGAGCGCTTCACCCTGTATGCAGCGATGAAATCTCGGTTCGTATGCACGATTATATGGAGAACCTCCATCATTTTAGTATTTGTTTTATTCAGTGATTTGTAATAGAATAATTTTTTATCGGAACAGTCTACAAAGAGTACAGAAGTCAGCAAGATTCAAGAAATTATGTCCATGAGGAGTTTTTCATGAAAAATATCGAGTCCATCGAAAATCAGTACAAATATGCCAGAGAACGCTACCATGAGATTGGCGTTAATCCTGAAGAGGCTATGAAAACGCTTGAGAGCATACCTCTTTCTCTGCACTGCTGGCAGGGCGACGATGTCGGTGGGTTTGAAACAGGTGGCGGTGTTTTGAGTGGCGGTGGAATACAGGCAACCGGACAGTACCACGGCAGGGCGAGGAACCACGTCGAGCTCAGGATGGATCTTCAAAAGGCCTTTTCATTGATACCGGGCAGCCATCGGCTCAACCTGCATGCTCATTACGGTGAATTCGGCGGTAAAAAGATCGACCGGGATGCGGTTGAGCCTGCTCACTTCCAGGGATGGATCGACTGGGCGCGTGATGTGGGAGTTAAGCTTGATTTCAATTCAACCTATTTTTCTCATCCGAAGGCTGAAGCCGGGTTTACATTGAGCAGTAAAGAAGCCGGTGTCAGAGCGTTTTGGATCGAGCATGCGAAACGGTGTCGCAAAATCAGCGCGGAGATGGGAAGACAGCTTCACAGTCCCTGTATCCATGATATCTGGATTCCTGACGGTGCAAAGGATATAACCATAGATCGTTGGGGGCATCGGGAGCTGTTAAAGGAATCCCTCGATGATATATTTAAAGAGCAGTTTGATTCTGAGGAGATGAAGGATGCGGTTGAAAGCAAGCTCTTCGGAATCGGGAGTGAGTATTTTGTCGTCGGCTCCCATGAGTTTTATCTCGGCTATGTGGTTTCGAGAAAGAAGATGCTGTGTATGGATATGGGGCATTTCCACCCTACCGAATCCGTGTCTGATAAAATATCAGCGGTTATGCAGTTTTCAGAGGAGCTCCTTCTGCATGTGAGTCGGCCGGTTCGCTGGGATAGTGACCATGTCGTAATTATGAGCGATGACGTGGTGTCCCTGACGCAGTCCCTGGTGAGATGCAGGCTGTTGAATCGTGTTCACCTCGCACTCGATTACTTTGACGCGAGCATGAACAGGGTAGGTGCTTATGTCATTGGTTCGCGCGCTGTTCAAAAAGCACTACTTTTTGCGCTTCTCGAACCGGTGTCACTGCTCAAGGAAAATGAAGAAAAGGGTGATTTCTTCGCGCGCCTCGCTCTTCTTGAAGAGATGAAAAGCATGCCTTTCCCGGCTGTGTGGAATTACTTTTGTTTGAAGATGGATGTGCCTGTCGGGACCTCCTACATCGATGAAATCGAGAAATACGACAATGATGTCCTTCATAGAAGGGGGTGATGTCGCAGTGAGCAGTACTTGATAACTTCAAACAGAGGTATTTGTTTATATACGATCCTGTTAAGGATACATCCTGTTAAGGATACATCCTGTTAAGGACGTACCCCACTCCCAAGTAGAAAGAAATAATTGACAAATAATTAACTATACAGTAGTTTAAGCTCCAAAATAACTTTAATGAGGAGGTGCTGCAATGGCATACGATGCCACCAAATTGGCTGACTGGCAGATCGCGGCGGAAGCGGAAAAACGCATGCCCACACCTGATGAGTGGCGTGAGAAGCTGGGCCTTGGAAAAGAAGAGATAATGGGGTATGGAAGGATCAGCAAACTGGACTTTATCAAAATAATCGACCGTCTGAAGAACAAACCTGACGGTAAGTACATCGAGGTGACTGCCATCACACCAACACCGCTTGGTGAAGGAAAGACGACTACATCGATGGGCCTCATAGAGGGGTTCGGCAAGAGAAAAAAGAACATAGGCGGTGCAATCAGGCAGCCGTCCGGCGGCCCGACTATGAATATTAAGGGGACCGCTGCCGGAGGTGGTAATGCGCTTTTGATTCCTATGACTGAATTTTCAATGGGACTTACCGGCGATATCAATGATATTACCAATGCGCATAATCTGGCAATGGTGGCGATCACCTCGAGAATGCAGCATGAGTTCAACTATAATGACGAACAGCTTGCGAAGAGAAACCTGAAACGTCTCGATATAGATCCGAGGCGGATGGAGATGAGATGGGCTATAGATTTCTGCGCCCAGGCCCTGAGAAATATAATAATCGGTATGGGCGGCAAGATGGACGGATTCATGATGTCCTCCGGTTTTCAGATTACGGTGAGCTCGGAGCTTATGGCGATACTCGCTATAGCGCGTGATCTGAAAGACCTTCGTGAGCGCATCGGGAAAATCACCATTGCATACGATAAAAAAGGCAATCCGGTCACCGCCGATGATCTCGAAGTTGGAGGAGCGATGACCGCATGGATGAGAAATGCCATCAATCCGACCCTTGCCTGCACAATAGAGTATCAACCATGCATGGTGCATGCAGGTCCCTTTGCGAATATCGCTGTGGGACAGTCATCCATCATTGCCGACCGTGTCGGCCTCAAGCTCTTCGATTACCACGTGACGGAAAGCGGATTTGCTGCGGACATAGGGTTTGAAAAGTTCTGGAATGTTAAGTGCCGGCTGTCAGGTTTGAAGCCGAATGTATCGGTTCTGACTGCAACGATACGTGCGCTGAAGATGCACGGCGGCGGCCCGAAGGTGGTTCCGGGACATCCTCTGCCGGATGAGTATACTAAAGAAAATCTCGAGCTTCTTGAAAGGGGTATAGAGAATCTCCTGCATCACATCGATGTAATAAAAGCATCGGGCATCAAACCGGTGGTATGCATCAACGCTTTTCATACAGACACGAAAGATGAAATCAAGCTGGTGCGAAAATACGCCGAGAAGGCGGGTGCGCGCTGTGCGCTCAGCGAACACTGGGCAAAGGGCGGTGACGGTGCGCTTGAGCTTACTGATGCGGTGATAGACGCCTGCGAGGAAAAGGTCGATTTCGACTTCCTGTATCCGCTCGATCTGCCGCTTCGAGAGCGTGTTGAAAGAATTGCGAAAACGGTGTACGGTGCAGACGGAGTTCACTGGATGCCGGATGCCGCAGAAAAGGCGAAAACCTTTGAGTCGGATCCGCAGTACAAAGATTATTACACCATGATGGTCAAAACACATCTGAGCCTTACCCATGACCCGACGCTGAAAGGTGTACCCAAGGGGTGGACTCTCCCGATTCGGGACATTCTTCTGTTCTCAGGAGCGAAGTTCCTCTGCCCTATGGCCGGATCGATCAGTCTCATGCCAGGAACATCGTCAAATCCCGCGTACCGAAAAGTCGATGTGGATGTGAATACCGGGACAGTTAAGGGACTGTTTTAGGCAAGGCTTTGTGAAGACTGATGCAGCACAGTTTATTCTGACCGGGAGTGATTCTTACAAGATGGACCGGGCAGTCCGGCCGTGATTTGGATTCCTGACAAATCGGAAGTCTGAAGGAAGCAAGGAAGGGTTTTTTTCGCGGCTTTGATACAACACAAGATATCGTACACAATACGCGGGAATGCAGTAATGATCTGTGTTTTTTTTTCCTTCAAAAAGGAAGTAGATTCCATCCTTGAGAGGATAGAAGGAATAACGGGGAAAAAAAATAAAAACTTCATGCTGTATGAAGGCTCTTTCAAAAATATCGAAGTACGTTTTGTGCGTACCGGTATAGGTTACCGGGAGATCAGCGATGATCTTCTTTTTGGATGTTCAGCAGTTATTTCAACAGGTTTCTGCGGCGGGCTTTCACCAAACCTTCAGGCGGGCGATATTGTATTATCGCGGGAAATTGTGTATGTGAACAGAAAAACGATTCAATCCATTCTGACCGGAGGGGTGAAAAATAATATCTTCAAGAGGAATCCGGTGCTGCAGGTCCCCTGTCCTTCCCCGTATGTGCGGGTTTTGAAAAATAGACTACAGAAAATGACATCGGCACAGAATAACATTCAGGTGCACGTCGGAAGGACAGTCACTTCCGAACGGGTGCTTCATGGCAGTGAAGAAAAAAACAAGATACATAATTATTTTGATGCAGTTGCCGTTGATATGGAGGATTTTTTTAGAGCCGCCTACGTACAACGAAGACAGATACCTGTAATCTGCGCGCGAACAGTTCTTGACCGGGCGGATGATACCGTACCCTCGATCAAATCGATAGCATCATTGTCAGCTATCCAGGGGCCCTTAGTAAACTATAAAAAGGCCAGACAAAGTATAGCAATACTTTTAGAATATTTGATCGATCATTTTGTGCTGTCGGACTAAGTAATTATTCATTCTGTATCTTTTTCTTGACTTAGCGCATACTTGTTAATAATAATAAGCAAGTGAACTTCCAATTTTAAATGTTCAAAAACAATACTTGCCGTTTGGTTTCTACCCCTAGCATGTATACCTGCGGCACGTGATGATAGGTAATTGTAAAATAATGCAGTTAGTCGGCATAAAATTCTGGTACCTGTGCCCTTGGTACAAAAACCAGGATCTTAATGGATAAAACCATAAATCCATACGTGATCAATACGGCGGCGTAGCTCAGTCGGTTAGAGCATGCGGCTCATATCCGCAGTGTCCGGGGTTCGAATCCCTGCGCCGCTAATGAATTCAACCGGCCGTAGGCCTGCTGAATATTCGCTTGACTTCATATGATGCACAGGTGACCCGTACATGGCGGTCACCTTTTTTTTAAACGGCAACAATTGAAGGATTGAAAAACAATCGTAAGTGAAATGGGTGAAAACCTGCAAGCTCAATCCTGCCGGCACAGGTCGTCTTAACACCCCGTTTTTGTTGAGGGCGGGATACCGAAAGTGTTTCATACTGTAGGAAACTGAAAAAGGGAGTCATGAAATGGATAAAGGTATAGAAGGTGTTTTACGTGGGAGGCTCGATGACGAGCACTATAATAAACTTGCAGGTATCGATAACCCTGCCGTGAATGCATTCGTGGCACGGTTTGTCGAACATTTAAATCCTGATTCTGTTTTTGTAGGAACAGATGAAGAGGAAGATCTGGAGTACATCCGTAAAAAAGCGATTGAAACGGGGGAGGAAAAAGCACTTAAGATACCCGGTCATACGATACATTTCGATGGCTACTACGACCAGGCGAGGGACAAAACGAACACCAGAATCCTGCTCGAAAAGGGTAATAAATTGGGCAGTACTATGAACACACTCGACAGAGAACAGGG
>CAYSRJ010000041.1:0-6740 GCA_964433545.1 uncultured Spirochaetota bacterium | reverse complement strand
GATCTGAAAGATTCCACAGTGTATAGCGCCAACACGCAGTACGGCGGCAATACGATCGGCCTCAAGAAATTGGCGATGAGGCTGGCGATAAGAAAGTCATCCAGCGAGGGGTGGCTGACCGAACACATGTTTATCGTGGGTGTGCATGGCCCAGACAGCAGGGTAGGGTATTTTACCGGTGCCTATCCATCTCTCTGCGGCAAGACATCGACCTCCATGGTTGAGGGAGAAAAGATCATAGGAGATGACATAGCCTATCTGCGCAGGAGGGAAGGGAAGGTGTACGGTGTTAATGTAGAAAAGGGGATCTTCGGTATTATTCAGGGGGTTAACTCGAAGGATGATGCGCTTATATGGAAGGCCCTTAATTCTGAAGGAGAGATTATCTTTTCGAACGTGCTGTATACTGAAGATACAGACGTGTACTGGATCGGCAAGGATTCGAAACCCCCGGAACAAGGCATTAATCACTCGGGTCATTGGAATACCGGGAAAATCGGCGAGGACGGTGTGGAGGTGGATGTATCACACAAGAACGCCCGTTTTACCCTGAGCATGGATCTTCTTGAAAATCGTGATCCCGAGATGGAAAATCCCTCGGGTGTGAAGATTAGCGGTGTGATTTACGGCGGGAGAGACTCCGATACGTGGGTACCGGTTGAGGAATCCTTCGACTGGGAGCACGGTGTTATCACAAAAGGTGCTGCTCTCGAATCTGAAACTACGGCCGCAACTCTCGGAAAGGAGGGAGTGCGGAAATTCAACCCCATGTCTAATCTTGATTTTCTCTCAATTACCATAGGCAGGTATATACAGAACAATCTTGATTTTGGCAGCGGCCTCCTGGATCCCCCGAAGATTTTTTCAGTCAATTACTTCTTGAAAGACAAAAAAGGAGGATGGCTGAATGAGCGGGAGGACAAGCGTGTCTGGCTGAAATGGATGGAATTGCGGGTTCATGAAGATGTTGCAGCTCTGAAAACGCCGACTGGTTATATTCCCCTGTACAATGATCTCAAAAGGCTTTTTTCAGATGTGCTGAAAAAGGAGTATACAGAAGGGGAGTATATCGAGCAGTTTACCGTACGGATCCCAGAAAATATTGCAAAAACACGCAGGATTCTTCATATTTACAGTAAAGATGTCATTGATCCGCCGAAGCGGCTGTTCGTCGTGCTCGAAGAGCAGAACAAGAGGCTTTTAACCGTACAGGAGAAATACGGTGACCGGCTGTCACCTTTCGACCTTGTACCAGAATCTTCATAGATAAAACCCTAAAGAAGAGAAGTACAGAAAGGCAGGCACATGATAAAAGGCCCCCTCGATTACATCGTAGCATGTGCACTCGCAGAGGACCTTGCCGGTGATTTCAGCGGTGCCCTTCATGCACTGATCGAGGGAAAACAACCCCTGTTTGAAGATGTTACCTCGTCTTCCATTTTCTCTGATGAATTGACCGAAGCAATGATAATTGCCAGAAACAGAGGGGTACTGTCAGGAGTCCGTGTTGTTCGACGTATTTTCCAAATGATTGACGCAGGGCTTGAGATCGATTTTATTATTGAAGAGGGGAAAGAGTTTCACCGAAATGATGTAATTGCATACATAAGTGGGAATGTGCGTGCCATACTGATGGGTGAGAGAACTGCGCTGAACTTTCTCGGGCACCTTTCAGGCATTGCCACAACGACCCGAAAGTTTGTCCATGCTCTCGAGGGGACCAGTATTTCAGTGCTTGATACGCGAAAAACCCTTCCCGGACTCAGAATGCTGGAAAAGGAGGCGGTTGTGCACGGCGGCGGGAAAAATCATCGAATGGGGCTGTACGACATGGTGCTCATCAAAGACAACCATATCGATGATGCGGGCTCGATTAAAAACGCTGTGGATAAAGTCCGTTCAAAATATGGCAACATGTATAAAATCGAAGTTGAAACGAGAACTCTCGAGGAGGTTAGGGAAGCGCTCGATCAGAAAATAGACAGAATCATGCTTGACAATATGGAAAAAGCCATGATAAAAAAAGCACTGCAGATAATCCAGGGTAGAGTCGAGATCGAGGTATCCGGAAACATCACCCTGAAAAAAATTGCCGGGCTTAAAGACCTGGATATCGATTACGTTTCGGCAGGCTTCATCACCTACGCCGCAGGCCATTCGGATTTCTCACTGCTGTTAAACAGATAGGAAGATCGTCCTCTTTGGCACAGAAATACGGAATAACACGCCCTGTGATTCCCTCCGGTTAGGTATTGTCGTTATGCTCCACAGTTATGACTACATTTCCTGTTTTTTGTCCTTTTTCAACCTACTTATATGCCTCGACTATTTGTTCTAGTGGAAATGCTCTATCTATCACTGCTTTGAATTTATCTTGTTCTATGAGACTTTTGATTAATAGTATACTTCCTTTGATATCTATAGGAATTGGAAATACAGTTTTTTTGTTTCCAATCATTGGCTTTATAATTGGTGTTATAAGAGGTAAGAAAATATTTTGAGCCATATAGCCTAAGTCTGAAGAAATATAAATTCCTCCCGGTTTTAGTAGATGTTTGCACTTAAAAAATGAACTTTTACCAACAGCATCAAATACAAAGTCATACCTTTGTTCATCTTTTGTAAAATCTTCTTTTGTATAATCGATTACTTTATTAGCTCATAGTGATTTTACTAACTCAATGTTTTTCGTGGCGCACACCGCGGTAACATTAACATCAAAATATTTTAGAAGTTGAACTGCAGCCGAACCAATAGCTCCTGTTGCTCCATTAACGAGAACATTTTGTCCTTTCTTAAGATCAACTTTATTGATAAAATTATACGCATAATGTGCACCTTCAGAACTAGCTGCCGCCTGCTGAAACGTTATGTTTTCTGGTATTATTGCTGCTTTATCTTCTATTATTGTCATAAATTGGGCATGAAACCTTGAGCCTTGGTCATCAAATCCAAAAACTTTATCTCCTACTTTTAAAGTTGATACACTTTTACCAACCGCTTCAATTTCTCCGGCAAATTCAGTCCCGGGAATTTGTTTTTTTGGCTTAAATAGTCCTGTAATTATTCTTGCAAAAAATGGTTTTGCTCTAATTGTTGCACAGTCTGTTCTATTTACTGTGGTCGCATGTATTCTTATCAGTACTTCATAATCCTTGGGAACAGGTTTTTCTACCTCTTTTAGCTGAAGAACATCCGGTGATCCGTATTTTGTGTATACAATCGCTTTCATAAGTATTCTTTTTATTCTACTTTGATTTGGTCATTTTTGGTTTTGTTACCCCACAACTTAAACTTTATGTTTGTAAAACCTAACAACATCATCACATGCGCCTAATAGGCGTCAAATGCATGAATTGGTTATACATCTTCAATAAAAATCACTTTTACAGATTCCGTTATTACTCTACCTTTATGCTTATGCATTGTTCCATCTGGAATAAATACACCATCACCTTTTTTATATACTATTTTTTGATTTGTGTATTCAATTTCTATCTCACCTTCAAGAATTAGACCGTAGTGGCCCTTTTCACACCAGTGTGGTGGCATTTCTTTTGTGTATTCTATAAGTCGAATTCGTTTGTTGCCATAATTATATGCTTTACATTTTACTCCCTCTATTGGAGATTCCCATTCAATCTGATTGAAATTTATTTTATAGTTAAGCATATCAATCCCACCGCTCAAATCACACAAGCATAGCAGACCGATTCACCGATCCTATGGTCCGTACCACTGTCGAGGCGGATATCGCACTTATGAATACCCTTCACGAGCAGATACTCACTATCGAACGACAGATCAACGCACAGATTCCCGAACATGACCCTGTAGCCGTTCATCTGCTTCGCAGCATTCCCGGTGTGGGGAAAATCCTCGCCCTGGTGATCTTCTACGAGATCAACGACATCAACCGCTTCCCAAGAGTAGGCAATTTCATCTCATACGCACGGCTGGTGAAGTGTTCTCACGAGTCAGCGGGCAAACGCAGAACGGGAAAAAACTCAAAGATCGGTAACGTCCACCTGAAATGGGCCTTCAGCTAAGCAGCCTGCCTCTTCCTTCGCCGAAACGAACGTGCCAAGCTCTACCATAAGAAATTGGTCAGCAAATACGGAAATGCGAAGGCGCTTTCCATAATTGCCCAGAAACTCGGGCGTACCGTCTATTCCATACTCAAAAACAGGGCCCCTTTCGATCCAAAACGGTTCTTTGAAACAATAGGATGAAAAGGGACGGGATGCAGAAGACCCTGCGCCTAACTGGAACACTACAGGATGATGCTCACCCGGCGTCCTATGCATGCAGCTTTCAAGCTGCTATCCCGGCACCATAGCACGGTATCCTCGATTCCCACCGGGTCGAATGGTCCTGTATCCCGGTCCCTTTTTCTTGAGTTCATCGTTTTTCCATTTCCACCGGTCTGCCCCGCGCCGATCCGCCATTGTAACTGAGCCTGCCAAGCTCAGGCAGAGCTCCTCTTCTAAGTAACTTCGAACAAGTTATATTTGATACTCTGCCGCGAAGTGGCATACGCCACTTTTGATTCGGACCGGGTACCAATATTGTTCTAGGGAACCTCGAGCTACCCTCCATACGTGTTTGATGCAGACCCAGTATTACACCAGTACCTTCGAACCCAAGCCGGATACGGAGAAACGGAAAAACAATGCAGCCCGACTTATCAGCAATGAAAAAGCTTGTCAGGGATACCTATACCCCTTGACTTTGGGGGCCGTATACGTATTATGTGCTTCAAATATCTCGTACATTCTGTTTATTAAAACTCTCTAAGAGATTCTTGAATCCCTTTGTGCATTTCATACCAGAAACTCAGGGCAGCTTCATATTTATTTTTTTCAAAATAATTTATCCATTTAATAAGTTCAGTATCATTGTTATTTTCCAGAGTGTGTTTTCTTTTCAAAAAAGTATAAACAATATCGATATTTCTGTCAGCTTCCCAAAACACGGATGAGTTACGGCTGTTTATCCGGCTGGCTGTGATATGATTATTTTCCATAAATTGCTGTTTTAACTCATACAGCGTATCAATTATATCGGGCATGATTTCTTCTGCCCAGTTCCGGTGGAAGCGGCATATTCCGAGATTATCCATTATTAATTCACCTCTTAGCCTTGCTGCGCCTCTATTACCCAATTCCCTTGGAGGAATAAAATCCTGTCCATAATGCATATAGTATTTCCCCATAATAGCCATAGGTGAAAGCACTCCCGGCGTCCAATACTGATTAGGCACCATCCATCCTTTGCGGCCATAGGCAGTATAAATAAAAGAATCCAGTATTTTCTTTCCCTTTTGTCTCGATAAGCGCCGGGCAAATTTGCGTGCTCCTTCGCTAAGATCGAGAATGCCCCGCTTTTCGATAATCGAATCTAAGAGCGCAACACCAATATCTGCGTTATACAGTGAAGTAGAAACCACATCAAAATTTTTTATTGAAAATACCGGAATGTTTTTTATGCCTAATTCCTGGGGTGTAATGTTTTTTTCAGACAAACACTCCATTAGCCATGAAAGTACACCTCCGGCAGAGATGGTATCAAAACCATACATGTCAGCATGATGATTTAGTTTTTCGGCAGCGCGTTGATCGAAAATTCCTGATAGCGGTCCCATTGTCTGATAGGGTTCATAATCCTTTTTGAATTCACCGTACATTTTTTTACAGACAGCAACACATGGTTCGCCACAATTTTTCTGTTTTTTTGGTTTAATGATTTCTTCGTTAAATTGTTTGAGATAATGATTAATGATAAATTTATCATGAATTTCCAATCGCTCACTTTCGTCCATATAAATGCTTTTATAATTGAAAGAAAACATGCTGCCGCCCAGACTTGCATAATTTACCCCAAACGTTCCTCCGGTTTCAAACTTGGGATCAAAACGATATTTGGCGGTAGCTTCTATGTCTTTTGCCGACATTTTCATCTGATATTTATCAATAAACCATTGGTCGGCGACTTTGCGGTCGCGAAAGTCTTCATCAATAAATGTTCCACCATAAATTATTGCTGCAATACCATGGTCTCTGAAAAGTTTGGTTCCAAACCCACCTCTGCCTGCCCATGTATCGACAAAGGTTAATTCTCCCTTGCTAATTGGAACAGAACATATTGCCCCGAAATCGGTAGCCTGAGATGCCGGACCTGTTGCCAGTATCCTGGGACCGTTAATATACCTATCTCCAAATAGGTGAAAAGTATGATCCATTAAAGAATATATCCCTCTTCGCCCTTCAGTCCATACTTTTTGGATTTCTATCGGATGAACTTCGATTTGAATATCTTCGCCATGTTTTCGGTTGAGGTATAAAACAGAAGGGGTGGTAGCCTTACCAATAATGGAAAGCATATTAATACCCAGGTTATCGAAAACCAAACCTGCACCACCCATCGAAGATATAAAAAATCCTCCCCAGCATGGAGAAAAGCCGGTGAAGATTAATCGGTTGGATCCTGGAAAAATGGAACCTGCCAAAAGTCCTGTGCCGATATTTAAACTGTTGTGTTTGCCAGATAAATGCAGTCCTAAATCAACTGGTCCGAAAAAATTGCCCACTTTATAATGATTGATTCGATAAAAGGATGTTCCAGCATCAACAAAAAGCACTTTTAAATTAGTTTCCATAATACTTTCATTCATATAATTTTAACTACACCGGGTAGGGCAGAGCCCTCGCGGGCTCATTCCCCCCTAAGAACCGTGCGTG
>CAYSRJ010000040.1:2438-31396 GCA_964433545.1 uncultured Spirochaetota bacterium | reverse complement strand
GGGTGATAGGGGTACGAAGTAGATTGAGTTAGAAATGTGTTGTTCAAAAAAATTGTTTTTTAGGAGGTAGTATTGATGAGAAAGAAAAAACTCTCGTTTCTCGCCGTTGCTGTGGTTGTGCTTCTCTGTGTTGGCTCATTCTTTATTTTCTTCGCAGGTGGTGAGAAGGGAAAAAAGGCGGAAGGTCCCATTACTCTGAGACTTCTCTACTTCCAGTGGGCTCCCGGAAATGCGCTGGCAAAAACGGCAGCCGGCTATGAGGCTGCAACTGGAGGAAAGGTAAAGGCAGAAACGGAACTTCCAGGATTCAACGAGTGGTACTCCAAATGGCTCGCATCGATTCAGAACCAGGAGTATGTGTGGGATATAATTGTTATCGATTCCCAGTGGCTCGGTATGGCGGTTGATGCAAACTCGGCTGTTGACCTGACTAAACTCATCGGGAATAAACCCTTTGTCAAGCAGATCCCGCCCACCATGAAGGAGTATTACATGGGAGACCCGACGGACAGCGGAAAAATCTGGTCGGTACCTCTCGAGGCCGATGCGGAGCTTTTGATCTACCGTACCGACCTGTTTAACGATCCAGCCGAAAAGGCAGCTTTCAAGAAGAAATACGGCTATGAGCTCGCGGTTCCCGATACCTGGCACCACCTGCGGGATGCGGCAGAGTTCTTTACCCGTCCGTCCGAAAACCTGTACGGGTACATCTCCAAGTTCGGCATTCCCTATGATGTCATTACATGGGATTTCAACCAGGTGCTGTGGTGCTGGGGCGGCGCATTCTGGGACAGGGCAACGAAAACGGCTGAAGGCTACATTAACAGTCCGACAGCAGTCAAGGCGCTCGAGTTCTACAAGAGCCTCACAAAATACGCTCCTCCCGGATGGCAGAACGCCGCGTTTGACGAAACGGTGCAGAGTATGAGCCAGGGCCTCGTTGCAATGGCTATTGAGTGGTCTTCGTTTGCACCGAGTATTTCGGACCCGAAAAACTCGAAGGTGTACGACAAAGTCGGTTTTACGGTGCCTCCGAAGGGGCCCAAGGCGCACTATGTGAGCCTCGGCGGTCAGCCGATGACCATCAGCGCATACTCACCGTACCAGAAGGAAGCTGCTGATTTCATAACGTGGTTCTATCAGCCGAAACAGATCTGGACGTATGCTGAAAACCAGGGACATCCGGCCTACATGGATGTGCTCTCATCTGAAAAATTCTGGAAGCTTCTTCCCCAGAACAAGGCGCTGTACGATGCGCTTCCGTATGTTCGTGACATCTGGAACATCCCGGTGTACAACGAGCTTCTACAGGCATCCCAGGAGCTTTTGAACAGCGCAGTAACCGGGGCAAAACCGGTTAAAGCAGCACTTGATGAGCTCGCAGCCAAGAACCAGAAGGTTTTAGACGATTTTTATAAAAAATAATCTTGTTACAACTGAGGAGCCCTTTATGGGCTCCTCAGCGGTGAGTCTTCCGCGCTCGTTTCTGAGGACTCACCGCTGAACAGGTGTTGTATAATACCACCTCATTAATAATCTTGTTTCAGGAGGCAATAACGTTGAGTACCTTGACTTCGGTTGGAAGCACGCATAGAAGAAAGAGGCGACGGGGAATAAGCGATAAGCAGCTCAAACTTTTGTTTATCCTTCCCTGTGTAGCCCTTCTCGTATTCATGGTGGTATACCCTCTTATCTGGTCCGCCTATCTGAGCTTCACAGATTATCGGGCGGTGCAGGGGAGGTTCAGGCTATTTCCGGGTCTTGTTCACGAAAGGCCCGGTATCAAGCATATAAAGCCGAACTTCATCGGTTTAAAGAACTATAAGAATGTTCTGCGAAACCAGTATATCTGGGAACACTACAGGACGACCGGAAAATTCGTTATCGTGTCCGTTGCTGCGCAATCGCTCATCGGTCTTGGCCTTGCGCTTCTGTTCAACAGGGAATTCAAGGGGAAGGGCGTCATTACCACCCTGATTCTCGCACCGATGATGGTTTCGCCGGTCGTTGTCGGTATGTTCGCGCGGTATATGCTCGACCCGAACTGGGGTATCATCGACTACATTCTGAATGCGGTATTCAAAATACCGAAAATCGGGTGGCTTTCAAATGAGAATTCAGCGCTCTACGGTGTTATTATGGCGGACACCTGGATGTGGTCTCCTTTTATGTTTTTATTCTGCCTTGCGGGCATATCCGCTATTCCGAAGTATCTCTATGAAGCGGCGGAGGTAAACAAGGCATCAGGATGGTTCAGATTTTCGCATATTACCTTCCCGCTCATGTGGCCGCTTATGCTCATCGCAATCATATTCAGGACGATGGACGCGTTCAAGCTCTTCGATATAGGCTGGGGCATGACGCAGGGGGGGCCGGGATACAGCTCGCAGACGGTATCCATGCTGCTCTACAGGGATGCGTTTTTATCCAGTAAAACAGGGGCTTCATGTGCCTTCGCATATATACTGCTGATCATGATCATCGCACTGAGCAATATTTATATTCGGTATCTGCTCAGGGCCAGGGAAAGATAAGACCAGGGAGGATTAGATTGTCTGACATAGCAAGAAGAAAAAGAAAAAAAACAAGAAAAAAGATGAAGATTTTCGGCAAGGTAGTCATCTTTGTCATCATCGCTCTCGTTTTTTGTGTATACGTATTTCCCATCTTCTGGATGGGGGTGACTTCCTTAAAAACCAAAGTACAGATTTTTGACCCGAAGCCGAAGCTGGCCTTCAAGCCCACACTCGAAAACTTCAGGGTGTTCTTCGGAACCGCGCAGTCAGGTGAGGTCGGCGCGGGCAGGGCCGGAGCTGCTACGTCATTTGTCGGGGCGATGCTCAGGTCCATTTTAATGACGACATCAAGTACCTTGCTTGCGCTCATTCTCGGCACTATGGCGGGATATGTGCTTTCGCGTTATCAGATGAAGGCAAAGGACGATCTGATGTTTTTCATCCTTTCCACGAGGATGCTTCCGCCCATTGTAGCCCTTATCCCGATCTCGCTTTTGTACACCAATATAGGGCTCAAAGATACTTTTTTCGGATTTTTACTGCTCTATACGAATTTCAACCTCGCTTTTTCCGTGTGGATCATGAAGGGATTTTTCGACGACGTGCCCTTCTCCTTTGAAGAGGCGGCGATGTGTGATGGCTACTCGAGGCTCAGGGCATTTTTCAAGGTGGTGCTTCCCATGGTCACAACGGGACTTTCTGCCACCGCGGTGTTCTGCGGTATCATGATATGGAATGAATTCCTCTTTGCCATTGTCATCGGCACCAGAAAGTGGGTTTTCATGCCGCCGACGATATTCACCATGTCGTACGGGACAGAAGGAGTTATCTGGGGGGTTTTAGCGAGCTCCAGCTTGATATATATTATTCCGGTAGTGGTGTTTACGTATATTGTCCGAAAGCACCTCCTGCGCGGTGTGACATTCGGTGTGATAAGGGGGTAATGAATACGATGTCGATGATTCGACTGGTTAATATGACAAAACGGTTTGGCAAAACTGTGGCTGTGCATAAAGCCAACCTTGAAATTGAGAAGGGCGAGTTTGTGGTCTTCCTCGGTCCTTCCGGATGTGGCAAGACCACGACACTGCGATGTATTGCGGGTCTGGAAGACCCTGATGGGGGGGAAGTCTACATAGACGGGGAAATGGTGAACGATCTCCCGACTCTTGATCGTGACGTAGGATTTGTTTTTCAGCACTACGCGCTTTTTCCTCATATGACTGCGTATCAGAATATCAGTTTTCCTCTCCGGGCGATGAAGTACAGCAAGAAGGAGATAACTGATGAAGTCACCAAGGTGGCGCGGCTGCTGAAGATAGAGGATATTCTCAACCTCACGCCGTCCCACCTGAGCGGAGGTGATCTGCAGAGTGTGTCATTGGCGCGAGCCCTGGTAATAAAACCGAAGGTTTTTCTGCTTGATGAGCCGCTTTCAACCCTTGATGCCGAATTCCGGGAAGAGGCGCGCACCATGATCAAGCGCATACACATCGAAATCGGTGCAACGACCATCTACGTTACCCATGATCAGATGGAGGCGATGGCTATCGCGGACAGGATCGTTACCATGAATTTCGGCGAGATTCAGCAGACCGGGTCACCGGAGTCGGTGTATCGCAACCCTGTAAATATGTTCGTGGCAAACTTTCTCGGGAGCCCGGGTATGAATTTTATCGATTGTACAATTGCCGGGAACGACAGCCTCGAGCTCGGACTGGACGGAAAAATATTAAAAGTCGGCAGTGAAATTATGAAAAAGGCACAGGAAGCGGGCAAAGGCAGGCAGCTTGTGCTGGGCACACGGCCGGAGGATTTTTCTCTGAGCAGTACGAAAAATGATTTCGGCTTTGAAATGGAGGTGTCCATCGTCGAGGAGATAGGGCCTGAAAATATAATCAATCTGCGATCGGGCGATAACACGATAAAGGTGCTCGCTGGTCCGGACGTTCTGCCAAAATCGGGAAGCAGGATGTGGGTAATGCCGGATCAGGACAGGTTACGGTTATTTGATAAAGAAACCAAGAAGGAAATACTATAGAGATGAGGTGTTTTTGAATGCCTGGTATCCGTATAGAAAATGTTGTCAAAACATTCGGTAAGATTACCGCACTGAACGGGATATCGCTTGATATCAAAGAGGGAGAATTCTTTGTTCTGGTCGGGCCGACAGGCGCCGGAAAAACGACGACCCTTCGAGTCGTTTCCGGCCTCGAGAAGATAGATTCCGGTGATATTCGTATCGGGGAAGAGAGCGCGCTTGATTTGACGCCTGCCGGCAGGGATGTCGCGTTTGTGTACCAGTCGTTTTCGCTCTACCCCCAGATGTCTGTTCGGAAAAACCTTGAATTTCCTCTGAGGAGCCCCCTGCACCGGGAGGATGATCAAGAGATCAATCAAAGGGTGGATTTTGTTGCCCGTATCCTGCATATTACTCCCCTCCTGGACAGGATGCCGGATGCGCTTTCTGGGGGTGAGATGCAGCGTGTGGGTATTGGAAGGGCGATTGTTCGAAAACCGCAGGTCTTCCTCATGGACGAACCCCTTTCCGATCTTGACGCAAAGCTTCGTGAGGAGTTACGCGTTGAGCTTCGGCAGATTCAGCAGGAGCTCACAACGACCACCCTGTATGTTACTCATGACCAGATCGAGGCGATGTCAATGGGCGACCGGGTTGCCGTACTGAACGAAGGAATCATCCACCAGATCGGAGCACCGCAGGAGGTATACAGGAAACCCGCCGATCTTTTTGTAGCCGGATTTATCGGGATTCCGAAGATGAACTTTTTCGACTGCAGTGTAGATGCCGCTTCCTCGAGGCTCAGTCTTGAAAGCGGACTGATAACGCTCTCCATGTCTAAAAGCGGGTTAGACGGAGTTTCAAAGCTCCCCAAAAAGGATGGGTTGATACTTGGCGTTCGTCCCGAAGCGGTCAAGGTACACACGAAAAAAGGTGAGTATGTATTCCAGGCGGAAGTGCTCTTTACCGAACACTTCGGATCGATGAATATAGTCAACCTGAAGGTAGGCGAGAAAATTTTCAAGGCACGGACGCGGCCGACTCTGCGTATTGATCCTCAAGCGAAGGTCTGGATTGAGTTCGAGGAAGAACACATTCTCTTTTTCGACAAAGAGAGCCAAAAGGCGCTGTAGCGCAGTGCCTCTGTGTCATTGGTTGGTATGTTCAACCTCTCTGTGGACGAAGCTGCGAATACGTTATTATGTGAATCGTTGCTGACCGCATGTCAAAATAGTAAAACAGATGGTATTCAAGTCGTATGTACTGCTGCTGAAGGTATCTTAAACGCTCTTTAAATAAAAAGTATCGCTGTTGTTGTACAGGGCGCTATTGCGAAAGGAGGTAAATAATGAAACTCGGTGCATTTAACACGCTGTTCTTTGACAGGGGATTCGAAGAGGCACTCGAGGCGATAAAAAATCACGGCTGTGATGCGGTCGAGATCGGGTGCGGCGGTTTTATCACGAAAAAGCATGTCGTTCCTTCCACGCTCATCCAGGATGATGCAGAGTGTAAAGCACTTCTCAAAACAGTTGAGAGGCACGGCCTTTTCATCAGCGCGCTCTCATGCCACGGAAACATGGCGCATCCCGACAGCTCTGTCGCAGGCGCGCACAGGCAGGACTTTCGCGATACGGTGACCCTTGCCGGTAAGATCGGTGTTGAGAGGGTAATCACCTTTGCGGGGTGCCCAGGCACCTCGGATAGTGACGCAAATCCAAGCTGGATCACCTGCCCCTGGCCGGATTATTTTACCGAAGCGCTGAAATGGCAGTGGGAAGAGAAGCTCATCCCCCTCTGGAAGGAGGAGATAGGTTTCGCTAAAAAGCACGGGGTGAAGATGATCGGTCTCGAGATGCATCCGGGGGATGCGGTATACACCCCGGAAAAGCTTCTCAAACTGAGAAATGCAGCAGGTGAGGAGATTGGCTGCAACTTCGACCCGAGCCATCTGTTCTGGCAGGGCATCGATCCGACTGCGGCGCTCAAGGCTCTGAAGGACTGCCTGTTTCACGTGCATGCCAAGGATTCACGCGTTAACCCGCACGTCGCACAGGTGAACGGCGTGCTCGATAACAAACCATACAGCGATGAGGCGAACAGGTCCTGGATTTTCCGCACCGTCGGGTACGGCCACGACTACGGCTTCTGGAAGGATTTCGTGAGCACACTCAGGATTGTCGGGTACGACTATGTGCTCAGCATCGAGCATGAAGATTCGCTCATGAGCGGTGAGGAAGGCCTGGAAAAGGCGGTGACGTTTCTGAAAGATGTCATGATAGAGAAACCGCGCGGCGCAATGTGGTGGGACTAGGAGGGATTTGCGGTTTGCGGGCTTTTTAAGGGCTCCTTGATCATTGGTGCTCATTGTATAACCCATTATGGAGGAGAAAGAGATGGAGATGAAGTTTGGCGTAAATACTCTGGTGTGGGTGCTCTCATTTTCGGAGAATGATTTTGATCTTCTTGATAAAATAAGGGGCATGGGGTTTGATGCCGTGGAGATAACTCCGGGTACCGAGTTTAAAAAAATCGACCCTGAAAGCTTGCGAAAAAAACTCGATGATGTCGGACTCGGGGTAAGCCTCTGCGCTGCGCTTGACGACGCGCAGGATTTCTCGAGCACTGATGAGGCGGTACGCGAGAACGGTATTCGGTTTATGAATGATTTTTGCGAATGGGCGACTGAAATCGGTGCCGGCATCATAGGCGGTCCTCTGTACTCTGCGCTTGGTAAAAAACGGTACCTTGAGCCTGACGAGCGCAGGGCCGAATGGGACCGCTCGGCGGAATCGTTGAAACGGATCGGGGAGCATGCCGCGAAAAAAGGCGTTGTTATTGCGCTCGAGCCCATAAACCGGTTTGAGATAGATATGATAAATACAGCACAGCAGGCTTTTAAGATGTGCGAGCAGGTTGGCAGTCCGTCGATCAAAATGATGCTCGATACCTTTCACATGAATATTGAGGATAAAAAGATGGGAGATGCAATACGGGCATCAAAAAAGCATCTGGCGCATTTCCACACCTGCTCAAACAACAGGGGTATTCCAGGTGAGGGGCACATACCCTGGGATGAGGTTAAGGCTGCGCTTGATGATATCGGCTACAGGGGATACGGGGTCATTGAGAGCTTTGCGCAGGGCCAGGTTGCTGCGTTTGCGAATATATGGCGCCCGCTTGTGGATAATCAGGACGATATCCCCTCAAAGGGGCTTGAGTTTCTCAGGCAAAAGCTCGGATAGCCAGACGGAAAGTCCGGGAACATTGATTTAGTTTCTATGTGGATCGGAACGGTTGAGAGACCTGAGGTAGAACGTATCTCCCCTGTAGGTGAGCTTTTTAAGTTTTTCCTCATCGAGTAATGTTTCCACCAGGTTCCACCCCGTTTTCGCCCTTTCAAGATAACTGAAAACGGCTTCTTCTTTCATGGGATGAACGGAGGTGATGCTGAGAAGGTCTTCTTCGGGATGTCCCGTAAACGCAAATGCGTTGCCCTCATACCCGATGAGCAGTTCCGTTTCAATCGACCGTTCTCTGAAAATGGCATATGCGCGGGAAAGCTCGTACTCGCCTGCCGGGGCAATGCCAGGCTCTGCCGGAGGCCGCGTCGGGATTGAGAGGTAGCTCATTACGGGGCTTCGTCCCTGTATTTTTCCCGACCCGGGTTCCGGTCTCAAACTGTGTTTGAGCGTCGGTTTGAGCTCCGAAATGAAATCAGCGACCTTTTCAATCTCCTCAACGGTGTCGTTTATTCCACTGATAAGCATCGTTTCTGTTGCGAGTGTACCCCTGAAACGATTTGCAAACTCCATGATTCCGTTTTTAATTTCCGTGAGATTCAAACTCCTGTGCGGGCGGTCGATTGCATGCCAGATGCTTTCACTGCATGCGTCGATTTTCAGGGAAACCCAGTCCGCCTTTATCAGGTTGTTTCTTACTTCCTCATCGTCTATCAGAGAGGCGTTCGTAATAACCGCGATTTTCAGATTGAACTTCTTGAGGCTTTCGATATGGCTGCCAAGGGATACGTCCAATGTGGGTTCGCCGTCCGGCACAAAGCTCAAATAATCGACATGCTCTCCCTGTTCCTTCGATTGAGTGATTTTTTCCTCTGCAGCACGTACTATTTCTTCAGTGGAATAGAACTCCTGCCGCTTCGTCTGCATCTTCAATGTTCTTCCGAGCTGACAGTAGATGCATGAATAGGTGCAGATTTTTGGGGGGATGTTGTTGATGCCGAGACTTTTACCCAGCCGTCTCGAGGGCACCGGACCGAAGGTCAGGCGGCTTTTATCGTCTTTCATTTTTCATCTCATTTTTCCGGTTATTACAATGTGGTCTGCTGCATTTTTTGTGGACATATTCCCTAATCCTGTTCCCTGGGTACAAGAGCTATTGCACGAGGACGGCAGGACTGTACACAGTTTCCGCATCCGGTGCACAGGCCGACGTCAACATGGGCAATATCGTTCATGTGTATCGCTCCGACGGGACATGTTTTTTCACAGATCCCGCATCCGACGCAGAGGCTCTCATTAACGACAGCCTCCATCATCTTAGTTTTTGTTGTACCAAGGGATGATTCATTATCCGGCTCGTTTGCGAGTGCACGTATTCTCTGCAGTACATCGTTGAGCTGTTCTTCCAGAACTCCCGCCCTATTTTTAAGCGCATCAATGCCTGCAAGATTCGGGGAAGAATCTGCTGGGTCGGTATATGATGGGGTTTCCATCTGCCGGGCATCGTTGAAAAACCGATCATCCCTCTTTCCTCTCCCATAGCCCATGCCGCAATCCCGCCCTCTTCCTGTGCCGGGACTTCGCCTTCTATCACCGCTTTCATAGCCCATGCCGGAATACCGTCCTCTTCCTGTGCCGGGACTTCGCCTTCTATCACCGCTTCCATAACCCATGCCGGAATCCCGTCTCCTTCCTGTGCCGGGACTTCGCCTTTCACCGCCGCTTCCAAACATAGGCTCCCCCTTACTCCTGTAATATACTACTAAAGCAACATAAAGAAAATGAAAACCATTACCATTTAGAGTATCTTATGAGTTTTATTTTTAGTGTACAGTTCCCAATTTGCAGTTTCTTGTTGATTTTTTGATCCACCCGATAGTATAATGATAATGACATCCATTATTAATTGGTCAATCTTTATGGTTTCATCCATTAAAATACCGGCATTACATGCCGGAGTAAGCTGGTTCATCCGACCTACGGCCGGATGAATGGGCTCGCCATGCAGTTGCAACGGAAAACCATTGATCAGCGAGCCTTATTGGTTTGAACATTTTACGATTGAAAGTTCACTTGGCTATTTATATACTGCGGTTAGGCGGCCTTCAAAAAAGCGTGGGATGTACGATGAAGAGAGCAGTCAAATATATGCTCATTGCCCTTTTTGTTTTGATGGTACTGCCGAACGCATATGGGGGTGTTATGACAATTTCAATAGTGTATAACAACAGGGTGTTCAACAGGAGCACGCATGGGGCGTGGGGCATGGCCTGTGTGGTACAGGGCCCGGACAAAAAAATACTCTTTGATACGGGTGGGGATGGGGGTATACTGATTTCGAACATGCATGAAATGGATATCGACCCGGCTGGGATAGATGTCGTTTTTCTTTCTCACATACATGCGGATCATACGGGCGGGCTCTGGAAATATTTAGATGCGAACCCAAAAGCAACCGTATATCTTCCATCCTCTTTTCCTCCTGACTTTAAACAGAAAATACTTGATTACGGAGCCCGATTCATCGAAGTGCATTCGCCTGGAGAACTTTTTCCGGGCGTATATTCAACCGGTGAAATGGGAACATCCATAAAGGAGCAGTCTCTCGTTGTAAAAACTGCATCCGGGCTTGTACTTATCACGGGCTGTTCACATCCGGGAATCGTCGCTATTGCGAAGAAAGCCGTACAGGTTTGCCAGGACAGGATATATTTAATAACCGGCGGATTTCACCTCAGCGGTACGCCTGAACGTGGAATTCAGTCCATCGTGAGAGAATTGAAAGCACTCGGCGTACAGAAGATCGGACCCAGCCACTGCACCGGCGACAGGGCTGTTGCTGATTTCAAGGATGCGTGGGGTGAAGATTTCATCGATGCCGGATGTGGTGCGGTTATTGAGATTGCAGACTAAGCCCACCGTTAAAAGCGATCACGCAAACGACTGCATGAAGCGCCAAACAGGGAACGGATGCTGATTTGCAGCCCAATTCGGCCAGCTGTAGGTTGGCTGAACTTTCATTTATACGGAATTCCAGCCCAAACGGGGAAAAAATGCGATCAAATGCAGGGAGAGGAAGAAGAGCGGGAAGAAAGAAGAGCACAGAACCGGGTAGAATAAAGGGGCCCCCGGATTACTGTGAATGCCCAAAATGCGGGTATACGGTTTCCCATCGCAGGAGACTCCCCTGTTTTCAGACAAAGTGCCCCAGGTGCGGATCGCCGATGGCGCGACAGTTTTCCATGGGTGATTGAGCGGTGCCAGAAATCATGAATACAACAGAAAAAAATCTCGAGAAAAAACGCACAGCTGACCTCAGGCTCGGCCAGAGAGTTGCTTTGACCGCAAGTTTCGTCACTCTGGGGCTTGCGGTGATGAAAGGGTTGATCGGACATCTGTTCGGATCAGAGGTGCTGTTGGCAGACGCCTTTCACAGCGGCGCAGACCTTCTCGCCATATTCGCGTCCGGTTTCGGGCTCTGGCTCGCATCGAGGCATAAATCCGCTAAATTCCCGTACGGCCTGTACAAGGCGGAGACCTTTATCAGCTTTTTCATCGGCGTCGGCATCATGTGGGCGGGGTTCGAGATCCTGCTGGACGGCTACCGCAAGCTTCTCTCTGCAACAGGGACGATAAATTTTCCGTTCATGCCGGTTTCGGCGAGTATCGTGTCTCTTGTTACCTCCTTTTTTGTCGCCCGCAGGGAAAAAAAGGTGGGAAGGCAGATCAATTCACAGTCTCTCATGATAAACGCGAGTGAGTCCTTTCTTGATATTATTGTATCAGGAATTGTTCTGGTTGGTATCATGCTGCACTATGCCGGAATTCCCTACGTCGAGGGTGCCGTGATAATGGCAATCTCACTTCTCATATTCAAGCTGGGCTTGACAAGCATTTGGACATCCTTTCTTGCGCTCATGGACGCAAATCTTGACCCCAGGCTGCAATCGGAGATTGAGGAGAAGGTAAACGAAATATACGGAGTCAAAGGAGTGGGGGATATCAGGATACGCCAGGCCGGACCGTTTAAGATGATCGAATGCAAGATCGAAACGAGTGCCTCGCTTCCCCTGTACCGTGCACATGAGCTTGCCGATCAGGTAGAGGATTTTATTATCAAGAGCTACAGCCACATCGAGTCGGTGTTTATTCACGTAGAGCCGGCAAAGGCAGAGATTATTTCGGCTATCATCCCCGTGGAAGACATCAACGGAATGGATTCCAGAGTACACGGCCATTTCGGCCGGGCACCATATTTTGTAATTTTGAAAATCGGGAAAGATGAAACGAGCATTGAGGATTTCTATTCCAACAGTTTTCTGGGAGAGCCACAGCATGTTGGAATCAAGGTGATCAAGGCGATAATCAAATACAAGCTCGATGTGCTGTTCACGTCCCAGGTCGGTGAGCTCTCCTTCTCTATGCTGAAGAACAATTTTGTCGATATATACCGGATTGAAGAAGGGATAACGGTCCGGGAGACGCTGCAGCGGTATAAAAACGGTGATCTCCAGAAGATTTCACAGCCGACCCACTCCCTCGAAGAGTCTCAGGGTGCGGCGGAATAATAGTACCATGAGGTATGCTCATGCCGGCAGCTCGCTTAAACCGCTGTCTCGCTGCCGGAGTTGACGGGTCAGTTTATCATTTTAGCGGTGCTTGCATATCAGCAGCGGTGTGAACCAGAATTACTGTGTGTGAGTTTTTGGAGGAGGATCAATAATGCCGAAAACAGAGCCGTTTGACAAAAACAGGGCCAGGTATGAAAACTGGTTTGAAGTAAATGAGCATGCCTACCGGTCAGAGCTCAACGCAGTACGGGAGCTTCTTCCTGAAACCGGTGAAGGCATGGAGATAGGGGTCGGGAGCGGGCTTTTTGCCGGGCCTCTCGGCATCAGGTATGGAGTTGAACCTTCGTCAAAAATGAGAGAGCTTGCGGTGAAACGGGGTATAGAGGTCGTTGATGGAACGGGTGAGGCGCTTCCCTATGATGACGGTCGGTTTGATTATGCGCTTATGGTCACGACAATATGTTTTCTGGATGATGTCGAGACCTCGCTCAGAGAGGCGCACAGGGTGTTGAGGCCTAAAGGATCTCTCATTATCGGGTACGTGGATAAACAGAGCGAACTTGGAAAATATTATCTGGCACATAAAAACGAGAGCGTGTTCTACCAACCGGCAACCTTTTATTCGACAGATGAGGTGCTTTTGTTTCTCAGAAGAGCCGGATTCAGGGATTTCAGTTTCAAGCAGACGATTTTTCATCCCTTACATGAGATACAGGCTGAAGAGCCGGTCAAACAGGGGTACGGCGATGGCTCCTTCGTGGTGGTGAGAGGCAATAAATAGGGTTTGCCGGTTGTTTTTGGAAAACCAGTGAGCACGTATTAGTGTTTTTTCACGATTAGCGGCATGGCATTTATACGGGGTTGCACTCAGTACCCGAGCGATTTCAGGTATCTCCTGTTCTCCGTTACAGCACTTTTTTGATCTTTGCATGCCTCGTCTGATTCTTCCTCACCGATCACCCAGCCAGTATAGCCTATATCTTCAAAAAGCTCGAGACAGCCCTTGAAATTGCAGATGCCCTTCCCCATGGGGCGCCAGTTGCCAGCACTGTCAGCATCCTTGAAATGGGCATTCCTGATCCGTGCGCTGTATTTTCCCAGGGTATCGAGCAAATCGAGTCCGCCCCGCACGATGTGGCCGGTGTCCGGGCACCAGCCCACGATTGAGGTCTCGGTCCTGTCCATCAATTTTTGGTACTCTTCGGCGGTTTCGATGATGGAACCGGCATGTGAATGCGGGTGTACATCCACATGCACGTTTTTCTTCAGCGCGTGCGATGCAGCCTCGTTGTAGATACGGCACATGGCATCGAACTTTTTGTCCAGGTTTTCCCTGTTTTCGGTGCTGCCTCCCGCAAGGTCGAGACGGCAGTCCGGGAAGCGGGACACGAAATCGATTCCCCTTTTTATATTTTCTATCTCTTCATCAAAATGTTCTTCATCGGTAAAGCGGTACAGGGGTACAAATCCGAAGGACGGAAAGGAAAGCCCCCTCTTTTCGAGCGCACGGTTGAACCCGTCCGGGTTGCGGTAGTAATTACCGATCATGGTATTGGTGATTTCAACGCCATCGTACCCGGCTTCAGCGATGATGTCGAGCATGTCGTCCACAGAACCGGTCCACTCATCACCGAGCATCTCCCACGTGTATGTCTGACATCCGATTTGAATCTTTCCCATCTACATCTCCTTTCCATAAACAATGCAAAAATTTGCATCAAGCTCTGATAGTGTAAAATTCAGCCAGAAAAGTTTCGCAGCGCGTCCAGGCAGATTACTGCCTTTTCATCAGTACCAAAGGATTACTCGCTGTCAATGAGCCGATCACAGGAGCTCGTGTCGTTTCAGCAGGCTGTCTATAAAACGCTTTGAATCTTCGAGTATGTCCCAGGCCTTTGGCCAGAAACAGAGATCGATAGTCCACCACTCCTCTTTGTATCCTGCTTTGATAATGGCGTCGGTGAGTGCGTCGAAATCGATGACGCCGGTACCGAACGGAGCATGTGTGCTCGTCCAGCCGTCGTGCAGCGTGTTGTCGGAATCGATCAGATGTACATAGCCGATACGGCTCTGAAGCCGGCCCGCAAGCTCAACCTCATCACCGGCGAGTGTCTCTACCGGGTCTTCCTGCCGTGCACCCTGAGACGCACACATGTGCGCGTGGCATGAGTCAAAGAGCAGTTTGAAGTTGGGATGATTCACATCCTCAACCATGCGAACGATCTCAGACGGCCTGTTGAACTGGAATCCTGGTTCGAATTCCCAGACGATGAGAATCCCCTCCTTTTGGGCCTGTTCGGCGCCCTCCTGCCAGGTTTCGACGAAGCGCCTCCACGCGTCATCGTACATCACACCCGGCTTGAGCGGCGGCTCGTCCACCGTATCGACGCGCATGCTTGGAATTTCGCAGTCGACGCAGAAGGCGAGGTTTTTTATGAAAAGCCTTTTATAATCAGTACGTTCTTCCGTGTCGCTGCTTGCCGGGGAGCGTTCCTTGAAATCAGCCCCGTAGTTGGAAATTTCAAGACCGTGCTTGTTGAACATCTTCTTCAGCGTTTTTCTGTCCGCAGAGCTTGAAATTTCCTCCGGGTCCGCGTACGGCTTCATCCCGACAAGCTCGATCCCCTGGAAATTCAGTTCCTCGAGCCGCTCGGTGAGGATCTTAAGGGGAACGGGATTCGATGCGTATTCGCCGAAAATAAATGCGGAACTTCCAACAGATACCTTTACATCCATACACCCCTCCTGTTTTTTATAACCGTGAGGATGCCGATTTTCTCAAAAAAGCATCGCTGTGTACCGTACTGCCGCCAATAATAAACGCACACGGGCCCATTTTGTTCGGGTTTGCCGGTAGAGTAGTGCCCCATTTTTTCATTGCAGCCTTTTCTCGATCTCCTTCATGAACGTAATGGCCGTCTTCGTGTATTCATCGAAAAATTCCCTGCCGCCGCCGTTCTTGAGTGTGCCGAACGGATCGGCAGAAGCCGGCAGTAGCTCGAATGAGAGGTAGCCGTCATAACCGATATCCTTTATAGCCTGCAGCACAGGAATGAAATCGATGTGACCCTTGCCCGGTGCCGCTCTGTTGCTGTCTGCAAGGTGGATGTGGTTAATGTATTTTGCAGCCTGACGGAACGCGCCGTCTATGGATTCCTCCTCGATGTTCATGTGGAATGTGTCGCCCATAACGCCGATATTCGGAAGGTCGATTTCGCGTAAAAGGGCCATGCACTGATCGAGCCTGTTGAGGAAGTATGTTTCGTAGCGGTTCCAGGCCTCGATCGTAAGATTCACCCCGACAGAAGCGGCGTATTCTCCCCCCGAACGTATGCTCTCGATTGCCCACCTCCTCTCCTCTTCAGCATCCTTCCAGGGAGTCATTTTCATACATGCAGTAGGCGCGACAATCATAATCGAGCATTCGACCTCGGACGCAAGATCAGCGATCCTCTTTACATAGTCGACAGCATCCCTTCGCACCCCTGCATCAGGGGAGGCGAGGTCCCTCTCGGCTGTATAGATCGAACAGATGGACGATATCCTGACATTGAGGTCCTTGCAGAGGTTTCTGACATTCGTGGTGTTATATTCCTCTGGCTCTCCGTAGAGCTCGAGGGCGTCGTACCCGCATCGTGTAACCCTTTTCAAACTCACATCCACCTTTTCGCCGTAGTAAACGAGCGAGTTGTAGGAATATTTGAACATTGTTTTGCGCTCCATTGTCTTAAATGTACTGACTGAATAAAGGATGGGGTATTGCAGGTGCATAGTACCATCCATGACCTGTTGTGTCAAGAGGACAAGCGAGCAAATAAAATAACAGGATGAACATTGAAAAAATGTAATATCGCAGTAGCATGAAAAATAATATAGAGAGAGTAGAAATTTCATTGACGTGTAACTTGTAGTCCTATAAAGTGTTATCATAACGCGTGTAATTGTTTGTCGGTCTTTGGTTGGATTGCTTGGACAGACTGTTTTTTAAGTGTGTAAATAAAATATGGGAGGCACTTTGTCTCATAGTTCAAAAGAAGAAGTAAAGCGTGCTATAAACTTCAACTGTCCAGATCGTATACCGGTCTGGTTTTGGAACAGGGATAAGCACATGAGCGATATTCTGAGTTTTGAGCTGTTTCCATATAAGGGAGAAGAAGTTGCTGTAAGTGAATGGGGATATGTTTGGGAAAATCTCGGTGATGGAACATTAGGGCAGCCGAAGAAGCCGGTTATTAAAAGCTGGGACGCATTAGAGGAGTATACCTTTCCAGATTCCAGCGATAATCGATTTTCAGGCGTAGAGGTTTTCAAGAGTAGGGCGGGGAATCGCTATCTTGTTGCTGAAATGGGAATAACAGGTTTTAATACGTATGCTTTCCTGCGCGGATTTGAAAACGCCCTGGTTGATTTGAAACTTGAAAAGAAAAACGCGTGCAGGTTGCTTGATAGACTATTTGAATTCGAGAAAGAGATTATACAAAAAGCGGCTGGCTATAGGTTTGACGGTATTCATTTTGCCGATGATTGGGGGACACAGGAGGGGCTGATCGTTCACCCCGATCTCTGGCGAGAAATATTCATGCCTCGATATAGAGATCAATTCGAAATGGTTCATCGATTGGGAATGCATGTGTGGTTTCACTGTTGCGGGAATATTACGGAAATCGTACCTGATTTTCATGAAATTGGTGTTGATGTTATGAATATTTCTCAGCCGAATGCTGTGGATATTGCAGGAATAGGAGATGCATTGAGGGGGAAGCAGTGCTTTATGATTCCAATCAGTTATCAGACTGTCTCGATACACGGCAGTCCACAGGACATTCGGAATGAAGCAGAGCGATTGTACAATGTGCTTGGTTCACCTGATGGAGGGTTTATCGGTTATGTAGAGGATTACAGTGTTATGGGAATGAGCGAGGATAATTATCTGGCCTGTGCAAATGTGTTTAGGAACCTCAAATAGAGCCTCCAGATGGGGAGTATCGTTTATAATAAACCAGCTTTTTTATAATAATTTCTTGCTTCAGTAAGTATACGTTCTATCTCCTGTGTCCGCTTCTCTTCCAATATTGAACCGGTTGGCTCAAATAATATTTTTTCAACTCTTTCTTTGGCATAATCAATAGCAGTTTTACTGCCACTTTTTTTCCATGTTATATAGTTACCTGTTCTATCAGCTGATTTAGGAATAACGGAAAAAATAATTGTCGCTAGGGGGAAAAAATAGTTGACACCAAACAACTGTCCTGTTTCCTTTGAGTATATATGGGGTTAGTCCTTTGTTTTGGGTAAGATCATGTCGTTTTAAAACTCGTGCTATTGTCCTGACAGGAGGAGGATTTATACCCTTTTGTGCTATAGCATAATAAATTGCTTGAGGGCCATAGCCGAGAATTTCCAAAAAGGGACGAAATATGAAAACCTTATCGTAATAAATCCGTTCCATACTTCACCATTGTAGAAATACAAACTCCACTCATATTGGAGCTATTCTTACTTCACTACGCGATTTGGCTTGAAGGGCCCGGAGTCAATAGGTTTTGAGCTGGCCGGGTGATGGTGTCGGCTCCTCAAAGAGATGTCAGCTAATTTCAGAGCAGGACTTGAATCAAGCAGTCCCTGCCCTAAGTGTGCTCGATGTCTTCCCCGTACCAGATCTCCGGTGGCCCCTGCACACCTGCCCGTTCTATGGTCGATCTTAGATCATCGGAGTTGGTAAATTTCTTTGCCGCGCCGACGTCCTTAAAGGTGTGTGTAACAATTACTGTGCTTGGATCATCAGCATCGCGATAGATACTAGCGGCTGTGACGCTGTGTACCTTCTTATTAAAAGCATCGTATTCACGTTTACAGTTGACATAATCTGCCACTTTATGTCTTACGAACATACTGGCCATTGGTTATCGACCTCCAATTCGGTATTATGAGGGGGAGTAAAACGCCCGTAAATACTCTTCACCTCATTTGTTTTGCTGAAGTATGAGCCACATCTTAACAAAGTAACTCTTTCCTCTACTATATCTACCCAATAATGTCAGAAGGACATGGAGTCAGGAGTTATCGTATTCAATCGTCAATATTGAATGTTGAGGAAGTATAGAAGGTTATACAGATTTTTCATGTGAGTATCAAGAAGCGTGTCGATTCATTATGGTAGCTCTAACTCTCTGCAAAAAATATGGTACGGAATAACCCGTACTGTGCTTTCAGCATTTCCGTAATTTTTTTTGCCAAGATGCACTTGATAGAATTTGGGAATAGATGTTCTTTCCCGAAAATAATAAGCTGCAGGATTTACGGATTGTTCGCCGGTTTTACATTCAACTGCAAATATCGGTTTATTCTCCCTGAGAACAACAAAGTCGATTTCACGCTTATCGGTGTCTCTTATAAATCTGAGCTCAATCTTGAATCCCTCGGTGTCCTCTATATAATGGCAGTACTTTAACAGCTGGCAAGCCACAAAATTTTCAAAACGCCCTCCCTCATTTGTAACCTGTGACCAATCATATAAATAGAGTTTCTGCTCCTTTTTAACTGCTCGTATCCGAGGTGATCCAAAAGGAGATATTCTAAAACAGATATATACTCTTTCGAGAATCGACAGCCACCTTTCTACAGTTTCATGCGCTACTTGTAATATCTCCTTAAGGTTTTTTACCGACAGGGGTGATCCAACCCTATTTGGGAGTTCCTCAACCAACAATTCCATAAGACTTATTTCCCTGATATTTTCAAGGTCCCTTATGTCATCATAAATTACACGGGACAAGCGCTCATGCTGCCATCGTCTCCATACTCTTTCATTTCCACTTAAAAAGGGTTCCGGAAAGCCTCCGAATTTGAGAAGCTGTAACACGTCATTCTCATTAGGATTTTTTGTCAGTTCGTTGGGCGAAAATGGGTGTATTCTATAATAGTAATAGCGACCTTGAAGGGAATCTCCGCCTTTGCGATAAAAATCTAATCGTGCGGATCCCGTAATTATGAAGGAAATTGAAGATTTATAAGTATCGTATAGTCCTTTAATAAAGTTTCTCCAGCGTGCAAACTTATGTATTTCGTCGAATATGATAAGCTTTTGATTTGGTGGAATTTCACCTCTTAATAATGACCTGCGATTGTTTACGTTGTCCCAGTTCAGGTATGCAGGGTGTGATTCATTAATACTACCGAGAAAGCTTAACGCAAAGGTTGTTTTACCGACCTGCCTGCCTCCCCCAACAAAGACCATTTTTGTTGCCAGGTCTTCTTGGACATTCTTCTGTAAATAACGTGGAATGTATTTTCTTTCCATGAGTAAAATAAACGTAATTCTATTTTACTCATGAGTAAAGTAGAATTGGGAAGAGAACGGTAATTTTTTATCATAAATTCTTCCTCACTCATCTATATAAAAAAGAAAACCAGAAGCTATAATGGTTCTGTATGATGGACAAGTCTTCTTTTCGATTTTGAGACACATTAAGATGGGTATATTAGTACAAACGCATATCACTAAAATTGGAGAAGAGCCTAATAGACATAATTTTCTTTCCAGCATACATTTAATCCATGATATAATAAACAGCCTCTGCTTACCCATTAATGGAGAAAGTCAATGATTTTTTGTGCCAATTTAAAGGATGAGCAATGCGTATTGCCCTTGTAAACACCAACCTCATAAAACCGCCGATTGCGCCGATTGCTCTTGATTACCTCGCAGAAGCTCTTTATACAGCCGGTCATGAACCGGTGGTTTTGGACCTCTGTTTTGCTGAAGATTGCACTACTGCGATCGCCGATTTTTTTTCTGTCGGGCGTTTCGACCTCGCGGGATTCACACTCAGAAATACCGACGACTGCGCTTTTACGAGCAGGCAGTCGTTTTTAGAAGAGTTTATGGGTATTGTTCGGAAGGCACGGGAACATTCTGATGCTCCTTTTATTGTGGGTGGGGTGGGGTATTCGATTCAACCGGCGTATATCATGGATTTGTGCGTCGCCGATTTCGGGGTGTTCGGGGAGGGGGAGACTGTGCTCGTTAAGCTTGCAGACAGTCTTTCAAGCGAACGTTCAAAAAAGTCTTCGGGTAGGCTTTTAAAAAGGCTTTCACGGCAAGGCGATGAGTGGAGTAAAATACCGGGGCTCTTGTGGCGCAGACAGGGATCGGTGATACGAAACGGGGGTAATGCACGCCGAATAGGCGCGAATCTATCCCTTCCAAACATGACGAGGCGTTTTATCGACAACAGGCGGTACTACCATGAAGGCGGGCAGGCAGGGATTGAAATGAAAAGGGGTTGTCCGAAGCGGTGTATCTACTGTCCGGAGCCCCTCATAAAAGGAAAAAAGGTCCGGCTGCGGCCTCCTGATGATATTGTCTTCGAATTAGAACGGCTTCTGGAGCAGGGTATTACGCACATACACACCTGTGACAGCGAGTTCAATATCCCGTCATCTCATGCTAAGGCGGTCTGCAGGGGGATGATAGAGCGTGGCCTGGGTGAGAAGCTGCAACTGTACGCGTACTGTTCGCCTGCTCCTTTTACACGAGAGCTTGCAAGGCTCATGAAACGGGCGGGCTTTGCCGGGATAAACTTCGGTGTGGACAGCGGAGACCCGGGTATGCTCAAGAGGCTCGGGAGAGATTACACTCCTGAAGATATTATGAATGCGAGCAATTACTGCAGGGAAGAGGGCATGGCGGTCATGCTCGACCTCCTGTTCGGGGCGCCGGGGGAATCGGAAGCAAGCATTTCACGGACAATCGGGTTGATGAAAAAAACAGGGGCGTCCAGGTTCGGAGTGAGCGCGGGGGTGCGTGTGTACAGGGGAACGGCACTGGAAAAACAGCTTGTCAGCAGCAGTATTTTATCGATGCGAAAGTTTGAAGACCCGGAGAAAAGCACGATCGGTACTGATTTGAGTACATTCGAACAAACGAAGGTGTTGAGAAAAGATGAAGCCCCCTCCGCCCTGAACGGCTTACCCTCAAAGGGGATGAATACCGATCCTGCTGCCCGGGGGCTGTTCGGCGGCGAAACTCCCTCAAGCCCGCTTTTTTTTATGGAGCCGGGGGTCTCGTCCTCTATCTTCGATGTCCTCTCCCGCTGCATTGCGGGTGATGAGCGGTTTTTCTTTTTTGATCCCTCACGTCCGGCCCAGAACTACAACTATAACGCCAACCAGCGGCTCGTCGACGCAATACAACAAGGCTTTCGCGGCGCATACTGGGATATACTGCGAAGATACCCCTGAGGTGCAGTCCTGCCGTAGTTTAAAAATTCCACAGTCCGGTCATTTTGTTTCGCACGTATACAAAATGTATCACCCTCAATTGGCCGTGGTATGTAGTGCAGTTCGATACCGGGAATATAAGGTTTTTTAAAAAAACACTTGACCGACGTGGAATACATAATTAGCTTATAAATATACCTTACAGGGGTATAGTATTAAATTAAATAGAGGAGAAAATTACCATGAACATTTTTTCAATCAGGAAGAAAAGTACAATAAACAGGTCAATGTTTTTAATACTGGGTATGCTCATTTTCCCACTGCTTTTTTCAGGTGTCCTGCTGTTCGCGGATTCGAACGGTACTGATGAGCATGGAAAGCCCCTCGATGTCGTTTTACAGGAGATCAGGGACAAACAGGGCCTTGGGCCTGATGAGGCTATAGATCCGCGTACAGTGAGCGACAGAGACCTGGAAGAGCTTGGCGAAGCAGTGATGAGTATTGCACACCCGGACCCGAGACAACATGAGTTCATGGACAACATGATGGGTGGTGAAGGGTCACGAAGGCTTGCAAGGATACACCGGCGAATGGGTTACAACTACCTCGCCGGTGAATATGATTATGATGATTACATGATGGACTCAGGGATGATGGGAAGAAGCAGGCGAGACAGAGGCGTGAGAAGAGGAAACAGAAACGACGGTAGTATGATGGAAGGAAGCGGAGGCATGATGTAAGGAAGTGGAGGTTTGATTTCACGATCAGTATGGCGTAGCATTCAGAAGGGGAATGAAGCAGAACTGGATGTATGGGATTCGTATTATTTCGATTGCTTTCTTGGGTTAAAACCGGTTTACAGGGAGGAAATAGAAATGAAGAAGCTTTTTGAAAAGGTTAAGAAAAATGTGACGACGCGGCTGGAGAAGCTTGCAGAGGAGAACAGGAAAACATTTGGCGGCAAGAGGCTTGACTGCTGTTCGATCAACAGAAAGCCGGTCACAAAGGTAAAAACAATAAAGTAAAAAAGAAATCTGCCGGTCCGGGTAGGCTGTTAAACTGCACAGTTAGGGGTTGAAGAACAGGGGAATATTGGTACCTTCATATAGAGTTCTCCGGTAAATTACTTGTCGAAGTGGAACAATTCGGTAGAATGATTGAAGAGGATAATGAGTAGAAAAGTCGGGGTACGGGAAAAGAGCAATTCGCACGGGAGGAGACTATGAGTGGGAAAACGGACGGTCAGAAACGAAGCCGTCAACATAGCCATCAGCATGATACAAAACCGCACGGGCAAACAATGGAGCATTCGGAGCACGGAGGGCACAATCATTATATGCATCACGAGCACATGGTGCGGGATTTCAGGAAGCGGTTCTGGATATCCTTGATCGTTACAGTGCCTGTACTGGCGCTTTCACCGCTTATTCAGGGGGTGTTTGGTGTTCAGGAAGCGCTGAGCTTTCCCGGTGATTCGTACGTGCTGTTTGCGTTGTCAACGCTGGTGTTTTTTTACGGGGCGTATCCCTTTTTGAAGGGGCTTTTTCAGGAGGTCGGAAAGGGGCAGCCGGGAATGATGACCCTTATCAGTGTTGCGATATCTGCGGCCTATTTTTATAGCAGTGCGGTTTCATTCGGGCTGACGGGGAAGCTTTTTTTCTGGGAGCTGGTAACGCTGATAGACATCATGCTTCTTGGTCACTGGATAGAGATGCGGTCGGTGATGGGGGCGTCAAAAGCGTTGGAGGAGCTGGCGAAGCTCATGCCGTCTGAAGCGCACAGGCTGCGATCGGACGGGAGCATGGAGGATGTGCCGCTCAATGAGTTGAAGAAGGGCGACAGGGTGCTTGTGAGGCCCGGGGAAAAGGTACCGACGGATGGGAAGGTTATCGAAGGAGAGACCTCGATAAATGAGGCGATGATTACGGGTGAATCGGCGCCGGTTGGGAAGAAGCCGGGAGCAGAGGTTATCGGCGGTTCGATCAACGGCGAGGGATCGATAACGGTTGAAGTGCAGAAGGTCGGGAAAGACTCGTTTTTATCGCAGGTAATAGAACTCGTGCGTGAAGCGCAGGAGAGCAAGTCGAAGACGCAGGATCTTGCCAACCGTGCGGCGTTATGGCTCACTATTATTTCCCTGAGTGTTGGAACGATAACGTTTATTGTCTGGTACGTGATACTGGGGAGGGAGTTTGTATTTGCCCTCGAACGGACGATTACGGTTATGGTTATTACATGCCCTCATGCGCTTGGTCTTGCGATTCCGCTTGTTGTAGCGGTATCAACGTCTCTGTCTGCGAAGAACGGGTTACTGATACGAAACAGGGCATCATTTGAGAGGGGACGGAACATTGAGGCGATTATTTTCGACAAGACAGGCACGTTGACGGAGGGGCGGTTCGGTGTTACGGATGTTCTTCTGTTTGAAAGCGACATAGAGAAGGAAGAGCTTTTGAAATATGCGGCTTCTGTTGAATCGCACTCAGAGCACCCGATAGCGAGGGGCATCGTTGCGTCTGCCGACGGGGGTTATCCTGTTGAAGGCTTCAGGGCGATTCCTGGGAAGGGAGCCGAGGGCAGGGTGAAGGGCAACGATATAAAGGTTGTGAGCCCGGGGTATCTTCGTGAGAATGGGATTGAGATGAAGGATGAAAGGATCGAGAAGCTGTCTGCTCAGGGAAAGACGGTGATATATGTGCTTGTTGAAGGGAAACCGCATGCGGGTATAGCGCTTGCTGATATCATACGACCGGAGTCGAAGGAGGCGGTATCGCGGCTCAGGGAGATGGGCATACGGAGCATGATGCTTACGGGGGACAACCGGAAGGTTGCGCAATGGGTATCGGAGGAGATAGGGCTTGATGAATACTTTGCGGAAGTTTTGCCGCAGGAGAAATCGGAGAAGGTAAAAGAGGTGCAGTCGAGAGGGATTACGGTTGCGATGACTGGAGACGGGGTGAACGATGCGCCGGCTCTTGCCCAGGCTGATGTCGGGATAGCGATCGGGGCGGGGACTGATGTGGCGGTTGAAACGGCTGACATAATCCTTGTACGGAGCAACCCGCTTGACGTTGCAGCGATACTCAAGTTGTCGCGTGCGACCTACAGGAAGATGATTCAGAATCTTATCTGGGCGACCGGCTATAATTCATTTGCCATACCGCTTGCTGCGGGTGTACTTGCCGGGGCGGGAATTATACTGGGGCCTGCGCTGGGTGCGGTATTCATGTCACTCAGCACGGTCATCGTCGCAATTAACGCACGCTTTCTCAAGGTTGAGAAATAGGTAAAATCTATGGGTAAGTGAACTTATCAATCGAAAAATGTCCAATTTCCAATAGATAAAACGTAATTAAAGAGGTGAGAAAATGATTACCTATGGATTTACGAAAATTATTGACAGACCGTTTGAAACGGTGCTGGAAACAACAAAAGATGAGCTCCAGAAAGAGGGATTCGGGATACTCACGACCATCGATTTGCAGGAAAAGTTCAAGGAGAAACTTGGTATCGATTTTCAGAAGTATGTAATACTCGGCGCATGCAACCCTCCTTCTGCGCATAAAGCAATCCAGAGCGAGAAAAACATCGGTCTTATGCTCCCGTGCAATGTCGTTGTATATGAGAAAGAAGGGAAAACTGCTGTCGCGGTGATAAAGCCGACGGTTGCAATGCAGATGGTGGAGAATAAGAATCTTGAAGAAATTGCGGTCACAATCGAGCAAAAGCTTAAACGGGTATTCAAGGCAATTTAATTTGAGAAGAGACTATCTTTTTTCAAAATATTTCACTTTTGACAAATTCCACTCCATAACCATCCCTTTCGCTATTTTTCGAGACAACTTCTTTGAATACACGCGTTCAACCAGATAGAGGGCAGATTCATGGCTTGGATGACCGCCGACAGAGGTAATGTATTTCCCGTCAACAACAAAATTGACTCCGCGGCGCACCTTGATAGAAGGAAACATGGCTGCAAGCTCATTATTATCGTACGGGAAAGTCGTCGCGTACCTGCCATCCAGGGATCCTGTCGCTGCCAGCCCCCCACAGCAAAAGGCCATAACGTACAATGCGTTTTCCTGTGTTTCAACTACCCAATGAATAACCGTTTCATTTTCCAGTACGTCGGTTTTACTCGTTTTCATCCTTGGAATAACGAGGATGCCTATAGGAGGGGCATTCTCGAAAGAATAGTCAGGTATGATCTGAATCCCTTCAAAAGTAGTAAAGGGCTTTCCATCGGGCGTTATGATGAATGGGCGGATGTACTGTGAAGATCCCTGAAAGTAGGTATGTTGAAGAACCTCATATAGGTATTATTGTCAATCCCTAATTTAGTTTGCCACGGTTTTTTCGATTATGCATGATCCATACAAAAATGAAATGGATAGAGGATGTGTTTGATGGAGATACTTCAAGAAAAGGATACCATATATTACGAAAGACTGTTACAGCTCCTCTTTTGAGAATATCTGCATCAATTCATCGATAATTTCCCGGCTGTTCTCCCCGTTATTTCTGATCGCATTGGCAACACAGTTGTCTATGTGGCGACGCAGGATGAGCTTGCCGACATTGTTCAGAGCAGATCTAACCGCCGATATCTGGTTAACGATGTCGATACAATACTTTTCATCTTCTACCATTCGCTGAATGCCCTTAACCTGGCCTTCGATGATTTTAAGTCTTCTGAGGGCCGCCTGGTTGGTCGGATGAGGCCCCTTTTTTTCAGTTTGCACATCTTTTTCAATTATATTATTTTCGTGGTTTACTGCCATTATGCCATCTCCTTATGGCTCCGTCTGTATTCGCCCGCTGACATTTTTAATATACAATACCCCGTTCTGATATTCAATGCATACCGAGATCGATCTCAATTGTAGTCAGGCTTTATCTTTGCGAATCTCAACAGGTTGGCGTTCGTTACCACATTCACGGAGCTCATGGCCATTGCCGCTTCTGCAATGAGGGGATGCAAAAACCCGAATATAGCGGCAGGAATTGCGATTGTATTGTAAAAATACGCCCAGAAAAGGTTCTGCCGTATTTTTCTGAAAGTCGCCCTCGAAAGTTTAACCGCCGAAACGACACTCGAGAGATCGCCTCGTACGAGCGTCACATCAGAAGCTTCGATGGCAATATCGGTTCCTGTTCCGATTGCAATACCCACATTCGCCTGTTTGAGCGCAGGAGCATCATTGATACCGTCACCAACCATGGCAACGAGCCCGCCCTCTTCCTGGAGCCGCCTGATCTCGTCTACCTTTCCATCAGGAAGGACTTCGGCAAGGACACGCGATATACCGACCCTCTTCGCAATCGCCTCCGCAGTGAGCTGGTTATCACCGGTAATCATTGCCGTTTCTATTCCCATAAAACCGAGCTCGGCTATGGCTTTTTTTGAATCTTCCTTCAGGGTATCGGCAACAGCAAGCACCCCCGAAAGCTTCCCCTCAACTGCGACAAACATCACGGTTTTCGCCTCCTGTTCAAGTCTTTCAAGATCGAGTTTTGAGGCTTCTGTACCGATTCCTGTTTCATTCATAAATTTTTTGCTTCCGACAAAAACCTTTTTCCCGTCGATTACCGCCTCGACTCCTTTTCCCCGAACAGCCTTGAAATTCTTAACTTTCCCCAGCGATATGCCTTTATCACTGGCAAAGCGCACTACAGCCTGTCCGAGAGGGTGCTCAGAGCCAGATTCAGCAGTCGCACCGAAATAGATAAGCTTCTCATTTTTAAACTTATTCAGAGGAACAACATCCGTAATCTCAGGTTTCCCCTTGGTGAGGGTGCCAGTTTTATCAAATACAATGATTCGCACATCCTTGAGGGTCTGTATTGCCTCCCCCTGGCGGATGAGTATACCGTTCTCAGCCCCGATTCCGCTCCCGACCATGAGCGCTGTCGGTGTAGCCAAACCGAGGGCACATGGACAGGCTATTACCAGTACCGCGACGCTGGCAAAAATAGCTGCAGTGATAACACCGTTTTCAGGATTGACCCATGGGATGAACCCGGAGGCCCAGATTGTAATGGGGTGAAAGATGCTTGGAAACAAAAGCCATGAAAGAAAAGTAAGAGCTGCGACACCCAAAACTATAGGCACAAAGAACGAGGTGATTCTGTCGGCAAACTCCTGTATGGGAACCTTGGACCCCTGACACTCCTCGACCATCTTGATTACCTGTGACAGGAAGGTGTCCTTTCCAACCTTCGTCGCCCTTACTTTCAAAAGGCCTTCCTGGTTCACTGTTGCTCCGATGACCTCCTCAGAGGGAGCACGGCTCACCGGCATGGATTCACCGGTTGCCATTGATTCGTCAATGCTGCTTTCACCCTCGACGATGACTCCGTCTGTTGGGATCTTCTCACCGGGTCGTACCACCATCACATCCCCAACCCGTACCTCCTCAACAGCGACCTCTTTTTCAGTTTCGTCGACAACAATACGGGCGGTCTTCGCACCGAGCTCGAGAAGTTTTTTGATCGCCTGAGATGCTCTTCCCTTTGCTGCGGTTTCAATAAACCTGCCTGTCAGATGAAAGGACATGATCATGGCGGCAATACCCGCGTAGTTTGCAACAGGGGTGAAAAATGCGGCAAATCCGGTAAGAAATGAAACAGAGGTCCCCATGGCGATGAGCACATCCATATTCGCTTTTCCGTGTCCTATGGCCTTGAATGCGGAGCGTAATGTCGGCCATCCGATAATGAAAAGCGCGGGAGATGCAAGAACGATCATCCCGATATCAAACACCAGCCTGCTCGGCCAGACAATGCCGAAAAACATCTCGAGGGCCATCCAGATCATAATCGGCGCGGTGAATCCCCACGAGCTCCACATACGGCGTCGGGCGGAGGCGATCTTTTGCAAATCTTCGTTTTCTTCTACTGCTGCAGCCTTTTTTGTGATAACCTCATACCCCACCGATTCCACAGCGGATTTCAATTTTTCAAGATCGGTTAGTGAAGGATTGTATTCAACCGCCGCCTGTTCAGTCGCAAGATTAACATTCGCAAATACCACGCCGGGAGTCCTGTTCAGCTGTTTTTCAATGGTCGCAGCGCAGGAGGCACAGTTCATGCCTCCAATCTTAAGGGTTGCCTTCTGTTTTTCAGTACGAACATCATACCCCGTATCCCGCACTGTCTTTTCAAGGTCTTCAACAGAAGTTGTAGACGGAGCATACTCAACGTATGCCTTTTCAGAGGCAAAGTTGACCATGACCTTTAAAACCCCTTCCTTCTTTTTTAAGGCTTTCTCTATGTTGATGGCGCATGATGCGCAGTTCATCCCGGTAATAGGCAGGGTGACTTTTTCAAGGGAGATCTTTCCAAGAGGGACCTTTTCAAGGGAGACCTTTTCAAGGGAGACCTTTTC
>CAYSRJ010000040.1:0-2338 GCA_964433545.1 uncultured Spirochaetota bacterium | reverse complement strand
GACCTTTTCAAGGGAGACCTTTTCAAGGGAGACCTTTTCGATAGTGGAAACGGCTGCCTTCCTGTCCTCTTCTTCAGGGTGTGTTGCAGGGTTTGAGCCCTCATCGTAGTATTCCGGTGATTCGTGCTCAGCCGATCTGTGCGTTTTTAAAGATGATTCGTGTTCATGCGATTTATTTTCAGCCGATTTTTGCTCCCTGGAATTATAAACTATTTCAGTGGGTTCTTTGCCGACGCCATCGCCTTCACCAGTTTCAATGACACTGTACCCGGCCTTCTCAACAGCCATGTAGAGAGCCGACAGCGTGACTTTGTTGTCATCGTACTGCACTCGTGCCTGTTTATCCTCGAGCGAAACGCTCGCATCAAGGACACCTGTTACATCCATCAGCGATCTGTGCACATGCTGTACGCAGTTATCGCATGTCATTCCGTCAATTTTCAATGTCGTTTCTTCCATGTAAAATACCTCCTTAATGACTGCATCAGGTAAAAACCAATTGCAAAAGTCTTCTCCTGCAGAATCACAGTATATCACGCTTCATTTGCTCATACTCTTCTCTGCTTATCTCTCCACTGGCATACCGGCTTTTTAGAATATCGAGGGCGGAACCCCCGTGCCTCGGCTGACCACCACCACGATCTTCTGCAGAAGTTCTGCGAAACCCATAAATAGCTAAAAACACCACACCAATAATAATCAAAACCCAGAAAATCATACCGAATCCCCCCATTATTCCTCCACTCATCATACCCATTATTCAACCTCCCGACAAAATACCTTATTATGCATACGAAGTTTAAATTGTTCGTTCATTTAAGATTTCTCTCATTTCTGCAATGCGCTGCACTGTCCTTTTTAAGTAACTTCTCACGAAGTTACTTCATGATATTCGGTCCTGAAAGGACGTAATCCGCTTTTAAGTAATTTCAAATAAGCTGTCTGTTAATACTCGATCCTGCAAGGGATGCATCCCGAAAGGGACATACGCCACTTTTAATTGAATATTATTTTGAATTTCTCCAATATCCTGCAGGGACTGGTGGTCCAATATCTTGCGCTCTTGAACGTTTTCATTGAGCAGATATAAAACAGGTGCAGTTTCCTTATTGCGCAGCTTAAGAAATACTAAGGTCCGAAGCAGTTTCACATACTGTTTTGTAAGAAAAGCACACACACTCGTGTCCATTGTTATTCCCCGCAAAGCCTAAAGGTTTTGTTTGATATTTTTGTACTCATCCCTTGATATTTCACCTCTGGCATATCGTTTCTGAGCGATTTGAAGAGGTGTTTCATTAACAGGCCTATTTCCTGTGCCTGTTTTTTTCTGAATTCTGATAATCATGTATACGACAGTGCCGATCAGCGCGAGGACAATAACCCAGATGATGATTCCGCTAAAGGGAAAAGCCATAAAGCCTCTCCCCCAATATCTACTCATCATTCCAGGTCCCATCATGGTGCCGCGCCTACCCCATCCCGTCATGCCGCTGTCTCGCCTGTTGCATCCTTTTATGCCGGATTCCATCATACCACCCATCATCCCACCACTATAGCCTTCTTCCCCGGCAAGGTAGTTATAGCCCATACTTTTGTGCATCGCAGCGAGGCTTTCCGACCCTTCCCCGCCCATCATGTTGTCCATGAACTCATGCTGCTTCGGGTCCGGGTGCATGACACTCATGATCGCTTCACCAAGCTCCTCGAGGTCTTTTTCACTGAAAGTGCGCGGATCAATGGCCTCATCAGGCCCAAGCCCCTGTTTTTTCCTGATTTCCTGTAAAATAACATTAAGCGGCTTTCCATGTTCATCAGTCCCATTCGAGTCTGCAAACAGCAGAGCACCTGAGAAAAGCAGTGAGAACAGGAGCACACCCAGTGTTAAAAGGATTGTTTTTTTTATTGTCACTTTGTTTGTGCCTGAAAAAATATTCAAATATTTATCCTTGTACTGTATTAAATACTATACCCCTGAGGGGTATAACTATATAATAGTTGTTTACAGTGTTCCGGTCAAGTATTTTTTTTGGTGTTTTTTGGGGATACAATACTTAATTCTAGTGTCAACGCCTGGTTTGCTCTGCGGAATGACCAATAAAATAAATAGGTAAGTGAACTTACAAACTTAATAGATTCAAACCAATACTTGCCTAACAGTTTTTACTATAGAATGTAATGACCAGCAATTATAACATTATGTACAACCATTTTTGTATGAAATTCTGGTATAAAAAATGGGGGGCACCGACATTCGTCCAGTGAAGTCCGATGAGCCTCATTCAGCCGGCCGCAGGTCGGATGAACCTAAAATCATAAGTATTATATCCCTTTAATCTTT